>NZ_JAHLEF010000017.1 GCF_018861755.1 Clostridium sp. CF012 | reverse complement strand
TTTTGGAATTTGGGAAACGGGAGTGCAGGTATTGTTTTGCTGCATGGGGTTGGACTATTTAATGGGTCTTATGTGTGGAACTAAAGAAAAAAACCTAAGCTCTGATATAGGGTTTAATGGACTTAAAAAGAAGTTTACGGTACTGATTATCCTGGTGCTTGCAGTAATGGTAGATAGACTCCTGGGGCAAGGATGGGTATTCCGTACATTAGTAATTTGGTTTTATATTGGCATGGAAGGTCTTTCTATCTTGGAGAATGCAATTAGGCTAGGGGTGCCCTTCCCAAATGCATTAAAAAATATTTTAGTACAGCTTAAAGAAGGAAATAAAAAAGAAATGAAGGAGGAAAAATAATCATGAATATTTTAAATATTGGTGTAAATGATGGACATACAATACGAGGATTTGGTACTGGAGCAGTAGGCATTATAAAAGAGGGAGAGCATACCAGGTTAGTTGGTGCAGAAGTAAGACGCCTAATTAAAGAATATGGCCACAATGCTATAAATTGCACAATAGATTCTGCAAATTCTGTTAATCAAAGTTTATCTCTAATTATGGATCAAGCAAACAGACAAGACCTTGATTGGTTTATCTCTATACACTTTAATGCTGGTGGTGGACAAGGTGTAGAAGCTTATACGTATGCGGGAAGGCAATACCAGGATGCAATAGATGTATGTAAAAATATATCTAGCTTAGGCTTTAAAAATAGAGGTGTGAAGGATGGTAAAGGGCTCTATGTAATAAAGAGGACCATTGCAAAATCTATGCTAATTGAAGTTTGTTTTGTAGATACTGCAGATGCTAACCATTATTTGAAAATAGGATACAAGGCTATTGCTAAGGCTATAGTGGAGGCTATCATAGGACCGTTACCAGTAAAGCCAATAGTATCACCTAAAATTGTAGCAACCCCAACACAAGGGACTGTAATCGCAGATATATTAAATGTACGTAGTGGACCTGGTACCGGTTATAAAATAATAGGTGAATTAGCCAAGGGTGACAAAGTTAAAATAGCTAAAAAAGTAGGCACCTGGTACTCAATTTATTTTGGGGATCATGGGGGATATGTTTCTGCAGAATTTATAAAATAAATTAAATTAAATGGAGGCTTATTATGATAAATAAAAAATGGTATTTAAGCAAAATAGTATGGGTTAATGCAATAGCTTTTGTTGGTGTTATGGTACAAACAGCAACTAATAAAACGATATTAACTCCAGAGCTACAAGTAATGGCCCTAAGTGTAGTAAACTTAGTTTTAAGAACAGTAACAAAAGAAAATATAATTTGGTAAATTATTATTGACCTTTGCGTTTAAAACGTGGAGGTCCTTTTTTATTTTTTGAAGGAAATCAGATATAAGAGTAGAATTAATTAGTTGTTAAAGTATATAGGGGAGGTCATATAGTGGATAATTATTTAAAAAAAATATCAGCAATCATACTTACATTAATTTTTCTAATAACATTATATATAGGGATTAATAGAGTCATTCACATTTCTGATTATAAAGAAATCAGAGTGCTTGAGGAAGGATTAAGAAAAAAACGTATTGAATTAATCAACTCCGATAAAAAAGATGAAAAAATCCAGTATCAAGTTGACAGAATTGAAATTGATTTGCAATATTTTAGAAATAAAGTGAAGCTATTTTAATAGTAGGTGCCTCTTTTAATTATTTATCTTTTTCTTATAAAGGAAAATAATAACAAGTATAGAATGATAACCAATTCCAATATAACATTATAGAATAAAAAGCATTTCTAATAATTTTAAGTGGTGCTTTTGCTTGTTATAAAATCGTATATGTCCTTATATGAATTTTTAAATAATACACTAGTAATACACATTAGTGTTAATGAATCTTGATTTTACTTAGATTTCAGTTGCAGTGGAAGAGGCAATGAGTAAATAAGATTTTTTGTTGTATCATAATGATAAAGTTCCACAAACTAATAAAATAGTTTCGGAATCTAACCAAATATCAAGCCCTGTATTTAGCTTTTATTGGCTAAATATGGGGCTTTTATTTTTGACATATCCAATATACCCCACCCCTCAACTCCTCTTTTAAAGCATGAATAAAGTTCAGGATTCATCTCTGTAACCATCCATGATTCTATTTTTTTTCTACCATAAATCGTAGATTAGTGGAACTTTATTATAATACAAAAAAAAGAAATAGGGTGCGATAGGGGAGTTGAGTAAGTGTTCATAAACAGTAGTTAAATATTGTATATTATGGTATAGTTTATTCACAAGCGTTGTTATGCAACTCGTAGAATATTATGAAAGTTAAGGTGAAAATATATGGAGATTGAGATTATAAAACAAAGTGTAAGTAAAAATTTAAATCAGAATGATTGTATTCTTAGGGAAGATATAGAAAATCTAATTAAAGATTATAAAATTGAATTAAAATCTTTGAGTAAAATAACTGGAATAGATTATGGCTGGTTAAGAGATTTTATGGATGGAAAAGATATTTTCCTTGATTATTTTACTTACTTAAAGAATCTTACTGAGGATAATAGTGAGAATGTAAATAATTCAAGTATTCCCAACCCTATATCTTTATCAAGTATAGTTTCTGTGCTATCTTATGGGAGAATAAATGAAGATGAACGAGTTAAGGGCGTAATAGATGTATTAATAGCTGAGTTTGAAATTAACTATGAAACTTTAGCCATATTGCAGTAGCATGTCCACCGTTTACTATTATAATACCGATGAACATGCCATGGAAATAATTAAAAAGGTATCAAATTCATTGCATGATTGGGTTCATCCAGACTTACCAGAGGATTTATCTTTTATAAAGCATAATAAAGATTGGCTAACAAATACCTCACATGAACAAGAAAGCTATATATTAACAGATGATAAAGAAGAAATTGATAAAATCATAAAAATAGAGGGGTTAAAAGTTAGGTCATAGTAATGGTAGTTAATTGGAAAATTTCTTGAAAGAAGCATAAATCTATGGGACATATTAAGCTAAGGATATTTATAAATTACGTGGGGGTAAGTAAATATGAAAACACTAATTATTAGTGGCTCTCCAAGAAAGAATGGAGATTCGATGACTTTAGTAATGAAATGATAAAATATCTTGATGGAGAAGTACGAGTAATTCACACTTACAATAATAATAATATTAGTGCCTGTGTAGATTGCAGATATTGTTGGAATAACAAGGGATGTTCTATTAACGATGATATGCAAGAAGTGTATCAGCTCCTAAATGAAGTTGATAATGTAATAATAGCTTCTTCATTATATTTTTCAGAACTTACTGGGCAACTTTTAAGCTTTGCAAGTAGGTTACAGCTATTTTATGCTTCAAGATGTATAAGAAAAGATAGCGAGTTTAAGCAGAAAAAGAAAAGTGGTGTACTTGTTATTTCAGCAGGTGGCGATACCCATGATTATGAGCGTTCATCAACAACTGCAAATATTATTTTTCATCGAATGAATACAACGTCAATTGGTAGTGTAAGTACAATACATACTAATGAAATACCCGCCAAAGAAGATACTGAGGCCTTAGATAAAGCTCGAGGACTTGCACTCAAATTAAATGAGCTACATAATCTATCATAATTGTGAGTTAATGAATATTGAAGGTTAAATGGAAATGCTATAAAACAGAAAAAATGAACTTATAAAAATGCGAAAATACTTTCTATGAAAATTGAATATGGAAAGAATAGCAGGGTATGATGTAACAAAAAGTATATTAGGGGGCTAAAAATGAACAGTGACATACTTTTTAAAATAGCAAAAATACAATTTGAGTTATCCTTTTTAATGTTAGAGAAAATGATAGAAATGTGTCCCGACGATTTATGGAATGAGAAAAAGGGCGGATTTGTTTTCTGGCAACAATTATTACATGCTTTTTCTGGAATAAATTATTGGTTAAGGATGAATAATGATAAATTTATAGAACCTTTTGCGGATAAAAAAGTATTCCCTGAATTGGAACATGAGCCTGAGAGTATATTAACTAAAGACGATTTAACTGAATATAAAAATATAGTTAAATCAATTTCTGAAACCTTTTTTTTCGAGAAGGATGATGAATGGCTTGGAAATAATTCTATTATCTATGATAAGATTAAAAATTTAGATGTAGTATTTATGCAAATTAGACATATACAATATCATGTAGGACATTGTAATAGCATATTAAGGGAAAATAATAGAGAAGCAGTGGAATGGCTTGATTATTATGGAGAATAGTATCTGAAATATTAATTCTGATTTAATAAATACAATATAAGTTATACAAACCCAAGAAACACAATATATGCAACCTTTTAGAATATTGCGTCTTAAATTATAAATAGAAAATTTAAAGGAGGCGGCTATTATTAATAAGAAAATTGGAATAACCATTTTATGTCTGTTAATGGCTTTAGCAGGATGTACAGCCCAAAATTCAAAGAATAAGAAGTCTCAAATATCTTTATTAAAGCCAAATGAAGTTATAGAACGATATTTCAAATATTATAACGAAAAGAACTTGCAAGGTATAAATTCATTAAGCACTGAGAGAACACAGTCACATTATGAAAAAGGTTGGGATTTTGAAAATTTAGAATATATTAAAGTTATTAATATTGTTGAGGATACTAATCAAGCAGAAAAGGAAATCCACATACGCAATATCATACATGGCAAGGAAAAAAACTATATAATAGATATGGATAAAGAAAAATTAGAATTAGAGAATGTAATTATTTTCAAAGTAGAGTTTGAAGTTAAATACAAAAAGGATGAGATAAGTTTCAGAGCAAGTGGGAGAGATAAATTTTATTATATCTTAACCAGAAAAGACAAAAGTTCACCTTGGCTAATAGATGGCGCTGGACATTAGTATAATCAAATAACATTAAAACAATGTGTACTTGAGAACTGATAGTTAGGAGTCTTCGTATATTGTTTCAGACAACAGTAGTTAATTGTGCAATAAAATTATAAAACTATAGAAGGGATGTGGTTAAAATTTATAAATGTCTATATGTTACAGCAAAAGTAGGAACCATGTTTAGGAGTTCAGACCATAGAGAGCTAATTGATAAATATAACCAAGAAGGCTGGAAAGTTATTACTGAAATTCCAACTGTATTTGGTGGTTATGGTCAAATTAAGGAATTCGATTTAGTTTTTGAGAAAGAAGATTAGTTCATACTTTTTTTAAAGGTCGAAGCAACTTCTCTACATCAATCATGTTGGAGTTTTTCTGATTATAAAATAAAAAACCACCACAAACCCAATACAATTTCTTTGTATCGGTAGTTAATGGTGTAAAGTATCTTTACATAAATGCTTAATTTAGAAAAACTATTTTATTTTCTATTAGAACTTAAGACATTGACCGTGACCTACAGCAGCAAAATTTGGATTTAATTCAGATAAAGTCTGCTGAACATTTGTTCTTTGTTCTGTACTTGGTATCTGCTCTAATGTGATATTATCTACTTCTTTCTGCCAGTTTCCATCTATTACTTCACCTGTAAATTCCCCCATACCGAATATTAAATCACTGCTGAAGAATATTCCACGCTTGTTCTCCATAAGAAGAAGACCTTTCCATAGATGCATTTCTGAAGGGTAACTAATGAATTCAAGTTCATAGTCACTGCTAATCAATTTCTCGCCAGGCTTTTTAATTATTGCTTCATCTGTGATACCAAATCCAATTAGCTGTCTTGCTGTGATTTCTGAACAAATTGTCTTTGCTTCAGGAAAAATATTTAACAGTAAAGATAAGCCACCGCATTCGTCTGATTCGAAATGTGAAACAAAAATATATTTTAATTTTTTGTCGCCTAGAACTTCTTTCAATTGTGGTATTAGAGTTTCTGCTTGCTGTATACTACCAGTATGAACTAAAACTGGCTCATCTGTTAACAAAAGATATTGATGAAATGAAAGGTTAATAGGCGAAATATAACTGCTGAATTGGTACAAATCATTATAAATCATAGGCATAGTATTATCTCCTTTTATGTATTTAAATTAGCATATCCTGAATAAGTTTAAAAAACGCTGCTAGTTACTTTAAACTTTTATTCTAATTCTTATAAATATTAAATTTATTTTTTAATGTTTAATATTTTCATAATCATTCAGCTCCCAAAGATTAAATACTTATTTTAATCAACTGTTAAAGTTAATATTGCTTAAAGTAAAAAAAAATATTCTATTTCTTCATAAATAAATGTCCTCCTATATTTTCTTAATCCATAGTTTTATATTATAATAGTTACTAACTATTTACAAGAAGGCACTATTATGTACTAGACTAACTAAACTGTAAGCACTAAATTTATATATGATAAGAGGGAATAAAAATTACCTATATCAGTTCTATATTATCTTAGGGGCCTCAAAATGAGAGTGGGATAAAAAAAACTTACTGTTTTTTTATGTTAAATGCTTTATTTAAGGATTCAAATAATAGATTAGGATAATAATAAACTATTATAATCAGCTCAAAAAAGTAGCATAAATAAATCATTGATTTTATTATTAGGATTGGAAGGGGAATTTATAATGTATAAGGAATTAAAGTTATTATTAATATTATTAGTAATTTTTATAATTATAGCCAATAATCCAAAACAAGCTTATGCGACATCACTTACTGAAAGCTACAAGCTTATAGAAGTAAGTGAAAAGGACACTACAGGAGATAAGGTTAGTGACAAAATTAAAATACTTGCAGATGAAAAAAATCAAGGTTATGTGGTCGAAATAGTGCAACATAATGGAAATACATATAGGTTCAAACCCAGTCTATATGGGTCGGCGTATGAATAAATATACTATCAATGTCAAAAAAATCAGTATAAAAAGATTTACTATGATTTGGATGCAGGTATGGGGTTTGATAAAATAAAAAATTTGCTGGGCATGCTAAATAGTCCACCTCACCCCGATAATACTACTGAAAAAGTAGAATTAATAATGGCAATAAAGAAGATGTAATTTAAGGTAAGGCGTTTATAAGTAAACCTTATAGAATGAAACTTAAATGAGTTATTTTTGCCTAACATGTCGAATAATGACAGAAAAAATGTCATAAAATAGAGTAATATGACATTGATTGTAAAAAAGAATAATGATATAATAAATTAGAATGTGATAGGTAGAATAACCTTTTAAAGGGTAAAAAATTTATTTATGATAAAAAAAGTAAATAAGTTAAATTCCCTTAAGAATATAATTAAAAATAAGGAGAAATGCAATAAGTGATATGTAAAGTAGGATTGTGTATTATAGCTATTTTATTGTTAATAATATATTTTAAAAATTATTTGTTAATAACAAAAAAAAATAAAAATATAGAACAACTAACAATATTAAAAAAAGAATTAATCCAAAAGGAAAAAAGGTATATGTTGGCTATTGATGGGGCTAATGATGCTATTTGGGAATGGGATTTGAGGAATACCAATGTATTTATTTCCGAAAAATGGACAAGTATCACAGGGTATGCTATAAATCAAAATATAAACTTTATAGATTTTGTGAAAAATATAATACATGAAGAAGATTACAATAATGTACGTAGTAATTTGAGTGATTATATGGAGGGTAAAGTAACCTGTTACCAAAGTGAATTTAGAATAAAAATAAAGAGTGGTTCTTATAAATGGCTATTTGTTAGGGCTAAGGGATTAGAAAACGAGGAAAATAAAATCATTAAATTGTCAGGATCTATAACGGATATTACTGATAGAAAAGTAATTGAAGAAGAAATTAAACATAGAGCATATCACGACTTTTTAACAAAATTACCTAATAAATTATTAGTTACAGAAATAATAGAGAAAACTATACAAGATTTTAAACATAGTGGAAAAAAAGGCGCAATAATTTTTATTGATTTGGATGATTTTAAAAAGGTTAATGATACTTTAGGACACCATTATGGAGACCAGTTATTAAAAATCATTGCAGAAATACTAAAATTCTCTTTTGATAAAAAAGATACAGTAGCAAGACTCGGCTGAGATGAATTTTTAGTAATAATGAATGATATAAAAAGTAAAAAAGATATTATTCTAAAATGTGATAAATTAATAGAGATATTCAAAAAAACTTTTGAAATAGGGGAGCGGCATGTTTATACCTCAGCAAGTATGGGAATAACAATTTTTCCAAGCGATAGTGATGATATTAATACTTTGCTAATAAATGCCGATGCGGCTATGTATAAGTCTAAAGAAACTGGTAAAAACAAATATTGTTTCTTTGATGAAAAAATAAGTAATGAATTAATAAGAAAAAACGAAATAGAAAGATATCTTAGACAAGCTATAAAAGAAAATGAATTTGAAATACATTACCAGCCACAAATAGATACTCATAGGAAAACAATTATAGGCTTAGAGGCCTTATTAAGGTGGAATAGCAAGAAAATTGGAAGTGTATCACCATATGAATTTATTCCAATTGCAGAGGAAACAGGACTCATTAATGATATTGGTGAATGGGTTATAAAAAATATTTGTAAACAAATTAAACTGTGGGAATTTAATTTAAAAATTCATATGAATGTTTCTGTCAATGTTTCTCCAGTACAATTGCAAGATGATAAATTTGTAGAAAAAATCAAACAAATAGTATCAGGAAAGGATATTGATCCAAGGTTAATCGAAATTGAAATAACAGAGACATCTTTAATGAATAATATAGAAAATGGCGTTGATATTTTACAAGAACTAAAAAGTCACGGATTTAAAATTGCATTAGATGATTTTGGAACAGGATATTCATCTCTAAAGTATTTAAAGACATTACCTATAGATAACTTGAAAATAGATAAGTCTTTTGTAGATAATATAACTATTAACAAAAGAGATGAAGAAATGCTTAAAGGAATAGTACAATTAGCACATAAGATGGACTTAAACGTTATTGTGGAGGGAGTAGAAACAAAAGAGCAGTATGAATTACTCAAAAATATGAAGGTCAGTTTTATTCAGGGATATTATTTTAGTAGGCCACTTCCTGCAAAAGAGATAGAAAAGATTATAT
The DNA here is from genome assembly GCF_018861755.1 of Clostridium sp. CF012. Lineage (GTDB taxonomy): Bacteria > Bacillota > Clostridia > Clostridiales > Clostridiaceae > Clostridium_AD. The sequence goes on along the minus strand of NZ_JAHLEF010000017.1, from coordinate 81,818 downwards.
TGAATGGAAATTATTGATTTATAAAAAGGATGTGGAAAAATGATTGGCAACTATCAAAATAAATCTACTTTTCATGGTGGTTTGGATATATATAAAAGTGTGTTTGATAATGCTCAAGATATAATTTTGATTATCTCAGAGGAAGGAAGTATTTTAAATGCTAATAAAGAAGCTATTAAATCATATGGATATACATATGAGGAATTGTTGCGTTTAAATATATGTGATATTAGAAATGAAAAATCAAGGGATGTAATTAATACTCATTTGAATAAAGCTTTGAAAGATAGAACAATATTTGAAATATACCATTACAGAAAAGATGGAAGTGAATTTCCAGTAGAAGTAAGGACTACTTACATAGACGTTGAGAGTAACAAGGTAGTATTGAGTATTATTAGAGACATATCAAAAAGAAGGAAACAAGAAAAAGAAGTAAAAAACAGTGATGAGAATTATAGACTGATATATTCGAAAATGAGTCAAGGAATGGCATTACACGAGATAATTTTAGATGATAAAAATAAACCTATTGATTATAGGTTTATTGATGTTAATGATAGTTTTGAAAAAAGCACGGGAATACTTAAACAGGATATTGTTGGTAAGACTGTTAAAGAGGTGATGCCGGGTACTGAAGAGTATTGGGTGCAGGAATACGGAAAAGTTGCATTGACTGGAAAAGAAATGTATTATGAGAATTTTTCCAAGGAATTGGGAAAATACTTTCAGGTTTATGCGTATTCAACTGAATATAAAAAATTCGCAGTTATAATTACCGATGTTACTGAAAGAGTAAAAAGGGAAAATGAATTAAAGGAAAAATATGAAGAGTTGTCAGCTGTATATGAAGAACTTACTGCAATAGAAGAAGAATTAAGAAGTAATTATAAGGAATTGGAGAGTGCAAATCAGCAAGCGGAAGAGGCCAATTCGGTAAAAAATATGTTTTTAGCCAATATGAGTCATGAAATAAGGACACCACTAAATGGTATTATTGGTATGGTTGATTTATTAGGACAAACTAATACTAATAATGTTCAAAATGAATATTTAAAAATGTTAAAATCATCATCAACACTACTACTTGATATTGTTAATAGTATATTAGATATGGCTAGAATAGAAGCAGGTAAATTAGAATTATCTAATAATCCATTCAATTTAAAAGATCTCATGAATACAATTGTAAATCAACTTCAATTAGTCGCTCATAAAAAGCATTTAAAAATAATGCACTATATAGAACCTTTTATGAATTTGCATATTATTGGTGACAATGTTAGATTAAATCAGGTTATTATTAATTTGGTTAATAATGCAATCAAATTCACTGATAGGGGACATATTATTTTAAGCGCTAAAAAAGTTTATAGTGATTATGAGAAAATTAAAATTCAGTTTTCAGTTGAAGATACAGGTATAGGTATTGAGAATGAATATAAAGATAAAGTATTTGAAGCATTTTGCCTGGGGGATTCCTCTTATACAAAACAATATAGTGGAACAGGATTAGGTCTTGCAATATCAAAAGAAATTGTAGAGCTAATGAATGGAGAGATATGGTTTGATAGTGAAAAAAATGAAGGGAGTACATTTTATTTTACAGCAGTATTTTATTTGCAACAAAAGTATGCCATAAACACAAGTAATTTCATAATAGAGGATGATCTTACATCGTGGATAAAACAAATAAATAAAAAATTAACAATTTTAGTAGTAGAAGATAATGAAATAAATATGCAAATAGTTAAATCATTTTTAGATATTAAAGAAATGGGTTATTTCTGTGCGAGTAACGGAAGAGAAGCAATTGAAATTTTAAAGGATAAGCATGTAGATTTAATACTTATGGATATACAAATGCCAGAACTAAACGGCTATGAAACAACTAAAATTATTAGGGAAAAAGAAAAATTAACGGGCAAGTATATCCCTATTGTTGCAATGACTGCCTATGCAATGGATAGTGATAAGAAAACATGCATAGAAAACGGAATGGATGATTATATATCAAAACCTTTTAACCTGGAAGATTTAAGCAAAATAATAATAAAAAGTACATTGTAAGTAAATTTAAATACATTAACTAAGGAGGAAAGTATGAAAAGTATAAAAGTAAAACTAATAGTATTTTTAGGGTCATTAATAGGGGTTATGTGCATAGGACTAGGGATAATTTCTTTTTTAAATTCATCAAATGCACTAACTTCAAATCTAGGTAAGACGCTACCTAAGATTGCAGAACAAGCAGCAAGTAATATTCAAGGTAGAATAGAGGGACAGTTGAGTTCCTTAGAGGCTATAGCAGCAAGGAATGATATAAAAGATATTAAAAACTTGTGGGAAAATAAAATGCCCATACTTTTAGAAGAAGTTAAAAGAAGTGGACATGTAAAGATGGGTATTGCAGATAAAAATGGTGATATAAAATACACTGATGGAAAAAGTGCTAATATTAAGGAAAGAACATATTTTCAAAGTGCATTGTCTGGTAAAAATAATATATCAGACCCATTAGTAAGTAAAGTAGATGGGTCCATAGTAGTGGTATATGCAGTCCCAATTAAAAATAATAGTGAAGTTGTGGGAGTATTAATTGCAACTAGAGACGGAAATAAATTAAGCGATTTAACTAATCAAGTTAAATTTGGTGGAACAGGTAATGCATTCATGATAAGAAAAGATGGAGCAACCATCGCACATAGCAATAAAGATTTAGTGATGAAAATGTATAATCCTATTGAAGCAGCAAAAAAAGATGATAAGCTGCAATCCTTAGCAAATATTGAAAAGAAGATGGTATTGGGAGAAACTGGGATAGATCATTACAAATATGACGGAGTAGATAAATATGTAGGATATGCACCAGTTAAAGGAACAGAGTGGTCGTTAGCAGTTGTAATAGCAAAGACAGAGGTATTATCAGAGCTGGATAGTCTAAAGATTTCTGTTATAGTTTCATCCATATTATTTTTATTAATTGGACTTGGAGCAGTTTATATTATTGCTAATAGTATATCTAAGGGTATTAAATCAACTTCAAAGCATTTGGATTTATTAGCAACGGGTATTTTAAACCAAGAGGTTTCACCTAAGTATTTAAAATTAAAGGATGAAGTTGGAGATATGACCAGTTCAATGCAAACGATGCAACATTCCCTAAGACAAATGATTAATAGAATAAAAGACAATTCTTCAAATATTAATACACAATCAGAAAATCTATCTTCAGTTGCAGAAGAGATATCTAGTTCATCACAAAATGTTGCTGAAGCAATAAATCAAATTGCACAAGGAACAGGCACGCAGTCTGAGGATTTAATAAATGTAACAGAAACTCTTAATGAATTTAGCAATAAGTTATCAGGAATGGTTAGTGAAATAAAGGTTGTTGACTCAAATTCCAGGGAAATTAGTTTAATGGCAAATGAGAGCAATAGTGAAATGAATAAATTAAACCAGTCTGTAACAAAGGTTAGTGAAGCATTTAAGTCATTTAATGGTAAAATTACTGGACTTGCAAAAGATATAAATGAAATAAATGAAATTACTAATATAATAAATAATATTGCAGATCAAACAAATTTATTAGCACTGAATGCTGCTATAGAAGCGGCCAGAGCAGGGGAATCGGGACGAGGATTTTCTGTGGTAGCAGATGAAATAAGAAAACTTGCTGAACAATCAAAGGTATCATCTGAAAGTATTAGTAAATTAATTAACGAAATATCTAAGGACACTGATGTTATAGTTCAAGATTCTGTTGAAATGGATGATGAACTTATAAACCAAGTTAATATTATAAATAGTTCAATAACATCTTTTAGAAAAATTATAGAATCAGTGAATGAAGTAATTCCTAAAATAGAAACTGTTAAAAATTCTGCGGAAGATATAGATAGGGATAAAAATACTATTTTGAGTAGAGTGGATGGTGTGTCATCAGTTTCACTTGAAGTGTCAGCATCTTCAGAGGAAATTGCAGCATCAGCAGAAGAAATGACTGCGGCTACCCAAGAAGTTGCAGCAGCAGCACAAATACTTAGCAGTATGACAAATGAAATGATTGATGAAGTAAACAAGTTCAAAGTTTAAATTAATACGAACTTTATTATTTTAAAATCTGCTTTAAACTAACTGTAGTTAGAACAATTTAGTATTAGTAATAATAAAGTCAGGGATTTTAATCTTAAAATGATTAGAAGTACCTGGCTTTTTTGCGTGGCGGGAAAAGTTCACACCTATAAGAAATCTTACTTATGAATATGATAAGGTATCATTGAAGAATTAGTTAGAGCTGATTCTTTTTTGTTACCCCCCACTAAGCAGTAGTTAAGTATTGTATATAATGGTATAATTTATCTATTAGAATTATAAGTAATTAGACATTGCATAATGGGGGGATTAAGGTTTTATGAAAATAAAAATGTCATCAAATATTTTAATTGTTGCTGTTATATGGATAATAGTTGCTATAAGGTTGATAATTAGGAGGGGATTTTATGAGCAAATGTAGTTTTATTGTAAGCTTGATGCCATCTCAGGTAATGACTATGGTTAAAGGGGAAGAAAGTAGTGACTTAGTTTATGAAGAGTTTCATGACATTGGAAATGGTAAATATAATGGAACCTTAATATTTGAAAAATACTTTATAAGAGCAGGGAACAGGGCTGCTTTAGTAGTACTGGTGAACAATTTTAATGGAAAAACTATAGTAAAGTCCATTGCTACTGGTAGTTCTCAAGGAATTCTTTTTAAGTTTGACTGGGGAGCTGCGGATAGTTTTGCTGACAGCGTTAGAAGAATATTAAAGAGTTATATTACCGAGGAAATAGATTAATTGTTTTTTAATTAGTAATAATAGTATGAAGCTATAAAAAATATTCCGATATAAGGGGGCATAATATGTTTCATATAATAATGGGTCTACTTATGATAATTACTGGTGTAATTTCTATTGTCTTCGGGAATATCCCTAAATATATAAAAAAACAGAATATTAAAGATGAGAATACCTTAAAAAAATATCTGCTAGCTCAAAGATTATTATACACAATAGCAGGATTGAGCTTTGTTATAATTGGAAGATATACTCTTTTAAACCCCATAATAGACTTACAATATAATATTTTAATTGGACTTCAATTAATGTTTATACTGATTAATTTCGTGTTAAACAAAAAATATAAAGTAAAAAAGAAGTAAGCAATATTAAAAAGTGCTTACTTCTTTTTTCTTAAGTTTAATCCATGTCACAAGTAACAAAATCAATGCTATTGTACAAACTCCCGATAACATAAAGCAAACTCTAGCGCCATATTTCTCAGCTATAAATCCAGAAAATAGACTTCCTATAGGAGTAAATCCAGCAAACACAAGTGAATATACGCTCATTACCCTACCTCTATATTCATCCTTAGAATTTAGCTGCAGCGTGGAATTAGCAGTGGTGGAGAAAAACATATTAAATATGCCAGTTATAGCTAAACTTAGTGCAGTAAGATAATATAAATTACTCATGCCTGTAAAAATTAACATTACGCCAATTGCAATAGAGCTACCTACCATAAGAATTCTATTTGGACCGCCTTTACTTTTAAAAGTAATAAGAAGTGCTCCAATAAGGGAACCTGCACCAAGGGCAGACAATAAAACTCCATAGGTTTTTGCATCCATATGCAGTACATTTTTCGTAAAAACAGGTATTAAAACACTGTAATTAAAAACAAATACTCCCATAATACTTACTAATATCAAGGTTTCTAATAAAATAGGGTTCTTTTTTATATATTTAAGACCATCCACTATTTCTCTTAATATGCCTTTTTCAGAACTCTTCATTCTTACATAAGCAACTGCTTCAATGTGAACTAATCCATAGATTACTGCCATAAAGCTAAAACCATTTAATAAAAAACACCATCCTGCTCCAAGGTATCCCATAAGCATAGCGCCAATAGCTGGTCCTACAATTCTTGCTAAATTAAAAGTGGCAGAATTTAAAGCCACGGCATTCATCAAATCCTCTTTTCCTACTATTTCCATATTAAAAGCTTGCCTAGTTGGCATATCTAGTGTATTGCAAAATCCAAGGCATATTGCTAAAACTATTATGTATTCGTATCTCAATGCATGTGTGAACACTAACCCCGACAATATAAAAGCTAATAACATGGAGACTGTCTGAGTGAAAATTAGTATTTTTTTCTTTGGAAATTTATCGGTTACTACTCCAGCAAACAATGAGAAAAAGGTTACGGGTAAAAACTGCATGGTTCCAACAAGTCCAAGTAAAAATGGAGAATCTGTTAAGGAAAGTACTAGCCATGATTGCCCTATGTTTTGTGTCCAAGTACCTATTAGGGAAATACATTGTCCAATCCAAAAATATCTATAATTCTTATGTGTGAGAGCATGAAAGTTGTTGTTAATAAATCGTTTAGCAGAAGCCAGTATATCTATTAGTATCATCTCCTAATGTGCTGCATCATCTGTAAAATAGTCATTTGTGGTGGTGGCATTTCCCCCCATTCGTTCTAATAGCACTAAGGCAGTTTCCTTTTCCTCTTCACTAAATCCTAAGAATAAAATATCTATCCAAGCCATCATTGCTTTTCTTACTCTAGGTTTTATTTTTAACGCTTTCTCAGTAAGGTAAACATTATATGCCCTCTTATCTTTTCTATCTACTATTCTAATGATATATTCATCATCCTCTAACTTTTTAATAGCCTTTGCTGTAGTACCTTTATCAATCTTAAGGTAATCTGATAATTCCTCCTGCCTTATTCCATCTTTCTTATATAATGCATTTAAAAATATATATTGACCTTTATTTATATTATACTGCTTAAGTTGCCTTCCCACATATTCATGGCCATGTCTGTGCAAAAGGGAAATCCACCTTGCTACAGAGTTTCTATTTTCATTCATTTACTTTTACCTCCAAAATTGGTTGCACTTCCTACTAATTTAATAATATAGCATAATAGTTCCCAATGCAACTATTATCAAATTATAAGATAGATTCATAAGCTGTTATAGCGTATATAGGAGAGATTATCATAGGGGATAATATGTTGTATAATTACTTTCTTGATTTTTATCAATATGGTATATAAGACATATTATATATAAATATACAATTTAAATTTCTGACTTTAAGATTGTATATTTATATAATTATTATTTGATTGATTTAAATATTAAAATATAAAAGGAGAAGCAATCCATGGATAAAGAAAAAATAATAAAACAGATTTTACCAGGAGCCTTGGTTACTTTTGAAAAATATGGCCTTTTTCCTTCGGTTACAATGGCGCAAGTTATATTAGAAACAGGCTGGCTTAAGGTTGTTAAGGGTAACAATATATTTGGTATTAAGTGGACAAAAGGTTGTGGATTTGAAGTTCAAGAAATTCTTACTAATGAATGGATTAATGGAGTTATAACTTCTGTGATGGCTAAATTTAGAAAATATAACTCAATAGAAGAGAGTATTTTAGATTATGGCAAGTTTTTAACAACTATTAGATATAGAGGCGTTTTAAATTCAGATGATTATCAGGAGGCTTGTGTAAATCTTTATAAATGTGGTTACTCTACAGATGTTAAATATGCATCTAAATTAATAAATCTTATAGAAGAAAACAAGTTGTATATTTATGACCCAAAAGGCAAAGGGAGTGCAAAAGTTCCGACGAAAGAAGAGATTATGATAATTCAAAGAAATTTTAATATACTAAAAATAAAAGATTCAAATAATAAAACATTAGTTGTGGATGGCATATATGGACCAGCAACTATAAGTGCAATAAAATCTTTTCAAAAAATATTAGGGCTTGTACAAGATGGTGTTTTAAACGAGAATATTGTAGCTAGTTTAAATGAAGTTATGAATAAGAGTCTATGTAGTATAAAAAGTAATACAAATAAAGCTACCATTAAATATATACAATGGAGACTTAACATTAGCGTGGATGGTATATTTGGAATCGAAACTTTATCAAAAATTAAAGAATTTCAAGCTAGAAATGGACTTGAAGCAGATGGTATTGTAGGAAAAAACACTTGGAGTGTATTTTTAAAATAAGGAAATAAAGTAAAATAACAAGCTAAGTATACTAAAATACTTAACTTGTTATTTTACTTTAGTCTATTTTATAAGTAATTGTGAGTCACAAGTAAAACTGATATTTATATTATTTATGTGATTTCATTTCGTATTCCGTCAAAAAATCCACCTGGGCATTTAAAATTTCATCTTCAGCTGAACAGCTTTGTTTGTAATACCAGTCTTTAACTGTTTTATCAATTTCAGCATCTGTACCTTGGGGTTTGAATGGGTACACCACAATAAGTTTTTTTGTTATTTTATCTCTTAATCCGATTTTTTCAACACTTGCAAAATTTTTCATACAATTTGCCTCCTTTTGATCAGTCAACACAGACTGTCTATATCTGCTTATTTGTTTTCTCTCACAATAAGATTGTTAATAATAAGTATATCACTAATAATGTACAAAAACTTCTTAAATTGCAAATATTTAAAACTGTGATTTTATGATTATTTACTTAACAAAGGTTCCATCATCAATATCCTTAAAGGCTTGTTTAAGTTCTTGCTGAGTGTTCATGACAATTGGACCACCCCATGCAATTGGCTCATTTAACTGGGCTCCCGAAAATAGAAGGAAACGAAGTCCTTTTTCTGATGCTTTAACTAATAACTCCTCACCATCATTAAAAAGCACTGCTCTTTTACTAGAAAGCAAACTCTCATCGGAATTATCAAACCATCCTTCACCTTCTACTATATAGATGAACAAGGTTGCATCCTTTATAGTTTCTAATTGCCAGGTTGCACCAGCTTTTATATCCACGTCTAAAAATATCATTTTTACATAGTCACCTTGCGAGGAACCTGTATTGCCCTTATAATGTCCAGAGATAACTCCTATTGTAGAACCATCTTCCTCAATTTTAGGCACCATATCTGCTCTTATATCCCGGTACTTTGGTGCTACCATTTTATCTTTGCGGGGTAGGTTAAGCCAAAGCTGAACGCCGAGCATTCGCTCCGAAGGCTTTGGCATTTCTTGGTGAAGGATTCCACCACCAGCAGTCATCCATTGGCAGCAACCATCTAAAATGTTTCCTTTGTTTCCTAAACTATCTTCATGCTCGATGTCTCCACTTATTAGGTAAGTAACTGTCTCAATTCCCCTATGTGGATGCCACGGAAAACCTTTTGTGTAATCAATTGAATCATAAGAGTCAAAAGCATCCAGCATTAAAAATGGATCAAATTCCACAACATCTGGGCGACTAATAACCCTGACAAGTTTCACGCCTGCTCCATCATATTGAGTAGTTCCAGTTACTACTTTACGTATTGTTCTAATTTGCATAATAGTCCTCCTCTTTTAATAATTCTGATATATACAATTTGCATAATTATAGCATACATCGGAGTGGGAATACTTACAATTATGTAAACTTAAGCTGGAAAGTGTTATATTAAATTTAATGTAAGATACTTAAAAATAATTTTATATAAAGGTTATTAATATAATTTGTAGAATAAAATATATGTATACAAAAACTAAGGTAACGATTAACCTCTTATAAGAGGCAGTAGTTATAAAGAAGAAAATTAAAATAGTTTGCGATTCTATTTTAATTATAAATACATACAAGGGGGTAAATAGAATGTTCGACAAAAATTATAAAAAAACAGATGATACAGTTTGGCAGGGACGAACTGATAGTGAAACCAATTATGATGCTTTTAGATGGCATCAATGTGTAAAGATAATAGATTTAAAAAGCGTTGATTTAGTTGCCTACACCGGAAAACTTGGTTTTGCTTTTATTGGCTTTTGTTGTGATGAAGGAGTAAGGCTTAACAGAGGAAGGACAGGGGCAGCAAAGGGTCCCCAAAGCATTAGAAGTGCATTAGGTAACCTTCCATGTAATTTTTCACAAGAGGTAGAACTTTTTGATGCAGGAGATATATTTTGCGAGGATTGCACGCTTTTGGAAAGCCAAGATATTTTAGCTAAAGCAGTAGAAAGGGTTTTAAGCCTTAATCTTTTCCCTATTGTTTTAGGAGGTGGCCATGAAGTTGCTTTTGGAAATTATATGGGTATATTAAATTACTTATCACAAAAGAGTAAGAAACCGAGTATTGGTATAGTAAATTTCGATGCTCATTTTGATTTGAGGCCATATACACAAGGAGCAAGTTCCGGAACAATGTTTAGACAAATAGCAGATATTTGTAGCAATAGAGATCTTCAATACGCTTATATGTGTATTGGAATTCAAAAGCACAGTAATACTATAGATCTTTTTAAAACTGCAGATAGGCTAGGAGCTAAATACATGCTTGCAAAGGATATTATAGATGGTGATGATTGTGAAGTGATAAACAAAATTGATGATTTCATAAAATTAAGAGATTATTTATATGTAACTATATGCTCTGATGTATTTTCTACAGCTTTTGCACCAGGGGTAAGTGCAGCACAGCCACTTGGACTAGATCCAGAACGTGTACTAAAGTACCTAAAATATATTTTAAAATCAAATAAAGTAGTGTGCTTTGATCTTGCTGAAGTTTCACCAAGATTTGACCAAGATGATATTACAGCAAACTTAGCAGCTATATTGATTTTTTCAGTTATTAATACACTATGTGAAATAAATGGTTTATCTATCTAAAGGAGGATTTTGGAACTGTGGCTACTTGTCCTTACAATTTTTTAATTTAAAAATTTATAAGGTGGCAAGTAGTGACTTCCACTTTTAAACACAGGACTTGCTAATAGGATTTTAAGATTTCAAGAAGTTTATTTAAATATTGGGATAGATACTTATTTTTGTGATATATAACACTGAAATTTCTTTTGAATTCAACATTATTTATTTTTACTATTTGCAATATACCTTGGGATATTTCATCTGTAACGAGTCTTTCTGAAATAACAGAAAGGCCATGTCCTGCTATTACTGCTTGCTTTATTGATTCTGAATTATTGCATACCCATTTTTCCTGTATAACAAATCCAGCATTTTTCATATAGCTTTCAAAAAGCTCTCTGGTACCACTTCCCTTTTCTCTCAAAATAAAAGGTTGGTTAGTAAGTTCAGATAAATCCACATTAGTTCTATTTGCAAAGGGATTAGTCTTATTGCATATAAGTACAAGTCGATCTTTAATAACAGGTAAGCATATTATATCCTTACTTTTTATTATGCCTTCAACAAGAGCAATATCCAATTCATTATTTAAAATTTTTGATTCTATTATGCTGGTATTATTAATGAAGACTTGAGTCTGTATATTTGGATATTTAAGATTAAAATCATTTATTATAGCACTCATTACACAGGCTCCTACTGTAATAGTTCCACCTATTTTTAATAGGACATTAGATGTGCTTTTAATATTTTCTTCCATTTCATCAAAAAGAGATACAATATGTCTTGCGTAACTTAAAAGTTGCGTTCCTTCTTCTGTTATATATAGTTTTTTTGAAAGTCTTTCAAAAAGTTTAATACCATATAAATTTTCAATTTGTGAAATAGCTTGGCTTACGGAGGGCTGTGAAATATATAGATTTTTAGCAGCTAAACTCATTTTACCGCAATCGGCTACTTCAATAAAAATTGTAAGGTGACGAATTGTCATATTAATCACTCCAATGTATAGGTAAATACCTATGAATATAATAATATTATAGTATTTTACAATAGTTTTTTCAAGTGATAAGATAAGCAAAGTTGGTTTTTAAAATAAGAAATAATGTCAGGGGGATAAATTGTGAGTAAAATTAGTGAAGCAGATGTAAAAAGAGTGAAGTCATTGGGGTTTTTAGCAAATAATGATAAAGTGCACTTTTCGGCTAGAATTATTACTGAAAATGGTGTTCTGACTTCAAGACAACTTAAAAATATTAGTGAAGTTTCTGAAAGATTTGGAAATGGGAAAGTTTCATTTACTGTAAGACTTACTCTAGAATTACCTGGAATTAAGTATGAAAATATCGAAGCGGTAAGAAATTATATAGCTAAAGAAGGAATGCTAACTGGAGGTACAGGGGCAAATGTCAGGCCTATAGTATCTTGTAAAGGAACAGTATGTAAATTTGGACTTTTTGATACCCAAGCCATGGCTAAAGAAATTCATGTGAATTTCTATGAAAAATATAATGATGTAGTTCTTCCTCATAAATTTAAAATAGCAGTAGGGGGATGCCCTAATAATTGTGTTAAGCCTGAATTAAATGATCTTGGTATTGTAGGACAAAGGATACCTAATTATAATTTAGGTAGATGCAAGAAATGTAAAAAATGCACAATTGAAAGCACATGTCCTATGGGAGCAGCTAAATTTACAGATGGAACACTTATAATTGACAAAGAAATTTGTAATAATTGTGGACGCTGTATAGAAAAATGTTATTTTGGTGCAATGGAAATAGGTATGCAAGGTTATAAAATATATATTGGTGGTAGATGGGGAAAATCAATTCGTCACGGATCTCTTATTAGTAAAATCTTCACCAAAGAAGAGATTATGGATATTATTTTAAAAGCAATTTTATTTTTCAAAGAAAATGCTTTTAAAGGGGAACGTTTTGGGAGTGTTATTGATAGAGTGGGATTTGAGTATGTTGAAGGAAGAATACTAAGCGATGAAATTTTAAAAAAGAAAGATGAAATATTAAAGGCACCCTTAAATATTAAAGGTGAAAAGGCATGATAGATAAGAAAAATGTGTTATAGGAATTTAAAAGCCAGAAATTTCTAATTCAAAAGGATTAGAAGTTTCTGGCTTTATTGCGTCAATTTTTATCTTCGATGTCTATGTTTTTATCCATGTAAATTATCTCCCAGAGGTGACCATCTAGATCTTGAAAACTCCATCCATACATAAAACCTTGATCATTAGGTTTATTGGAGGTTTTTCCACCGGCAGCCAGAGCTTTATTTACAATCTGATCTACTTTTTCCTTACTATCAACAGATAATGCTACAATAACTTCTGTGTTTTTTTTGGCGTCACATAGTTCTTTTTTTGTAAAGGTTTTAAAAAATCTTTCAATCAATAACATGACAAATATGTTTTCAGAAACATTCATACAAGTAGCATTTTTATCGGTAAATTGGGGATTGAATGTAAAACCAAGTTTAGTAAAAAAATCTATGGATTTGGTAAGATTTTTAACCGGTAAGTTAACAAATATTTTTGTATTGTTATTCATAAACTCATCACCTTTCTTTTTTACTTTTGAATAAAAACTAAAAGTTGTAAGAAAAAAGCTCTATTTTATTTTGCTAGGATAATATTAGCTCAATAACAATTATTATTGAGCAATTATAGCATATTTAACCTTATTTTAAAAGATATAGATTATAAAAATATTTTTAATATTCCGTAAATTTTATTGACAATTTTAAAGATTGGCAATAGAATAGTATAAAGTATATAAATCGATGAATAAGAAGAGTAAATATGTTTGAGAATTACAGCGAAACAGGGATAGTGTGAGCCTGATATTTTAGAGCATTTTGAATGGACTTATGAGAGGGAACCGAAATAATAGTAGGGGACACGGATTCCACCGTTATATGGATATGATATCGGATTTATTCCTGTATCTGAGAGGTGCCTTTGTTTTTTTGAAGGTAATTTGAGGTGGTACCGCGAGATTATTCGCCCTCTATGTGTTTATAGCATATAGAGGGTTTTTTTCTGTTTAAAAACAATGTAAAATACAAATTAGAGGAGGATTTATTATGGAAAAGAGTACTGGTTATTTTGGACAATTTGGAGGAGCATTTGTTCCTGAAGAATTACAATTGGTTTTAAAAGATGTTGAAGAGGCGTTTTACAAATGTATAGTGGATGAAGATTTTTTAAAGGAGCTTGCCTATTATCAAAAACAATATATAGGAAGAGAGAATCCATTATATTATGCAGAAAAATTAAGCAAGAAACTTGATGGAGCAAAAATATATCTTAAAAGAGAAGATTTAAACCATACTGGGTCACATAAAATAAACAACGCTATAGGTCAAGCACTATTAGCAAAGAAAATGGGTAAAAAGCGTATAATAGCAGAAACGGGAGCAGGTCAGCACGGTGTTGCAACAGCTACAGTTTGTGCACTATTTGGAATGGATTGTACCATATACATGGGAGAGGTTGATACAAAAAGGCAGGCTCTAAACGTTTTTAGAATGGAACTTTTAGGGGCAAAGGTTGTAACTGTAAAAACAGGAACGGCAACATTAAAGGATGCAGTTGATGAAGCCTTAAATGATTTTGTAGAAAATGCAAAGGATACCTACTACCTTTTAGGCTCAGCAGTGGGTCCTCATCCATACCCTACCATGGTTAGAGAGTTTCAAAGTATAATAGGTATTGAAGCAAGAAGACAAATTATTAATGCTGAGGGTAAACTTCCAGATTACTTGGTAGCATGTGTAGGCGGTGGTAGCAATGCCATGGGCTTATTCCACCCATTTTTTAATGATAAAGATGTGATAATGATTGGAGTTGAACCAGCAGGAAAGGGTCTTGATACTGATGAGCATGCTGCTTCACTTACAAAAGGCAGTGTAGGTATTATTCATGGCTTTAAATGCTACAACATTCAAGATGAAAATGGAGAGCCACTTCCAGTTTATTCAGTAGCTGCAGGCCTTGACTATCCTGGTGTAGGGCCGGAGCACTGTTATTATAAAGATACAGGACGTGCTGAATATGTATCTGTAACAGATAAGGAATCAATTATAGCTTTACTAGAGCTTTCAAGAATTGAAGGCATAATTCCTGCCATTGAAAGCGCACACGCAATTGCATATGGTATAAAGCTTGCAGCGTCACTTTCAAAGGATAAAGTTATAATAATAAATCTTTCAGGAAGAGGCGACAAGGATGTTGCGCATGTAAAAGAAATGCTTGAGGAGGGGATCTTAGCATAGATGAGATATATTGCGTTTTTAAGAGGAATTAATGTTGGTGGACAAAAGAAGATAAAAATGTTAGATTTGAAAGTCATGTTTGAGGCACTGAACTTTATAAATGTGAAAACTTACATTCAAAGTGGGAATGTTAGCTTTGACTATGGAACTACAGATACCATAGAACTTTCTAATGTAATTGAGAAAAAAATTAGTGAAACCTTTGGATTTCTGGTAAAAGCAATTATTCGTACAGAGGATGAACTTAGAAATATAGTTAATAATAATCCTTTTACAAAACAAGAGAATATAGAGCTTGATAAGGTATATATTACCCTTATGGTAGATATACCACAGCCAAGCACAGTATCGCTTTTAGATATGAAAAAAGAAGAAAATGAGAAATTCATAATAATTTCAAGCGAAATCTATGTATATTGCCCAAATGGCTATGGAAGAACAAAATTAAATAATAACATGTTTGAGAAAAAATTAAAGACTGATGCTACAACTAGAGGTTTAAAAACTCTAAACAATATTTTAGGGAATATGTAGTATGAATCATAATTAAAGAGGAATATATCACAGAGAACCATGCCTATATGACTTATGCACCTTACTTAGCTGGAAAAGTTGAGTAATATTTGTGGGGTATTAGATGAAGTTATTTATAAAAAACATAAAAGGAGAAGTTTATGAAAAAGTTCGATGAAAGAAATACAATGTTTGCTAGAATGAATTATAGTGAAGGCAGCGAAATTTATAATGATTATTATAGTAGAAATCCTGATTTAAAGGAAGGTGATGATTCATTAAGAAGTTTACCAAGTATGGGTGGACAAGGTTCGGTGATGTTTAATGACATAAATTCACCTATGGTAGATGCTTCCTTTAAATATTTATATGATATAAGAAAATTCAGCGAAGGTGAGGTAGCACAAAATAAAGTTGAGGTAGACCCAGCTGTTATGACAGAAAGAATCAAAGGGTTGGCTAAGTTTTATAATGCGAAATTAGTTGGTATAACTGAAATGAAAGATTATCATTATTATACTCATAGGGGAAGACATGAAGAAAATTATGGTGAAGAAATTAATAAAAAACATAAATATGGAATTGTGTTTGCAGTAGCTATGGATAAGGAAATGATTATGAGAGCTCCAAAGCTTCCAGAATCAATAGCTGTTACAAAAGGATATGTAGAGTCAGCAACTATAGGAATGATTCTTTCCTATTATATTAGGGAGCTTGGGTATGATGCTAGAAATCATATGGATGGAAACTATTTAGTAATAGCACCACTGGTAGCAAGAGATGCAGGCTTAGGTGACTTTGGAAGAAATGGTCTACTTATAACTAAAGAATATGGAGCTTGTGTTAGGATTTGCGTAGTAACCACAGATTTGCCTCTTATACCAGATGTAGGCGAAGATTTTGGCGTTAAAGAATTCTGCTTAGAGTGTGGAAGATGTGCAAAGACATGCCCAGGAAAAGCAATACCTAAGAGCGAAATGGCAGAAGATGAAGGTATATTAAGATGGAAGATAAATGCTGAGGAGTGTTATAGAAGATGGCGGAGTTTAGGGACAGATTGTGGTATATGTCTAGCTAATTGCCCATTTACCTATGGTATATCAAAAGATTTGATTTCTAAGATTAAAACGTCCTCAGAAACTAGGGAAAGTATTTTAAGAGCATTTGAAGAAAAGTACGGTATAAGACCAATTATAAGAGAAGAACCTGAATGGTTGAAATAAATAAAAAAATCAATCCTGGTAGCATATTATCCAGTAAGGACAATATTTCTAAAACTTAGGATTATATAAAGTTAATTTCCTATTGGATACAAAAAAATGTATAATTAAATTAAGAGGTTGGTGAATTTACTATAATTTCATCACCTCTGATTTTTTAAGGAGGGGATATTTAATTATGAGTATAAAAAGAGATTTTGGAATTGTAGATGGAAAGTCAGTATATCTATTCACTATTAAGAACTCCAAGGGTATGATAGCAGAAATCACGAGTTATGGAGCGACTTTAGTATCTTTAGTGGTTCAAGACAGTAAAGGTGAGTTTGATGATGTAGTTTTAGGTTATGATAAATTTGAGGATTATAGAAAATATAAAAATTTTTTTGGAGCAACAGTAGGGCGAGTAGCTAACAGAATAGAAAATTCAAGTTTTAAAATTAATGGAGTCCAGTATAAAGTAGCTAAAAATGAAGGTGAAAATCATTTACATGGTGGAATAGTAGGTTTTGATAAGGTAGTTTGGGAGGAAGAAGTGCAGGTGGAAGAATCCAATGGAAGTATTGAATTCTCGTACCTAAGTAAAGATGGGGAGGAAGGGTATCCAGGAAATCTTAAATTAAGAGTTAAATATACGATTACGGAAGACAATGAACTGAAAATAGAGTATTTTGCTATTTCTGATATGGATACTATAGTAAATCTTACTAATCACTCTTACTTTAATCTATCAGGACAAGGCTCAGGAGATGTTTTAAAGCATAAGATTATGATTAATTCTGATAAGTTTACAGTAAATGATAAATACTCTATTCCCACTGGTGAAATAGCCGAGGTAAATAATACACCAATGGATTTTAGAGTGCTTACCTATATTGGAGAAAATATTTGTAGTGACTATGAGCAAATTGCACTTGGAAGTGGTTACGATCATAACTGGATAATTAATAGTAGTGGTAATAAACTAAGCAAGGCAGCTGAAGTTTACGATGAAAAAAGTGGACGTATTATGGAAGTTTACACAACTAAACCTGGAGTACAGTTTTATACTGCAAATTTTCTAACAGGCTTGGAACCAGGAAAGGGTGGAACCACTTACAGTAAAAGAAGTGGATTATGTCTTGAAACACAATATTTTCCTAATGCTGTAAACCATAATTCGTTTCCTTCACCAATACTTAAAGCAAACCAGAAATATGAGCATAGTACTATATATAAATTTTCTACTAAGTAAGAAAAATTTATATATATGCTAAGGTACATTTAGATAAGTAGGGTAAAATAGAAGCATCACTTCCAAAATATAAAATTTTATTGACAATGAAATACTTCGGTGATAGAATTAAAATATAGTTCGTAACAAGAACTATTATGGAGGATTTATGGATATAAACAAAATAGAGAAAATTATTTTTAATCATATTGATGAGTTTAAGGTTTTGTTTTTTCCAGAGCAGTGGAGTGATATATTTTTAGATTTCTCTAAGAATGAAATATTAGCACTATTATTCTTATACAGAAAAAAGAATGCTAATATGACGGAAATTGCAGAATATATAATAGCGCCATTAAATACTGCCACAGGGGTTATTGCTAGATTAGAAAAAAAACTAATGGTAGAAAGAATAAGAAGTACTGAGGATAGAAGGATAGTTTTAATAACCCTTACAGAGGTTGCGAGCACAGTTATTGAGAAGGAAAAGGATATGATTACGAAATATCTTATTAAGATATACGGAAAACTTACCCAGGAGGAAATTACTTCAGCCTTAAGCATCTATAATAAAGTACTTGGGGTTTTTAAGGAAGGTGCAAGCCCAGTTAAAGAAGAAGGGACTCCTGTTAAAAAACTAAGAAAAATAATTATTGAATAGCGTAGTGTACCTGCGTTATTTTTAAAAGAGATACTTCGACAAAAGAACTATTCATTTAAGGAATTAAAATTAGGAGGGATAATATGAAAAGAATTATTATTTTTACTGGAAAAGGTGGAGTGGGCAAAACAAGTACTGCAGCAGCTCATGCTCTAAAGGCTTCATTGGAGGGCATAAACACATTAATTGTTAGTACAGATATGGCACATAATTTAAGTGATATCTTTATGCAGGATATAAAAAATGAGCCTACAGAAATTGGGGATAAATTATGGGGACTGGAAATTGATCCTAATTACGAAATGGAGAATTATTACGGAAGCATTCAAGCTGCTTTTAAAAAAATGATGGTTTTTAAAGATGAAAAGGGAATAGAAAATTTTGAGGATATTGTTGTGTTTCCAGGAATGGAAGAGCTATTTTGTCTTTTAAAAATTAAAGATTTGCATGATAAAGGTATATATGACCTAATAATTGTGGACAGTGCACCAACAGGAGAAACAATATCCCTTCTAAAATTTCCAGAGCTTATGAGTTGGTATATGGAAAAATTGTTCCCTATTGGAAAGGTTGCAATGAAAGTGCTTAGACCTATCTCTAAAATAGCTTTTAAAATAGAGTTGCCGGATAACCAAGCTATGAATGATATTGAAAAGCTTTTTATACTGCTTTCAGAGCTTCAAACCTTATTAAAAAATAGAGAGATTTGTAGTATAAGACTTGTTACAATTCCTGAAAAAATGGTCATTGAAGAGACAAAGAGGAACTACATGTATTTAAATCTTTATAATTTTAATGTAGATGCTATATATATTAATAGGATAATACCAGAAGATATAGGTAATAGCTTTTTTGATGAGTGGAAATGTATTCAAAAAAAATACATGGAAGAAATAGATTCAGTATTTTTGAACCTGCCTAGGTTTAAAATTAAATGGTATGAGGTAGATATTAACGGAACTTACGGACTAGAAAGAATAGCTAAGGATTCTCTGAATGTTAAAGATATATTAAAGGTTCAAAAAATAACCTTTAATGAGAAATTTGAAAAGGTAGAAGAGGGTTATAAGCTTCAAGTATATGTGCCCTTTGGAGACAAAAAAGACTTAGAGGTATATGAAACTGGCTGCGATATATCTATTAAAATAGGGAATTTTAAGCGGAATATTCCTTGCCCAAATTCACTGAGAAAGTACACAATAAGTAAAGCCAGTTTTAATGAGGATTATTTATCTATATATTTTGAAGAGAAGGTGGATTAAATGAATAGAGAAATAATTAAAAAATTAATAAAAATCGAAAAGCTTAAATATGAAATTATAAAAGATATTTTGCCGGAAAAAGCATTGAATAGACTAAATAAATTTGAGAAAGGTGCAGCTACGGTTATAAAGGATATTGCGTTGGAGCTTATGCAGGATTTGTCTGAAAAAGATGAAAAAGAGGCAAAGAATGAGATTAAAAAGGTTAAGGTGGATTTTCTATAATTGAATTGGAGGGATTAAAATGAGAATTATTTTATATACAGGAAAAGGTGGAGTGGGGAAAACTAGTGTTGCAGCAGCAACAGCTTGCCAAATTGCAAGGCGTGGAAAAAGGGTGCTCATAATGAGTACTGATCAAGCTCATAGTTTAGGTGATGCCTTCGGTGTAAAGCTATCTAATATTCCTACAAAAATTTCAGATAATTTAGAAGCTATAGAGGTGGACGCCCTTATTGAAAATGAAGCTATTTGGGGAAATATTAAGGGCTATATAGAAAAATTGATGATATTAAAAAGCGAAAAAACCATTGAGGTTGAAGAATTACTAGTATTTCCAGGTTTTGAAGATTTAATTTCCTTACTTAAAATCAAACAGATTAATGATGAAAACAATTATGAGGTGCTAATAGTTGATTGTGCTCCTACTGGGGAAACTATGTCACTTTTAAAGTTTCCAGAGCTTTTTAAATGGTGGATGGATAAAATTTTTCCTATGAAAAGAAAGGCTGCTAAAATTGTAAAGCCAATAATTGATCGTACAATAAAGATTCCACTTCCTGATGATAAAACTTTTGATGAAATTGAAATCCTTTATAACAAAATTGATGAACTCCATAAGTTAATGCTAGAAAAGGATAAGGTAAGCCTTAGAATAGTTACTACTCCAGAAAAGATTGTTGTTAAAGAAGCAAAAAGGAATTTTTCTTATTTGCATCTCTATGATTTTAATGTAGACGCAATAATTGTTAATAAAATAATTTCAGAGGAGGGTGGGAAAGGCTATTTCGAAAAGTGGATGAAGCTTCAAAGTGAAAATATTAATGATATAAGTGAAAGCTTTAGCCCTGTACCAATCTTTAAAGCTGAGCTAATGCATAGCGAGGTTAGAAATTATGAATCTTTACTTAATATGGGGGAGAGCATATTTAAAGAGGTTTCTCCGGAGATAGTGCTATTTAAGGATAAAATTTTTGAGGTTGAAAAATCAAGTAGGGATGAAAGTTATTATTTAAATATAAATATGCCTTTTGTTGATAAAAGTGAATTAAATTTACTTCAAAGGGGTGATGAAATTAGTATTTCTATTAAGAATGAAAAACGAAATTTTGTACTTCCGCAAAAATTACATTCAAAAAAAATTGTTAAAGCAAGTTATGAGGATGGAAAGTTAAGGATACAGTTATTATAATAGGCACTCCATATAAAGAGTGCCCAATACTTATTTCATTTTAAAGCCTTGTTTGTCCAAAAAATCTTTCATATGCGGCCTTTGTGGTTTATCCATTAGATTAGATACTTGAGTTGTCCATGTATCTGATCTTTTTCCCTTAGTTCTGCTTTTATAATAAGCACTAACTT
The DNA here is from genome assembly GCF_018861755.1 of Clostridium sp. CF012. Taxonomy (GTDB): domain Bacteria; phylum Bacillota; class Clostridia; order Clostridiales; family Clostridiaceae; genus Clostridium_AD. The sequence continues at coordinate 60,370 of NZ_JAHLEF010000017.1, read as the reverse complement.
CTGCATCGTATTCTTCTATTTTTTTAGCATCGCCATCTATATTGTACTCATCAGTTTTAAATATTACGTCTAGAGGTAACCTTGCTTTTATGTCTGGGGAATGATTTGGATATCCAAGGCACATTCCAAACACAGGGTATACGCCGGAAGGTAGGTTCAAAAGCTTACACATTTCTGATGGATTATTTCTTATACCACCTATATAAACTCCACCTAGTCCCAGTGATTCTGCAGCAATTAAAGCATTTTGAGCAGCAAGAGCAGCATCCACAGTTGCTAAAATAAAGGTTTCTGTATACCCCTCTGCCATAGTTTTATGATTAAGTTCACAGGAGATTTTGGTGCGGTTTAAATCAGCACAGAAAACTAAAAATAATGGGCACTCTTCCACATAAGTTTGATCGCCTGCAAGATGTGCTATATCTTTTCGTTTAGATTTATCCACTACACTTATAATGGTGTAGGCTTGAATAAAACTAGAAGTAGGGGCACTTTGTGCACATTCAATAATGGTTTTTATCTTTTCATCCTCTACCGGCTGATTTTTATATTTTCTTATGGATTTATGAGCTTTTAATAAATTTATAGTTTCATTCATATATTCTACCACCTTAATTTGTATTTGTAGTATTTCTTTATGTCAATAATATAACACAAATTAATGAAAATAAGATGAACATTATCCTTTTAAATTAACGTTTTTTTAGAATCTTCAAACAACTTAACATTTCTATGATATACTTGATTATAGAATTAAGTACAAAATTAACTATGTTTACCAAAAACATAAAAGGAGAGACTTAAAATGATATCTAATAAGATGAAAAATTTAGTTGCTAATAGCTCTATAATAAGAGCTATGTTTGAGGAAGGTAAAAGATTATCTGCAATTTATGGAGAAGAAAATGTATTCGATTACAGTTTGGGTAATCCAAATGTTGAACCACCTGAAAACATTAAAAATGAAATCAATAAAATATTAAATGAAACTCCCTCTAAACTTGTACATGGCTATATGAATAATTCTGGATATGAAGATGTAAGAACTAAAATAGCACAGTTTATAAATAAGGAACATAACATAGATATTAATTCTAGTAACATAGTTATGACCTGTGGAGCAGCTGGAGGATTAAATATCTTACTTAAAACATTACTAAACCCTGAGGATGAAGTTATTGTTTTTGCACCATTTTTTGGTGAATACAGAAACTATGTAAATAATTTTGATGGTAAACTTGTAGTAGTTTCTACGGATATTAATACCTTTGAACCTGATATGAAAGTATTAAAAGACAAAATAAATAACAAAACAAAAGCAATTATTATGAACTCTCCCAATAATCCCACAGGTACCGTTTATTCAGAAAAAGTTATACAAGACTTAGCAAAATTACTCCGTGAAAAAGAGGAAGAGTTAGGGACAAGCATATATCTAATATCTGATGAACCGTATAGAGAAATAGTTTATGACAATGCTTTTGTTCCATATATTTTAAAATACTATAAAAATTCATTTATTGGATATTCATATAGTAAATCCTTATCACTTCCAGGGGAGAGAATAGGGTATGTAGTTGCCAATACTAATATGGATTCCTTTGAAGATATAATGGCATCCTTAAATGTGGCTAATAGAATTTTAGGCTTTGTAAATGCACCATCACTATTCCAGAGGGTTATTGCAAATTGTCTGGAGACTAAAGTTGATGTGGGCATATATAAGTTAAATAGAGATACTTTGTACAACCATCTTACAAAAATAGGTTTTAAATGTGTAAAACCACAAGGGGCATTTTATTTATTTATTAAAACACCAATAGCAGATGATAAAAAGTTCTGTGAGGAGGCAAAACAATTTAATTTATTACTAGTACCGGGGTCAGCATTTGAATGCCCAGGACATGTAAGACTAGCCTACTGTATCTCTCACGAAAAAATACAAAATTCACTAGCAGCTTTTGATAAATTAGCTGAGTTATACGCAATTAAATAATACTTTGAACAATTTAGATTAAAAAATTAAAGGAAGCCACTTAGGGCCTCCTTTAATTTTTCTTGTTATATATAATACTACATTTGATTTGAATTAAAAGTTCCACCAGTAGATATATTAGGATTAAATACATGTTCTACTCTAGGTAAAGATATTCCTAAAGTTTCGCGTAGTACATCTTCTACAGTTTCTACTGTCTTAATAGTCAATTGATTTTTAATTTCTTCAGGCACATCCTTTAGGTCAATTAAATTATCCTTTGGAATTAATATCTTTGTTATTCCAGCTCTTTGTGCTCCAAGTAACTTCTCTTTAAGTCCCCCAATTGGGAGTACGGCTCCTCTTAAAGTAATTTCTCCTGTCATTGCAAGTTTTGAATCCACTTTTATGCCTGTAACAAGGGAAGCAAGTGCAGTGAATAGCGTAATTCCAGCTGATGGACCATCTTTAGGAGTAGACCCTGATGGAACATGAATATGAAGATCTCTTTCCTTAAAGTTTATAGTATTGATTGGTAACCTTGACTTAAGGAGACTTAAAGAAATCTTTGCAGATTCTTTCATTACATCTCCTAGTTGACCAGTTAAGGTAACTTGTCCAGTTCCTAGCATGTCGGTAGCTTCAATGAAAAGTATTTCTCCACCTACAGCTGTCCAAGCGAGGCCTGTAACAACTCCTGGTGGGTTATCCACTTGAGCCTTATCATGGCTTGAAACTTTTCTTCCAAGTAAATCATCTAGTGCATCTACAGTAACTTTAAATGGTAATTCTACAGTATTTGTCACAATCTTTTCTGAGGTAACTCGAGCTAGTGTAGCTAGCTGCTTTTTAAGTCCGCGAACCCCAGCTTCTAGAGTATACTCACTAATTATTTTCTGTAGTGCTTCATCTTCAATAACTAACTGGTCATTACTTAATCCATGTTCTTCAAGTATTTCCGGTATTAAGTGATTTTTACCTATATGGAATTTTTCATTCATAGTATAACTAGATATTTGAATTATCTCCATTCTATCTAGTAATGGCCTAGGAATATTGTCTAGGGAGTTAGCTGTTGCTACAAAGAATACCTCAGACAAATCATAAGGTAAATCCAAATAATGATCAGTAAAACTATTGTTTTGCTCTGGATCTAGTACCTCAAGCAATGCACTGGCTGGATCTCCGTTGTAACCAGACATTAGTTTGTCCACCTCATCTAAAACCATAACTGGGTTTATCTCTCCCGCCTTTTTAATACTTTGAAGAATTCTTCCAGGCATTGCGCCTATATAGGTTCTTCTATGGCCGCGAATTTCAGCTTCATCACGTATTCCACCTAAACTAAGGCGTATATACTTTCGATCAAGGGCCTGCGCAATACTTTTTCCTAAACTTGTCTTACCAGTACCAGGAGGTCCAACTAGTAATAAAATGGAACCTTTTTTATCATTTCTAAGCTTCATAACTGCTAAATGTTGTATTATTCTATCTTTAACTTTTTCAAGTCCATAATGCTGCGTATCTAATATACGTCTAGCTTCTCCTAGATTAATAGCTTTAGGCTGCGCCTTTTTCCAAGGAAGCTTTACTAATAGATCTAAATAGTTACGTATGATATTATATTCAGAACTATTTTCACTTTGGCTTTCTAGCTTTTCAAGTTCCTCTAAGGCAGCAGTTTTTATTTCATCTGGCATTTGAGCTTCTTGAATTCTATTAAAATAATCTTTGTCTTTTTTAGAACCTTCACTCTTTCCTTCATTTAATTCACTTTGTATAGCTTTCAATTGTTCGCGAAGCACTGATTCTCTATAATTTTTGTTAGCTTTTTCAGTAAATTTTTCTGCCATCTCAAATTGTAATTTTAGAGATTCTTTCTGTTTTAAGAGGTAATCCATAAACTTAAGGCTTCTCTCTTTTAAAGATTGAGTTTCAATTAACTCATACTTTTCTTCATTTGTAAGAGGCATAAATTGAGTAAGGTGACCTATGAGTTTATTTAAATCCTTTTGATCCTCTACTATTTTCATAAACTGATCTGAGCCCTTAAAATGCTCGCTAACCTCACGAGTGACTTTTTTTACATACTCAAGCATTTCTTCTTGGCTCTTTTCTGTAAGGTCAATAACATCTGGTGCGATCTCAAATTCTACACGAGTAAAACCATTCCCTATATTAAGCTCTTTAATTTCTACCCTATCTAACACTTTAATTTTTAATTGATAGCCTTTCTCTGTTTTTTCAATTCCATTTACATGAAAGGAAACTCCAACTTTATGAAAATCCTCTTGCTTTAACTGACTTTGATTAAAGTTTTGCTTTAAAGGTAATGCAATACTAAATTGTTCCTTCTTCGCTAAATTTTCCAGTTCCTCTTCGCTAATGTTATTCAATTTCAAAGTATAAGCCATTCCTGGTAATAAAACTATGTCTGCTACAGGTATTACCATCCCATCTTTATTTTTTTTATCTATATTCATCATTAAAATCATCCTTTCTTTAATAATATTCATAAGTGAATGTTCGTTTAACTATTTATTGTTTAATAGCGAGATATTTTGTAGCTATTACTTTAACAAAATTTTCTCGCTTTAATAATATAATTTATAGTTACAAAAGTAGAGCATCTTGAATTATTGTAATCATTTCCTCAAGGAGCTGCACCTGTTCAATTTCTCCAACACACTGTTTAGTAGCAATAGATTTAATTGGATAAAAAATTATAGCTATCAAATTATCATTTCTAAAATCTTTAATTATTTTATTATTTTTCATTTCTTCTAACAGTATGTTTAAGTCATTTATGTTCTTTTGTTCTGAACATTGACTAGAAAGGGCTGGGCAACTCGAAAATTGATCTACAAAATGAAATATTTCGCCATGTTCACGGATATAGGTGTAATAACCTCTAGTGAGCATTTCAAGGAGCTCATGGCCATCCATCTCCTTATAAAGCTTGCTAAGTAAATAATCTAAGATATCTTCAGAATACTCAAGATAGATATCTCGTAGCATTACTTCTTTATTTTCATAATAAATATAAACAGTAGCTGGGGAGACCCCTGCCTCTTTAGCAATCTTAGAAATAGAAGTACCATGAAAACCTTGTTCTAGTATTAGCTTAATCACTGCTTCTTTTATGCTCTTCTCTTTTCCGTCATCTTTTCTTCTCATTGGATCACCTCTAATAATTATATAATAAACGACCATTCGTTTATTGTCAATAGGATATTTTATTTTTTAATTGCTATTGGTATTTGTAATGAATAAAGGATAATCTATTGTGATTATCTATTGGACTTGCTATAAGGCTTCATATATAGTATATGTGATTATTTTTATTAAAGGGAGGCAATTAAATGAAAAATTTAATTAAAAAAATTCCAGTACCAATAGCGGGACTGATGCTAGCACTGGCTGCAACTGGCAATTTAGTATTGTCTTATGGTGGTATATACAGGAATATCTTTGGAGTTGTATCCGCATTAATATTATTGCTACTTATATTTAAGATATCTTTTGATACAAAAGCAGTAGTAGAATCTTTTAAAAACCCAGTTGTTGCCAGTGTAATACCTACTTTTACTATGGGCTTAATGATTTTGGCAACTTATATAAAACCCTATGATCCCTCAATATCCTTTGGAATTTGGTGTTTTGGCTTAGTACTGCACTGTTTTTTAATAATTTATTTTACAGCAAAGTTTATTTTTAATTTTGATATAAAAAAAGTTTTTCCAAGCTATTTTGTAGTTTATGTTGGTATTGTGGTAGCAAGTATGACAGCACCTACTTATAATTTAATTAGTCTTGGAAAAGGGGCTTTCTGGTTTGGGCTTACATCATATTTATGTCTGCTACCTATTGTGATTTATAGGACATTCGTTATTAAGGGAATTCCAGAGCCTGCACTACCAACTATTGCAATATTTACAGCTCCAGCTAGTTTATGTTTAGCTGGATATTTAGCCTGCTTTCCAGTAAAAAATAATCTTATACTAGGATTTTTAGGTGGTCTATCCCTTATAATGTTCCTAGGGGTGATTTCGTATTTACCAAAGCTATTGAAAATTAAATTTTACCCAAGTTATTCTGCACTCACTTTTCCAATGGTGATAAGCGCAGTTGCTATGAAGCAACTTAATGGATATCTAGTTAAAATTAAACAACCTATATATACATTAAAGTATTTAGTTGAATTTCAAGAGATGCTAGCCGTTTTAATTGTTATTTATGTTTTAGCAAGATACTTTAAATTTCTGTTTCTTGAGGATAAAATCGCAAAGATATCTCAAATAGATAAGAGTATATAAATATATAAAAAATGACTGTAGTTTGATTATAAATCTAACTACAGTCATTTTTTTTTACTTTAAATAGAAGCAATTCTACAGCGAACTCAAAAGGGGAGATTTATTGGGTTCTAAAATATTTTTCTAGAACGCTTATAATAGAAGGAAAAGTGTTATATAATAGCATTACAAGAACATATGTTCTTGTAATGAAATAGAATTAGTAAAGAGGGTGATATTATATGAGTGCATTAATTTTTCATATTGATGTTAACAGTGCTTATTTATCTTGGGAAGCTACTTATAGACTTCAACAAGGAGAGAAAATAGATTTAAGAGAAATAGCATCTGTAGTAGGCGGAGATGAGGAAAGTAGGCATGGCATTGTTTTAGCTAAATCAATACCCGCTAAAAAATTCAATATTCAAACAGGGGAAACACTATATAATGCTAGGGCAAAATGTCCCAATATAGTAATAGTGCCACCTAGGTATTGGCTATATATGAACTGTAGCGCGGCTATGAACCTTATATTTCAGGAATATACTCCGCAAATCCAAAGATTTAGTATCGATGAAAGCTTTCTAGACTTTTCTAACATGGAGCATTTATATCCAGACTATAGGTCGCTTGCTGAAACTATACAAGAGCGGATAAAACAGGAGCTCGGGTTTACCGTAAACATAGGAATATCAAATAATAAGCTTTTAGCAAAAGTAGCTTCGGATTTTAAGAAGCCAGACAGGATACACACTTTATTTCCTTGGGAAATAAAGAGAAAGATGTGGCCACTACCTGTTGAAGATTTGTTCATGGTAGGTAGAGCTACGGCACCCAAATTACACAATTTAAATATTAATACTATTGGAGACTTAGCAAATTATGATTTGAAAATTTTAAAGAATAAATTTAAAAGTCACGGACAGGTAATTTATAATTATGCTAATGGTATAGATAGGTCTGAGGTTAGAAAAAGTAATTACATTCAAATGAAAGGCATAGGTAATTCTACAACTATAGCTTTTGACGTGGAAGATAGTGATACAGCGCATAAAGTACTGTTATCCTTGTGTGAAACAGTAGCTATGAGGCTTAGAAATTCTCAGAACTGCTGCACTGTGGTTTCTGTGAGCGTAAGAGGGAGTGACTTAATCTCATATTCCCGTCAAAAGAAATTACAAATAGCGACGGACTCTACGCATAAAATATATGAGATATCCTGTTATCTATTTGATAATGTTTGGAAGGGAACCCCAATAAGGCACTTAGGAGTCCATATTACTGACTTTTGTGGTAATGATTTTTATCAGTGCTACATGCTTGATACCTTTGATTATGATAAAGATAGTAAGCTTAATAAAGCAGTGGATGAAATTAGGCTAAAGTATGGTGATAAAGCCATTGGCCGCTCTTGTTTTCTTCATTCTGGTCTAAGTGCTATGTGTGGAGGGATAGGGGAGGAGGATTATCCACTTATGAGTGCAATGTTATAAGGGTAGCAGTAAACTTATAACATTGCACTCATAATCTTTGGTTTCCACTAGAACAATAAAGTACTTTGAAATTACAAATAATGGTTATTGACAATCAACTGTTATTTATATACTATTGGGTTATAAGATTAAACCAATAAACATGTAGTGAAGATTATTAAAATAATTTATCAGTGTGCAAGTTAACACACTAAATATAGAAAGGAAGTGGCATAAAGTGGGAAATAAAAGTGCGTTAGTACTTGGAGCTAGTGGCCTGGTGGGACAGGATTTAACTAAGATGCTTATAGATTCATCAGAATATAATGAAGTTACACTATTAGTACGAAAAAAATTAAATATAGAAAGTGAAAAAATTCATCAAGAAATAGTAGATTTTAATAGCTTGGAAAAATATCGTTTACTCTTTGATGTGGATAGTGTGTTTTGCTGTCTTGGCACAACGATTAAAATAGCAAAAACAAAAGAGAATTTTAAAAAGGTGGATTTAGAATATCCAATTACAAGTGCTCAAATTACAAAAGGATCAGGAAAAGGTAGGTTCTTTGTTATTTCTGCATTTGGCTCTAATGAAAAGTCTAAAATTTTTTATAACAGCGTAAAAGGGACATTAGAAAGAAGGTTAAAAGATATGAACTTGGATTCCCTTCACATATTTAGGCCATCAATTCTTATGGGAGATAGAAAAGACTTTAGGTTAGGTGAAAGAGTTACACTAGCGTTATGCAAAGTGCTACCCTTTGTTTTTATTGGTAAGCTTAAAAAATACAAACCTACAAAAACAACAGCTTTGGCTGAAGCAATGTATAAAGCTTCATTAAATAATAATAAGGGCAATTGTGTACATGAACCAGAAGATATATATAAATTAGCAGCTGAAGGTTAGAAAGGAGGTCCTATTAATAAAATGTCTAATAAAGAAAGAAAATTAAAAATAATGACCATATTTAAAGAATGCATTCCATTGTTTTCAGTCTTATCTGATGAAAAGAGACAAGAAATAGTTATCATTTTGTCTGAAACACCTGAAGGTTTAAATGTAAATGCTATAACAGAAAAAATTGAATTATCAAGACCGGCAGTTTCCCACCATCTTAAAATCTTGAAACAAGCTGGCATAGTGGAAGTAATGAGAAAGGGAATAGAAAATTACTATTTTTTAATTCTAAAGGAATCTGTAGAAAATCTAAAGAAACTAATAATGACTGTTGAAGAAAATTGCGAATTAAAATAATAAAAATTTGGGGGTTACCTTCCTCTACCAATATGGACAGGAAATAACTAAACAAATACTCTAAGAAAAGAAACATAGGCATTAAAACATGGGAAGTCCGTAACTGAAATTATGCTATAAGAGAGGGCAATATAATTACGGGTGGCAGGGCCGAAAGCTGGGAAAAATATTGTGAGAAAAATTATTGGGTAATAATGGAATGCATATGAAGCATTGAAAATAAGTAAGTTGTAGGGTAAGATATAAACAACAATTCTCAATGGAAAACATGCTTTAGAAATTGTGAATTTAATTAAAAAATGAGTGAAATTAAAGAAAATAAATGGAATTAGGGGTGGAGGAAAAAATATAAAAAAATGTAAAATTTACTATAAAAAGTGAAAAAATATTGTAATAACTTGTTTATCGTATTACAATTATATTAATTAATTATAGAAAAAGAGGTAGAATAGTATAAATTTGTTATTATAGAAATATGTCAAATGAATTCTTAATAAAGGGGCATAGCCAATGAAGAATATGGCAAAAAAGAGATTAGGAGATTTATTAGTCGAATCTAGAAAGATAGATCTAGAACAACTTAGGAAAGTGCTCATGAAACAGAAAGGCACTGGGAAAAGAATAGGACAACTTCTTATTGAAGATGGTATTTTAAGCGAAGAAGATATTTTAGAAGTTCTAGAGCAACAATTATCTATAAAAAGAGTACATTTAGATAGGGAAGATATTGAGCAAAAAGTTGTTCAAATAATACCAGAAATCATTTCGAAAAAATATAACTTAGTTGCTTTTGGTATGGAAGACAATAAACTAAAGGTTGCCATGTCTGATCCACTAAATATATTTGCAATAGACGACGTTACAATATCTACAGCTTTTGATGCTATAATATATATTTCATCAACAAAAGATATTAAAAATACAATTGATAAGTATTATGCTAGTCAAAATGCGAAGAAAGCTGCTGAGGATTTATCAAAGGCCCAAGGAACAAATGAAGAGAAGGAAGAAAACAAAGCACAATTAGATGATATAAAAAGCGCTCCAGCGGTGAGACTCGTTGATTCTATTATAAGTGATGCAATAAAGCTGAAGGCTAGTGATATACATATAGAACCTTTTGAAAGTCACATAAAAATAAGATATAGAATAGATGGTACCCTAAAAGAAATAGCTAAATACAATAAAGATATATTTAATGCTTTTATAACCCGTATAAAAATACTTGCAGAATTAAATATTGCAGAAAAGAGAGTTCCACAGGATGGCAGAATTTTAACAGATGTAGATAATAAGAGGGTAGATTTGCGTGTATCCACTTTGCCAACAATTCACGGTGAAAAGATTGTTATCCGTGTACTAGATAGAGAAAATTTCTTAGTAGGTAAAGAAAAACTAGGTATGAACGAAGATGATTTAGAAAAAGTAGAAAAAATACTTAAAAATCCATATGGAATAATTTTGGTTACAGGCCCTACAGGTAGTGGAAAATCCACTACACTATATACCTTATTAAGCGAACTTAATGATAACAGTAAGAATATTATAACAGTAGAAGACCCTGTGGAGTATGTAGTAGATGGAATAAACCAAGTAAGCGTAAATGTGAAAGCAGGACTAACTTTTGCATCGGGCCTCCGGTCGATTTTAAGACAAGACCCTGATGTGGTTATGATAGGCGAGATAAGGGACAATGAAACAGCAGAAATAGCTACCAGAGCATCTATAACAGGGCATATAGTACTAAGTACAATTCACACCAACGATGCACCTTCAGCAATTGTAAGGCTTATAGACATGGATATACAACCCTACCTAGTGGCTAGTGCTATAGCAGGAATTATATCTCAAAGACTAGTAAAAAAAATATGTCCAATGTGCAATGAAACTTATATAGCAACTGATTTTGAAAAAGAAATCCTAGGCATTCACTCAAATGAAGAGCTATTGCTTCATAAGGGTAAAGGTTGTGGCCACTGTAGCAACAGTGGATATGCAGGAAGAATAGGTGTATACGAAATAATGGAAGTAACTCGTAAACACAGGGAATACATCATGCGTAATGCTAGTGTAGATGAAATAAGAGATATATGCATAGAAAATGGAATGAAAACGCTAAAAACATCCTGTACTGATTTAGTATTAAAAGGAATGACAACGGTTCAAGAACTGATTAAGATAGCGTTTTTAAAAGAATAACGGGGGTGAGTAAGTGCCTACATTTAAATATAAAGTTATGAATCATCAAGGTGAAAAATCAGAAGGAATATTTAAGGCTAGTAGTAAAAATGAAGTATTGGCCATGATAGAGGATAATAATTATTATCCTATAGAAATTAAAGAAACATTAGAACGTGGGCAGAAGGATGTATTTGAATCTTTTGTAAAGGTTAAAACAAAGGACCTTTACATTTTCTGTAGGCAGTTTCACACCATGATAAATGCAGGTGCTAACATCTCCAATGTATTAGATGTTTTAAAAAAACAAACTGCAAATAAAAAATTGAAGAAGTGCTTAAATGAAGCACATGATGATGTACAAAAGGGTATTTCTCTGTCGGAAGCACTTGGAAAGCATAATGATGTGTTTCCCAATTTACTGATAAATATGGTTAACACTGGTGAAGTCAGTGGTAATCTAGATATAATAATGAGTAGAATGGCATCTCATTATGAAAAAGAAAATAAAATAAACAACCAACTTAAGAGTGCTATGGTGTATCCTATGGTACTAGCAGGCTTATCAGTGGTAGTGGTGATTTTCCTTTTAACCTTTATAATGCCTACTTTCACAGGAATGTTTGAAGGCTCAGGGGTAGCACTACCAGCACCCACCAGGATAGTTATGGGGTTAAGCAAATTTATACGAACTAAATGGTACATACTAGTTGTAGTTATAGGTGGAGCAGTTTATGGTATGAAAACTTATGCTAAGACTCCAGAAGGTAGACTATCACTAGATGGATTAAAATTAAAATTACCAATAATTAAAGATACTACAGAAAAAGTAATAGTATCTAGATTTACTAGAACACTATCTACAGTACTTGCTAGTGGTGTACCTTTGGTACAAGCCCTAGAAGTAGTACGCAAAGTAGTTGGAAATAAAGTAGCAGAAAACAGCTTAGAACAAATTAAGGAAAAAGTATTAAAAGGCATCTCTTTAGGAGAAGCGATAGGAGATGAATCTCTATTTCCAGTAATGCTAAACTCCATGATAAAAATAGGGGAAGAGTCAGGTTCGCTAGATGATATATTGGATAAAACTGCGAATTTTTATGATGAAGAATTAGAAGCATCTCTGAAAAGAATGACTACAATGATAGAGCCACTTATGATTATAGTAATGGGAGTTTTAATTGGATTTATAGTTATTGCTATGATGATGCCGATGTTTGAGATGATGAATACAGTTCAGTAATAGTTTGGTTAATATGATATAACTATAAAATGTGTGCATGGTAATTATAAAAATTAGCAATATTAATATTTTGTAGTTAACTCATTATTATATATTTAAAATATTAGATTATAAGGGGGAATTATTAATGAAAATGGATTTAGTTAAACTGGATTTAATGAAGAAAAATAAGAGGAAAGGGTTTACTCTAATCGAACTTATTGTGGTTATTGCAATTATTGGTATTTTAGCTGCAATAGCAGTTCCTAGGTTATCAGGTTTCACAGACAAAGCAAAAATTTCTTCAGACAAAGCTACATTTACAACCTTAAACCGCGCTGTTGCAATAGGTGTTGCAAATGGTGATATTACCACAACAGCAACAGCAACAATAGCTACAACTGGAGCAATTGTGACGGTACCAGCTACTCTTATTGAATCTGGATCAGCTTTCAAACTTTCTGCAAATATACCTGCTACAGGTACAAAAGTACTAACTTGGACTATTTCAGGTGGAGCGATTAGTGCTGCACCATCAATTGTTGATACGACAGGTGTTATAACACCATAAGAAGCTAACTCCCACAGGTAATTTGCAAGACCACGGAGGTAACAAACAAAATCTCCGCTTTTTGAACAAAAAATAAAAGCAAGGCGGTCCGTTGGTACGCCAAGGCCCCCTAGGGGTAGCTCGAATTGTGTCGAAATTGATACTAGCAAATAAAAACTTCTAGTTCTTGTTACCACCTCAGGGGAGGTAATTGTGGAAGTTTATACTTAGCAAGTTCAACCCTTCGGCCTCACAAAGCCCTCCGGAAGTGGTGAACAAACTGTGAAGCAACATGCAAATGCATGGTGCTTCCTCTTTGAAATGGAAGAAATTCTATTTTCACTAGTATCAAATAAAAATTTTCAGTTCTTGTTACTACCTTATAGAAAGTAACAAGAACTGAAAATTCATACTGAAAATTCCAATAAAAATCATTGAAAAAATGTAATTACTCATTTTCAACTCAAAATTTGTAGCCTAGACAAAGGCTCGGAACAAACAAAAATAGTTCTAGGAAGCAAACAAAAATATTATAACGACAAAAGGTTTAGTAATTTGTATCCCGAATATGGAATAAGGAAAATCTAAATTAGTAAAGGCATTAAAGTGAAGGGCTGTAGCTTTAAATATTAGTTCAAGTAGTATTAATAAGTTATTTATTGAAGATATATAAGTTAACGATGAAAATTACAGTTTAGAAGATACTGTTGAGGTTATAGATTTAAAATATTCTAGTTTTTGTTTGAAAAGTTTTTATTTTTAAAACTTAAATTTCAGTGTGAAAGTAGTGAACTGCTTAGGATGAAACTTAAATTCAAAATCTTAATAATGAAAAAAACTTTATGTTAGGATTTTTTATAGTAGTATTTTGGGAGAAAGTTTAATTAATTGGTATATGACTATATTTTTTCAAGATATTAAGTATGCATTACTTAGAATTATAGTTGTGAAATAAGAACCTATTAAACTGTATAGAAATAAGTCATTTAAGAAATGAGGAATGGCAATGAAAAAATGGTGTGTTTTAAAAAAAAGGAAAGGTGCAGCACTTGTATGGGTACTATTGGTTTTTACAGTCTTAATGATATTGATGAGTTCTGTTATGTATATTGTGAGGCAAAACATTTTTGAGACAACCAAACAAAAAGAGCGGATTCAAACCTATTATATTGCCTTAGCCGGTGTTGACTTAACATATGCTGCATTAATGAATCCAGATTACAATCCTAAGAAAATTGAGGCAGCTGTCATTAAGCTAAAGAGGGATAATAAACCTATAATAGATACTATTATAATTGATATTAAGGGCGTAGAAAAAGGAACAGCTACCGTAACCATAGATAGAATAAAAGAGAATGAAATTAACTGGATAAAAGTTACATCTGTGGGTCAGTTAAAGGGTAATAGTACAAAAGTTCCATCTACAATGAGAATAAATGAGGATAATAACAACCAAATAGTAAGAGAAAAAATAGCTAAGTAAGATATGTGAGGTGAGATATATGATTAGAAAGGATCTTAGGTATAATAAGGGGTTTACATTAGTAGAACTAATATTGACTATAGCTATAACCAGTCTAGTGATTATGATCAGTGCAAATTTACTTATTTTAGGTACGAAGTCACACAAGTTAACAGTAAAAGAGTATGATCTTCAATCCTCTATAAGGATTGTTACAGAAGAGACAACTAAAATTGTAAGATATTCTAAGGCAGTTTTTGCTGTGCCACAAACTTTTATTTCAAGTACTAATAGCATGGATCCCGGTTGGAACTATTTCATGGTATCTCCTGATAGAAAACGAATAGTTGTAATGGAGTACAATGGGAGCAAGCATAAAGAAAGGGTTTTAGTAGGGGTACAGGATAATATTGAATATGAAGTGTTTTTTGAAAAAGACGCCTCAGCTAAGAGCAACAATGCAATGAAATATAAGATTTATGCTTATGCAATAGATGCTGAAGGAAATAGAACAAGAGAAAAGATAGTTTTTGAATCCACTGTAGAATCTACCAATGCAGTACAAGTAGTTGATAAAGGCACAAAAGCATCTCCATCAGTGGCCTTAGCTTATCGTAATGATGGACAAACATCTGGTAAAGGGAAAAATCAAATAGCTTATATAACCATAGTAACGGATGTATCTGGTAGTATGAATGAAACTCCAGCTGGAGCTGGTAATTCAAGCACAGAAGCAACTAATGCAAGAATAAGATACGTAAGAGAAGCATTAACAGGAACTTTAGCTAATCCTGAGGCGGGAATAATACAACGATTTTCAAAAGAAGAAAATGTATTTATATCGTTGGTGCCATTTTCTACAACTGGAAATTATCCTAATCCTACTGCTAATAAGAACCCTAGCGATAGACAGCCTATATACGATGTCTATCTTGAAAATAAGAAAAATGATTTGGTAGAGGTCATAAAAAAAACAAAAGCAGCAGGTGGTACAAATACTGGGGATGGCCTAAGACAAGCCTATAATCTTCATAATGATTTTAGAACAAGAATGTCAATAAATGTAGAAGATCAGGTGCATCATTATATGATTCTGTTGGTAGATGGAGAAACAACATACGAAACTAAAAAGGGTAATTGGAATAGGTATGAGAATGGGTCGTATTGGAATCCCTACAGGTGGGAGTTCAATGCTTCTACATTAGATCCAAAGTATTATTTAGATAAAGGAAATATTGATTTCCTTTATGAAGATGACCAGAAGGGGAGTAATCCAAATACTAACTATGCCATTACCGGTAATGGAAGTGACGTAATTACAAAAAGTCCATCATATGTTACTTCTGTAGGCAGCTTAATTAAAAATTTCGATGCTGGTAATGGAGTGAAAAGCTATCTTATAGGTTATGCAAGTAACCTAGGGACTCATATTAGGTCTATTGGAACAAGCATTGGAACAGAGCCAGGCAGTATCTATAGATATGATGACCCAGGATTTAATTTAGATGAGGTATTTAAAAATATTGCAAATGATATTATGTCTGATTTTTGGTTAGTTTCAGGTCCTCAAATAATAAAATAGATGAGAGTAAGGTGAGTTTTATGCGAAAAAGAAATGGTTTTACTTTAGTGGAGGTTATTTTAGCTATTGCTATTTTAGGTATTATCAGCGTAAGCTTCCTAACGATTTTGAGCAGTCATTTCATATTTCTTAATAAAACCAAGGTTATTTCCCAAGAAGTATTTTTAACTCAACGGGATATGGAAATGGAAATTGATAATGTGAAAGAAAAGATTAGAAATAAAGAATTAATTTTAAAAGAAAAAGTCATTTTTAACAGTTTAGGTGGAATTAAAGTAAATTATTATGAAGTTGAAAAGACTCATAATAATAAAGCATATTATACTCTTGTTTCCAACGTTAAGCCTGAAGTATTAACGCCTATCGCGCTTAAAAATATTGGGATAAAGGTAAAACAAGGGAGTAACAATGTCTCTTATGGATATGTTACAGGAGGCTTTAGTATAGTTGGGAATTTTGAGAATGATGCTGCATATAAATGGGATCATTTGTTGAATGTAGTTGAGTGGTATGTTTCAACTAAGGAGTATACCACGCCGTTACCTAAAGATCCAAGGTTTAGTTTAAACGATGACATTATAAATGATTCATATTATTATCCTCTTTTCCCAAGGGATTATGAGTTGGTGTCCAATGAGACTATAAATAATTTTGGTTCTTACGAAAGGACTTTTCCATTATCATTAGAGGAGTATAAGGGCAGACATATTATATTTACTGCAACTCCGGGTGCTAAGTCAGGTAAAATTGGCAAACAAAGTGTAAGTTCACCGGTTTTTATATCAGGCTTACCCATAACACAAAATGCGGTATCTCATTTTGATGCAGGATTTATAGATCCATCTGCTCCTACTGAAGTAGATGTAAATAAGGTCAGAAAATGGCTTGATATTTCAAGTATATACGGTCAAAGTATACCAAATGAATCTGCAAGTAAGATCGATAAAACACCAGAGTTAATGAAAATGGGAATGGGAACAGGGTTTAAATGGCAATATGTGAGCTTTAGTGCAAATGATCAATATTTAGAAATACCAAGTCAAAATACAAATAATAATGATATTTATATCTTTGCCGTAGTTCGAAATAAAATAGGAAATGAAGAATCTGTTTTTTTGAAAAATGGGGAACATGAATTTAGTATACCAAAAGAAGAGACCACTGGAGGTCAAAAATGGTTTCTTGTAAAAGAAGCAATTAGTTCGAAAAATGATAAGTTTAGAATAGGTGGTCCTAATGTTGATATTGCAGAGGTTGTAATATATAAGGGTAGACTAACTTCTGAGAAAATCGATACTATTGAAAAATATTTTAATGAAAAATATAAATCACCTATTCTAATAGGGGATATAAGTGAACTTAAATCTATGCAAAGTAATATAAAATTAGGAGCAAGTTTTAATTTACCCTCATTTGTTTTAGCAGAGATGTCTAGAGGTTATGAAAAGCCTGTAGCTGTATCATGGACTGGCACAGTTAATTTGAATACCCTTGGTCAATATAAGTTAGAAGGAACCTCATTAACAAATCCAAATAAAAAAATGACTTATACACTAAACGTTGTTGACAATAAGTAGTATAAACTCCGACTACTGAACAATACAAGTTGTTACTTGGACAATTGAAAGTTATTTAATAATTACAGTTGTTGCACCCAGTAATAAAATGATAGCTGAATCGTAGGGACAAGCTTATATCTACTGGGTGCATGTTTTTTACATATTAGATTTGAATGAAGTGAAGAAAAATTAGAAATTTATAGAAACATTTCAAACCAATACACTGAAGAGAGGTGACCACCCATGTTCAACCAAAAGGTATTATCCCTAGACATAGGTTCAAAAAACACAAAGATAGTTCTAGGAAGTCAAAGTAGAAAAAACGTTATTATAGAAAAAGCTATTACTATCCCTACTCCAGTGGGATGTTATAATGATGGGAATATTTTAGATGTAACTAAATTTAAAAGTGAAATTATGGATGTTTTGCAAGGACAAAGTATAAAATGTAGAAACATTATTATCACTACCAAAAGTACATCAGTTATAACTAGAGATATTGAAATTCCAGTAGCAAAACAAGAAGATATGGTCTCTATAATTAATTTTCAAATGGAAAAATATTTACCAATTAAGTTTGAAAATTATATAATTCAATATAGAATATTAGAAGAATTCCAAGACGAAAATGTAAAGATGGCAAAAATTACAGTAGTAGTTTATCCTAAAACAATGGCAGAGGGATATTATAAGTTAGTAAAAGAATTAAATGGGAATGCAGTAGCATTAGATATCAGTTCAAATAGTATTAATAAATTATTTATTGAAGATATAAGAGTTAATGATGAAAATTATAGCATAGAAGATACTGTCGCAATTATAGATTTAGGATATGATTTCATAAATGTAAATATTATTACAGATAGAAATGTTCAGTTTACCAGAATTATTACTTATGGTGGTTCTAATATAGAAATAGATATTTCTAAGCAATTATCTATTTCAGAAGAAGAAGCTGAAAAGCAAAAGATCAAATTTTGTGATTTACAAGGAGGATCTTTAAGTGAAATGAAGAGTCCAACAATAAATGATATCGCAAAAGCACAGATAATAATGTGGACTCAAGAAATAGAAAAATTATTTAATTATTACAAAAATAAAGAACAAGGAAATAAAATAGATAAGATATATATCTATGGAGGAAGTTCTAATCTTAAGGGTATAGAAACGTTTATAAAAGATGCATTGTATTTACCTGTTACCAAAATACAGAGATTAAGTAATGTAAACTGTTCTAAAACAAAAGAGCTTAATGTAAAGCAAGCGAAAGTAGATTTATCTAAAGTAGATTCAGCTAAAATAGAGCTAGATTTAAGCAAATATCTAAACGCTATAGGAGCAATAATAAGATTGAGGTAGGTGAAATTTATGAAGGATTTTAATTTTTTTGATACATATGCAGGAAGTAGAAAAGATTTTAAAAAAGGATATTTGTATGGTGCTATTTTATCTACATGTTTAGTAATTTTGGTAATTTTTATGTGTGTATTTAACTATTTTAACATAAGTAAGTTAAATTCAGAGATAGTGGATATACAGCAAAATCTAAATTCAAAAGATAATATTGATAAGTTGAAAGAAATTGAAAATGAAGAAAAGAAATTAGCTATTATGAATAAGTACAGTGGTATGGTAGTAAATATTAATACTGGCATAAATAATAATGATTTTGTAGGTAGCAAAGTAATAGATAAAATAAATGCTTGTGTTCCTGAAGGTGTTTATTTTAAATCCATGGCTTTAGATGCCACTGGAATGCAACTTGAAGCTGAAGGAAAAGATAGAGAAACAATAGCGGTATTTGAGCGATCTTTACGAAGCTTAGATATTGTAAAAGAAGTTCATATTGCTACCATAAATTCATCATCTACGGAAACTGAAAACCTTACTTTTAGTTTAAATTGTACTTTAAAGGACGTTGATAATTATGAAGATAACTAAAAGAGAACAAGTATTAATAGGAGCTTTATTAATAGTATTATTAGGCTACAGCTTTTATAATTTTATTTACACAAAACAAATTCAAAGGATAAGTGAATTAAAAGCAAGTAGATATACGTACTCTCAAAAATGGGAGCAGGCTAAAGTGAAAATTGCCTCAAAAAATAAAATGAGTGAACAGTATAAAACTTTGAATGCTAAAATATTTAATGAAACAGATAAGCTATTTACATCTATTGAACAGGAACAGATCATAGTGGTTTTAGACAAAATGATTAAGGACAGTGATCTTCAGGCAGATGTGTTAGAGTTTTCAGAAATAAATGGTGAAAGCACCACAGCAGATACTAGCAAAAATGTTAATAATGAAGATAAAAGCAAAATTGCTAGCAATGAATTAGACAAGCTTGTAAGTGACTTTAATGCTAATTCTAAAAAAGATGCTAATAGTGAAAAAACAAATAATAATAATGCTACTACAAAAACTGATAATGCAAATATTATTGGTGCATATAAAATGCAAGTTACACTTAAATTTAAGGGTATGTATGATGAAATTATAGGTTTTATAGGTCAAGTAGAAGCTTACGATAAAAAGATAGTTATAAATAATATAAAGCTAGATGGAGCTGAGGGTAGTGACGTATCAGGAACTCTTATGTTAGAGTTTTATGGTATTCCTAAACTTAATGATAATGATAACTTTAAGTGGGATTATAAAAAGCCTAATGGTAATGTGAAGCCTTTTGTTGGGTCATCTACTTCATTACAAGTTAATAATCAGATAATAACAAATAATGGAGAAAATAATGCAGTAAAAGATGACAATGAAATAATAATAAAGAAAGAAGAAAATAAGGTAGCAGAGGATGAAACAAAAAATGACTTTGTTATGAGTACAAAGCCTATAGCATCTGATTTGCACACTGTAACAATTGAAAAGGCAAAAGACCAGTCAAAGCAATCATATATTTATTCAGATAATGAAGGAACAGAGTTAGTAGAGTTTTCTTTTGAAAAAGTTGGAAATAAATATTTTTATAAATATAAAACAGGCATAAAAACATATCCTAAAGAGTTTAGCGATCATATTGAATTTGTACCTACTGGAGAGAATATAATTCTAAATATAGTTTCACAAAAAAGAGGCTTAGTGTCAGATTTATCAGGAGCCAATATTAAAATTATAAATGCTACTGATAAAAGTGTTATTGTGAATATTTTAGATGATGATAAAATTAAACCGAGAGTTAAAATAATAAAAGAAAAAGGGGATATTTCAGTTAATAGAAATTACATTTACTACACTGATAAGTAATAGAAGTATTTAGAACTTTGAGCTGTATATTTAATGTAGCAACCTTCAATTAACCTAAGTTTAAAACTTACACACATGGTCTGATATATTATTTACACTTTTCCTAGTCAACACGGGTATGTTCTTAGAAGCAAATGCTATTATGGCACCAGTGGTAAACAATATGCAAGTACTAAGTCTAATCATTAAAATAGTGGTCCCATTGGCATTGCTGCTTTGGGTTTACCAAAGAATGAAAAAAGCCACCTCAAAGCAGTTACACCAGTCCAACATAATAATTATTGCATGGCTAATATTATATGGATTAATAAATATATCACATATCGTATGGAGTATCCTATACATTGTAATGAGTTGAACCTATGTATCGTGATGCTAAAATTTGTACAATATATGAAGGTACAAATTGGTAAGAGGATCCTAAAGGAAATTGAAGCAAATAAAAAACAAGTCTCACCATGTTAGACTTGTTTTTTATTTGCTTATTTTTTCGATGGATTCAGCAAGGCATTCATCAATGACATCTTCACTGATTATAAATATTTGTTCATTACTCAAAATAGTCCACTCTCCCTTCTTCATATACATATAATCTCATGTTTATGTTAAAAGAAGATTAAGCTAACGTTAAAATTATGAGAACTTTTATATTTTGGTGCAATTACTAAAGCATCTGCTAATTTAAGACTTTCAGTTACATAAATATTTGTTTGCTCTTTATTAAAGAACTTACCTACAACTATGGCATGTTTCATATCTGTCCATGCCACCAAGCCTATTGTTAGTTATGTTTTCTGATGTAAGTTTATTTAATGCTTCCATAACTGAATCACTAACAACTCCAACTCCACCTATGACATAAGCTGATTTAAGATTTTGAGCAGATAACCAGTCTGGAACTTCTTTTGAAATTGATTTTTGCTCTACTAAGATTATTGGAGATTTATCTATTGCTGCCTTAGATGCAACTGTTAAAGCATCAGCAGGAGTATATCCATTAAATACATAAACATTAGTAATTTTTTGTTGTTTAGCTAAATATTTAGAACTTCAACAGATGTTTCATATCTATTTATTCCTGCAACTCTAATTACATTAATGCCAGCCTTAGACATTTCAGCTATTGCATCATCTGAAACAATTGGAAAAAAAGCATGAACAGATATTAACTATTATAGAATATTAATTAAAAATAAGGAGGATTAAACCCAAAATTGTAGAATATAGTATTATAAGTGAAAAAGATATTTTAACCTTGAAAAATTAAAATAATATTATAATAGGAGATGTCTTAATGAATTTTAAATTAACTAATGAACAGGAATCACTTAAAAATATTATAAGAGAATTTGCTGAAACTAAAATTGAACCAATTTCCTTTCAACTGGATGAAAAAAGTATTTTTCCGGAAAAAATTATAAAGGAAATGGGCGAATTAGATATTATGGGAATTCCATATCCGAAAAAATATGGAGGAGCTGGAATGGATATATTAACTTATGCCATTGCGGTGGAAGAATTGTCTAGGGTGGATGCAGGAGTGGGTGTTGCACTATCTGCACATGTGTCACTAGGATCATGGCCTATTATGGAATTTGGAACAGAGGAGCAAAAGGAAAAATATCTTACTCCACTTGCTTCTGGGGAGAAGATTGGTGCCTTCGGTCTAACAGAAGAAAATGCTGGCAGTGATGCTAGTAACACAGAAACCACTGCTGTGTTAAAGGGGGATCATTATATACTTAATGGCGCAAAAATATTTATCACTAACGGTGGATATGCACAAATTTATGTAATATTTGCAGTTACTACTCCAGGAATAGGAACTAGGGGAATTAGTGCTTTTATTGTGGAAAATGATTGGGAAGGATTTACTTTTGGTACACATTACAATAAAATGGGTATTCGTTCATCTGCTACGGCTGAGCTGCTCTTCCGTGATGTCAAAGTACCTGCTGAAAACCTGCTGGGAAAAGAAGGACAAGGGTTCAAAATTGCTATGATGACATTAGAGGGTGGACGTATTGGTATTGCTGCGCAAGCACTAGGAATTGCCCAAGGAGCTTATGAAAAGGCTCTAGAATACTCTAAAGAAAGGGTTCAGTTTGGGAAACCCATTTGCGAACAACAAGTCATCGCATTTAAACTTGCGGATATGGCTACTAAAATTCGTGCGGCCCGCTTTATGGTATATAGTGCAGCTGAACTTAAGCAAGAGCATGAGTCCTATGGAACTGAATCTGCCATGGCGAAACTCTACGCTTCTGATGTTTGCCTTGAAGTTGTTAATGATGCAGTTCAAATTTATGGAGGGTATGGCTACATAAAGGGTTTTGCTGTGGAACGCATGTATCGTGATGCTAAAATTTGTACAATATATGAGGGTACGAATGAAATTCATAAGCTAATCATTTCTCATTCAATTTTGCATAATTCTAAAAAAACTCCCACAGCCAGCGTTATTAGTGCCACAAATGTAGCAGAAATTAAACCTGCTGCAAAAGTAGTAACGGAAAACCGTAAGGGTATTATTATAAAAGAAGGCTCCACGGAAGAAAAAATAGCCACTTTGATAAACTATCTAAAAATTGAAAACATCAAAAGTCAAGATAGCTCGAATGTACATCTGGGTGGAAATATTGGCGATGCCGATAAAGTATGCAGTATAGGGCGCGGTTTAGTTGATCAAAAGGACTTGCCTATAATAGAAGCCTTGGCAGAGGCTATGGGGGCTCAAGTTGGTTGTTCTCGTCCTGTTGCTGAGGAAAACGAATGGATGCCTCTTGATCGATATGTAGGAATATCTGGTCAGAAATTTAAAGGGTCATTGTACCTAGCTATTGGAATATCGGGTCAGGTTCAGCATGTGCGTGGAATTCGTGATGCCAAGATTATTGTTGCTATTAACACGGATGAAAGAGCTCCAATATTTTCTCATGCTGATTATGGTATTGTGGGTGATTTGTATGAAGTTGTACCAATGCTCACTGAAGTTTTAAAAAAAGGTTAAATTATTAAAAGTGGAAGTTTTAGTAAGTCAAAGG
Source organism: Clostridium sp. CF012 (assembly GCF_018861755.1). Lineage (GTDB taxonomy): Bacteria > Bacillota > Clostridia > Clostridiales > Clostridiaceae > Clostridium_AD. Next base: position 36,517 of record NZ_JAHLEF010000017.1, on the reverse strand, counting down.
AATAATAGATAAGAAATAGCTCACATCATAAGTTGTGGGCTATTTTTTTTATGTTTATGGATAAAAAATTTTCTGTTAGAATTTCTGTTGACTAAAGGGTAAGCGTGAATTTAGAATCAATTATACTATATCTGTCATATTATGAACTAAGGATGTAGCAAACATTCAAAACTACATCTTTAAGTGTGTTGCATCTGTGTTAAACTACTATATTTATTTTAATATGGTTCAAAATAAATAAGCGGGAGTGATGACAAAGTGAGTGTTAGACATTATGTACTTGCTGCTACTGATGGTTTTATAGAACTCCCTACCTCGGCAGACCTGCCCCCAGTAGAAAATGAGAGTAGGATAGTGTACGTATTTGGTTTTGTTGGTGGGCTATATAAGGTTAATGGTAAAGTAGTAAATGAAGACCTTGATTGGACTAAAGCTTGTAATTGGCCAAAATTTAAAAATTTAATAGGAACTGCCACCATACCTTCACCCATGATTTGGGGAGAAATGGGCGACAGAGTTTATATAACCTTGATAAATTTAGGCATGCCAACCTCAGGTATTATGGATGCCCACACTATACATTTGCACGGTGCCCAAGTAGCAACTCAATTGGATGGTTTCCCTGAAACGTCCTTTGGGGTTCCTAGGTGTATGGATTTTGAGATGGCCCCCCCTGTGGTAACTTATCTATTTGATACGGAGCATCCTGGAACCTACATGTATCACTGTCATGTTGAAGCAGCTGAGCATGTTCAGATGGGTATGTACGGAGCCCTAGTTGTCTATCCATCTATGAGAAGTCTCGCATTGGCAGGTATAAGAAGATTATGGAATGGTAGCTGGTTCTACGAAGAAAGATTACAAGAGCATATTTCACAAACTGCCACAAATAGAAATTTTGCATACAATGATGTTCGTTCTTATTTTGATAAAGAATATGTGATGTTACTTTCTGATATAGATACCAGATGGCATGATAGTGTTGAAACTGGTGGTGATTTTAATCCCGTGGATTTTAAACCTGATTTTTGGCTTGTAAACGGTCGTGCCTTTCCAGACACCTTACTTCCACATCATTTAACTCCGGAGCCATGCCATGATAGAGATATATCTCAGCTTAACTACGAATCCTATGTGCATGTAAAAACAGGAGAAATGTTTATGCTTAGAATGATTAATATGGGCTATCAGGTAGTACCGTGGCATATCCACGGATGGCATTTTGTTGTAATAGGTAAGGATGCTAATCCAAGTCCATTCTTGAAAATATCTGAAAAACTAGGATTACAAGGATATGAGGGCCTTGAAAGAGGAGTCACATGTACTATAGGCTCAGGAGAAACCTTTGACCTATTAATAGAAGCTGAGGATAAACGCCCACAGTATAGAAATTATATTGTAAATGGGAAAGATTGTATACATTCTTTGTCCAAGCGAATGCATGAAATAAAAAATATAGACCACAGTGTAATAGCTAATATTCCAACTCAGCCCGTTAACCTCAATAATATAAAAACCGTGAATTACGTAGATATATGCAATGAAACTCCATCTATTAATGACAATTTCTTTCCTCAAATTTATCCTATGCACAATCATGATGACTATAAAGTTACTAACAATGGAGCTTATCCAGGTGGCCAAATGACCTATATTCAAACAGATGCTCCTGACAATCCTTAGGAATAATAACTCTAGCAGTCTAGGCTTGCTGGAGTTATTTTATGCTTTAATCTAAGCGGCGAGGAGCATGTCCGAAAATATATATAAATAATTTTAAAAAATAGAGGGAAAAAGAGATTAATATAGAATTGGTATTAAGTAAGTTGTACTAAAAATGTAAAATAAAGAGAAACAAAGGATGGGATGACATGAAGGGCAAACTTTATAAAAAGAAGAATACATCTATTAGTAAACGTTTAATTAAATCTTTTGTAGTGCTTTTGTCATGTATGGTGATAATAAATGCTATTTCTGTTGTAATGAATTTAAGAGTAATTAATCAATATAAAAGTATTATAAGTAATATTGCCTTAGAAGGCCAAGTTAAGGTGAAAACTGCGGAATTAGTAAATATATATAATTCTGTAATTAGAAGTGACGGCAAATTAGATAATAAGGAATACAACAAAAAATGGGATGAAATTCAAATCATATTTTCAAGGTTGGACAAAACCATTATTTATGACAAAAGCAAAAGTGAATATGAGGGATTAAAAAATATATTAGATACTATTAATAAGGATAGTATCTCGGCCTTTTCTAAATTAGGCACTACTCATGGTGCTCTAGAGGCTATTGAGGTGTATGCTACTATGCAAAAGAAACAAGATTTTGCCACTATTAGTATTGGAAATATTTTAGTAGATGAATCGGAGTATATGCAAATTTTAGATGGAAACATACAAAAAATATATAAAATAACGCTTATATTATTAATTGCAACCATTATAGGAATATCTGTGTTTGCTATATTACTCGCTACTCGATTTAGTAAAAAGATAACAAAACAACTAAATCAACTAAATGATTTTGCTAAACAAATATCAAATGGAAATTTAAATATACCTGATTTAAACTTTAACTCTAAAGATGAAGTAGAAGATTTGGGATATTCTTTTATTAATATGAAAAACTCTCTCAAAGGAATTGTTAAAGATGTCCAAGAAAATAGTATACAAATATCTGAATCATCTAATCAATTAGCAATAAGTATGGATGAAAGTAGTAGAGTAAATGAGGAGATAGTTCAATCCATAGTTATGTCTAGTCAAATATCTAGTAAACAATGTGAATTGGTTGATTCAGCTCTAATTAAAATAGAGAATTCCAATAATGAAATGCAAGATATTTTAACAAGTGCAAAACAAATGCAAGAAGAATCTAATGAGACAATAGATAATTGTATGAAGGGCAAAAACAACATGGAGAATATGATGCAACAATTATCAAAAATAAATACAATAATTTCAGATTTCCATGAGCAAGCAGAAACATTAAATAAAAGAAATTCTGAGATAACGAATATATTAAGTTTGATAACAGGAATATCAAAACAAACAAGTCTTCTTTCACTAAATGCATCAATAGAGGCTGCAAGAGCAGGGGAACATGGTAGAGGATTTGCAGTCGTAGCTGGGGAAATTGGAAAGTTATCACAACAATCTGATAGTGCAGTAAAAGAGATTAACAATATACTTGCATATATAAAAAAGGATACAGAAGGAATCAATACTAAAGCAAAATTAGGACTTTTAGAATTGGAACAAAATAAAGAAGTTTCAAGTGATGTTAACAATGCTTTTTCTGTTATTGAATCATCAAATAAGAAAGTTAATTACACTATAAATCAAGTGAATAGCAATATAAATTTAATAGTTTCTAAAATGGATGATTTGTTAAAAAGTATGACTAATTTAAAGAAACATTCTGTTGAACTGTCAGAAACGAGCATCAACAACTCAGCATCTATGGAAGAACAATCAGCAACAATCGAAGAGGTTAATGCTTCTTCCGATATACTAAGAGAGATGGCTATTAAGATGCAAGATCTAACGAAAAAATTCAAAGTTTAAGTAATATTGAAAATAATTTTAAAGAGTGAAAGACAAACATTAAATGAATATGTATAAGAGTTACCATATGGGCAATACTCATAATATCTTATTTAGTGGAGGTGTTTATAATAGAAGTTGGTGTAAGAAATAAATTTTTTGGACGAATTGAAGAAATTAAAACTGATCAATTAATGGCGCAAATTAAAATGACCGTGGATGGATGAAATAATTCACCAGTAGTTACGTCCGTGATGACGAGAGAAAGTTTAGAAGATGCTGGATTTAAGCAAGGAGATAAAGTTGAGGCTTTGATTAAAGCAATAAATGTAATTTTTGTAAAGTAACATATATATTAGATTGTTTAACTATTGTCAAAAATTATATATTGTTTTAAATTAAAAAATAGGTCAATAAAAATATTGATCTATTTTTTATTTATAATACTCAGTTCTAATTACTGTATAAAAGCAGTGTTTGGGAACTTTTATTTTTTAACACCTGGAAGATGAGGGTAATAATAGTTGCGTTGGATCCTTAGGTAAAAACGCCGGGGGACAAGCTGAAATATTGTGAAATGTTATAAGATGGACTATACTACAACTGGAAGCAGTAATAATACATAAGATAAAATGGAGGATTAAAATATGAAGTGTAGAAATTGTGGGGGTGAATTACCCGAGGGAACTTTATTTTGCAGTAAGTGTGGACAAGACCTGAGATTCAATAGTGATGCATATTCAATTGAAAACCAACAATTAACAATGAAGATTGAATTGCCTAAAAAGATAAAAGTGTCGCATAAATTAATGAATAAATTTTTTAAATTTATTCATTCAAGCAAAATTCAATTATCTAAAAAGGCAAAAGAGTTACATAAGTTAATGAAGAGATTTTTAGCATATATTCATTTGAAAAATATTGAATTATATAAAAAGATAAAAGTGTTATATAAGTTAATGAGAAAGTTTCGCAAGGGTATTCATTCAAAAGAATTAGCAATTATTGATGGGTGGACATGGGTAACTGAAGATAAGTATACATACGTGCGGGGTAGTGTTAAAAATATAGGAAAAAAAGCAATAAATTATTTTGAGGTTAATGTAAAATATAAAGATTTAAATAGTGTTTTAGATTCCGATTTTACTAAGTGGGATCGAAAGATACAGCCTGGAGAGTCTAAAGAGTTTGAAATTAAGCACCGCATAAATAAAAACTATCAATCTATTGATATATCAGTTAATAATTATAAATGAATTTTGTGGTCAAAGCAGCTTAATTAATAACATACTATAAAAATTTAAGCCAAAAAAGCTATGAGATAATTATCTCATAGCTTTTCATAATTCTACTTCTAAAAGTTGAATTTCTTTCTCCTCATGCCTACATTTAAAACAAGACCAATACATATGAATGTTGTAATTATTGAACTTCCTCCATAACTCATAAAAGGAAGAGTAAGTCCTGTAATAGGCATAATACCTATATTCATACCTATATTCTGCAAAATAGAAAACAAGAACATAGATATAATACCTGCGGTTAACATTGTACCAAATATATCCTTAGAATCTTTAGCAATTTTAATTAACCTATAAATTAATAATCCATACAAAGTTAAAAGAAAAATTGCACCAACGAGCCCCCACTCTTCTCCAAGCACTGAAAAAATACAATCTGTGCTGGATTCAGGGGTGCTTCCCACTGCCGCCCAGGAGCCTTTTAAAAAACCAGTACCAAAAATTCCACCCTTGCCTATTCCAATTTGAGCCATGGTAAGTTGAAGACCAGTACCTAGTGGATCTAAATCTGGATATAAAAAAGATATCAATCTGTTCTTTTGATAAATTCTTATTAACCCTGAATTCCAAACTAATGCTATAGCAGCAGATACTCCTATTAGGCCACCAACAATAGCTTTGGAATTTAGCCCAGCAATAAAAAACATGCCTAGAAGGATGAAGAATAAAAACATAGTCATTCCCATATCAGGCTGTTTTAGTAAAAAAATCACTGGGATAATTGAATAAACGGAAAGTATAAGAAAGTTTTTAATATTATTTATATTGCCTTCCATTTCATCTAATTGTTTAGCAATCATAATTATCAATGCAATCTTTACAAATTCTGAGGGTTGAAATTGTGGTAAGGGTCCGAGCTTTAACCAGGACTCTGCTCCATTAACCTTGACTGGAAATAGTGCATTAAGTAGAAGTAGGAATATTCCGCACCAATATATTATATTTGCATAACCTTGTATAACTTTGTAATCTATAAGAAGTATTAAATACATTACAAATAGTCCTACCATAAGCCATAACAAATGCATCTTAAGAAAATGAAAATTTATAGTGGTACTAACAATATTATTACCTCTATAAATATATTGAGTTGCACTTAATATATTTAACGAACCAAATAGCATAATAATTATACAAATAATTATTATGCCAAAATCTAAGTGTTTAAGTAACTTTTTATTAATTCTAAATATTTTAAGCATGTTATCCCCCTTGTAACTCTTTTACATAGAAGTATATCATATAATTTGAGAGTTAAGCCACATTTATCCTCATGTCTTTATTAATTTATATATATGCAGAGTTTGACGAAAGTTGCGAATGAATTATAGCTCTAAACACACTGTAATTAAAGGTAATTTATGGGTATTTGTAGAAGTATAACTGTATTAAAGATAAGATAGAGTGATGCAATTATTAATATTATTTATTATTAAGCCGATATTTAAATATTTAAACAAAAGGAGATATGCATTATGAAAAATGTAATGCCAAGTATAAGTTTGCATTATAGTAATGATAATGTTGATAAAAATGAAAATATAGGGGAATATGATTTAGAAAAAAAGTTAAATGAAAGAATTACACAACTTGAAAAGGAATTACAGTATACCAAGGAATGCCTCCAAACATCAAATGAGGAACATTTTGCTTACAATGAAGAACTACTGAGTACAAATGAAGAATTTCAAGCCTTAAATGATGAATTACTAAAAGTCAATGCTCGGTATGAATATAAGAATCAAGAATTGGCTGAGCTATATAATGATATGACAAACTATTTAAACAGTACAGATATTGGGACTATTTTTCTTGATGAAAATCTTTGCATAAGAAAATTTACACCGAGCATTACTAAAGAGATAAACCTTAAGTCCCAAGATATTGGGCGTCCAATACATCACATAGTAAGTAATTTGATCAATGATGACTTAAATATGAGTGCAAGAGAAGTATTAAGCAGTCATATTCCCTCTGAAAAGGAAATTCAAAGTAAAAATGGAAGCTGGTATTTATTGAAATGCGCGCCATACAGTACAGTTGAGGATTTAATTAAAGGAGTCGTCTTATCTCTTGTGGATATAACAAACAAGAAATTATTAAATGAAACAATATTATCAGAAACTTTGAAGACGGAGTTTTTCACTAACCTTTCTCATGAACTGAAAACGCCCCTAAATGTAATTTTATGTTCCTTGCAGCTTCTGGATACATTTACAAGTGGAAATGAGGGTAATGAGAAAGAAAGAAGATTTAAAAAGTATATTAACATAATGAAACAGAATTGTTACAGACAATTACGCCTGGTTAATAATATGATTGATATTACAAAACTTGATGCAGGTTTTTTTGAGTTAACGCTTTCCAATTGTAATATCGTCAATGTTGTTGAGAGTGTTACTTTGTCAGTAGCCGAATATATCAAATCTAAATCTATTGAATTGATTTTTGATACTGATATAGAGGAGTGTATAATATCCTGCGATCCAGAAAAAATTGAAAGAGTGATACTAAATTTACTTTCTAATTCAATAAAGTTTACAAAACCAGGTGGAAGTATGACAGTTAATATGTATGATAAAGGAGAAAATATTATAATATCAATAAAGGACACAGGCATAGGTATTCCAAATGATAAATTAGGTATTATTTTTGATAGATTTAGACAGGTAGATAGGTCACTTACACGAAATCAAGAGGGCAGTGGTATTGGACTTTCCATTGTAAAATCCCTTGTGGAGCTACATATGGGTAAAATTTCTGTATTTAGTGAATACGGCAAAGGAACGGAGTTTATCATTGTGTTGCCAGTAACAGTACTGCTTAAAGAGGACGACATGTGTAGTATATTTGAAGCGGAGTCACAAGAAAGAATTGAGAGAATACATGTTGAGTTTTCGGATATCTATTCCTTAAATTAGATAGAATCGCATATATAGTCATAGTCAAGGCTACATATTAAAGACTTCAGAAGGAGATTTATTTTCCCTATGAAGTCTTTATTTGTTATAGTTGATTAAAGAATAATATGGAGATTTAAAAACTTTATACTCAGTTACAAATAATTTGTTATAATAAGAAGATAAAACGATGTGTACATCAATTTGTTAATGGAGGTCTATAATGAAAGAGAATAAGAACCTTGAAACAAACATAAGTACTAAAAAATCTGAGGGCAGTCCTCCCAAAATAGATACCGCAAAAACAGACTTTTCAATCGTTGGAATAGGAGCCTCCGCAAGAGGACTAGAGGCGCTTTCAGATTTCCTTTGTAATGTGCCTGAAAATAGCGGCTTGGCTTTTGTTATAGTTCAGCACATGGAGAATAATAGTAATGGTATTTTGGTGGAGTTACTTCAGAATGATACTAGTATGAAAGTTGTACAGGCCTATGAGAACATATCTGTTCATCCAGACCGTGTCTATGTAATTCCGCAAAATATGAATATGTCTATTAAGAATAATGTGATACACCTTTTTGAATATATTGAGCCCCACAATCTGCGGTTGCCTATAGATTTCTTTTTTTGCTCCCTGGCGAATTATAAACAGGAGGGGAGTATTGGTGTCATACTCTCAGGAATGGGTACAGACGGTACAGCAGGCGCTAGAGAAATCAAGGAAAAAGGTGGAAGTGTCTTTATCCAGGAACCATCCTCAGCTAAATTTGATAGCATGCCTCGCAGCGCCATTGAGGCAGGACTCGCAGACGTTATATCCACCGTAGAGACGCTACCTTCAAGAATTATTTCCTATCTAGAGCACAAGCAGCATAAGGGTAAGGCTGACCAGGGCCATACAGATAAACTCATGAGTTACTTCGACAATATTATAGTCCTGTTACGAGCTCATACAGGTCATGATTTTTCTTCATACAAAAGAAACACTATACAACGTAGGATTGAGCGATGTATGGGCATCCATCAAATTGACGATATAGCCACCTACATGGATTTTTTGAAGGGGAATCCTCAGGAACTGAAATTGTTATTTAAGGAGTTTTTAATTGGTGTTACCAGTTTTTTTCGCGAACCCGTGGAGTGGGAATTACTAAAGGACAAAGTTATACCAGAACTCTTATCGCAGCGGTCGCCCACTGATACGGTTCGAGTCTGGATATCTGCCTGTTCCACTGGCGAAGAGGCTTACTCCTTAGCGATTGTCTTCAAAGACGTGATGGATAAGTTAAAACCTTTTAAAAACTTTTCTATTCAGATTTTTGCTACAGATTTAGACTGTGAAGCTATTGATAAAGCCCGGGAGGGGATTTTCTCACTTAATATCGCAAAAGATATGTCGGCCCAGCGCTTGAATAAATATTTCGTCAAGGTGGATCGTGGCTATCAGATTATCAAGGACATTCGTGATATGGTCATTTTTGCTCAGCAAAACATGATTAAGGATCCGCCATTTACAAAGATCGATATAATAATCTGTCGGAACCTGCTTATATACTTGACACCAGAAATCCAGAAAAAGCTCATTCCTCTTTTTCATTACAGTCTCAATAGTGGCGGCTATTTATTTTTAGGAAGTGCAGAGTCGGTGGGGAACTTTACTGATCTTTTTAAACCACTTGATCTCAAATCGCGAATCTATCAGAGACTTAGACCCCTAATTCAGAAGGAGCCTATAGAATTCCCTAACTCCTTTGCACCGTATCAGGCTGAAGTGAACCAACCTTCGGATGAGGTTCAAAACATGCAGTCGCAGGCGGATAAACTGATTTTGCAACATTATTCACCGGCCACAGTGCTCGTCAACGGGAAAGGTGATATCCTCTACATTACCGGGCGAACGGGTAAGTACCTGGAACCGGCTGCCGGTAAGGTTAATTGGAATGTTTTTGCCATGGCCCGTGAAGGACTAAACTATAAGCTAAGTGAAGCCTTCTACAAGGCAGTTCGTCAAAAAGAGTCGGTTACTTCCAAGAATGCTGTTGTTCTAAACGAGGGAGGACCTCATATGGTTGATATCACAGTCAATCCGCTCAAAGAGCCGGAGGAACTGCGTGGGATGGTAATGATTGTTTTCACCGATGTGACTATACCTATTGTACGTGAAACAATAAACACAACGGTCCAAATCCCTGCCAGTAATAAGCGGGAAGAAGAATTGGAACGAGAACTACTACAAACTCGCCAAATGTGGCAAGTTGCCGGTGCAGAAATGCAGATATCTCAGGAAGAATTCAAATCCAGTAATGAGGAACTGCAGTCCTGCAACGAAGAACTCCAATCAACAAACGAGGAGCTGACCACAACCAAGGAAGAAGTACAGTCCTCAAATGAAGAGCTAAAGACAATCAATTTTGAGTTACAGGCCAAGTTAGAAAACCTGTCACAAGTCACAAGCGATATGAAGAATCTAATGAACAGTACGGAAATTGCCACCTTATTTTTAGATGCCACGTTACTCATTAAGCACTTCACAAGCAAAATGACTGAAGTCTCTAGGTTGATTTCCAGTGACGTGGGAAGGCCTATAACTGATATAGCGTCAGATCTTATTTATCCTGAACTGACAGAGGATGTCAGGAATGTGCAACGTACGCTGATTACTGCTGAAAAACAGGTAATGGCTCGCAATGGGAGTTGGTTTAACGCGCGCATTCTGCCTTACCGCACGTTAGAGGGCAAAATCGATGGTGTGGTCGTCACTTTTGTAAATATCACTAAATCCAAAGAGCAAGAGGCGGAGCTCAGAAAATCAAAATTGGCTTTGGAAAAGCGTATTGTAGATCAAGAGGGCGAGCTATTACTGGTAAATGACAGGATGCTTGCTGAAGTAGAGAGAGGCCATAGGGAAGTAGCTGCGTCTAAAGATAGGTCGAATAGTAAGTTATAAGTATTTCATCCCTCAAGGTATATGTAAAAGGTATTCTACACATACTAATAACAATATTTACAATTGAGGGGTGAAAATATTGGATATAATTTCATTAATAAAAAAAGTTACGAAGAGAGATGACAATCTAGATATCCAGGAAGCATTTAATATATATAGTCTTCTAAGAGCGAGATATGTTAGTACTCAAACCATTCAGTTATTTAAGAACTTTGTTCATGACATAGATTGGGAAATTATCCTAGATAAATTTCAGAAGCATTTTGAAAAGCAAATAGATAACTTAGAGAAATTAGGCGAAGAATTTCGTATCAAAATGCCAAACAGACCTCCGGTGGATGTCAAGTTTGCAACCCGTGTTAATGATATAACGGATGATTATATCTATAAAAAGATATACCATGACCTCATAGCGGAGCTGATGTCTCTTATTCATGCTGTTCGTTCAACCAGTACTAATGATAATTTAAGAAATATTATCATTCAAGATTTAATAATTCATTTTGAGGATTTTGATACCCTTTATAAGTTTGGTAAATTGAAAGGCTGGGAAGAGACATATCCTGTTTACAAGACTTCTATTGCTCAGTTAGAAGAACAACTTTCCACTTCAGAAGCGTTTCATATTTGGGATCATATTACTATGAGATATGAACAAATTGAACTCATAGGTATACTTTCTAGTTTCGCTCATGATACTGAGTTTAAGGCGATACTTCAACATGGAGTGTATGTATATAACAAGCAGGTTAAAAAGCTTGAGGAGTTAGCAATAAAGCTTAATGTACCGCTGCCTAACAGGCCGTCACAACCAGTAACGTCTCCCATTGATCCTGAAACAATCACGGATAAGTTTATGTACCGGATTATCTTAAGCTGGGAATTAGCTTCATTAGATAGTCATGTCCGGGCAATCATTGAGACCATTAGGAACGACTCATTGCGTAAGTTATGGAGCGGACTCCTTAATGATGAGCTGGCGTATTACGATAAATATCTAAAGTATGGAAAAATGAAGGGTTGGACAAGAGTAGTCCCAATTTATGGGGAGCCAGTGTCATAAGCTAAAGTCATTGAAAATCAATGGCTTTAGCCTTTTTTGTATTGAGTTTATACTGATAGTTTAAAACATATTCAAGAAAGCACTGTCATAATTATTGTCCTAAGATAAAGTGATACGTCGAACTTGTATTAATAAAAAAAACGTTAATAAATATCTGAAAGTTCTGCTCGTATACCATTATCTTCAACTGATATTTCAATAAATTCAAATTTATTCTTAATAGCTGCTAATATTTCATCGCCGATTTCTGAAAATTTTATCGCATTTGATATAAGATTTAAAACTATTCTACAAGAAAAATATCAAGGATATGATATATAAGAAGGGTAAAAATATGAAATAGACTTTGATTGTAAACCTAAAAATAATAAATGGTTTACAATTGGGTGTTATTCAATTATTATTAGTATGTATCATTGGTATTAAGGAGGAGTAATTATGAAAAACACAAGAAATCTAATTTTAGTAGCTATGTTTGCAGCATATATTTCTACGAAACTATTACCAGTATTAAGAAAAAGCGGATATATAGCTTAAGAAAACAAAAAGAGAGGAGTACGACATGAGAGAGTATATTAAGAGTATAGAGGAAAAGGTTTTAGCAGGTCAAGGTATAAGCTTTGAAGAGGCGATGAAATTAGCGGACATTGAAGAAAAAGAGGATATAGTACTATTGTGTAATAGTGCTAATAAAGTGCGAGAGTGTTTTTGTGGCAGGGAAGTAGATCTTTGCACCATAATGAATGCAAAATCAGGAAGCTGTACTGAGGACTGCAAATTCTGCGCGCAATCTGCTCATTATAAAACCGATGTAGAAGTGTATGGATTAGTTTCAAAGGAAGATGCTTTAAAGCTCGCAAGGGAAAATCAAAATGAGGGAGTAAATAGATTTTCCTTAGTGACAAGTGGCAGAGGAACTACTGGTCGTGATTTTGAAAAGATTTTAGATATATACGAAGAGCTAAATAGGGAAACAAAAATTGATTTATGCGCTTCACTCGGGATACTGAGATATGAGGAATTGGTTAAGCTAAGAGAGAATGGCATAACAATGTATCACCATAACCTAGAAACTAGCAGAGAGTACTATGATAAGATATGTACAACTCACAGCTACGATGAAAGAATAGATACTATAAATGCAGCATCGAGAGCTGGAATGCTTGTTTGCTGTGGAGGAATTATTGGTCTTGGGGAAAGTCTTCGGGATAGAATTAATCTAGCTTTTCAGTTAAGGGATTTAGGTGTTAAATCTATTCCTATTAATGTATTGAATCCAATCAAGGGAACACCACTAGAAAATGTAGAAAGCTTAAGCCAGGATGAAATACTAAAGACCATTGCCATCTTCAGATTGGTGAACCCTGAAGCTCTTATAAGACTTGCTGGAGGAAGAAATAAAATCGATGAGTTTGGTAAAAATTGCTTTAATGCAGGAGCCAATGCTACAATCACAGGAAACTACCTAACAACATCAGGTAATAAAATATGTGATGATATGAAAATGGTAAGTGAGCTAAAACTGGAGGTTAGAAAAAATGGCTAAGGGAGTATTTATAGTTGGAACAGATACTGATGTGGGTAAAACTGTTGTAACTGCAGGGATTATGCATGTGATGAGGAGTAATGGCTATAATGCTACCTATTTTAAGGCGGCATTGAGTGGGGCCTTTGAAGTAGGAAATGAGCTTATTCCTGGTGATGCGAAGCTTTCTTGTGAAGTGAGTAATTTGGAAGAAGCTTATGAGAATATAACACCCTATGTTTATAAGGCACAAGTATCCCCTCATCTTGCAGCAAAACTTGAGAATAAGCCTATTGATCTAGATGTAATAAGAGAAAAATATGATTATTTAAAGGGAAAATATGATTATATAATTGCAGAGGGTAGTGGAGGCATAATATGTCCATTGATAGATGATGAAAGAGGATTATATACCCTTGAGAATCTTATTGTGGATTTAAATATGAGTGTTGTTATTGTGGCAAGAGCGGGTCTAGGAACAATTAATCATACAGTATTGACTGTGAAATATATAGAATCCCTAGGGATTAATATCAAAGGAATAATAATAAACAATTATACAGAAAATTTTCTCTGCAATGACAATATTAAAATGATAGAAAAGCTTACTAAAGTGCCTGTTATAGGCAAGCTTAAGTACATTGAAAACTTAAAAGACAACATGGTACAAGCTATAAGAACACATGCAGAAAGGGCATTTAGTATTAAGACTATTGAGAAATGTATGAATCAATTATAAAGTGAAAGTTGAGGTATTTGTATGAATAGTTATGTAGAAAAAGATTTGAAATATATATGGCACCCTTGTTCGCAAATGAAGGACTATGAGGAGCTTAATCCAATAGTCATTGAAAAAGGTGAAGGGGTTTGGCTTTATGATATTGATGGTAATAGATATTTAGACTGTATATCATCTTGGTGGACGAATACTCTTGGACATAGCAATAAGAGAATTAATGAGGCTATAAAAAAGCAGATTGACAGCATTGAACACGTAATATTTGCAAATTTCTCCAATAAACCAGCTATAGAGCTTGCGGAGAAGCTTGTAAATATAACACCAGAAAAGCTTACAAAAGTGTTTTTTTCTGATAATGGATCCTCAGCAGTAGAAATAGCTTTAAAGATGAGTTTTCATTATAACATGCAAAAAGGAAATATTAAAAAGAAAAGGTTCGTAGCACTAAGCGATGCATATCATGGAGAAACTTTAGGTGCCTTGTCTGTTTGTGATATAGATGAGTTCAATATTGTATACAAGCCTCTCCTTCTAGATACTTTCAGAGTAGAAGGACCAGATTGCTATAGGTGTAAATACGGTTTAAATAGGGAAAATTGTAATGCAGAGTGCTTCGAGAATATGAAAAAGTGTTTAATCGAAAATCATGAAGATATAAGTGCAGTAATAGTTGAACCTATGGTTCAAGGTGCAGCAGGTATGAAGATTTATTCACCGATTTATTTAGAGAAGCTTCGGGAAATTTGTGATAAGTATGATGTACACCTTATTGCAGATGAGATTGCAATGGGATTTGGTAGAACTGGAGAGATGTTTGCTTGTAATCATGCTCAAATAAGCCCAGACTTTATGTGCCTTTCAAAAGGGATTTCTGCTGGGTATATGCCTATGTCAGTAGTTATGACTACAGATGAAATTTATGACTGTTTCTATGGTGATTATAGAGATCGTAAAGCATTTATACATAGTCACACTTATTCGGGTAATGCTATGGCCTGTGCCATTGCTTTAGAAAATCTTAAAATATTTGAAGAAGATAATATTATAAAAAACAATACAGGAAAAGGTCAGCTTATAAGAAAACTTACATTAGAAAATGCAGAAGGGTTAAAACATGTAGGGGAAGTAAGAAGTATAGGTATGATAACAGCTATGGAAATAGTAAAAGATAGGGAGACAAAGGAAAGTTATCCTTGGCATATGAGAGTAGGTTATGAGATTTACAAGATTGCTCTAAAAAAAGGTTTAGTACTTAGACCTATAGGAAATGTACTCTATTTTATTCCTCCATATATTATTAATGAAGAGGAGATAGAATTCATGGTAAATACTTGCTTTGAAAGCATAGAAGAGTATTTTCAGAGAACAGGTGATATGGTACAGGAACTGTAGCAAGGGAGTAAATGCTATTAAGTAATATACCATGAATCACAGCAAATTAGATATTATTAGATAGGAGTTTTTATTTAAAATATTTAGATTATATCTTCCAGCCATTTTATTATTTCTTCATACGTCAATATTCCTGAATCGTTGTTTATATCTCTATCGAAGTCGTGGACTTCTCCATAGATTGTTATAAGGTGGGAGTTTGGGATTAAATTACGTAGTGTCTTTGAGATTCTATATGGCACATCCGGGTCTAGGGTTGATGCTGTTAATATTGTTGGTGGAAAACTTTTTAGCTTTTCGTAATCCAAAGAGTATTTTGTTGGGTTTTCTTCTTTGCAGATATCTTTAACCCATGTTCCTTCCTGTCTTGCCTTTATATAGAGCGAAAATCTCAAATTAATTGGGCAGTATGTCACAGGGGTATCCGAGATAAATTTTTCAAGACTTTTACTGCTTAATTTGGGTAGCTTGTTATAAAATTTACTTGGAGTGTTGAATTGGTCTTCATCAAGTCTTGCATATCCATAGAGGCTTATGATTGCCATTGGCATTAAGTCATCATTTTCGATCAACATGTCGCACATCATAAAACAGAGGTAAGCGCCTGATGACCTTCCAAATAGTACGTATTTTTTATTAGTTAATTCAAATACCACCTCGTGATTTTTCAAATAGTATAAAATTTCTTCGTAAGATGACTTTAAAATTATATCTATTTTTGATTCTGGCGCTAGTGGATAATCTAGTGCCAAAAGATCATATCCTGAATTTAAAAATTTATCTATATAAATTTGTGGTAAGTCATCTCTCACTCCATAAAGTAGCCCTCCACCATGGAAATAAATTATCGTTATATTTCTTCTATATTTCTGAGCCCTATATAAATTCAAAGTTAGCTCAATATTTTCTTCTGTAACAAAGCTGAAAATTTCTGGATTATTCACTTATTTCCCTCCTATTCCATTAGTTTAAAAAGTCTTGAGGCTACTTGGATTTGCAGTATTTCCTCTGGGTTTGTAAATTCTATGCCTAGAACATCTTTTATCTTGTCAATTCTGTATCTCACTGTCTTCGGGTGCAGAAATAGCTTTTCTGAGGTGAGGGTGTAGCTTTGGTTTGTGTCTAGAAATATTTCTAGGGTCTGAAATAACTGTGGATAGTCTAGTCTAAATCTATTTATTCTAGGGGATATAAATTTTTCGAGTTTATCTAGATGGTTTGACTCTAAGAATAATTTGTAGATTCCAAGCTCTTCATAATGCAATAGCTTATTCGAATGGTGGAATAACCTTAGCACCTTCTGAGTGTCTAAAACTTCTTTATTCGCCTTTGGAATGTCAAATTTTTCTACTATTGAGCTGATGCTCACGTAGTAATAGAATTGTTCAAATAGATTATTTTCATTAAGTGAGTTCATTGATTTTTCAATAGAACCCAAATTAAATCCATTTTGAAAATCTTCAAAATTAAGTATGAACACTATTCTATCCGATTTTTCCAAAAAAGCTATATCTTTGAGACTTAAAACAAATTTGTTTTTAATCTGTCTTAGAATGGGAAGCATTAGGTTCTTGTCTAAGGGTTTATTGTCGTCACGCTGATATAGCTTTATGAGAATAATTTGATAGTGCTTGTGGCTGTTAATCCTAAGTGATTCTAGCACCTCATCAATATTCTTTTTCTCATAGAGTTTGTCATTTAGCAAATCGCTTATGATGTTATTTTTTTGAAGGGATAGATTTTGCGATGCCACATATTTTTTTAATAGTTCCATTTGTATAAATTTCACTGCATTTTCTATCACCATGAAATCTTCAAAACCAATTTGATTTTGTAGTTCGTGAATGACTAGCGAGTAGTCATCAAATCCTAGAAATGGTATGAGAACTCTAATTTGTGTGCCAACTGTCTTTGGATCTGTGTCAGTATAGACTACCTCCATTCGCTCATATTTGAAATTCATGTATCTTTCATTTGGAATTTCACCCTTATTCATTATTGTTACATGGCAAAGTTCAGGATTCGTAGTAATTTCAGTTCCCTTTACAGAATTAATAAGGCTAACATCACGCTGTATCATTTTTTTAAATTCATTTAATATCTCATCCATTGATGGCATTTTCAGTGCTAGGCTAGTTAGATCGCAATGTACTTCGTAATACTTATTTAATAGGTGCACATTTTTATCTATTATTGGCCCCAATATATCCAGAATTATGGATTCGTATTTTATGCTATTGCCAATTTGGATTAGAGGAATTATATGTTTGTCACAAAGTTCTATTATTTTATTTGGTATAAGGTAAACTAGTCTTTCAATTTTAATTATGATCGCACAAATACCTATGCTATGGAGCTTTTCAAAAAAAACGTCTAATTCAATATTACTCAAATTTTGTAGGGCGAAAAAACTAGTTAGTATTACCTGCCCCGATTGTCCCCAATTTTCTATGTCAATGGCCTCAAGTATGTTGACCCCTTTTATTTCATTTAAAATTCCTTTTTTCCCTGCTATTAACTTCGCACCATCAAGCGATTGTATTTTTAGTACGTTCTTGATATTCAAATTACCACCCCTTTATCCTTTAGGTATAAAAAATGTCGTATAAGCTAGAACTTTATGCCGATGAAAACCAATACAAGCTATGATATATTCATATTAGCACAACAAAGGAGGATTGCAAATGTTATATACAGTGATTAATAAAAATAGTTATCAAGATTCTATTAATCTAATGCTACTGACTAATTTAATCAATACTCTTCATGGTGTAACAAAATGTTCAATCATGATGGGTACTGAAGCAAATAAAGACATATTTAAAACTAGTGGGCTTATTACAGCAGAAGTTGAAGGTGCAGCCCCGAATGATATGGTAATTGTAGTTGAGACGTCAGATGAAATGGTTGTAGAAAATGTTCTTAGTGAAGCTGACAAGTTCCTAAACGATCTAGCAGTTAAGAAAAAGAAAAATAACGTTGAAAGTGTAAATAACCTGGACGCTGCATTAGAAGAGATGCCCGATGCAAATTTAGCGCTATTTTCAATACCAGGTGAATACGCAGCTGATGAGATCGAAAAGGCTCTTGACAGAGGGTTAAATGTATTTTCATTTACTGATAACGTTTCATTAGAAGATGAAGTTAGACTTAAGAAGAAAGCACACGAAAAAGGACTATTATTGATGGGGCCAGACTGTGGTACAGGCGTTATTTCCAGTATACCTATAGCATTTACAAACGTTGTAAGACCTGGAAATATCGGCATAGTTGGAGCTTCTGGAACTGGTATACAAGAAGTTACTACAATTATTGATAGACTGGGATGTGGAGTTGTACATGCTATAGGAACGGGCGGGCGTGATTTGAGTGAAGAGGTTAATGCCATAACAGTTAGAGACGCCATACTAGGACTTGAATATCACGATCCTACAGATGTAATTGTAGTAATTTCAAAACCACCAGCAAAAAAAGTTAGAGATGAAATCGTAGAGTTATTACACAGTGTAACAAAACCTGTTGTTGCTATATTCCTAGGGGAAAAGCCAGATCATCATGAGGGCGATGTATACTTGGCACATACTCTAGAAGAAACTGCAAAGATTGCGGTAGACCTTGCAAATAATAGACCTGTAAAACCAAATTATATAGAAGAAATAGAATACGAAGTAAAGACTCCACTAGCAGCAAATAAAACAGTAAAGGGACTTTACTCAGGGGGAACCCTTGCTGCCGAAGCTGGAATGCTTATCTCTGAGGCATTGGAACTTGGTGGATTAATCAAAAAAGAGGGATATATTCTTAATGCAAATGGGTACGAAGTAATGGATTTGGGAGATGACATATACACACAAGGAAAGCCACATCCAATGATCGATCCAGAAGTTAGAATCAAAAGGATAAAAGAATATGCAGATGACGAAAACACAGGAATAATACTTTTAGACTGCGTATTAGGTTACGGTTCACATCCAGATATGGCAGGTGTATTATCTGGCGCAATCAAAGAGGCAATACAAACAGCAAAAGAAAATGGACGAGAACTGTATTTCATAGCCACTGTCTGTGGTACAGAAAATGACCCGCAAAGTTATGAAGAATCATTAAGAACACTAAAAGAATGCGGAGTATTGGTAGAAAGCAGTAACGCAAAAGCAGTAAGACTTGCACTTAAATTAAAGGGAATAGAATTTAAAGAAGCTGACAAATATGTAGTAAAAACAAATATTGAAAAGAAAGCACTACCAAAAGCTAGTGAGAGTGTGATGGATCTTTTAAATTCTAAACCACGTATAATAAACATCGGACTTTCAAGTTTTACAGAATCTATCGTAGATTACGGCGGAGAAACAGTGCAATACGATTGGAAACCAATAGCAGGCGGTAACAAAAAACTTATAAAACTATTAAATAAACTTTCAAAGATTGAAGAGATAGAAAAATCCAATAGCGAAGTAATTGACAAGATGAAGAATTCACAACCTTTTCTAGTTGACGTAGTACCTGCAAAATCAGTAATAGAAATCTTAAATGACAAAGTATTACTTCACGCAGGACCACCAATCGAATACAAAGATATGACAGGTCCAATGCAGGGTTCATGTATAGGAGCAACATTATTCGAAGGCTGGGCAGAGGATGAAAAGAGCGCACGAGCATTACTAGAAAGCGGAGATGTGAAATTCTCACCATGCCATCATGTAGGGGCAGTTGGCCCAATGGGAGGAATTACATCAGGTAATATGCCGGTTTTAGTAGTGGAAAATAAACTAGACGGTTCAATTGGATATTGCATAATGAATGAAGGCATAGGAAAAGTGCTTAGATTTGGAGCATTCTCTGAAGAAGTTGTAAACAGATTAAAATGGATGAGAGATGTATTAGGCCCAGTATTATCTAAAGCACTAAAGAATAAAGAGGATGGATTGAACATAAACGTAATAATCGCAAAGGCCATTACTATGGGTGACGAATTCCACCAAAGGAATATAGCTGCCACACTTAACTTCCTAAAAGAAATTACACCGCTAATCGTCGAACTTGATATTGACCAAAAGGAAAAATATAGTGTAATAAAATTCTTGGCAGATACAGATCAATTTTTCTTAAACATAATGATGGCAACAGGTAAATCCATCGTAGATTGTGCAAGAAAAGTTACAAGTGGAACAGTAGTTACAACAATGACTAGAAATGGACGTGATTTCGGAGTAAGAATAAGTGGAATGGGCGACGAATGGTTCACGGCACCAGTTAATACTCCAAATGGACTATACTTTACAGGATTTTCAGCAGAAGACGCAAATCCAGACATTGGAGACAGTGCAATCACAGAGACAGTGGGTGTGGGAGCAATGGCAATGATAGCAGCCCCTGGAGTTACAAGATTCATAGGTGCAGGTGGATTTGATGACGCGTTAAAAGTATCAAACGAAATGAATGAAATCTGTATTTCAAACAATTCCAACTGGAGCATTCCAACTTGGGATTTCAAGGGAACATGTCTTGGAATCGATGCTAGAAAAGTAGTAGCTACTGGCATTACGCCACTAATAAATACGGGAATAGCACACAAAAACCCAGGAGTAGGACAAGTAGGAGCTGGAACAGTTCGTGCACCACTAGCTTGCTTTGAAAAAGCAATAATTGCATACGCAAAAAAATTGGGGATAGAAGTTGAGTAGGGATGAGATTAATAAAAACGGAGAGGTAAAGAGCAATTTATTGCCTCTCTATCTAAAAAATCATAGTTTAGGTAAAGTACACAGTAAATTTAATAATGGGCTTAATATACAATTTGATGATTCTTTAATTTATATCAGTTGTATCGGGACACCGCTATCTGCATTTGGACTAAATATACAAGAAGGAAAGTTAAAGAAAATACTCAACTTTACAAGGATTGATGACATAGTTGTAAACAAAGGTGATAAGTTAATTTTTTATAGTATTTATGAAATAATAAGTATTGATTATAAAGACGTAGAAGAAGTAGATTTAAAGCTTCCCAAAATAAAATGTAGTATTAGCCAAGTGCCTAATACCAAACTGTATAATTATTTAGAAAATATTAAACTTCACAGGCTTATTGGAATTGAGTTAGATGAGAAAACTCGCAAGTATGTAAATTTATTATTAAATTCTAATAAATCAGACTTAAATATTAATTTTGAGATAATAAGATTTTTTTCTGGCAGAGGTAAAGGACTGACACCCAGCGGGGATGATATTCTTATAGGATTTACCATTGCACTTATGATATTTAATAAATCCGATAAATGGATAAAAGCTCTCGAACTGGGAATTTCTAAAACCACAACAACTATGATAAGTGTGGCATATCTTAGGGCCTTATTAGAGGGATATGCAAGTGAGTATTTTGTACAACTTGTAAAGTTGATAGACATTGATGCCATAGATGCCATAGAAGAAGCAATAGAGAAAGTTCAATCATTTGGTCATACTTCAGGAAACGACGCTTTGTTTGGATTTTTATTAGGATTAAAATTTTTAACAAGTAAAGAGGAGGTATATCATGGAAGGGGCAAAAAAAACTACACTAATTGATAGATACAAAGCAATGCCTGTATCAGAAAAGTATTGGTGGAAGGTTGTAGCATTATGTTTCCTTGGATGGATTGTAATGTATGCAGATAGAACTATTTTAAATCCAGTAATGGGACAAATCGGTAAGCAATTCAGTTTAAGTAATGCACAATTAGGAATAATAAGCAGCGTATTCTTCTTGGCATATGCTGTAACACAAATACCTTTTGGTATTATAGGGGACAAATTTGGAAGAAAGCTAGTAATAGCACTAGGATTTATTCTATTTGGTATTACAACTTATTTTAGTGGTTTAGCAGTATCATTTGGCGTATTTCTGATATTTAGAATTTTGACAGGTATTGGTGAAGGTGCTTTCTATGGACCGGCATATGCTATGGCAACAGAGTCCATTCCAACTAAGAAGCTGACACTTGGAACAGCAATCATAAACAGTGGTATGGCATTTGGTACCTCTGGTGGATTTTTACTATCTAGTAAGTTAGTTCTTGAAAATGGAGAGCACTGGAGCAAACCATTCTTTATCATGGCTATACCAACAGTTATAGTAGGTATTTTATTCTATGTTCTATTAAAAGAAAAAGTAATAAGGCCTGAAGATCAAGTAGAAAAAAATATTGAACAGGACTTAAATAAAGAAGTTGTTGTAGCAAAAGGAAAAGTTTCACTTAAATCAATTTTCACTAATAGAAATTTGGTAGTCAGTTTCATTTTATGTTTCTGTTCAATTTATGCAAACTTTGTAATTATTACTTGGTTACCTCAATTCCTTCGAGTAGAAAGAGGATTTGCAGGTACTAGCGTTGGATTTATTTCTTCATTAGTTCCATGGGCATCAATTCCAGGTGCCATAATGTTTGCATATTTATCAGATAAATATAAAGTTACAAAAAAATTCATATACGTTCTTGTACCACTAGCATTGATTTCTGTAGTTGGAATAGCATTCGTTACAAATAAAACATTATTAATAGTAGTACTAATAGCTTATGGATTGACAGGAAAATTAGCATTAGACCCAATATTAGTAGCATTCGTTATGAAGAATGCGCCAAAACGCTCATTGGGAACAACACTAAGTGCATATAACTTCATAGGTATGTCAGGTTCGATCCTTGCACCTTACGTTACTGGGTGGATTGCAGATAAAATGGGATCAATGAAGGTTGGGTTCTATCTAGCGGCAGTATTATTATTAATTGGCTTAATAGTATTTAGCTTTGCAAAAGAAAAAGAAGTACAAACGATTTAATAACACTAAAGAAAAGGAGAGGTTGTAATATGAAGAATAAAAGAATTGTAGTAGCACTTGGAGGAAATGCGATTTTAACTGACGATGCATCCGAAAAGTCCCAAAAGGCTGCTATTAGGTCTACTTGCGAGAAACTTGCAAGGCTTACATCCGGTGGAAACGAGCTTATTATATCACACGGTAATGGACCACAAGTTGGAAATTTACTTCTACAACAGCAGGCTGCAGATTCTCCTAAGAATCCTGCTATGTCACTTGATACATGCGTTGCAATGACTCAAGGTAGTATCGGATATTGGTTGCAAAGTGAGATGAGTAAGGTGCTTTATGAAAATGGAATTAATAGGACTGTAGTATCACTTGTTACTCAAGTTTCTGTAGATGCAAATGATGCTGCATTTTCAAATCCAGCTAAGCCAATCGGTCCATTTTTGACTAAAGAAGAAGCAGAAATTGCTAGTGATAAGGATTCTTGCATATATAAAGAAGATTCAGGACGTGGATATAGAAAGGTAGTTGCATCTCCTAAGCCCCTAGGAATTATTGAATGCGACGCTGTTATAAAACTAATTGAAAATGATATCATTACAATTTCATGCGGCGGCGGCGGAGTTCCCGTTATATTAACTGAAAAAGGATATGAGGGTGTTGAGGCAGTAATTGATAAGGATCTAGCATCTCAAAAACTTGCAGAGCTAGTTGAAGCAGATGAACTAATAATTCTAACTGGCGTGGATAATGTATATATAAATTTCAACAAGTCAAATCAAGAAAAGCTTACAAAGGTAACTGTAAGTGAATTAAGAAAATATATTACTGAGGAACAATTTGCAAATGGCAGCATGCTTCCAAAAATCGAGGCTGCCATTGCATTTGTTGAGAGGTCAAAGTCAGGAGTTGCAATTATCACATCCCTTGAAAAATTAGGTGAAATTGACGAAGGTGCGGGAACTGTTATAACTAGAGATTAAGTAAATTCAAAAGCTACAGTCTAAAGGTATTTATAATTATAAAGTACACTCTTATAAGGAGAAAGTAATTATGAAATTTAAAAAAGTAAATATGACTGTTCAAATAATGATTGCTATGGTACTGGGAGTTATAGTTGGAACACTGGCAGAAGGAAAAATTGAGGGTATTAAATTATTGGGCGATATTTTCCTAAGGCTAATTCAAATGTCCATAATACTACTTGTAATGGGGCAAATAATTGAAGCGATTGGAAGTCTCAATCCTAAGGAACTAGGAAAGCAAGGAGTGAAAATTATCCTTATATTTTTAGGCTCCTCTTTTATAGCCGCCTCATTTGGAATATTTATAGCGATAATGTTAAAGCCAGGTGTTGGAATAAATCTAAAGTCTTTAACTTCAGGAGTAAAAATTGACTCAAGTTATATGGGTTCAATATCAGATACAGTGCTTGGATTTTTCTCCACAAATGTTATAAAGTCTATGGCTGATGGAGCCATCGCCCAAGTTATAATATTTGCTATCCTATTTGGGGTGGCATTAAGCTATGTGAGAATGGAAAATGAAAACATCAAGCTACTTGGAGTCATCATAGAGTTTAACAAAATAATTTTAAGGATGATTTCAAACATAATGAAAATTGCACCAATCGGTATATTTTCACTAATAGCCTCCACAATTGGAAAGGTTGGAGTAGGAGTAATACTACCACTTTCGAAGTACCTTGCTACTTACGCACTTGGAACATTTATATACCTTATAATCTCTTTTGTTATTGTGTCAATATACTGCAAGATTGAGATCACAAAGCTAATAAAGGGAATGATGCAAATGTCATTAATGGCGCTAGCCACAACATCATCAGCTGTAACTCTACCTACTGAGATGAAAGACGCTAGAGAAAAGCTTGGCATAAGTGAGAGAGTCACAAAGCTTGTATTGCCTCTCGGTATGACACTTAATAGCAACGGATCGGGTATGCACATGGCATTTACAATCGTAACTATAGCACAAATTTACGGTGTTAGATATTCAGGTGGACAATATTTATATATTGCAGCCTTGGCAACTCTAGTATCATTGGCAAATGCAGTAGTTCCAGGTGGGGGTCTTGTGTCTCTTGCAATAATCGTGCCACAAATGGGTCTGCCGATAGAGGCCATCGCATTATTCGCGGGGGTTGAATGGTTCGTAGGAATGCTTCGAACAATTCTAAACGTAGATTCAGATACATTTACAGCACTAATTATTGCTAAGGGGCAAAATGAAATAGATTACACTGTGTACAAATAATGATTTGTAAACATATATACAAAAATAAGTTTTGTAGGAGGATTTTTATGAATAAGAAGAAAAAAATATGGGCAAGTTCTTTAGCATTTATGGTTATGCTTTTATTTAGTAGCGCACAAGTATTTGCTGCAGAAGCAACAAAAGTGGTTAAAACACCACAAGGAATACAGGCATTACTTACAATAATACCGCTTATTATTATATTAATATTGCTTTTTAAGAAAGTTGATATGCTTGTAGCCGGTTTGGTTGGTGGAGTAATGGCAATGATAATAGGAGGTATTGGTCTTGTACAAGCTAACGATTTCCTATTAAAGTCAATTCCATTTATGTTAAATATAACAGTACCTATAATAAACTCAGCACTAGCTATGGCAGTTTTTAAATCTGGTGGTTATACCTCAGCTCTTACGCTAGTTAGACGTGGAATTAAAGGAAGAGTTGAATTCTTCGTAGCTTTTATAGTAATATTACAAGCAGCAGCCACTTATATGTCAGGAATAGGTGGAGGAAGTGCAATGGTTATAGCACCGTTGGCTTTTGCAGCGGTAGGAGTAATACCTGAGTTAGTAGCAGGGATGGCAATAGCTGCAGCAGTATCATTTACAACATCACCGGCTTCACTAGAATCAGGCATAGTATCTAAGCTTGGGAATATTGCTGTTGGTGACTACGTTTCTCAGATGAGAATTTTTTGGATAGCATTTGTAGTAATAGCAATAATAATTGCTTTCTACGGAACTAAGAGGAGAAACGCTTTATTCAAAGATGAAGAGAGTGAAGAATTTAAGGATATGAACAGCAAACAATTATTCAAAAATACAATACCTGCAATATTCTTATTATCTGCAGTTATTTTTGGACCTTTAGTAAACACTTTAGTTGGGTTCGCATTAGTTTCACCATTAGTTTACACAATAGTAACGGTTACATTGATTTTCTTATGTACTAAATTGAACCTAAATCAATCTGTTAACTCAATGGTTGATGGATCAAGCTATATATTAGTCAGGTTATTTAGTGTTGGTATCTTCTTAGCATTTATAAATATCATTGGAGCAACTGGAGCTTTTGCATCTATAGTTAGTGTAGCTAAACTAGCACCAGCAACACTTGTGGTTCCTACTGCAGTGCTTGCAGGTTTCCTAGTAGGAGTTCCAGCAGGTGCTTATGTAGGATCAGTATTAACACTTGTATTACCAATAGCTGTATCACTTGGATTCTCACCAATTTCTTTGGGCTTTGTTGCAATGGGAGTAGGACTTGGTAGTCAAATGAGCTTTGTTAACATAACTATGCAGGCCCTTTCTTCAGGATTTCAAATACCAGTTATTGATGTAGTTAAAGGTAATTCAAAGTGGGTTTTAGGATGCTTGGTATTATTATTAGTTCTTTCATTCATATTTTAGAAACTTAGATTATTTTAAATAAAGGAGGTATATTAATGGACATTATTTTGAGAAAGGTTAGAATTAAAGACCAGAAAGATTTAAGGGATGTAGCTATAAAGAATGGTAAAATAGTTGCTATTGAAGCCAGTATTGAAGGAAGTGCTGCGAGGGAGATAGATGGAGAAGGTAGGGTTTTAATACCTGGACTTGTAGAGAGTCATATTCATCTAGACAAAGCATTAATTGCAGATAGACTTCCAAATAAATCCGGTACCTTATTGGAAGCTATAGAAGTTACAGGAAAGCTTAAGCCAACTTTTACAAAAGAAGATGTAGAGGAAAGAGCAAAAAAAGCTCTCATGATGCTTATAAAAAATGGTACTACTCATATTAGAACTCATTCGGAATTCGATCCATCGCAAGGATTTACTGGATTTGAGACAGTTATGAAGCTTAAAAATGAATTTAAGCATTTCATCGATATACAGGTAGTAGCATTCCCTCAAGAGGGAATATTCAAAGTACCTGGAACTGAAGCAATGATGTATAAGGCTATGGATATGGGTGCAGATGTTGTAGGTGGAATTCCATACAATGATTTTCCAGTAAAAGAGCATATAGATTTAGTTTTTGAAATTGCTAAAAGGTATAATAAACCTATTGATCTTCATCAGGATTTTAATGATAATGCAGATGGAATAACTATAGAGTATGTTTGTGAAAAGACTATAAAGGAAGGCTTTGAAGGAAGGGTATCAGTAGGACATCTTACAAGCTTAGGAGCTTTACCAAAAGAGAAACTTAACCCGATTATTGAACTTATGAATAGAGCTAAAATAAATGTTATGAGCTTACCGGCTACAGATCTTCATCTTGGAGGAAGAAAGGATGAATATAATGTAAGACGTGCCGTTACTCCAATTAGAGCATTGCGTGACGGTGGAGTTAACGTGTGCTTAGCAACAAATAATATAAGAAACGCCTTCACCCCTTATGGGAATGGAGATTTAATGCAAATAGCCATGCTTGCAATACCCGTATCACATTTAGGTGGTGCGGATGATTTACCAACTGTTTTACCAATGATAACATGCAATCCAGCAAAAGCTTTAGGATTAAAGCACTATGGTATTGAAGTAGGTAAAAATGCAGACTTAGTTCTTTTGGATACAAAAGTTGTTAATGAAGCCATAATTGATATTCCAGACAGACTATATGTAATAAAAAATGGTAAGATAACAGTAGAAACAGTAAGAAAGATAAAGCTTAACTTCTAATAATATAGTATTTAAGTTTTAAGGGTCACTTACGTGACTAGTGAACTAAATAAATAAAAATGGACATAAGAAAAGTGACCCCCAATCGTAGGATAATAAAACTATGATTGGGGGAATCATTATGTCAGCTTCGACAATCTTTTTTTAATTATAAGGGGGCATACAAATGGGTGATAATGATATGAATCGTGCAATGAAAACGCTATTAATAGGAATACTTATATACATATTGTGGTGCACAGTCAATGCTGAAACTGAAAACTCTATCTTTTATCAATTGATTAATGAACACAGTTCGGTTATGATTTATATAATATTCGCTATCTTTGTCATGTTTCAATTTGTAGTTATTTTTTTGCTTGTAAGAAGCTTGAAAGCTAATAAAAAAATGAATAAGACCTTAAACGAAAATGAAATTCTGAAGGAAGAGTTAATATGTACTACTAAGCAACTTACAGAACTAAATAAATTAAAGGACAAGCTGTTCAGAGATGTTACTCATGATATGCGGAGTCCTATGGCAGCAATGGTAAGTATGATGGAAGTACTGGAGGATGATTACAGTAGTGACAATATAGAAATTATATATGAGGTAAGAAAACAGGTCAAAAGTACCTTCTTCATGGTGGAAAACCAGCTGGAGTGGTTAAATTATCAAAAGGACGGATTAGTTTATAGAGATATTATTAAGATTGCTGAGGAAACTATAAATGCACTTAGTGAAAATGATTTGACTAAAGGTATAAGAATTATGAATAATATTGAGGATGTTGTTACCATCTTTTTAGACAAGGAAATATTGGGGATGGTACTTTGGAACCTTGTGAACAATGCGGTAAAGATCGCTAGCAGTGGAGGATTGATTTCCATTAAGACTCATCAAATAGGACAAAAGGTCATTGTTACGATCAGAGATACCGGCATAAGTATTGACCTTGATAAGGCTAAAACACTCTTTAGTGAAGCGCATATAGGGTTCACTGCACCTACAGTGTTAAAGAAAGGAACAAGACAGGGCATTCTAATTTTAAAGGAATTTGTACAGTGCAGGGAAAACCAGAGATGGATGGACATCATCATTGAGGAAGACAGTACCTTCTATTTCTCTTTATCATCAGAGCATGAAGTGAACAGTATATAATAATAGGGTCTAATCAGTGAATAAATTGTACTATGGGGTGATAAAATGAAAGTAATTTTAATAGATGATGAAAAATCAATGTTGCTTATAATGAAGAAAATGATTTCAAAAGTCCCAGAAATTGAGATCGCGGGAGCTTTTCAGAGTTCTGCGCAAGCTTATAAATTCATAAAAGAAAACAGGGTGGATATCGCCTTTATAGATATCAAAATGCCGGAGGAGAGCGGATTAGATCTTGCCAGAAGAATTGTGTCAGAGTTCGAGAGAATTGATATTGTATTTTTAACTTCCCACAAGGAATATGCACTGGAGGCCTTTGATGTACATGCCGTTGACTATATTGTAAAGCCAGTTTCCCAGGAAAGGTTGGAACATACGATAAAAAGGATTAAAGAAAGACTCATTTTTCCGCTACCATATAGTTATGGAGGTGCATCAGTCAAGCTATCAGTTTATTGTTTGGGAGGCCTAGATATTAGAGGTGTGGATGGTGGGAGTGTGAAGTTGACTTCTTCTAAAAGCTTAGAATTATTAGCCTATCTGCTTTTAAATAAAGGGGAATTTGTATCTAAATGGAGAGTCATGGAGGATGTTTTCGGGGAAATGTCTCCGCATAATGCGGAAACCTATCTGAATACTACTATTTATAAATTAAGAAAGGCTTTGCTGCACCATGAAATGAAAGCAGCAGTCATTTCTGTCAATGAAAGTTATAGGATAGATATCAAAGATATCTATATTGATTTCATAGACTTCGACAACCGAGTCAATGCTTTATGCATTATTAATGAATCCAACCTTGAAGATGCAATAAAAACAGAAAAGCTTTTTGGAGGTCAACTTTTTGGAGATAAAGATTACCACTGGTCTTTACCTGAGAAAGAAAGACTCTCCGAAGTACATTGGGACTTTGTAAAAAAACTAGGAAACTACCTCTTGAAAAATAACAGTCTTACTATATCACTACAAATTTTTAAAAAGATGGCAATAAGAAATGAACTCGATGAAGAAGTAAACTGTCTCCTAATGCGGGTTTATGCTGCTAAAAGGGACAGAATATCACTGATTAAACAGTATAATAGATATACAAAAGTACTCCAAAGAGAGTTGGAAGTAACCCCAGCAAGTAATACAGCCAAGCTGTATGCCGAACTTAGAAAATCTCTCGAATAGAGTACGACAGTTAGTACTAAGACCAAGTTAAAAGTTTCTATACAAAACAAGATATAAGTCGATTCTTGTTGAATGAATTTTCAAATAAGTCAAAAAAACCATTAAGCCTCTAAAACCTAGTTCTAACCAGGGTTTATTGGATATTGGCTCTTTTTTTTTGTCATAATTCTGTCAGAAATGGTTGATAAACTATTATTATAGCGAATTTATAAATATAAGGGTATGTGTATATTAGGGGGGGAATGCTAATGAATAAAAAAATGGAGTTATTAAGGGAGACTATTAATAATTTGATAGTTTTAGAACCTCACGATGATATGGATCTATTAAATAAAAGCCAGGAAATGGATTTGTTAATATTGCAGTCCATAAAAAGAAGTAATTTTGTTTCAATTATCATGGGGGATGAACATATCAACGAATTTGATATTATTATAGATAAACTTCAACTATTTGAAAAAATATATCAGTCTATGAGAATTGTTGATCCAGTGAGAAAAAAAGCTCTTGAGCTGAATGAAAGTCAATTATGTGAAACTGATGTCATTTGTCATGAGTTCTGGAAAAAGGAAATTATTTGTGAAAACTGTGTCTCTATAAGGGCATACAATGAGGATGATACTATTTTTAAAATGGAGCATAATGGTAATGAGATTTACATGGTAATAGCAATTCCTATATCAATTCAAGAGAAAAAAATTGTTATAGAATTGTTTAAAGATGTTACTGATAGCTTGTATCTGAGAGATGGAAAACTTGGACATGAGGTGAAGATGTTATCTACAATTGAACATATGAATCAGGCAGAAGTGAAGGATGAATTGACAGATTTATATAATAGGCGATATATAAATGAAAAGCTACCTGTGGATTTATTAAACTCTTCATTAAGGAATGAGTCGCTATCAGTTATATTTGTGGATTTGGATTTCTTTAAAACGCTTAATGATAAATATGGATATATTATAGGGGGCCAAGTATTACTAGAATTTGCTAAAGAGTTAAAGAGACACATCAGTATCAGTAAAGACTGGCTAGCAAGATATGGGGGTGAAGAATTCATGATATGCCTTTCTAATACCGATAGTGATTCTGCAACAGCTCTTGCAGAAAGGATTAGAAAGAGTGTTATGAAAAAGAAATTTAATATTGGGAATGAACGAATTCAGTTGACATGTAGCTTCGGAGTTCATACAGTTTGTAATGAGAATGAATGTCTAAATGTTGACGAAATAATTGAGCTTGCTGACAAAAAAATATATCAAGCCAAAGCAGGTGGCAGTTATAGAGTAGTTTAGAATATAATGAATTTCAATATATTATTTTGTTTTTTTGAAAAAAGACAAAATTTAAGTTCATGAGCATATCGGAGGTAAAAATGGATAGAAGAAGTATTTCAATAAGGACCATAATTATTAGTTCATTTATTATGCTTATGGCAACTACGATTTTTATAATATGTTTTACACTGTTTTCAAATTGGAGAGCATCTACAAATAATATTATTAGTGAAATGGTGAATGATACAAGTAAAGAGATTTCAAATAAAATAGAAACATTCATTAATGTTCCTTTGCTGATAAATAAATCAAATCATAATTTAATGGAAAATAAAATCGTGGATATTTACAATAAGGTTGAGAGTGAAAAATTTTTTGTAGGAGTTCTTAAATCAAATAACCAGGAAGTATATAGTTTCAGTTACGGCACCGAAAATGGTGAATATTATGGTGCCCGTAGGAACGAAAAAAATGAACTTGAGATGATGAAAAATGATGCTGAAACTAAAGGGAATTCCTGGTACTATGCTATAAATAATGATTTGACCGCAGGAAAATTTTCGGTGGATGCAGGGAAATTCGACCCCCGTACAAGAGATTGGTATAAAATCGCGAAAGAAAAACAAAAACCGGTATTTTCTCCAGCATATAAACATTTTTTTATGAATGATTTGACAATTTCAGCTGCTTATCCAATTTATAATAAAGACGGTGTACTTCAAGGAGTACTCGGGACACATATTATTCTTTCAAAAATAAATGTTTATTTGAAAGAAATTATAAAAGACAAGAGTGCCATTTCTTATATTGTGGAAAAAAATACAGGGGAACTTGTTGCAAATTCACTTGATATGCCTAATTTCAAAATTCTTGCAGATGGCAAAGTAGAGAGAATAAAAGTTGAAGAGATTGACAATAGATCTATAATAGAGGCATATCAAAATTACAAAAACAATTCAAATAGTAGTTTTACAGTAAAAACTAAAAATGATAGGCTACATATAAATCTAACGGATTATAAAAAGGAAGGCTTAGATTGGCTGATTATAACAGGTATTCCTGAAAGTCAGTTTACAGTAGATATGATAAAAAGTATTCGTATTTCAATAGTATTCTCAATTATTGCACTTATTATATCCATACTAATATATATGAAGATCACAGAGATAATTCTAAAACCCACCTATAATTTGATAAATACTACAGAAAAATTTTCAAAGGGAGACCTCTTACAGAGAGCGAAGGTTTTCAGAAATGACGAGACTGGAAAATTATCAAAGGCATTCAACAAAATGGCAGAGCAATTATATATACTCATCAATAATCTTGAGGAGAAAGTAAAAGAGAGAACGGTAGAACTTGAGAAAGCAAACGGTGCACTAAAGGAGAGCGAGGGAAATATACGACTTCTTCTAGACTCTACTGCCGAAGGAATATATGGTTTGGATTTGAAAGGAAATGCTACCTTCTGCAACACCAGCTGTCTCCGCATGCTTGGATACAAACATCAAGAGGAGATAATGGGAAAAAGCATGCATTGGCAGATTCATTATAAGCGTTCAGATGGAACAAACTTCCCAATGGAGGGATGTAAAGTTTTAAACGCAATCGTTAAAGGTGAACGCACCCATGTGGAGGACGATGTATTCTGGCGGGCTGATGGTACCTGTTTCCCCGTACAATATTTCTCCTATCCTCAGTATTATGACGGGAAAGTTATTGGTGCAGTAGTAACCTTTACTGACATCACCCAGCGAAAACTAGAACAAAATGAAATAATAAAAGCAAAACAAGAAGCAGAAGCTGCAAATATAGCAAAGAGCCTATTTCTTGCCAATATGAGTCATGAAATCAGAACTCCAATGAATGGAATTGTAGGATTTTTACAGCTGCTTGAGAATACAGAGCTAAATAGTGAACAGCTGGAATTTATAGATATTATGAAAACATCCACAGATAGTTTGCTTACGGTTGTCAATGATATTCTTGACATCTCAAAAATTGAAGCAGGCAAACTAGAACTTGAGCATATTTCATTTGATATATATTCAACTATAGAAAAGGCTGTAATTTTTTTCAATACCAGAGCAGAGGAAAAAGGTCTTAAACTTAATATACTTATCAGGCCAGACATTCCTCAGTTTGTAGTAGGGGATCCCACAAAGATAAGACAGGTCATTAGTAATCTGGTAAGTAATGCAGTAAAATTTACGGATAATGGTGAAGTGTTTATTGAAGCCTTCTTAAACAAGGAAACTGATGAGATTATAGAAGTATTATTCACTGTAAAGGACACGGGTATCGGAATGACTGAGCAAGAAATTAATAAGCTTTTTACACCATTTATACAAGCGGATTCATCTTCTACAAGAAAATATGGTGGGACTGGACTAGGCCTTGCAATATGTAAGAGTATTGTGGAAATGATGGATGGAAAAATAAATCTTGTAAGTGAAAAGAAAATAGGAACTACTGTTACTTTCACTATAACTCTCAATAAAAGTGAAGACAAGCAAGTTAAGATACCAGCGAAGTATTCAATTATGGAAGGCAAAAAGGAAATTATTTATAATAGCAAGTTAAAAATATTACTGGTTGAAGATAATAAGGTTAACAGGATTTTATTTATCAAGTTACTAAAAATGAAAGGGTTCTGTTGTGATATCGCCATAAATGGCGAAGAAGCTGTCAAGGCATGCTTTAATAGCAACTATGATATCATTTTTATGGACTGCCAAATGCCAGTGATGGATGGTTATGAAGCAACAAGACAGATTCGTGAGGCAGAGGGGGATAGAAAACATACTATCATTGTAGCTATGACTGCCTACGCTATGAAAGGTGATGCAGAAAAGTGCATCGAAAAAGGAATGGATGCATATTTGGGCAAGCCTATTGATTTTGAACAGGTGACGAAAATGCTTAAAAAGTATGGTGGTGTTGAGGATAAGAGTAAGTGCTAATAGTGAACTAGAAAATGAGGTATATTATTTTATCTATTCAATTTTATTAAGGTTGTTTCCTTTGCAAAATTTATGGTATTATATAACACCATGACATCTGTAATGCCATTTTGAGCCATATAGAAGGTCCATATTTAAATCCTAAATATAAAGGTATGCAGAATGAAAAATTTCTACGTAGCCCTAATTTTAATGAGGTTGATAGAATATTTCAAGAAGCGGGAACATTAATAAAAATGGTCACTATTGCTCCGGAACTTCCCGGTGCTATTGAACTAATTTCGTATTTAAAAGAGCGGAATGTTATTGTTTCTATTGCCAACTCGGATGCTACTTATGAACAGGCCAAAGATGCATTTGCGTGTGGAGCAAGCCATATTACACACTGCTTTAATGCAATGTCCCCAATTCATCATCGTAATCCAGGTATTGTTGTGGCTGCTATGGAAGAGGAAAAGGTAAGCATTCAAGCAATTGTAGACAATGTTCACTTGCATCCAGCAATTGTTAGATTATTGCATAAAATTAAAGGACCAGATAAGCTGGTTTTAGTCACTGATGCTCTTCAAGCTATGGGAGCTGGAGATGGGGACTATATTTTCGGAGGTCATAATGTCACTGTTGAAAAAGGAATTGCCAGACTAAAAGATGGTACACTAGCATCTAGTACAATTACTATGAATAGAGCACTTGAATTCACAGTTAAAGATGGTATTTCTTTAAAGGATGCTATTACAATGGCTTCTGAAACACCAGCTAACGTGATTGGCTTAACGAGTAAAGGTAAATTAAAAGAAGGATATGATGCAGACTGTGTATTGATTGATAACCAGTATAATGTTATTTGGACTATGAGTGAAGGGAAATTAATCTGGGGATCGGTTTGAATGTGAAATTTAATAAGATGCAGATATGTTCAATTAATTGGGAAGAAATCACATTGATTGACTATTTTATGTAGAATTATAATAGAAATTGCTAATGGAAAATAGCGCAGATAAGCAGTTAAAATGTTACAATATAAGTCATTATAGTATTTCATGAATATCTTATAACTAGAGATACTTACTGGTTAAGTTGAGATTTGGAAAGTTAAAAACTATTCATTTTCTGCAAAGTAAATACTCACGGTAATTGTTTGTATACTTAATTAAATTATAATAAATAAAAGGAAGGCAGGTATATTATGTTTGAAATGAAAGAAGAGTATAAATTAGGGGTTGCACTTATAGACGAACAGCATACAAGGTTATTTGAATTAGGAGAAAATGCTTATAATCTATTAAAAGATAGTTACATAGTCGACAAATATAACAAAATTATAGAAGTAATACAGGAACTTTCTCAATATGCAGCTACTCACTTCAAAGATGAAGAGGATTATATGGAAAGCATAAATTACAAAAGACTGTTTACTCAAAAGATAGAGCATGCTGAATTTATTAAAAAAATAAGTGAATTGGATCTTTCTAAAATAGATGAAGACCATGATGAAGCTATAATGGGTATTTTATCATTCCTAGCTAAATGGTTATCAGAGCACATTATTGAGAAAGATTTATTAATAGTAGAAAAGTAAATATTTTAAGAATTTTGAATATTCTAAAGCAAGTAGAGGCAACTAGAACAAAGAGAGAGCATCGGATAAATTTCCTTCTACTCTCTTTTTCTATGTTAAGAGGGAATGTAGCTAGATTTGTGTAAACAAATCTAGCTACATTATTTTTTTTGTATTAACTAATGGTATTTGTGGAAATAATATCTAATAATTAAGTGAGGAGGAATAGTTA
>NZ_JAHLEF010000016.1 GCF_018861755.1 Clostridium sp. CF012 | reverse complement strand
GTTGTTTTAACTGTGAATGTTATTATGAGGAGCCGTATGCGGGAAAGCCGCACGTACGGATTCTGTGAGGGGCTTACATTGTGAGGTGTAAGTCTACTCGACTGTAGAGTTGAGGTAACATAATTTTAGATTCATTTATGTCGTCTCTTTCATAAACTGCGTCATAATTGTATTATTATTATTATTATTATTATTATTATTATTATTATTATTATTATTATTATTATTGGAAGTAAGGATAATTTATATTTTATTTGGACAAATGAAAGCAAGATAGGATAGGAAATAACAGTTATATTTTAGTACAATTTGTACATGGAGGTGAGAAAAATGAATTTTATTCAAAACTTGCAGAGGGCAATCGACTATATGGAAGAACATATATTAGAGCCGATTACCTATGAAGATGTTGCAAGACATGTCTACATGTCAAGCTATCATTTTCATAGGACATTTAGTTTAGTGACTGGTATTACAGCAAATGAGTACATTAGGAATAGAAGATTGTCCATGGCGGGGCAGGAACTCTCTATATCTGATGCAAAGGTAATTGATATTGCTTTAAAATATGGTTATGACTCGCCCGAAAGTAGGTTTAAGGACTTTAACAATGAACGATTCAGTAGAACAAAACAAAAGATACAACTTGGGAGAGAAAAGGATTTTAGAGATATTAAAATAATAGATGACTATATTAAAGTTAATAGTTTATGATGCAATTACGCCTCATATTATAATTGAATAATCTCTTAAATAATATATTTAATGGAGTGATAGAATTGACTGTAGTAGCAGGTTGTGTGGTTCAAGATAATAATAGGATTCTCATGGTACAAGAAGGTCAAGGTGTAGAAAAAGAATTGTGGAACTTTCCATCAGGTAGGTTAGAGAATAATGAAAAAATACTTAATGCCGCAATCAGAGAAGTTGAAGAAGAAACAGGCTACAAAATATCAATATCTGGCTTATTAGGAATATATAATTTTATAAGTATTAATAATGTCCATGTTATATTTTTTTGCTACGTTGGACAAGTGACTAATGGAATTTTAAGATATGATAATAATGAGATTATAGATGTAAAGTGGTTATCACCTGATGAAATTGCTGGAATAAGTGATAATAAATTGAGAACACACACATTAATCAGAAGGATAATTAGTGACTTAAAAAGTAAACCTATTCTACCACTTAATATTATTAATGACATGATTTAATGAAGAATATTCATATTTTGCGTCACAACTGTAAAACATTTTTAATAACAAATATAGTAATTGATGGTATATGTTTATGGTTAGGGAAGGTACAGTATATTACTGACTTTAATTATAATTTGCATGAGATGTTATATTTGCCAATTAATCTTTCTTTGCTTATTGTACCTATTGAGCTAATTCTTCTTATATACT
This sequence comes from Clostridium sp. CF012, assembly GCF_018861755.1. Classification (GTDB taxonomy): domain Bacteria; phylum Bacillota; class Clostridia; order Clostridiales; family Clostridiaceae; genus Clostridium_AD. The sequence continues at coordinate 91,351 of NZ_JAHLEF010000016.1, read as the reverse complement.
ATTCAACAAGGTATTTTAAGAACATTTGGAAATCAACAGTATTAATGGATTTAAGATATAAAATAAAGGTTTTCCTATGTGTAATTTTTATGGTTGTTGCTATTGGCTTAATGTACAATCAAACAAATATTGTTAGTACATTCGGTAGCCACATTATAACTAATAAAATTATTGATGGAAGTAGTAGATATATAATATTGGATAATATAAAAATTAAGTGTACTGAAAATGAATATAACTTAATTAATGTAACTGATACCTATTTCATAGGTTATAGTTGGAATATTAAATCTAATGTTGGAAAATTGAACACAATAGAAAAGTAAAGAGGTTGTTGAAACCTTGTAATTTAACACGAATAAAATGATGTAGCAAACTCTATACAAGGGGCTGGGTAATGTGAAAAAAATATTTATTATAGTAGTATTTATTTTGATTATGATAATGTTGTTTGTAGTTTATAAAAAAACTAATGATACAGTTACTATAACTACCGACAAAAATTCATATACTCCTATGATGTCTTATGGAAGTGGGGGGATTAAAATAACACCTATTTTTAATTCTAAGAAAGAATACACTAAATTAGAGTATCATTGGATTACTAATGAAGGGGAATTCATAAGTGATTTTTCACATTTGGGAAAAGAGGTAAAAAATCAAGGTGAAACTGTATTATGGAGTGCCATTGAAAATGATAAAGTTGTAGATATAAAAAGTTCATTTGATATACAATTAGAAGTCATGGATAGTGCGAGTAAAAAAATATTAGCAAGTACAAAACTAACTATTAGCCCTAATAAAGGTTTTTATGAGATAAAAAAATAGCGTACAAAATGTGATACGCTTTTTTTACTTTTCCCCTGGTGATAGTATGTTGAAATTACCCTTATTAGTTAGTTTTACGTTGTTTTTTAATTCCTGTTGATGTGATTAAAAGAAATGTTGGACAGACCCCTTGATGACTAGTTTGTAAATTAAAAAATTATATATATTAACATAAAAACTAAATATTAATTTGCAAGAATTAAATTTATGGAGGAAAAAATGAGGAAATTAAATAATAGAAAATTATATGCAATAGTAATAATATTAATTGTCATTATAAGCTGTATTTCAGTAGTATCATATGATCAATATAAAAAAATAAAGAGTTATGAAGATGCTTTGCAAAATCCACTATCTAGTGCCTTATCAAATCTAAGTATAGGAATAAACCAGGATATATATAAAATTATAACTAATGCTATAAATAATAAATATATTAATAAAGGGGATGCGTATTTTATAGGTGATGCATTTTATCAGACAAGTATTTCATCCCAACAATTATTTGGTATGGCGATGCCGGTTTCTGGCTATAATAAAAGTTTTAACAATCAAACTTCGGTTATTTCAAGAGATTTTTCTGAATATGTAAGAAGGATAATACAAAGACAAGATTCTCTTGGTTATTCAAAAAATGATGCTTCAATTTTAATAAGATTGACAGATGATGAAATTATAAAATTTGAAAAAATGAAAGAAATAACTAGTAATTGGTTGAAAATATTAAAAATCTACAATCCGAGTTCAAGTACTATCGTCCTTGTAAAAGATAATAGATGGATAAATTTGGCGGATAGTTTTTCTGATTATGCAAATAAATTGAACTGGAAGCCTGGTGATATGCTCACTAATAAGTAATTTAAGGTTTATCGTAATGTATGGTTTTTACAATAAATGAACGTTTATGCTTTTATTCATAAGTAGGGTATAGAACCGAAAGGCTTTGTAATATAGTCATCAGCACCAACAGTTAAACCCTGTATTTTATCGATTTCTTCTCTTTTACTCTGCATTTCAAAACATATGAAGGTGGAAAGTTTATCATTGATTTCTTAACTTTTACACTATTGAAATAATCTCTAAAGAAATTTTTTTTATAAGGTATACTGAAAAGTTATAAATTCTTTTACGGTACCTGTAGAAAACCCCTTGACAAATTAAACAGGTACCGTTACAATATATTCAGATGGTACCTGTACAAACGGTACCGGTTTAATATGAAAGGGGTTTTCTATATGAACGAAATGAATAACGAACTTTATGAAAAACTTTCACGTCTCCAGTGGCTGCGGCACAAACAGCATTTGCGCGCCCACGTCGAAGGCAGCCTGATGGCCGACCCAACACGCGGACAGGGGCGAATCCTCGCTATGCTCAAAATGCAGGATGGCATTTCCACAAAAGATTTGTCTTACATGCTGGGCATCCGCATTTCCTCGCTGAACGAGCTTCTTTTAAAGATGGAAAAGAGCGGCTATATCGCCCGTGAACCCTCAGAAGCCGACAAGCGCGTGATGCTTGTGAAACTAACCCCAAAAGGTAAAAATGAACAACAGCAGGAATTAAATCCCGGCGACATTTTCACTTGTCTATCAGAGGAGGAACAAAAGGCATTTGCAGATTATCTCGACCGTATAATGGTGGTTATTGAAACCGAGATTGGCGTGGAAGTAGATGGGGATGAACGCGACTGGTGGACGCGCGGCGGACGTGAACGAATGGGTGACGAAATGTTTGAGCACCTTGCTCATATGCGACGCAGTGGTTTTAACCCTCATCAAACTTCTGGCCATCATGGATTCGGCGGTTTCTCGCAGGATGAGAATATAGGCAAACCAGGAGTGCCGACCTCGCCGCATAAAGGCCCGCACGAGCCAGCAGATGAATAAGTAACCTATAGCAGTTAACTTCCGTTTAAGTAATTTTAAAATATCAAATCATAAAAAGAATATCTTGAAAAAAGTATTATAGCAATTGAAGATATTCATCCAAAAGGGTCATTACAATCACGCCTGCCTCTAGAACTTAGAATAGCAGGCGTAACTACCAAATCATAAAGTTATCTCAAAGAACTTTGATTTTCCAAAAGATAATCCAGAAAAAATATTAAATCAATTTAAATATATTGAAAAAATCTAACGTATGTTTCTTTCAAAAAAAGTATAGCATGCACTAGGTCTATTAAATTTACCCAAAATCATGACTATAGAAAAGCAAAGCACCAACAATTAGGTTGAGAAAATGCTTCACTTATTTTGGGACATTTACAAAAATGCTTTACATAAGAAGTAATAAAGAATAATTTGAGTTCAGTGTTATCACTGAGGATTGGAGAGGAATTGTTAAATGATTAAATTGTTCAGATTTCTAAAACAATATACAGCATATATAGTTGTTATTATCGTACTTCTTTTTGCACAAGTACTTTCAAATCTCTATTTACCCACCTTAATGGCAGATATTGTTGACAAAGGCTTAGTTAATAAAAATATTAACTACATTATTAAAATTGGTGGTTTTATGTTACTCATTGCAGCAGGAGGAACTTTATGCTCAATTATAGCTGCTAACCTCTCATCAAGAACAGCTGTAGGTTTTGGAAAGATATTACGTAAAAATATTTTTGCTAAAGTTGAAAGTTTTTCATTGCATGAGTTTGACAAATTAGGAACGGCCACACTGATTACAAGAACGACTAATGATGTAACTCAAGTTCAACAAGCATCAATTATGATTCTTAGTATGATGGTTACAGCTCCTATGACTTGTGTTGGTGGAATCATTATGGTCTTAAAACAAGATACATCTTTAGCCTGGGTACTTGTGGTTGCAGTACCAATACTGTTTTGTATTATTGGTATTACATTTATAAAAGGTATGCCACTATTTAAGGTAATGCAGAAAAAAATAGATAAATTAAATCTTGTTTTACGGGAAAATCTTACGGGTATCAGAGTCGTACGTGCTTTTAATCGTATTGATAAAGAAAAAGCACGATTTGATAATGCTAGTGTAGACCTTATGGACAACGCAATTAAGACCAATTTAATCATGGCTACGTTAATGCCTGTAATGACGCTTATTATGAGCTTAACAACAGTGGCACTTGTTTGGTTTGGCGCTATTAGAATAGAATCCGGAGCAATGCAGATTGGATCACTTTTAGCATTTATTCAATATGCTACTCAAATATTATTTTCAGTACTCATGCTGGTTATGTTATTTATAATGGTACCTCGTGCTCAGGTTTCGGCAGTGAGAATCAATGAAGTACTTGAAACTGGCCAAGACATAATTGATCCCGAAAAATCAAAAATAGCAAGTAGTAAAAGAGGTTTTGTTGAATTTAAAGATGTTTCCTTTAGATATCCTGGCGCAGATCAGCCCGCTCTTAGTAATATAACCTTTAGCGCTAAACCAGGTGAAACAACAGCAATTATTGGAGGTACTGGCTCAGGTAAATCAACATTGATCAATTTAATTGCACGTTTCTATGATGTTGAAAGCGGTATTGTTTTGGTTGATGGAGTGGATGTTCGAGAAATGAGTCAAAAATCACTTCGCTTAAAAATCGGTCTTGTACCTCAAAACACAATACTTTTTTCTGGTACTATTGCTGAAAATATAAGATACGGAAAAGAAGATGCTACCATGGAAGAAATTGAGCATGTTGTTTCTGTTGCTCAGGCTACAGAATTTGTCACAGAGATAGAAGCAGGTTTTGATCACCATATTGCCCAAGGCGGAACTAATGTTTCTGGGGGACAGAAGCAACGTCTTTCAATTGCCCGTGCCTTAATTAGAAAAGCTGAGATATATATTTTTGACGATAGTTTCTCCGCACTAGATTTTAAAACAGATGCCAAGCTACGTGAAGCTCTTAAACCTGAAATCTCGGATGCTACAGTTTTTATTATTGCTCAAAGTGTTTCAACTGTTAGAAATGCTGATAGGATTATAGTCTTAGATGATGGCAAAATATCAGGCATTGGAACCCATGAAGAACTGCTTAAAACCTGTAAGGTATATTGTGAGATTGTAGCTTCACAGCTTTCAAAGGAGGAATTATAATGAGTGAAAAACGTAAGGATGATAAACCTCAGAAAGGTTTTGGCGGAGGGGGTCCCATGGGATCACTTGGAAAACCGGTAGTTAAGTCAAAAAAATTCAAGGTGACACTTTTCAGACTGTTTAGATATTTAAAGCCTCAAAGAATCAAATTTATTACTGTGTTTATATGTACAATTCTAAGCACAATTTTTAGTGTTATTGGTCCGAAAATTATGGGTAAGGCTATAACAAAAATAGCAGAAGGCTCTGGAGCTAAAATGATGGCTATGAAGATGCATAAGCCTATTCCGGCAATGGACTTCACTTATATCGGCCAAATTTTGTTAATCCTTTTAGGGTTATATCTTATTAGTGCGGCATTTAGTTATCTGCAACAATATATTATGGCTGGAGTTGCTCAGAAAACAGTTTATAATATGCGCAGGGAAGTTGATGAGAAGCTTTCCCTCTTGCCTCTTAAGTTCTTTGATGCAAGAACACATGGGGAAATATTGAGCCGTGTTACCAATGACATCGATAATATATCAACTTCCTTGCAGCAAAGTCTAACTCAACTGATTACTTCTATTGTAACGATTATTTTTGTTGTTGTAATGATGCTTTCAATAAGCCCCTTATTAACAGTTATTGTTATTTTAACTCTACCACTTTATCTTGTAGTAACAATGAATGTTGCAAAACACTCTCAGAAACACTTTGCGTCTCAGCAAAAATCCCTGGGGGAACTTAATGGTCATGTTGAAGAAATGTACACTGGACACAAGATCGTTAAGGCTTTTGGGCGTGAGGATGAATCCGTTGAGACATTTAATTCTATTAATGATAAACTCTATACTGCTGGCTATAACGCACAGTTTATCTCAGGTACAATAATGCCTTTAATAAAATTTGTTGGAAATATAGGATATGTTATTATCTGTGTTATCGGCGGAATTCTAGCAACTAGGGGTGCAATTACAATAGGTGATATTTTAGCATTTATTGAATATTCAGGACAATTCACTGGGCCGATAGCTCAGGCTTCCAATATAGCTAATATTATTCAATCAACTGTGGCATCTGCTGAACGTGTCTTCGAACTTTTAGATGAGGACGAAGAATTGCCGGACGCTTCTGATGCAAAAATAATAGCTTTTCCTAAGGGAGAGGTAAAATTTGAAAATGTAGATTTCAGCTATAAAAAAGATGAGTCACTTATAAAGAATATGAATATTGAAGTCAAACAAGGACAGACAATCGCTATCGTTGGTCCTACTGGTGCGGGTAAGACTACAATAGTTAATTTATTAATGCGGTTCTATGAAATAGATGGTGGTAAAATCACAATTGACGGAGTGGATATAAGAGACATAAAACGTGGTGAACTACGTAATATGTTTGGTATGGTACTTCAGGATACTTGGCTTTTCAATGGTACTATAATGGAAAATATCGCTTATGGCAAAGAGGGAGCAACAGAAAAAGAAGTTATAGAGGCAGCAAATGCAGCTCATGCACACCACTTTATTAAGACACTTCCTGATGGATATAATACAATATTAAATGAAGAAGCTTCAAATATATCCCAAGGTCAAAAACAGCTGCTTACTATAGCTCGCGCAATACTTGCAAATCCAACTATTATGATACTAGATGAAGCTACAAGTAGTGTTGACTCAAGAACAGAAGTTTATATACAAAGGGCTATGACTGCGCTAATGCAAAATAAAACAAGTTTTGTAATTGCACATAGACTTTCTACAATTAGAGATGCGGAATTAATATTAGTTATGAATAAAGGAAGTATTATTGAGGTGGGGAGTCATAATGAGCTTCTTGCTCAAAATGGTTTTTATGCGGATCTCTATAATAGTCAGTTTAGTGGAGCAAATTTAGATAATGAGGTCATATAAATATTTTTATCTCCTGTAGTAAGAGAAAAAAGACGAGTATTTTTCAATACTCGTCTTGATGCATGTTTGTTACAATTCATTATTTATGTCTGGCTATTTATGATTGCTAGTTGTGATTGGTAATCTTCTAATGATAAATCGCCTTTAACAAACTTATTTTCTATGGGAGTGATCCTTTCTAATTTGGATAAGGGTCTTCCACTATCAATGTTAACCGCATTATGTTCACCTTCAAGCGGCTCCAATATATGATGAAGCTTGTCAAAGGCTTCAAAATATCGTAGACCAAATATTCTTTGTGAAACTGCATTTATATGAACACCATCTGGATTACACTTAAGACCTAAGGCTGTAACAAAATAGCAATTCTTCTGCGTATTGGAAAACTTTTCAAGCTCTTTATTAACCAATGTGTATGCTGCAAAATATTCACCAAACATGCCAGTAACCAAATAGTCCCCAAGCCCTCCTATAATAAGAGGTATTTCTGGCACACCGAGTTCACGGCGAAATGCCTCCACAATGGTTAAAAACTTTTCATAGTAACGGCTAGAACCTTCCAAGGAGCAATCACTTTCGCCTTGATGCCAAAGTATTCCATCAAGTATACTGGTCCGCTTGGCAAGCTTTGCCTGGAACACCGCATGTTCAAACAGTACTCCCCCCACAGCCCAATCATCAAGGCTGGTGCCAACATCAGCGCAAGGAATCAAGCCTATTTCTTCGTTTTTATTTTTTTTACACCATGATGCCGCAAAGGAGGCTGTAAGGCCAACGCCAGAAGAAGGACGATCATAGTTTATAGGTTCCGTCATAATTTGCCAGCGTCCGTTTCGCAGCATCTTTATACGTTCATTGCAAATCGGTGGGACATCTTTCAGAAATCCGCGCCCGGCTATATTGGACTGTCCAATCATTAAAAAAGAATGTATCATAAGTATTAAATCCTCCAAGTTCATTTTACCAACAGACCGCTAAAGGTGGTATTATAAAGCCATCCTATATTTATGCATAAAATCAACACTATTAAACATAGCCAAATATTTAAATGTTAATTCATAATATTCTTAAACTGCGTCATAATTGTATTATTATTATTATTATTATTATTATTATTATTGGAAGTAAGGAAGTAAGGATAATTTATATTTTATTTGGACAAATGAAAGCAAGATAGGATAGGAAATAACAGTTATATTTTAGTACAATTTGTACATGGAGGTGAGAAAAATGAATTTTATTCAAAACTTGCAGAGGGCAATCGACTATATGTAAGAACATATATTAGAGCCGATTACCTATGAAGATGTTGCAAGGCATGTCTACATGTCAAGCTATCATTTTCATAGGACATTTAGTTTAGTTACTGGTATTACAGCAAATGAGTACATTAGGAATAGAAGATTGTCCATGGCGGGGCAGGAACTCTCTATATCTGATACAAAGGTAATTGATATTGTTTTAAAATATGGTTATGACTCGCCCGAAAGTTTTACAAAGGCATTTACCAGATTCCATGGTATTACGCCGAATGTGGCAAGGCGTGCAGGTATAAAATTAAAATCTTTTAATCGCCTTCTCATTAAAATAAAATTGGAAGGTGGTACTGTTATGGACTACAGAATCGAAAAACGAGAAGTATTTAGATTATTGGCTAAGGTTGCAAAGTTTAGAAATGAAACAATTTCAGAACAGGGAAATACTGAAATTCCGGACTTTTGGAAAGAATGTGGTGACAATGGCACATTTAATGGTCTGAAACAAAACACTAGCAAGCATGATATTTATGGAGCTTGTGCACCAATTTCTAAAGAAAGTACACATTTTGATTATGGCATTGGTATGGAATTTAGTGGTGGTAATGTACCGGAGGGGTATACCATATGGGAGGTAAAACCTACATTATGGGCCGTATTTAAATGTATTGGTGAAACTGGAGATTGTATAGGCGAAACATGGGGGAAAATCTTTTCAGAATTTCTTCCCGGTTCAGATTATAGCATGATTGATGATACTGATTTTGAATTGTATTCAGAAGACATTAAGGCAGATTGCTTTTGTGAAATATGGATTCCTGTTGAAAAAAAGACATATGCATAATTGATATTATTAGTGTAGGTTATGATCATACTTATTACTTAATTAATAGTACGTAATTTTATTTTATATCCTCACAACAAACCCATATCAATCTGATATGGGTTAGTATGATATCGGTTCATTGTTATGAATGATGAAATAAATGTAATGGTAAGTAAAATTCATTTGCAATTTCAATGAGAGCCGTAGAATTTTTATACTTATATTAATAAGGTGTTTTTGTTTTTTTGTAATATATATGTATATATATGATCTAATGTAGGTATCTTAAGGGTTTGTGTGAATTACAAGATGGAGTAATAATTTGAAATAAATTGTTATGGGATGGTAAACTCTTCTATATGGAATGTATTATTTTCTTTAATTTGGTATAATAGTATTAAGCAAAGCTGTCAATATAGAGAGGAAGGTATTTTATTTGAAATTATATGTTTCAGGGTATGGGTCAGGGGATATACCATCTATAGGTATTTTTAAAATAGAGAATGGGCATATCTTAGAGAATAGTTGGATAAGGGATGTAGAAAATTCATCATATTTAAGTGTGTTTGGAGAATATATTTTTGGTATAAGTGAGCTCGAAGGGAATAGTTATATTCATATGTTTAAAAAAAACTTGGAGGAATATTCTCTTATTGATACAAAGCTGATAAAGGGTGGGTTATTATGTTACATAACATATTTACCTAAGAATAGAGTATTGGTAGGAGCTTGCTATGAAAGTGGTGAGATTTTTTCTATAAGAATAGGTGAAAGTGGTTTTAGAGAGATGGTGAGTTTTATAAAGCAAGGTGGTAATGAGGCTAAAGTAAGTCGCGCTCATTGTGTTGTATCTAATAAATCAGAAACTATACTTTATAGTGCTAATATTGCTCTTGATATGATTTTTAGCTATAAAATAAAAGAAGGTAAATTATTTGAGCATGATTGTTTGCTACTTCCTAAGGGAGCAGGGCCAAGGCATATTATTATAAGTCATAATGAAGAAACCATATATGTTATTTCAGAGTATTCAAATAAAATGTTTATTATTAATAATGATAATGGTAAAATGACATTGATCGATACTGCATGCACGCTTCCAGAACTTTTTTGTGAAAAGAGCTACTGTTCAACGCTTTGTATGACAGCCGACGGTAAATATATTTATGCAGCAAATCGTGGTGCTAACACAATTGCAGTTTTTAATGTATTTAAAGATGGAAAGCTTAAAAAGATTGGAGATTGTTCATGTTTTGGGGATTGGCCTAGACATATATCATTAGTAAATAATGACGGTTTTTTAGCTATAGCCAATCAAGGTAGTAATCAGGTGATTTTGAGTAAAATAAATTCTGAAACAGGACTTCTAACTAATGAAATAATAGAAATAGCATTTAATAAACCAAGTTTTGTGTCTGAAACTATGGATATTAACAAATTCAATTCACCTGTAAAAGTAAGTCTATTATTGGAGGATAATTATGAAAATAACTATAATTAAAGAGAATGACGTAGAAATTGCGGTTGTAAGCAGTAGTGAGATAATAATAACTGATGTTCAGTCATCATTAGATTTTATGGCAACGGTAAATTATGAAGTAGGTTGTGGTCGTATAATTTTAAACAAATCAGCAATATGTGAGGATTTTTTCAACTTAAGAACAGGGCTTGCAGGAGAAATATTACAAAAATTTACTAATTATCAAGTAAAAATTGCTATAGTTGGTGATTTTTCTGTGTATACAAGTAAGAGTTTGAAGGATTTCATCTATGAAAGTAACAACGGGAATCATATATTTTTCTTGTCAAATGAAAAAAAAGCAGTTGATAAATTGAGCATTGTATAAGTCAGAAGAGGTGTATATTTAACCTTAGCCTAATGTTATCATAGGTATGTTTTATTACAGTGCAATAACTTTTCATAAAGCCTATGATATGGTAACTAATGCCATTATATCAGTAAAAATCTTTATAGGAGGGGTAAATTTGAATGTTTCAATTAATGTTGTTCGTATAACTCTAACCATTTTATTTGGGATTTATCAATTTTGGGCTTTCAGAAATAACAAGTCAGTAAGGTGTAAACTATCACCAATGATTTTGGCCATTGCTTTGGGATTACTGATATCAGCATTAGCATCTTTCGTAGGGGCAATAGGTTACTTCTTTATCTTCACTATTTTAATAATTGAGCTTTCCATAATGGGAGCCATTCTAGTGTTTCTACTTGAGATATGTCTAGCGTTATTTAGTAATCATGTAAATCTAAAAAGAGTTATGAATTTAGTTGGTATTTTTACTCTACTTGTAGTAATTTATTATTTAGTGGAGAGGGTAATTTAATGTGAGACAAAAAATTCAACTCTAAGTGCAGTAAGAAATAAACGAACTTGCTAAATCTATAAAACATAGAACTTGCTAAATCTATAAAATATTGTTGACAAGCTTTTACACAGGGTTATAATAAAGGAAAATAGAATGTTTGCTAGGGGTGCACTTGTGCTGAGAAATAGTTTTTACTATTAACCCTTTAACCTGATCTGGATAATACCAGCGTAGGAAAGCTTACTAAAAATATTATATAGATTGTAATGATAAATAATATTTATAAATGTAAACTACGCGCCTATATTCCATAAGGGAATATAGGTGTTTTTTGGTTTAGGCATCTTTTCTTGTTATTTTATTTTAGATGATTCATAGAAGATATTGAAAGGGGATTATTATGAAATTTACAGATTATATATTTGAAGAGGTAAAGGGATTTTGGAATTCATATTTAGAACATCCATTTATAAAGGAGATAGGAGAAGGTACCTTAGATAAGGAGAAGTTTAAAAAATATCTTATACAGGATTATCTGTATTTAAAAGAATATTCAAAGGTATTTTGCGTAGGGCTGGTTAAGGCCAAAACTATGGAGGAGATGAAATTTTATTATAATTCAATAAGAGGAACTATGGAGGATGAGGCGGCTGTTCATATAAAATATTTAGAAGGCTTTGGATTAACTGCAAAGGAAACGGAAAAATGTGAATATGATTTAATAACTTCAAGCTATACAAGCTATATGCAAGGGGTAGCGCTTACTGGAGATTTAAAAGAGATTGCTCTTGTTACTATGCCTTGTACCTGGAGTTATAGCTACATAGGTAAATATATTAAAAAGACTTATGAAAATAAGCTAGAGGAGAATTTTTTTAAGCCATGGATTGAAGAATATGCTTCTGATGGCTTTGAAAAATTCACTAATGACTGGATAGATTATATAAATGATTTGTGCAAGGATATAAATGAAGAAGAAAAGATAAAACTATTAGCTATTTTTATGAAATCATGCATGTATGAGTTGAAATTTTGGGATAATGCATATAATTAATGCACAATAAAAAGGGGAATTGCAATGATTATTTTAACTGGGATAGTATCAATAATAATATTTATACTGTATATAATGGATGTACGGAAACATAAATTTACAACTAAAACAATGGTTATAACAGCTATGATGAGTGCACTGGCATATGTTCTATATATGGTGCCAATTGTAAAGTATCCTCAAGGTGGCGGTATAACATTAATGTCTATGCTACCAATAATGCTACTTTCAATTCTTTGTGGAAGAACGGCAGGACTTACAGGAGGGATTTTATTTGGACTATGTAAGATTTTAAATGGTGCCTTTATAATACATCCTGTTCAATTTGTACTAGATTTTGTATTATCAGCAATGGCACTTGGTTTAGCAGATACCTTTGGGCATGATAAAAAATATAAAATCATATGTGGAGGATTATTTGCAACAGGTATTGCATTGTTTTTTAATATCTTATCTGGAGTATTGTTTTTCGGACAATATGCACCAAAGGGTATGAATGTTTTATTGTATTCATGCATATATAACGGCTCAAGTGCAGGAGTTGAGGGGATAATAACATCCGTACTTTTAGCATTAGTACCTATTAAGAGATTTTTTAAAGGTAGGGAAATATAATAGCAAACTTTTGTAATTGAAAACTCATTTAAAAGTTTCTCCTTAGACATTGCTCTTAAGCTTATTCAACAACGGACGATAAAATATAAAGCTTGCTTTGTAAACCAGATGAAAGGGGATAAAAATGAATAATAATAATAATAATAATAATAATAATAATATGTTTTGTGACATCGACGCAGTTTCATGTGGAATTGATAATGAAAAAGAAATGGAGTTAATTAACTTAAATATCCCTAAAAATAAGATAGATCTTTATTATTTTACTGACCCGATGTGCTCTCATTGCTGGGCCTTTGAACCTGTAATAAGACGTTTTAAGGCACAATATGGCCAATACTTTAATTTCAGTATTTTTATGGGTGGATTATTGAAAAACTGGGATGGCTTTTCAGACCCATCTAACGGTATTTCTGGTCCATCAGACGTTGCTTCCCATTGGAGAGAAGTTGGTGAGCATACTCGTATGCCTATTGATGGTTCCTTATGGTTTGACAACCCAATTGAGTCCTCCTATCCTGTTTCCCGTGTATTTAAAGTAATTAATCAAAAGAATGAGAAACTAGCTAAAGTATTTTTACGCAAAGCAAGAGAGGCAGTTTTTCCTTTTAACCAAAACATCGGAGAAGAACAAGTGCTAATTGAGATTGTGAATAATCTAGGAATGAATGGAGAGGAAGTAGTTAAAGAATCAGCTCTTTCGAAGAGCCAAGAGCTTTTAGAAGAAGACTTTGCCTTTGGTAGAAAATTGGGAGCAGAAGTATTTCCAACAATTATTATGGTTAACAAGGAAAGTAAAGCCATTAAAATTGTAGGTGCCCGCTCTTTCGATAGTTACGTGGATGGACTTTCCCAGCTTCTTACTGAAAAAGAAGAACTTAAACCACTTCCTCAGCCATCACTAGCAGCACTTTTAGAAAACAATACGAAATTATTTTCTAGAGAAATCGAAGAAATGTACGATTTAAAGCAAAATGAAGTTATCCCATTTATTGAAAAAAGTCTCTCACCTTCTGAATATGAGATTACAGAGATTCTTGGCGAGATGTTTATAAAAAGTAAAAATCAGGTTCTTTCAAAAGAAGAATAAAAGAAAAAAATGATAAGATAGCTATAGAGTGATAGTTTTATATAAATGCATATGTTAATATATATTTAGAAGTGAAGTAATAGCTAAAATATATTCTAAAGTTGGAGTAACTGTGGAGGAGTTTAAGCTTTTAAAAAATTCTTTAGATGCACTGTTAATGAAAATTATTTAAAATTTAAAATTCAAAATGAAAGGGTGTAATATATATGCGTTTTTATGATTTTTTAGCAAAAGAAAATAATGGTCAAGAAATAAAGATGGAGAAATACAAGGGTAAAGTGGTTTTAGTTGTAAATACTGCAAGTAGATGTGGATTAACACCTCAGTTTGAAGATCTAGAAGAATTAAATAGGGAATACAAAGAAGAAGGTTTAGAGATCTTAGGATTTCCGTGTACTCAATTCCCAAAGCAATTTTCAGAAAGTAGTGCAGATATGCAAGAATTTTGTCAATCAGGCTATGGTGCCTCTTTTACTATGTTTGAAAAAATAGATGTGAATGGAGAAACAGAACATCCATTGTTTAAATATTTAAAGGGTGAGGCAAAAGGTCTTGTAGGTAAGGAAATAAAAGGGAACTTTACTAAGTTTTTAATAGATTCTGAGGGGAAGGTAATTAAGAGATATAGCCCCACAGTATCTCTACCAAAAATAAAGGCTGATATTGAGAATTTATTAAAAAACTAACGCGCTTTTCATCAAATTAATATTAATATCGTTGCGATCATAGTAGTAAACCCATATCTAATGATATGGGTTTACTTTTTATTTTTAGATTTCTATTCTTTATTTAATATATTTGAAATTATTTCCAAAGCAATTAAAATATTAAGAAAAAATATTATTTCGGAATATGACATTTAGTGGTAGAATATTTAAGGATAATTATTTTAGATAGTGAGTAGAAGGGGGATACGATCAATGAAACTTAACACACGAAAGAAAGATAAGTTATTTTTAATGCTTTTAGACATTTCTGCAAACTTAAAAGAAAGTGGACAGTATTTTCTAGATTTTAAAATTACGGAAGAAAAACATCTTGATGAATTTCAAAAGAAAATGAAGGAGTATGAGCATAAGGGGGATATCTTTGTTGATGAAATAATAAAGGATTTAAATAATACCTTTATTACTCCAATTGAACGTGAGGATGCCATGGAACTTGCGCTACACATGGATGAAATTCTTGATGGGCTTGAGGAATGTGCAGCTCATTTCTATATGTATAACATATATGAAATAGACGATTACATGGTGGAGTTTAGTGATTTGTTAAACAAATGCATAATTGAAATAAATAGTTCTGTGGATTTGCTTTCACAGAAGAAGCTTACACAAATAAGACAGCATTCAGTTAAAATAAAAGAATATGAGGAAAAGTGCGATATTCTTGAAAGAAGGGCAATAAAGGAGCTTTTTGTAAAAGAGAAGGACATAGTTAGACTTATTCAGTATAAGGATATATATAGATTTCTTGAAGATACCGCAGATGAATGCCAAAAGGTTGGAAAAGTACTTGAAACGGTAGTAATGAAGAATGCGTAAGGAGAACTGAGATGAGTACATCATATTTAATGATTAGTTTAACCGTTATCCTTGCACTGTCTTTCGACTTTATTAATGGTTTTCATGATACTGCAAATGCAATTGCAACAGCTGTATCAACAAAGGCATTAAGTCCAAGACGTGCAATTATAATTGCCTCTTTAATGAATTTTCTAGGAGCAGTTGCCTTCACTGGGGTTGCAAAAACCATCGCTAAGGATATAGTAAACCTGGATTTAATACCCAACGGAGCTGTAGTTATACTTGCAGCACTTGTTTCTGCTATAGTATGGAACCTCGTTACATGGTATCTTGGGATACCAAGCAGTTCATCTCATGCACTTATAGGTTCAATTGCGGGTGCGGCTATTACATCTGCAGGGGTTTCATCCATAAACTATAAAGGATTTGTAGCAATAATAAAGTCACTGCTGGTATCTCCCATACTTGCCTTTGTAGTAGGCTATATTATGTTTACTATTTTTAAATATGTATTTAAAAACTTAAACCTTTCCAAAACCAATATAAGATTTAGAAGACTTCAGGCTATTACAGCTGCGGTTCAGTCCTTTGCTCATGGAACAAACGATGCTCAAAAATCCATGGGAATAATAACAATGGCTCTTGTAAGCAATAATTTGATAAAGCCGGGAAATATCCCTTTATGGGTACAAGTATCTTGTGCTACATCCATGGCACTTGGTACTTCCATTGGAGGCTGGAGAATAATAAAGACAGTTGGAACACAAATTATGAAAATTAGGCCTGTTAATGGCGTAGCAGCAGATTTGTCATCTGCTTTAATAATATTTGGAGCATCCAGATTTGGTCTTCCAGTTAGTACAACCCATGTTATATCATCTTCAATAATGGGAGTAGGTACATCTTATAGAGTAAAGGGAGTAAAGTGGAATACAGGGAAAAAAATGATAATCACCTGGTTTATAACACTGCCAATATCGGCAACCTTAGCTGCAATTATATATATGGTTATGAGTATGTTTCTATAACTTGTAGTATCAACAAAAACTGTTCCAATTTTTGTAAGGGGTCTGACCCCAATCATCCTCTCCAAATTAAAGGAGGGGCTTTTTTATGTTATTAATTAAGTCCAACAATTAAAGAGCTTATGCTGTAACTGTTTATATAAACACAGATAGTAAAAATGGCAAAATTTTACCAACTTAAATAATGGAAAACGAAAAAGTATTTTGATATAAATAAATTTTTACAAATTTCACTATAGACTGGTAACATGACTACAGTACTTATTTAAAAAACTTATAAGAGAAATATTAGTAAATATTTCAAATAATATTAACGCTTAAATAAAGTAGTAAAAACAAACATTTTTACTACTTTATTTATTGACTTTTACTAAAAAAAGTTGTATATTATTAATTAAAGTAAACGTTTTACTATTTAAATATGAAATTTAAAACTAACTATAGAAGTGGAAACTACAGACATTATGGCTTTTTAGATTTAAATCAAAACTTTGTGAAGATAATACTACAGGTAAATGTTTGAAAATTCATAAAAAATTTTATGGGTTTGAGATAAACTTACAGATTTATTATTAAGGGGGCAAAATAATGAAAACAAAAAAAGTATTAACATTATTAATTGCAATGACTTTAACGCTAAGCATGTTTACTGGCTGTGCAACTAAACCAAGCAGCAATGCCACAGAAAAACCTAAACAAAAGGCAAACATAAGATTTGCAACATGGGACTCTGATGAAACCCTTACATTGCAGCAGCAACTAGTTGATAAGTTCAATGTTGAAAACAAAGATGTGAATGTAGTTCTAGAGGGATATGGTAATGACTATGATACTAAGATTGCTGCAGGTATCGGTGCAAATGATGCTCCGGATGTAATGTATATGTGGAATTATCCTCAATATGGAGGCGCCCTTGAACCCCTTGATACTTATATTCAAAAAGAAGGACAACCTTATAAGGACAACTTCTATGAAGCATTATGGAACTATAATTCTATAAAGGGAAAAGTTCTTGGAATGCCTGTAGGTTACACAACTCATGTAGTTTACTACAATAAAGCACTCTTTGACAAAGCTGGTATTCCTTATCCAACAGCTGGATGGACTTGGCAGGAACTTACGGAAACAGCTAAGAAGCTAACAAATAAAAGTGAAAAGGTATTTGGATTTGCTTTTTCTGGCAAGCCAGACCCATATGATTTTGAGATGCACCTATGGAATAATGGTACTAAATATGTAGGAGATGATTCAAAGCTTGAGGGGAATCTAAATAGTGCAAAAGCTGTGGAAACTCTTAGTATGTTCCAAAACATGGAAAAAAATGGCGTTGCAATTGCATCTGAAGGATCTGGTTTAGATGAAATGAAAACTGGAAAGGCTGCAATGTTTATAAATGGGTCATGGTCCATGGATACTTTAAAAACTGCTGGTATAAAATTCGGTGTTGCAACACTGCCAGTATTTGAAAAGGGCAAGAAATCCATAAGTATTATAAGTTCTTCAGGAGTTTCTATATCAAAGACCTCAAAGAATAAGGAAGCTGCATGGAAGTTTATAAAATATTGGACATCAGAGGAAGCAAATAAGGCACGTATTGGACATGAAATTCCAGTATTAAAATCTGTGTCAAAATCAGAAAATCTTACAAATGATAGCACGTATTCGGTATTCTATACTATGCTAAGCCAGAGTGAAGGATATACACCTTCATCCTTCAAAATTGATAAATGGAGTCAGCTATCTGATAAATTATCACTTGTCTTCGAACAGGTATTTAATTCAAGTACCTATAGGAATCCTAAAGAGGCTCTTGACGAAGCTGTAAAATAGTACTTTTCAAAGAATTATTCCGTTAAAAGCGGAATAATTCTTTGAATTAAATATAGGAGGGTTTAGTATGGAACAGACCAAGGAGATAAAAATAAAAAAGAAGAAATTTATAAATAATATTACACCTTATCTTTTTATATCACCATGGATAATAGGATTTCTTGTGTTTACTCTAGTGCCACTGGTTTTCTCATTGATAATGAGCGTTTACAATTGGCCGGTTATTGGAACACGAGAATTTGTAGGCCTGGGAAATTACATAAATATGTTTAAGACAGATACTCAGTTTGTTAAATCACTTGTTATAACGCTAAAGTTCGCCTTAATATTTGTACCCTTAAACCTTATTTTAGCTCTTATTCTTGCACTTCTTATAACCAGGCCAGTAAAGGGAGTAAAGATCTTTAGAACTATTTTCTATATACCTACTGTAGTATCTGGAGTGGCAATTTCAATTATTTGGGGATGGATTTTAAATTCTCAATATGGAATTTTAAATTATCTTTTATCCCTTATTGGGATTACAGGGCCAAGGTGGCTCACAGACCCCAAATGGGCTATTACAGCTATTGTTGTTGCAAGCGCTTGGGGAGTAGGTACAATGATGCTTATATTCTATACAGCAATAAGTAGTATTCCAAAAGATATGTATGAAGCAGCCTATATAGATGGTGCATCACCTGTGCGATCCTTCTTTTCTATTACATTGCCACTTATCACTCCAACGCTTTTATTTAACCTCATTACATCAACTATAACTGCCTTGCAGCAGCTTACCTTGGCACTATTGTTAACAAATGGGGGACCTATGAAATCAACTTATTTTTATGGCCTTTATGTGTATAACAATGCCTTTAAACAGTTCAAACTTGGATATGCTAGTGCAAATGCATGGTTTATGTTTGTTATAATATTAATCTTGACAGCTATTATATTTAAATCCTCTGATACCTGGGTATTCTATGAAAATGAATTAGCTGTTAACAAAAAAGGAGGTAATAAAAGATGAAGATGAGCAAAATGGAAAAGATAATAATATATATATTTTTAGGCATATTTACACTTTATTTTTTATTTCCTTTTGTATGGATGATTCTTACAGCATTTAAAACAGAAGGGGAAGCCTTTTCATTTCCGCCTAAGATAATGCCTGGTGTATGGCACTTTGACAACTTTATAAAAGCTTGGAATTCCCAACCCTTCTATGTATACTTAAAAAATTCTGTGATTGTAACGGTGCTTACTACAATAGGTCAGGTTGTTTCTTGTTCACTTGTGGCCTATGGTTTTGCAAGATACAATTTCAAGGGAAAGAATATACTCTTTGTTTTACTACTTTCTACTATGATGATTCCTTGGGATGTAACAATGATACCCCTTTATATGGAATTTAATGCTTTTAAATGGATAAATACATTAAAACCTCTGATTGTACCGTCGTTTTTTGCATCAGCATATAGTGTATTTCTCTTAAGACAATTTTTAATGGGAATCCCAAGGGATTTTGAAGAAGCTGCAAAAATTGATGGAGCAAATGATTTTCAAATTTTTTCAAAGATATTTGTTCCTATTATGAGGGCACCTTTAATACTTATAGGCGTACTTAACATCCTTCTTGTTTGGAATGATTATCTTGGTCCTCTTATTTTCTTGCAAGACAGGACAAAATATACTTTAGCACTTGGTCTTGCATCATTTAAGGGAGTCCACAATATGCAAATAATACCTATAATGGCCATTACAATTCTTATGATAATTCCACCTATCATTGTTTTTGCCTTTGCACAAAAGTATATTGTGGAAGGTATGAGCGGTGGTATAAAACAATAATGAAAGGAGCATTTTTATGAAGCGAAAGATAAAGGATTGGGAAAATATTGATTTACTCCATGTAAACAGAAAAGATAGTCGGGCAGATTTTAACGGATATAATTCCATGGAGGATGCTTTAACCTATGATGAGCTTAAAAGCTTTGGAAAAATAACACTTGATGGATTATGGAAATTTATGTTTCTTAAAGCTCCAGAGTTGTCTCCTGATAACTTTAATAGTATTGAATATGATGCTTCAAACTGGAATGATATTGTGGTTCCAGGAAATTGGCAGCTTCAGGGCTATGGGAAAATGCACTATACAGATGTATATTACCCATTTCCTATCAACCCACCATATGTGCCTACAGAAAATCCTACAGGAATTTATAAGCGTAGTTTTAAGCTAGACAGTAAGTGGCTTGGAAATCGTACCATACTAAAATTTCATGGTGTAGATAGCGCCTTTAATATCTGGGTAAATGGACAGCCTGCAGGTTATGGCAAGGGAAGCAGATTAACCTCAGAATTTGATATAACCTCTTTTGTTAACCAGGGAGAAAATGATATTACAGTAAGGGTTTATCAGTGGTCAGACGGTACATACCTTGAAGACCAGGATATGTGGTGGCTCAGTGGAATCTTCAGAAGTGTGGAATTAATAAATGAACCCTATGCTTGCATAGACGACATTTATGTTATAACTGACTTTGATGACAGTTACAATGACTCAACCCTAAAGCTTGATATACTCTGCTCAAACTACAACACTGTAGGCATTAAGGGATTTAGCGTGAAATGCAGTTTATTCGATATGAGCAATAGAGCTATATGTGAATTTGAATATAGTGATATTGCCATAGAAAAAGAAAATAGTATTAAAATATTACTAGAGAAAAAAATATTATCCCCAAACAAGTGGACAGCTGAAACTCCTTATCTATATACACTTATAATGGAATTACAGGATTCAACAGGAGAAACACTTTACTCTGTACCTCTTAAAATTGGCTTTAGAAAAATAGAGGTTATAGATGGAAATTTCACTGTAAATGGAAAAGTAATAATGCTAAATGGAGTAAATAGGCACGATTTTAACCCTGAAACGGGAAGAACTGTAACAAAAGAAAATATGTTAGATGATGTTCTTTTAATGAAGCAACATAACATAAATTCTGTTAGAACCTCTCATTATCCAAACCATCCTTATTTTTATGAATTATGTGATATTTATGGATTGTACGTAATAGATGAGACAGATATTGAGTGCCATGGCTTTGAGCTTACGGGAAATTATAATTGGATAAGTGATAATAATAAGTGGGAAAAGGCATATGTAGATAGGGCTGTACGGATGGTGAAAAGGGATAGGAACCATCCCTCAATTATTATGTGGTCCCTTGGAAATGAATCAGGATTCGGAAGCAATTTTACTGCTATGGCGCAGGCCTGCCGAAGTATTGATAATACAAGACTTATACACTATGAAGGTGATAGAGACGCAGTTATAAGCGACGTAGTTAGTACTATGTATACAAGGCTCCACAAGCTTGAAGAAATCGGAAAGGATGAGGAAGGGAAAAAGCCACATATACTTTGTGAATATGGGCATGCCATGGGGAATGGACCTGGAGGTCTCAAGGAATATCAGGAAGTGTTTAGAAAATATAAAAGGCTTCAGGGTGGATTTATATGGGAATGGTTCGATCATGGTATAAAGCAAAAAAACCAAGAGGGGCAGGAGTACTATGCTTATGGAGGAGAGTTTGGAGAATATCCACATAATGGTAATTTTTGTATAGATGGACTTATATTTCCGGATAGAAACCCATCACCAGGTCTTTTAGAGTATAAGAAGGTTATTGAGCCTATTAGTACCTATGCGGTGGATCTTGAAAGAGGAATAATTAAAGTTAAAAATTTGTACGATTTTATTGATTTATCACATGTTGATATAAAATGGAATGTTAGCTTTGATGAAAACCTATTGGATTCTGGAGTTATACATCTTAGTGATGTTAATCCAGGAGAGGAAAAGGAAATTAAAATCCCAATTAATATACAAAAGGTAATTGAAAATACAGATTACTGGATTAATATAAAATATGTT
Source organism: Clostridium sp. CF012 (assembly GCF_018861755.1). Classification (GTDB taxonomy): domain Bacteria; phylum Bacillota; class Clostridia; order Clostridiales; family Clostridiaceae; genus Clostridium_AD. Next base: position 69,091 of record NZ_JAHLEF010000016.1, on the reverse strand, counting down.
TTAAATAGAGATGAGCTGTGGGCGAAAGCTGGGCATGAGATAACATTTGAGCAATTCAAGCTTCCAATTTTTGAAGCAAATAAGTATATTCGTCCTGTTAATAGAGAACTAGAGGTAAAAGAAAATGGCGGAAGAATTATTATAAAAGGTAGTGATTTTGAGGTTATTTTTAATAAAATTTTTGGGGGCCTTGAGGAGTATAAATACAAAGGCAAGAGGATGATAGAGAAAGGGCCTAGATTAAACTTTTGGCGCGCTCCTATTGATAATGACATGTACCTTTTGAAGGATTGGAAAGAAAAATATTTCCTTCACATGATGCAGGAGATGTTAGAATATATTGAATATGAAAAACATAGCTCTTTTGTTTCTGTAAAAATAGGTGTTCATATTGCCCCACCAAATCAAGGATGGGCCTTTAAAGCAGTATATAATTACACAATACACTCTAATGGCGATATAGTTCTAAAGGTAGAAGGACATCCTTTTAGGGAAGAACTAAATATGCCAAGTATAATCCCAAAAATAGGGCTTGAACTATTTGTAAACAAGGATCTAAGCAGTGCAGCCTGGTATGGAAAAGGTCCTGGTGAATCCTATAGTGACAGTAAGCTCGCATCTACTACTGGGGTATATAGAAATAAAGTAGAAAATATGCATACACCATATATATATCCGCAAGAAAATGGAAATCATACGGATGTATATTGGATGAGCGTAAAGGATTTAAATACCGGGATTTTTGTAAAGTCTCAGAAGACCTTTGATTTTACTGTCCACGACTATACAAAAGAAATGCTAGAAACTGCAAGGCACCAGCATGAAATAAAAAAAGCTGATTTTATTGTGTTAGATATTGATTATAGACAAAATGGACTTGGAAGTGCTAGCTGTGGTCAGGATCAGCTTCCAAAGTATAAGCTAAGCCCTGGGGAATTTAATTTTGAAATTGAGCTGTCATTTTATAATGAAGAAAATATAGACCTGGCAGAATACAGTAAAATTTTATATGAAAAATAGTTTAGCTTAAATAATATTTAAGAGGTGATAGTATGGAATTTAATATAAGTGATGTACCCTTTAGCAGGTACGGATCATATCTTGTTTTTTCTACAGATTTAGAGTCTGGAGAATTACTTTTAAGAGATGTGCATGGAGGCGATGAATCAGAAAGTACAATTTTTAAAATCCAAGTAATAAAAGGTGGAAATCCAGTCCCATACAGTATTAAAGTTAGCGAAACAAAGCTAACTTTAATGGGAATTGAAAATCCACAGGATCAAATTAATATTTGTATTAGTGAAGAGGATATGATTCATATTGAAGCTAGAGGGATTGGACTTAGGTTTAATGCAGTTAAAACAAGATATGATAATGTACTTGAGTATGATGCAGATAAATGGGAATATCATTTTTATTCCAAGGAAATTAAAATGATGTTTTCCTTGATAGAGGGGAATGTAGCATTAAATGCACCCTGGAAGATTGTAGGAAATGAAAGCATAGCTATGGATGTTGAAACAAAAGAAGGCTATATGCATCTTGTTATAGAGAGTTATAAGACAGTATGGAAATGTAAAAACTTTGAGAGCTATGAAATGGCTCAAAAAAAGGTAGATGAGTGTTATGGAGATTGGCTTAAATCCATGCCTGAAGTTCCAGAGAGGTACATGGCCTCAAGGGAGCTTGCAAGCTATATAACTTGGTCTTGTGTTGTTCATCCTCAGGATAAGTTAACACGTTATGCCATGTATATGTCAAAAAATTCAATGAACAACATATGGAGCTGGGATAACTGTTTTAATGCAATGATGTTAAGTTTAAATCATCCGGAACTTGCTTTAGACCAGCTTTTATTATTTGTAGAAAACCAGGATGAGTGTGGAATATATCCAGATTTTATAAATGACAGGTATTCCTCCTTTAGCTGCTGTAAGCCACCTATTCATGCATGGGCCTTTAGTAAAATAAGAAAAAACAACAGCTTTTTTAACACAAAAGATGTTGTGGAAACCATGTATGAATCCTTAGCAAGAGCAACAGAGTACTGGCTAGAGTATAGAAGGAAAAACAAAAATACGCTTCCCTTATATAACCATGGAAATGATTCAGGGTGGGATAATGCTTCTGTTTTCCATATGGGTATTCCCGTGGAGTCTCCTGACCTTGCAGCTCATCTTATAAGACAGATGGATATTTTATCCGAAATGGCTCTTGAACTAGGGAAGATGAAAGATAAGGATAGATGGAAAAAAGAAGCAGATGATATGTATGAGATTTTAATGGAACGTCTATGGAGTGGAAATGGGTTTGCAGCTATTGTACATGGGACTAAGGAGCGAGAAGTACCCTATAGAACTAGCCTTTTATTAAGGCTTCCTATTGTTATTGGGTATAGGTTTCCAAAAGATATAACAGCGAGTATTGTAACGAGCCTTAAAGAGGATTTTGAAAGCACCTTTGGTCTTGCTACAGAATCACATAAAAGTCCCTTATATAAGGAGGATGGCTATTGGCTTGGACCTGTTTGGGCTCCTGTAATGTATCTGATAATTGATGCATTAAATACCTTGGGGTATTCGTCCATTGCTAAGGATTATGCCCAGCGTTTTTGCAATGCAACCATTACAGGGGGCATGGCTGAAAATTTTGATCCTTTTACAGGTAAAGGGCTGGTAGACCCTGCTTTTACATGGACATCCAGCGTGTTTTTAATGTTGGCCAAGGAATATTTATAATTGGAGGAAAAGTGTTTATGAGAAAGTATATTGGAGAGCTTGGGCTTTTATCTGTAGCAATAATATGGGGTATGGGGTTTGTAGCTTCACGTGTATCCTTAGATTCAAATCTTACCCCATTTCAAATTATGACTCTCAGGTTTTTTATTTCCACAGTGATTATGGCAGCAATATACAGAAAAAAACTTAAAAAAATTAATAGTGCTTCTTTAAAGGCTGGAATAATTTTAGGTTTTTTTCTTTTTCTGGCCTTTGCTTTTCAGACTGAGGGTCTTCAGTATACAACACCTTCAAAGAATGCATTTTTAACCTCTATCAATGTGGTTATGGTACCATTTATAGGTACAATGTTGTTTAAGAAGCCTGTAGACAAATTTGGTATAATAGGGGCACTGCTTGCATGTACTGGTGCGGGGATTTTAACTCTAAATGGAAGTTATAAGATAAATATAGGGGATATGTTGACAATAATATGTGCACTTGCCTTTGCTTTTCACATATTTTTCGTAGGGGAGTATGTGAAAAAGTATGATCCTATTGCGATTACTATTCTTCAACTTGCTGTTGCATTCATACTCTCATTAATAGCAATTACTGTAATGGGACAAACCGATATTCACTTGAATTCAAAGGGGATACTCGCAGTATCATATCTTGGTATCTTTAGTACGGCGCTAGCGTTTCTTCTGCAAAATGTTTCGCAGAAGTTTACAACCGGGACCAGAGCAGCGATTATACTTTCTATGGAATCTGTGTTTGGAGCGCTAGCATCGGTTATGTTTTTAGGAGAGCAGATGACTTTGAAAATATTAATAGGGTGCTTGTTAATATTTGCTGCTATTATTACCTCAGAGACAAAATTATCTTTTTTAAGGAAAAGTAAATCATTTGAATAAAGTATTATTAGGCAAAGCATATTGAATATGATAGAATTGAATAAGTTTAAAGTGTTAAAAATAGAAATTTATAGAAGAGGTGATAAAGAGGATGGCTATTATAAAAGATATTGCTGAGAAGGCTAGGGTTTCAATTGCTACAGTATCAAGAGTTTTAAATTATGATGAAACATTAAGTGTATCAGCTGAAACAAGACAGAGGGTATTTGAAGCTGCTCAGGAGCTTGAGTATACACCGCCAAAACGTAAAAAAAGTAGGAAGAAATTTAAAATAGGTCTTCTTTATTCCTATTCGCTTGAAGAGGAACTTGAGGATACTTATTACCTATCTATAAGGGTATCAATAGAAAAAAGACTTGTGGCAGAGGGAGCTAAGATATTTAGAATAAGCAAAAATGATGATCTTGAAAAGCTTAAGAATATTGATGGTATTATTGCTCTTGGAACCTTTAATATTAATGATGTTGAAGGAATAAAAAAGTTTACGAGGCCTGTGGTTTTTGTAGATACGTCGCAAGATGAGGATTTGTTTGATTCAGTGATAATTAATTTTTCAAAGTCCGTAAGAAATGCTCTTGATTACTTGTTTTCTTTAGGACATACTAAGATTGCTTATATAGGTGGAATAGATTTAGATATTAATGGGGATAGGGTTATAGATTTAAGAGAGGATACATATTGTAAATATATGAAAGAAAAAGGTGTGTATAATGAAAATTTTATAAAAATTGGTAATTATACACCAAGAGACGGTTACAAGTTGATGAAGGAAATCCTAGAAGCAGATACGATACCTACTGCTACTTTTGTAGCTAACGATTCGATTGCAATAGGTTGCTATAAGGCCATATATGAAAGAAAATTAAAGATACCAGAGGATATGAGCATAGTTGGGTTTAATGACATTTCAAGTGCACAGTATATGACACCACCCCTAACTACAATAAAGCTGCACATTGAATTTATGGGAGAAACTGCTGTAGATTTACTTATAGAACGGTTAATATCTGGAAGAGAAATATGTAAAAAGATTACAATACCGGCTAAGTTTATAATTAGAGAAAGCTGTAAGGAAATATAAAACAATAACTTCTAAGTCAAAGTGTAACTTGTTATTGTACGTCTGCCATTTGCAGTTCTTCTGCACTAAGTCTTGAATGGTTAACAGTTATTTACTACTGAGTGGATTTAAGAAAAAGCCTCTATATTGATTTACTTGTAAATCAATATAGAGGATTTTTATTTTTTTGTAAATTATTAGTGCTTCTGCTAGTCTCATTATTTCCTTTTATTTGGTATAATAGTATTAAACATGGCTGGCTAGAAGTTATCTGTGGTATTCGGGCAAATTCCCCATGGTATGCAATGTACCGATATATTCCATGAAACGTTGGCTATGTATTTCAATATCAGACTGGCGTACACCCATAAAAACTATCAATTGATTTCTTAGGGAGCCAGAACCGCTGAATTGATAATGTCCCGTAGTTTCCTTAAAGAAGAAACAAATATCCTGCATATTAACTTGATTAGCCTCTTGATTAGTATGTTTCATAAATTTTTGTACCTCTTGGCACGCCTGATGATAAAAAACTTCATTACACTTTGTATGCGGCAAATAGTATCCGTGGATATTAAGCCCAAACTGTTGAGGAGAAGACTCCATTACTTCCTGATTCATAGCATGTTCTTTTTCACTCCATTTTTCTAGTTCTTCGTTTATCATATCAAATGAAAATTCTGATGCTTGATGCTCTAGTTTATCTTTAAAATGCTTCATAATCACATCTGATTGAAAAAAATTCATGCAAATATCATTTGCGGCAATAGGCAGAGTATCACACTGCTTTTGCGTTGTCTCGCATAAAAATAAAAATATTTTTTATTCAATAATCTACATAATAATTATCCCCTGGAATAACATATATTTTTATTAATTCATTCGCTTTAAAAGAAAGATACGACAGAAATGAATATAAAATTATAATGCATCAAATCTATAAATTGGAATTTGTCGGGCTTGGCGTTATACTCATAATCTCACCTAAAAAGTGGAAATTGATCTCTTTTACTAATTTCATCTGTTATTAATGATTTTGAAATATACATCGCTTTTATTAGGTTCTTAAGGCGGGTGTGATGAGAGGTACCCTCCGCAAATTTTAGCGGTGCTTTTTCACATTTACTGATAACTGAAGATACGGGGCGTAGTGATTCTATCAATTCTTCTTTTGTATATTTGTCCATAACATCTTCATCTGTTATTAATGATTTTGAAATATACATTGCTTTTATCCTGTTCTTAAGGAGCGTGTGCTGAGAGCTACCCTCCGCAAATTTTAGCTGCATTTTTTCACATTTACTGATAGTTGAAGATACAACTTGTAGCGATTCCACCAATTCTTCTCTTGTATATTTGTCCATAGCATCTCACCTCAAATTCATATTTATTAAGTTGCTTTATATCTTTCATATGTCGCATTTTCTAACAGGTGGGACACAACCTATGAACATTCCGAACTAAGTTTAATTTAAAATTTCTTGCTTACAAAATTTTAATCTCTTTTCTCCATTCTATAAGTGCTTTTTCATTACTTTCAGTCATTATATTAACCCACCGTAACATTTCTTTTAAGTTTTCATTTGAATTAGACTCTTTATTAAAAGATTTATTGCCTTCTTCAAGTATACTTTTGAGGTTTTTAAACCCTTCAATACGTGTTTTTATTGCGTTATCCCATGCTGAGGCACAAATAACAAAATAATCGGTTCTATCCCCTGTTATTGAGGTTTTTTCTAATAAACCATAAGAAACTAAAAGTCTTACATTAGTTGAGATACTCCCTCTACTAACTTTTAGAAGTTTAGATATTTGCTCAGATGATACATTATTATTAGCAACAAGTATAAGTGCTAATATCCTTCCACCAATACGTGGTATTCCATAGTTTTCATAGTAAATCCCTAACTTTTCAATAAACTTTAAATTTTCTTCGTTCAGATTAAGTTCTTTATCTTTCATAACGTGAATATTCTCCTTTTTACGTGATATTGTTTTTAAATAAGCGAGAAATTAATATTGCTTATTCAAAAATGCAATTAATACTTTGTTAAATTCTAAAGGATTATCCTGATTAGAACAATGACTTGCATCTTTAATTTTAATAAGTTCACAATTAGGTTCCTTAGATGCCCATGATTGTGCAATTTTTTTAATATTACCTGTCTTATCACTTTCTCCATAAACAAGTAAGATACTTTTATTTATTCTATACGCCTTCTCATAGTGTAAACATGCAGCAGTTTCTAAAAATATTTTAGAAAAATCCTTTTTCCCTATTTTATTAAATGCTTTTCTTAAATAACTTTGTACTTCTAAAGTTATAGAACTTGCTTTAACACTCTCATTAACTAAGTAATTCCAAGGATATAAAGGGATTAAAAACGGGGTTATGTTTAAATAAAATTTTTCTAAATTAGATAATTTCATTGTATTACAAGTACAATCTATTAGCACCAAATTTTCCACCTTATTAGGATAATAGAATGCCATTTCTTGCACTATGTTTCCTCCCATTGATTGACCAATAAATGTAGACTTATCTATATTTTCTATATCCATAATTTTAATTAAATCTTCAACTAGTAGCTTTATACTAAACTTATCTCCCATAGGTCTTGATAGTCCATGGCCCCTTGCATCCCAAAGTAATACTTTAAATGTTTCACTTAGTACATGTAGTTGATCATTAAACATTTCATGATCGGCACCTGCTCCGTGTAGAAATATTAGCCATCTTCCTTTGATATTATTTGAAATCCAATAATGTATAGTACATCCATCCGTGTTAATTGTTTTTTCTGAAAGACAGTTATCCATAAAACACCTCACCTAATATTAATAATATATTAGTCTCAGTATATCACCTCAGTTGTTTTAGTCTATACTGAAACAACTGAAATCTAACAATAAAATTATTAACCTTTATTTTCCGTGGATTTTAGGAGAATAAATTAAATATTCACAATATTGACAAAATAAAAATATAAGGATATAATTGTATTAACTTGTTGAACAAGTTGACGATTGTTGAACAAGTTCAATTAGTTAAAACATAGTCTGGAGTCTATTATAGACAATTATAAAATGATATGGGGTATGCAAAATGAAAAATAGAAAAATTACAAGTGTGTCCAATGAAAAAATACCATCATATGTAGCTATTTATAATATGCTTTATTCTGATATTATAAACGGCCTCTATAAAAATGGAACACAACTTCCTAGCGAAACTGCTCTTTCAGAAAGGTATGAAGTAAGCAGAAACACATTAAGGCAAGCTCTAACGATTTTAAATGAAGATGGGGTAATTTCAAAGCATCAGGGTAAAGGCACCTTTGTTACCTATAAGGGAGAAGATGAAGAAACAGAAGAAGTCTCAAATAGCAACCTTGAAAATCCAATAATTCAGTGCTGCAAAGAGGAAATTGATGAAATTCGTGTTTCTTACAATTACGGGCCACCCACGGATATTGCGCAACAAAAACTTAATATTAGTGCAAGTGAGATTGTTATGGCAAGTAACAATGTATACTTGGTAGACAAAATTCCTGTGGCACACTCTTTTATACAAATTCCAGTGAAATATATTAATAATAGTAATGTAAACCTAAATTCCGAAGAGGAAGTCTCAAATCTAATTAACAAAACTATATTTGAACTTGCTACATATGCTAAGATTCATGTGAAGATTGTGCATGCTGAAGAGAATACTACATCCTTCCTTGAAATTCATGATAATGAGACGATTATTTATATTGAAGAGATTTTGTACAATGAGCAACGTGAAGGCATGGCAAGGTGTAAGTTTTATTTTATTCCTGATAAATATGATTTATCATTTAAAGTTTAACCTATAATATGATATCCATATATTAATATAAAAGGGGGAAAAATTATGAAAGATTATTTCAAGGTAACCACAAAAACTATTGTTGCCACAGGTCTAGGTGCTGCAGTTTTCATGCTTTTATTCATGTATATTAAGGTGCCATCTCCAATTCCAGAAACAAGTTTTCAAACAGCTTATGGATTAAGTGCCTTCTTTGCAGCACTATTTGGACCTATTGCAGGAGGGTTAATAGCTTTTATTGGTCACTCCTTAAGTGATGCTATCCAGTATGGTTCACCATGGTGGAGTTGGGCTATTGCTAGTGGAGTCTCCGGAGTAATATTTGGATTTTCTTACAAGAGAACAAGGGTTGAAGAAGGAGAATTTAAAATAAAGGACATCCTTATTTTTAACATCATTCAAGTTCTTGGAAATATTTTAGCTTGGGTAGTTGTTGCTCCAATACTAGATATTGTTATTTACAGTGAGCCTGCTAATCTAGTTTTCACGCAGGGTGTAGTTGCAGCTTTAATGAACTCAATTAGTGCAGGAGTTATAGGTACCTTGCTTTTAATTTCTTATGCAGCCACAAGGACAAAAAAAGGAAGCCTAAATATGAAATAACCATATAATTATAATTATAATTATAATTAGTAAAATAAATGGGGAAGTGGATGATGATGAGGAAGCCAATTATTGAATTTAAAAATTTTAATTTTCAGTATTTCAGCCAAGCGAGGCCAACCTTAAATGATATTAATTTAGAAATCTATCCAGGAGAAAAAATATTAATAGTGGGTCCTAGTGGTAGTGGTAAAAGTACCCTTGGTAACTGTTTAAATGGACTAATTCCTTTTTCATATAAAGGTGAGGTTAATGGAAGTTTAAAAATTAAGGATTTAGAAACAAAGGAGCAAAACATTTTTAAATTATCTAAAATGATAGGAACAGTTTTGCAAGACTCTGATGGGCAGTTTGTTGGGTTAACTGTTGGTGAAGATATAGCTTTTGCTTTAGAAAATGATAATGTTAATGCTACAGAAATGAAGGCCAGAGTGAAAAATGTAGCAAGCATGGTAGATATGGAAAAGTGGCTTACTTCATCACCTTTCGAACTATCTGGAGGTCAAAAACAAAGGTCTGCTCTTGCTGGTGTTATGATCGATGACGTAGATATATTACTATTTGATGAGCCACTAGCCAATCTAGATCCTGCCACTGGTAAGACTGCCATAGAAATAATAGAAAATATTCACAAAGAAGCAAATAAAACTATTATTATTATTGAACATAGGCTAGAGGATGTTCTACATTGTGACATTGATAGAATTATTGTTATGAATGAGGGGAGAATTATTGCAGATATGAACGCTGATCAATTAGTTTCCTCGGAAATTTTAATTGAAAATGGCATAAGGGAGCCCCTTTATATTACAGCATTAAAATATGCTGGCATAAAAGTTACCACTGAAATGCACCCTGGTCATATCAATACATTAGATGTGCAAACGGTAAAAGAAATTTTAAAAGCTTGGGATAAATCCATTTCACCACAGAAAATTGAAAGTCACAAACCATCTATACTTAGGCTTTGCGAGGTGTCTTTTTCCTATAATGGGATTCATAAAATACTAGATAATGTTAGCATTGATATTAAAGAAGGAGAAATGGTGTCCATCGTTGGTAAAAACGGGGCAGGTAAATCAACTCTTTCAAAAATAATATGCGGATTTGAAAAAGAAGATACAGGTAATGTTTATTATTATGATGAAAATATTAAGCAGAAAACCATAAGGCAGCGGGCTGAAATTGTGGGTGTTGTAATGCAAAATCCAAATCAAATGATTTCAAAGCCTATGATATATGATGAGATTGCTTTAGGTCTTCGTTTAAGAAAGGTTAAGGAAGAAGAGATAAAGGAGCGAGTTGATAAGATTTTAAAGATTTGTGGACTCACCCCCTTTAGAGAATGGCCTATATCAGCACTAAGTTATGGGCAAAAGAAGAGGGTAACTATAGCTTCAATTTTAGTGTTAAATCCTAAGATTTTAATTCTTGACGAACCAACCGCCGGGCAAGATTACCGTCATTACAGTGAAATAATGAGGTTTTTACTAGAAATAAATAAATTAGGGGTAACAATTATTATGATTACACATGACATGCACCTTATGCTTCAATACACCCCCCGAGGAATAGTTTTAGCTGGTGGAAAGAAAATTGCAGATACGCAGGCCGCTATAATTTTAACGGATGGTGATGTCATAAAAGAAGCAAACTTAAAAGAAACCTCTCTTTATAATCTTGCTCAAATCACAGGTATAAGTGATGGAACATCATTTGTTCAAAGTTTTATAGAATATGAGAGGGGGATGCGAAACAAGTGAAAATGAAGCTATTTTCATATAACTTAATTGATACCTATATTCATAGACTTTCTGGACTAACTAAGCTAATTTGCTTTTTATTCTTAACCTTTTCTGTAATGTTTTCTTATGACATAAGGAGTATTCTTTTAATAATGGTTTTTTCTTTTGTAATGTTAAGAGTTTCTAAAATAAAATACTCCCAAATACGACTAATGATAATTTACGCTTTAATATTTCTTATTACAAATGCAGTTATAACCTATTTATTTTCCCCAGAACGAGGAGTTGGAATTTACGGTACCCGTCACGAAATCCTTTCTATTTTTGGGAGATATACATTAACCTTAGAACAGTTGTTTTACCAAGGCACTAAGTTTTTCAAATATGCTTCGGTTATTCCACTTGGAATAATATTTCTTTTAACTACCAATCCAAGTGAATTTGCATCTGCTTTAAGTGGTATTGGAGTTAACTATAAAGCCGCAGTTGCAGTTTCGCTAACCTTACGATATTTCCCGGACATACAGAGGGAATATCAAGAAATTAGCCTTTCACAACAGGCGAGAGGTTTAGATTTATCGCGAAATGCAAAATTTTCAGATAGGTTTAAGAATGCACTTTTGATAATTATACCATTAATTTTCTCTACATTAGATAAAATAGAACTTATCAGTAATGCTATGGATTTACGTGGCTTTGGCAAAAGCAAGAGTCGTACTTGGTATAATAAGAAAAAACTTACAGTTGAAGATTACACGGCTATTACAATTTCAGCATTAATTTTTATTGGAACAATTTTAATTTCAGTTTTTATAAATAAGAGTCGTTTTTATAATCCATTTATATAGGAGGAGTAAAGTAATGAAACCAATATTAGTTTTTCAAACAGATTTTACTTACAAAGAAGGCGCGGTATGCGCAATGTATGGGGTGGTTAAGACCGTTGATAGAGAACTAGAGATTTTTGATGGTTCTCACGAAATTCCACAGTACGATATTCAGAGTGCATCCTACAGACTATTTCAGTCTATGAGATTTTGGCCAGAAGGAACAATTTTTGTTTCTGTTGTAGATCCAGGTGTTGGAACTCACAGAAGAGCTTGTGTTGCAAAAACTGTGGATGGATACTATGTGGTTACCCCGGATAATGGTGCGTTAACTCACCTGAAAAAATGGGTAGGAATTACAGAAGTTAGGGAAATAGATGAAACAAAAAACCGCTTACGTGGTAAAAATACTGAAGGTGTTAGTATTTTTCATGGTCGCGATCTATTTGGATATTGTGCTGCAAAACTTGCTAGTGGGATAATTTCTTATGAGGAGGTAGGTAAGGCATATAGTATAAGTGAAATTGTAGAATTCACTATTCCGGAGCCTTTCATAAAGGCTAATAAGGTTTGCGGAAATTTTGAAATTAGTGATCCTAACTTTGGAAATCTATGGACAAATATTCCATTATCTATGTTTACAGAGGCTGGCTTTAATTATGGTGACTATCTTAATGTAAAAATAAATCACCAAGGAAAAGAAATGTACAAGGATAAGGTACTGTTCCATAAATCTTTTGGGTTTGCAGAAAAAGGGGCTGTTATGATTTATAATAACGAGCTTATGAAGGTAGCAATGGCAATTACACAAGGAAATCTATGTGAAAAATATAATTTAAGCTTTGGCTTAGAATGGACAGTTGAATTTGAAAAATAGGAGTGAATTATGCTAACGAAGGCAACGGAAAAACACAGAGGGTTAATAATGGATTACTGTTTAGCTGAGCCTAATATAAACTTATTTATAATAGGTGATATAGAAAATTTTGGATTCGAAACTGATTTCCAGGAGGTCTGGATTCAAACGTTAGGTCATAAACTAGTGGGTATTGTGCTACGATACCATGATAATTTTATTATTTATAGTAAGGATTTAGATCTAGAAATTAATGAAATAGAAATCCTATTAAGCACAAGAGATGTAAACATAATTAGTGGAAAACTCACGGTAATAGATTTATTTTACCCAGTTGTGAAAAGTAAATATTCCAAAAGAGATATGTATTTTTGCCAACTTCTAGATATCTCAAAACTCATTAAGGATACATCAGAAGTTGAAACTGCAGAAAGCATAGATGCAATGGAGATTACACTCGCCTATGAACAGATAGAAGAATTTTCAGGTTTATATTCTTCAGGAATAGATAGCCGTTATAAACAGATTGCAAGCAGAATTATAACAAAAGAAGGAGTGCATATGTTTATAAAGAAAGATGGTAAAATTGTAAGCCACGGCAATACCACTGCTGAAACAAGTGTTAGCGCTATGGTGGGAGGTATTTTAACTATTCCAGAATATAGAAAACAAGGACTTTCAAGTAAGATAATTTCTGCTTTGTGTCAAAACTTATTTCTTAAAGGAAAATCAGCATGTCTATTCTTTGATAATCCGGAAGCAGGCGAGATTTATCACAAGTTAGGATTCCGTAATATTGATAAGTGGGCAATTTTAGGGAGGAAATAGTATGAAAAATTTACTGGTATTTCAAAGCGATTTCGGTTTAGTGGATGGTGCCGTTGCAGCTATGTATGGCGTGGCTCATGAAGTAGAGGAAAATTTAAAGCTTTATAACTTAACACATGATATTACACCTTATAACATATGGGAGGCATCATACCGTCTTTTTCAATCAGTAGAATATTGGCCTAAAGGCACGGTTTTTATTTCAGTGGTAGACCCAGGGGTTGGGTCAAGCCGGAAGAGTGTAGTAGCATTAACTGAATCTGGTCACTACATTGTTACCCCTGATAACGGTACCTTAACACATCTCAAAAAATATGTAGGTATAACTGAAATTAGAGAAATTGAAGAATCAAAGCACCGTCGACAAGACACTGAAAGTTCCTTTACCTTCCACGGTCGGGATGTTTACGCTTATACCGGAGCAAAGATTGCTGCAGGCATTATTACATTTGAAGAGGTGGGGGCATTATTATCAGTAGAAAATATAGTGGAGCTTGAAATAGGTAAAATAGTAAAAACCGAAAAAAGTGTAAAAGGTAGCATTGATATTCTAGATGTACGTTTTGGTAGCTTATGGACTGATATCACAAGAGAAGATTTTTTAGAAATTGGATTTAATGTAGGGGACAGAGTTGAAGTTATAATTTGCAATGGTCCAACCCGTGTATACAACAATCGTATAGTTTATGGGAAGTCATTTGCAGACGTATACGTAAGTGAGCAGTTAATTTATGTTAACTCTGTATACCGTATGGCGGTTGCGATAAACCAAGGGAACTTTGCCAAGGCTTATAGCATCGGAACTGGAATACATTGGAGTATAGAGTTTAAAAAAATAGATTAGAGCTTTTTAAGGGTTAATTTAGAGATACAACAAAAAGAACAAGAAAGTATATGCTTTCTTGTTCTTTTCTTACTTAGGGGGTGAAGAAAATAATGTAAAAATATATATATTGCTTGGGAAATAAAGTAACAGAACATTTATAAGTGCTAGTTTGTGAAAAATTTGCAGAAGCTTAATTGATATTTTCATCATTAAAGTTTTTATTTCGATACTCCATAGGTTTTAAACCAGTAATACTTTTAAAGAGTTTATTGAAGTAGGTTACGTCTGTAAAACCTATCATTGTTGAAACTTCATAAATTTTATATTGGGGCTGAAGTAATAATTTTTTAGCCTCATCAATACGCATTTCACTTAAAGTATAAATAAAGGTACTGCCAGTCTCTTTTTTTATCAGTTTACTAAGGTACCAGGTACTGATATATAAATGGTCGGATACATCTTTTAAGGTTAAACTCATATTTACATTCGCCTTCATAAAAGACAGGGCTTTAACTACAAGATACTTAGAATTTTTTTCATTAGTATTAAGTGATTTATCTTCCGTAATTGTAACGCGATCACTTGAATTGTAATCTTCTTTAACTTTTCTTTTCAAGTTTTTAAAGATTTCTTCATTAGATTTTACTTTTTTAAGTTCAATAATAGCGTCTTCAATGGAAAGGATTAGTTCCTTAGTATTTGTGGGTTTGAGAAGAAATCTAAAGGCTCCAAGTTTAACAGCTTGTTGGGCATACTCAAAATCTCTAAAGCCAGATAATATTATTATTTTACATCCATGCTTATGTTCTTTTAGTTTAGAAATCATTTCTAAACCATTTAAACCTGGCATCCTGATGTCAGTTATTACAATGTCAGGTTGAAGTGATGAAAGCATTTCTAGGCCTTCATCGCCGTCGGCAGCTTCACCTATAACGCTGCAGCCTAATGTTTCCCAAGCAATAACAGTTTTTAGGCCTTCTCTTATTATTTCTTCATCATCAATTATAAGTACTTTATACATTTAATATACACCCCTTTTAACTGCTTACAGGTACTTTAATTGTAACAAGCGTCCACATACCCTCCTTACTTTCTATGTTTACTCCGTAGTCCTTACCATAAAGTAGTCTAATTCTGCGATGTACATTAATTACACCTATCTTAGAATTATCCAAGAAATTTTCAGGTTCTGAAAACTTATCATCGCTCATGGCTTCTGTAAGGGCTAGTAATTTATTTTTTTCAATACCTAACCCATCGTCTGCTACAGTAATAATTAGTTGATTATTTTCCTTCTTTATTGTAATATCTACTGTTCCTCCACCTTTTTTCATTTCAAGGCCATGGTATATTGTGTTTTCAATTATAGGTTGAATTAAGAGCTTAGGAAGACAGTTATTAAGGGTGTCCTCATCAACAGCTAAATTAAATTCTATTTTTTTGCCAAATCGTTTTTGAATTAAAAATTTATAGCTTTGGATGTATTCGATTTCTTTATAAATAGGAATAAATTTCTCATTGCTCCTATTCAGGTTTGCTTCTATAATGTACGAAAAAGCGGAAATCATTTCACTGACCTCATCATCGCCGTGAATTTTTGCCTTCCAGTTTATGGCCTCAAGTGTATTATACAAAAAATGAGGATTGATTTGAGCTTGCAGCGCATTAATTTCAGATTGCTTCATTACAATTTGTTCTTTATATACTGTATCAATTAGATTCTTTATATTTTCCGACATTTTATTAAAGGTACGAAACACGAAACCAAACTCATCCTTTCGATTACTTTCTATTATTACACCCATGTTACCATTTTCTATTTCCTTCATCCTTTTTATTAATATATTCAGTGGACGTATAATTGTACTATGTAAGTAATTTATAAGTAATAAGCAAATAGGAAGAGTAGCTATACATAGAATTATGCTAAATTTGGCTACTTTTCGTATTTCTTTAAATAATACATTTCCTGAAATTCCAACAACAAGTTTCCAATTGGCTGGTTTAATTGTGTCATATATCATATATATAGAATCATTTTTAGTCTTTACCTCGCCTTCGCCTTTGTCTAAATTAGAATCAAGAAAAGATTGTATGGATTTATTGGAATTTACATCAAAACTATCATTTATAAATATTAATTGACCATCGCTACTATAGAGACCCAAGGTTTGCTTTGAGTTAATTATGAGATTGTTAAATACTTCTAGAAAGTATTGATTATCTATTTCGAAGGCTAGAAGACCAACTACCTTATTCACATTTAATGAATCGTATATGGATTTTGCAAGGTAAATACCATCTATTTTCCCCTTTTTACTTGTTACATACCATACTGGAGCTCCCTTTCCTTTTATGGCTAGCTCATTTAACTTATCCATATTGGTATAGCAATCTGTAGTAGCAACAAAAGTTCTATTTGCTTGAAAAACCTTTTCACTCTCAGAATATTTAATGAGAATTTCGTTTAGTTCATATTTAGAGAAAAGTAAAGATTGTAAATACTGTTGGAAACTATTTTCATATATAAAATCTAAATTATTAGAATTAATTAAAGTATTTGTATCAATTATTTTGCGGTCATAAAAAAGCTGTATTGAGAAGAGGTTAAGCTTGTCCATTCTGTCTGAAAGTGATTCTGTTAGTTGCTCAGCTGCACTTTGATAGTCCACTATAGCTTTTTCTTTAATCATTTTTGAATAGTTGACATATCCTAAATATCCAATAATTATTGTAGGATAAAGAATAAATAGAATTGCAATAATAATAAGCTTGGATTTCATAGAATATTTTGTCATAATAAAAGTCCTTTCATATGCATTTAAATTTTAGTATGTTTTCTATTATTATACAGTATATTTCGCTATTTCGCTTAATGAATTACAAATTCTATTATTTTACTTACAAGCCAAAATAAACAAATAAATGCCAATTTGAACTGATTTAATGTTTTTGAGATGGATGGTATAATGTGTTTGTAAGTTGTTAACAATTATGAAAACATTTACACGGTAATTTGAAAAAATTCAATCAATATTGTTAATATGCGAAAAGCTCATACATTAATATATTAATAATATTGTAAAAATTAAAAATGGGGGGATATCAAAATGAAAAAATCAAAAAAAATTATTTGTTTGCTCATGACAACTGCTGTTTTAGCTTCAACTTTGGTTGGATGTGGTACTAAGAAACCAGCAGCAACTACACCAGTTGCAGAGGAGAAGGAAGTAACAATTAGAGTAGAAACAACCTTTACTGGTGCAGACCCATACACAGAAGTATGGCAACAGGCCATAAAAGATTTCCAAGTTAAATATCCTAAAATCAAAGTTATAGATGAAGCTACTTCTGCTGCAAGTGAGGCTTTTAAAACAAAAATAAATACTGATTTTGCTTCAGGTAATGAACCAGATGTAACATATGGATTTAATGGTGCAGCTGGAAAACCGCTTGTTGATTCCGGTAAGGTTATTTCTTGGGAAGATGAATTAGCTAAAGATACTGCTTGGGCTGGAACATTTAAGAAAGCAGGCCTGGATGCTGGTAAGTATGAGGGTAAGCTTTATGCACTTCCTTACATTGGATTCTTTGAAGGAGTATGGATAAATACCGATTTATTTAAGAATAACGGACTTGAAATTCCTAAGACTTATGAGGATATTTTAAAGGCTATTCCAGTACTTAATGCAAAAAACATAACTCCAATTGCTACTTCATTTGCTGAAGAACCACATTATTTAATTGAAACATTATTACTTTCACAAGGCGGAGCTTCCGGTCACAATAAAGCATTTGATGCCAGCTGGGCTCCAGCGCTTGCACTCGCTAAAGACCTTTATGATAAAAAAGCGTTTACAAAAGATGCCTTAACAATTAAACAAGCTGCTTGTGCTCAGGCTTTTGCTGATAAGAAAGCTGCAATGTTTATTTCAGGTTCTTGGTCAGGTGGAGCATTTCAGAAGATGGAAAATGTTGATATAATACCAATGCCGCTAGTACCTGGAGCAAAAGCGGGTGCTAATGACATCATTGGTGGTACAGGCACAGGCTGGTATGTAACTAAGGCTCTTAATGACAAGAAAGATGGAGCTGGAATGAAATTTGTTAAGTTTATGACTCAACCAGAACAACTTGCGAAATTTGCTGAAAAAGGAGGCGTTCCACTTCAAAATGTACCAACTTCAACTACAGGTGGCACACTCTCAAAAAATATCGATAACTTTATGACTAAGGCTACTAGCATGACTAGTCCTGCTGGAGATAATATGAATCAGGAAGCCTTTACAACTATATGGAAAGGTATGCAATATATAGTTGCTGGAAAGAAGACTTCACAACAAGTACTTGATGAAGCACAAAAATTAGCAAAATAATTAGACTCATTAGTAATATCTAAAATTAATAATATCTTAAATTAATAATACACAATGCGCAATAGAATTTACTATATGTTGAGCATTGTGTATTTCAAAATAATGTTTCAGGGAGTAATGAATATGATTTTAAAGGATAAAAAATATGCTCTTTTATTTTTAGCACCAGCCCTTACTTTAATTACGGTTTTTCTATTCAATCCGCTAATCCAAACCTTCTATTTTAGTTTAACTGAATGGCATTATTTTTCAAAGAAAAAGACTTTTATAGGCCTTGCGAATTATCAGAGACTTTTACAGGACCCCGTAGTTGGGATAGCAATCAAAAACACACTATTATTAATATTATTATGTATTATATTTGAAATTGGATTCGCTCTACTCCTTGCAATGCTCATGGACGGAGTTAAGAGGGGTTTTAAGCTTTATAGAACAGTTTTCTTTTTTCCAGTTGTAGTATCAGGTTCCGCAATAGGACTCTTGTTCGCACTTACATATCAGTATGATGCAGGTCTTTTGAATAACATTTTAGGTATATTTGGTATGTCAAAGAAAATATGGTTAACTGAAAAATCTTCAGCATTACTTTCTATGATGCCGTATATTTGGCAAATGACTGGTTTTTATTTTGTAATATTTATGACCGCACTTACAAAAATACCAAGTGATATATATGAATCAGCAGCTTTGGATGGTGTAACGGGATTCTCCAAATCAATATATATAACACTTCCACTTATAAGGGATGTAATAATTACAACTATTGCACTCGTAATTACATCAGCTATAAAGGTTTTTGATATTATATTTACAATAACCCAGGGTGGTCCGATGAATTCAAGTCAGGTTTTGAGCACGTATATATATCAAACTACATTCCAATCTATGAATCAAGGCTATGGGTCTGCACTATCTATTCTTATGGTTGTTATCGGAATTGGTTTGACTATTATTACTACATTAATGTCAAGGAAAGAGCCGATAAGTTATTAGTTGATTATGAGGGGATGTTAGAGTATGTTAAATACAAAAGTTTCAAAAGATATTTATATAGAAAAAAAACGTAATAAATCAAAAATTACTATGTCGAAGGTTATTACACATTTTATATTAATAGCATGGGGGATAACAACCATTGCACCAATAGCATGGGTTATTATGAATAGCTTTAAGAGCTCATCTGAAATAATTTCTAGCGCTCTTAGTTTTCCAACTAAATTTAATTTAGATAACTTCCGTGCACTTGGGAAATATTCTCAAATAGACATTCCTAGGGGATTTTTTAATAGTCTTATTATTTCTGGTACGGTTGTTGTATTAGTATTAATTCTTGGAGCAATGGCTGCATTTGTATTGTCAAGGTTTAAGTTTTTTCTAAATGGACCAATAATGATACTTTTAGTTGCTAGTATGCTTGTTCCACAGTTTGCAGTTATTATTCCTAATATTAAAATATTACAGTTTTTTCATTTTAATAACACTTATTTAGCTGTAATAGTACCACATACTGCTGGATTTTTAAATTTCGCTATAATTATGATGACGGGATTTATGAAGTCTCTTCCTGTTGAGCTTGAAGAAGCTGCCATAATAGATGGGTGTAGTATACCAAAAATATTTATGAAAATAATACTCCCATTGTCTACTCCAATACTCGCAACCTCAGGTATAATGATTTTTTTATGGTCTTATAATGATTTACTTCTTCCACTTGTGTATCTTGTAGGGGAACTAAGACCTATAAGTGTGCTTTTAACCCAAATTTCAAGCCAGTTTAATACGGATTATGGTGCAATGATGGCAGCGCTCACAATAACAATAATTCCAGTGATAGTACTCTATGTAATTTCTCAAAAATATGTAATTAAGGGATTGACAGCTGGTGCTGTTAAGGGATAAGGAAAATCAACCTAACTTCTAAAGAATAAATTTTGAGAGGAATTATAATGGGCAAAATTAATTTTAAAGCAATCCAAATAAGTGGTTCACAAAAGCCCTTAAAAAGTACTAAATCCGAGAAATTTAGTTTGAAGTTTCTTAAGGATTTGAAAACTAAGGGTGGTTTGTTTAAGAAATTAGTTATAACTTTTACCTTACTATCTTTATTCACTTTATCTATTTCTGCGTTATTAATCTATGTAGTTACTAAACAAAAGGTTTCAGCAGATTTTGAGAAAGCTACTTCTCAAATTTTAAATCAAAACATGAATTATATACAGGTAATTGATGCTTCTATTGAAGCAGTTTCAAGTCAAATTATTTCAAATAAGGAGTTTATTACAGAACTAACTACAACGTCAATTGACGAATTTGAGAAAATTGAGTCTATTAATAATCTTTCCAAAACCTTGGCTACATTAGTAGGGAGTGGGGGTTCTGGTTTTATTAAAAGTATCTATGTTCTATCGGACAATGACATCTCTAGAAGTTCTGATTCCTCTAGTTCAGATATTAAAGATGTAGCTAAATATTCTGCTTTTAAAGAAACAGATGACTATAAGGCCGCAGTTTCCGCTGATGGAAAAGGCATATGGTCCAAAGTTCATGAAAATACATTTTCAACTTCACATGAGCGAATTATTAGCTATATGAGGGTGTTAAAAAACCCATCAACTATGAAAATAGCTGGTATGATGGTAATAAACGCCGATGCGGATATTTTTGCTTCCTCAATAAGAGATACAGAAATAGGTGCAAGTGGATATATGTTAATTTCGAATAAATATGGAAATATTATTGCCCACAAGGATACTACCTTTGGTGGCAAAAAAGTTGACTTACCTATATGGGATCAAATTAAACTGCTAGGTAAAGGTGCCTTCGACTATACATCTAAAGGGAAAAAGATGCATGGAGTAGTTTCAACTTATAGTACAAGTGAATGGAAGCTTATAGCCGTAGTTCCTGCAAGTGAACTTTCTTCCACTGCAAATAGTATTGGGGTTATATCTATTCCAATTATTATTCTTTGTGTAATTCTCACAATTATATTTTCTATGTTTATAAGCATCAGAATTACCTATCCAATAAATGATATCATCCTTGTTGCAGAAAAAGTATCACAAGGTGATTTTACCTTTAAAACTAATAGCTATCGTATTTACGAGATTAATGAATTAAGCCGTAAATTTAATAACATGACTGAAAAATTAAAGCAAATGTTATCTATTACTGCGGGTCTTTCAAAAGAAACAACAAGTTCTTCAGCTCAAATATTAAATTTATCAAACAGTATTAATATTAGTTCAAAGAAAGTTGTTTTAGCTGTGGGAGAAATAACCATGGGTTCTTCAAAACAAACAGAGGAAACCCTAAGTTGTGCTAGAATATCAGATAAATTCAATGGTGAAATTGTAAGTGCAATAATGTCATTGAATAACGTTAGTAAAGCAACTTGTAATTCAATTGATGTTATAAATAAAAGCTCAAATACAATTAACAACTTAAGCAAAACTTCTGAAAACAATTCTGGTGCAATGTCAAAGGTATCAGATACTATTGTTGAATTAAATGAAAACACTAAAAATATCCTTACCATTTTGAATAAAATTAATAGTATTACAAAACAAACCAACCTCCTTGCATTAAATGCTTCAATAGAAGCTGCAAGAGCTGGAGATGCTGGAAGAGGTTTCTCAATAGTTGCCATTGAAATTAGAAAATTAGCTGAGCAGTCTCAAAGTGCTTCCTTTGAAATTGAAAAGATTATAAGCAAAGTAAATACATCAATAAGAGCTTCCTTAGAAATATCCAGCCATGCTAAGGAATTATTCAAGGAAGAACTAAATCAAGTTAGTAGTACAATTAAATCCTTTGATGACATTAAAGTTTCAATTTCAGGTATTTCTGACGCAATGGAATATACTATGAAGTCTATAAATGTAATAGATGAGGATAAAAATTATTTGTACGAGGCAATTACTAATATCTCAGCAATCTCAGAGGAAAATACAGCTGCAACACAAGAAGTCACAGAAACGATACAAAACCAATCAAGTTCGAATGATTTAATGAATTCACTAGCTGAAGGGTTGAATGACAAAGCAAATGGATTAATTGAGTTAATAAATAAATTTAAATTTTAATATAGCTAAGGGAGAAGATAAAATGAAATATGGATATTTTGATAATGTAAACAGGGAATATGTTATTAAGCGCCCTGATGTGCCAGTATCTTGGACGAATTATCTTGGGGTTAAAGATATGTGTGCTGTAATTTCTCACAACGCAGGTGGGTACCTATTTCATAAGAAGCCACAATACAATAGGATAACCCGGTTTAGACCAAACGGCGTACCACTAGATAGACCTGGGCACTATGTTTACCTTCGTGATGATGAATCTAACGACTATTGGACAATTTCTTGGCAGCCAGTTGGCAAGGACCTTAAAAAGGCCAATTATGAGTGTCGTCATGGGCTATCTTATTCCAAATTTTCTTGTGAATATAGCGATATAAGTGCCCAACAGATTTTGTTTATACCAGTAAACGATGATGTAGAATTATGGGATGTAAAGATAGTTAACAATGGAACAATTCCACGTAAATTAAGTGTATTTTCTTACGTAGAGTTCTCATTCCAAAATATTGATATGGATAATCAAAACTTTCAAATGAGCTTATACGCATCAGGTTCTAGTTATGAAGATGGAGTTATAGAAAATGATCTTTTTTATGATACTGATAAAACGGGTTATCAATACATGGCATCAAGTTTTAAGCCAGAGAGCTATGACTGTTTAAGAGATAAATTTTTAGGAAGCTACCACACTGAAGATAATCCAATAGCTGTAGAAAAGGGGATTTGTAGTGGAAGCTCAGAACTCGGTGGAAATCACTGTGGTGCGCTGCATAAAAAAATAACCTTAGCTCCAGGAGAAGAGACTAGGGTTATATTTATGGTTGGTGTTGGTGAAAGAACTATAGGTAAAAAAATGAAGGCCAAATATTCAAATCTTGCTACTGTAGATCAAGCATTTACTGAACTTCGCGAATACTGGGAAGGAAAATTATCATCATTTCAGATTAGGACTCCAAATGAAGGCATGAATACCATGATAAATACATGGAACCTTTATCAAGCAGAAACAAATGTTGTCTTCTCCAGGTTTGCTTCATTTATAGAAGTAGGTGGAAGAACGGGACTTGGATATAGAGATACTGCTCAAGATGTTATGTGCATTCCTCATACAAATCCTAAAAAGTGTAAACAACGTATAATTGAACTTCTTCGTGCACAGTCGAGCATAGGCTACGGCTTACATTTATTCCAGCCAGAATGGTTTGATCCAGAGACTTCTAAAGTTTTACCTTCAAAATCACCAACAGTTGTACCAACTCCAAGCATGTCGGATGTAGTACATGGATTAAAGGATGCATGCTCAGATGACGCATTATGGCTAATTGCAGCAATATGTGAATATGTACAAGAAACTGGTGAAGTCCAATTCTTTGATATGATGGTTACTTTTGCTGATGGAGGAGAAGCCACGGTATATGATCACATGAAGAAAATACTTGATTTCTCAACTGAGCAGGTTGGGGCTACAGGGATTTGTAAAGGTCTTAGAGCTGACTGGAATGACTGCTTAAACCTTGGAGGCGGAGAAAGCGCTCTAGTATCTTTCCTGCATTTTTGGGCACTAAACAACTTTGTTGAATGTGCTAACTTCTTAGGTAGAGCAGAAGATGTAGCGATATATGGTGCGATAGCGAGTAGGGTTAAAAAAGTATGTGAAAATGAGCTTTGGGATGGGGAATGGTATATTCGTGGAATTACAGCAGATGGAGAAAAAATAGGCACTCAAAAGGATGAAGAAGGAAAGGTTCACCTTGAGTCGAACACTTGGGCAGTTGTTTCTGGTGTAGCAGGCAAAGAGAGGGCTAAGGCTTGTATGGATGCAGTAGATGAATATTTATATTCAGACTTTGGTCTACACTTAGTTTCACCATCCTACACCAAACCGAATGAGGGAATAGGTTTCGTAACTCGTGTATACAAGGGAGTTAAGGAAAATGGAGCTATCTTCAGTCATCCAAATCCCTGGGCTTGGGTTGCTGAATGCATGCTTGGACGTGGTGACAGAGCTATGAAGTTCTATAACGCCTTATTACCTTATAATCAAAATGATATGATAGAGACTCGTGAGGCTGAACCATACTCATACTGTCAATTCGTCATGGGAAAAGAACATACAGCTCATGGTAGAGCGAGGCACCCATGGCTTACAGGAAGTGCTGGTTGGGCATACTATGCAGCAACTCACTACATGCTAGGAGTTCGTCTGAGCTTTGATGGTATGATTATAGATCCATGCATACCAGGAGAGTGGACAGAATTTGAAATTACCCGCATATGGCGTGGAGCAACTTATAATATAAGGGTGCAAAATCCAAATGGAGTAGAGAAGGGCATTAAAGAAATAATTTTAAATGGAACAGCAGTGGAAGGTGCTATTAAGCCACAAAAGGCTGGAACGCATAATACTATAGTTGCTATAATGGGCAGTTAAAGTAATTATATTTAAATTAGTAAAGGAGTGAAAAATATGATTAAATTTGGTACTGGGGGATGGAGAGCTTTTATAGGAGAAGATTTTACAAAAGAAAATGTACAGATTCTTTCTCAAGCTCTTGCAACCCTTATGAAAAATCAAAAATGTGATGGCAGTGGTTTTGTAGTAGGTTATGATAACAGATTTTTATCTGACAAAGCAGCAAAATGGGTTTCAGAAGTAATGGCTGGAAATGGAATAAAGGTTTCTTTTGTAGAAAAATCTGCACCTACTCCCCTAATAATGTTCACTGTGAATTCTTTAGACGCATACTATGGTGCTGCTATAACAGCAAGCCATAACCCAGCTGATTACAATGGACTCAAAATATTCACCAGGGGTGGAAGAGATGCCAGTGAAGACGTTACAAGAAATCTTGAAGAAATTATAAACAATATTACTATAGAGGATGTTGTGCTTCTTAGCTTTGATAGTGGAATAGCAGAGGGTTTAATTGAAATTATAGATCCCTTTAACGAATTTATAGATTCAATTATCAGCATGATAGATATAGAATCTATAAAAAATAGCAAACTAAAGGTAGTTCTTGACCCAATGTTTGGAGTTTCAAAGACTTGCCTTCAAACTATACTTTTAACTGCAAGATGTGAGGTTGAAATAATAAATAATAGACACGATACCTTATTTGGTGGAAGATTACCCTCTCCAAGCACACACACACTACATCGTTTAAAGGATCTAGTAGTTGAAAAAGGATATGATATAGGTATAGGAACAGATGGAGATGCGGATAGACTTGGAATCATAGATGAAAAAGGTAACTTTATTCATCCAAACGATATTCTTTCTGTGTTATATTACTATTTATTAAAGTACAAGGGATGGAAGGGTGGAGTTGTAAGAAACCTTGCAACCACTCACCTCCTAGATAAAATAGCAGCGGGCTTTGGTGAGCAGTGCTACGAGGTTCCAGTTGGGTTCAAGAACATAAGCTCAAAAATGGAAGAAAAGAATGCATTAATCGGAGGAGAAAGCAGTGGAGGACTCACTATTCGTGGGCATATTAAGGGAAAAGACGGAATATTTGCTGCCAGCCTTCTAATCGAATTGCTTAGTGTAACAGGAAAGAGCTTATCAGAATTACTTGAAGAAATTCATAAGCAATACGGATATTTCTACATGACGGAATCTGATTATAAATTCAGTATAGAAGTGAAAGATCAACTTATGACAAAACTTTTCGTAGATAAGTTAATCCCGAATTTTGGTTATGAAGTAGAGAAAACAAGCTACGAAGATGGTGTAAAGGTATATTTTAAAAATGGTGGATGGATCATAGCAAGATTCTCTGGCACAGAGCCACTACTCAGAATATTTTCTGAAATGGAAAATGAAGCTAGGGCAAGTGAAATAAGTAATACTATGAAAGAATTCTTAAACTTATAAGCATTTAAATGTGGATGTCTCAAAATGATTAAATCAATCATTTTGAGACATCTCTTTTTTTAATAACCTAAGTTCAATAGAAAGTAGTATTTCGATAATAATAATAAGATTAATGGTTAACTTTATCGATTTTAAATATAAGGTAGTTATTTTTGTGACATCTTGCATAAACAAAGGGTATAATATTCCTAAGACTTCGGTTAAATTGGTAAAACAGGACGAATTAAGGTAGAAGGATGGATGGGGGAAAGTAAATGTCTAAACAAGTAATAATCGTTTTAATTCTTACAGTTATAATTTCTATAATTTCAACGCTAGCTTATTCTGTAAGAATTGTTGCTGTAAGAACAGGAAGAATAGCAGTAGCATTTGCAGTATTCAATATCTTTGCATTAATTTCTAGAACTGCAAACAGCGTTCAAGCGCCATTATTGGCTAAAACAATAGAAAATACTATAAAAATAGGAGATCCTCAAAGTTTATTAGCCACATTCAGATGGATATTATTATCGACAACTTTTGCGACGATTATTGGCGCAGCATTAATGCCAACCTTTATAAAAGTTTTTGGGAAGGCTGTGGAATCATTTAGTATTAATCGTTCTATACCTAAATTATTATTGCATGGTTTCTCGAAATCAGGAATATTGCAATTTAAAAATAGTGTTACAAGACCCAAAAAAGAAAACTTGTCACAATTAAAAAATTTCAAGACTATGCCAAAGAAAATTATTTTACTTAATACTTTAGCATTTTCAATATCAACTGTTGGTGTCTTGGCATCACTGTATGCAGGATGTTTAAATCCAGAATTAAGAACAACATGCAGTACATTGTCAGCTGTAATAACTGGGATTTCAACAATACTTATGGTTATATTCATCGACCCATATATATCAATTCTAACAGATGATGTAATCAAAGGAGAATGTACTCAATTACAGTTTGATAGATGTATAATTTTTATTGTTGGAGGACTAATAGTAGGTACGATTTTAGCTCAGATTTTATTAGTTCCAGCGGCTCAAGTAATATCTTTTATAGCTAAAACAATCTAAGGGAAGCTATATTAGAAGATGAATGGAAGACAAATGACATATAAATAGTATGCAAATTATCATTATAAAATATAAATTTATGGGAGATACTACTAATAGGCATCTTTGATTTGTTAAGCTATTAAGATGCTGAATAAATTGTAGGGAGATTTTATTATGAATAAAAAAGGTGAAGAGCAAGAATTTGGTACTATCGTAAATATAGGTAACCTTACTAAAAATGCGGTAGAAAACTTTGAAGAAAATATAGTTACTCAAAAGGATTATATAGAGAAGGTAAAGGCAAGTGAGGTACCTTATTTGTCAGATAAATTTCATTAATTAGGGTAAGAATTTAAAAAAGTAAAAGAATATTAATAAAATAACTAGGTGAAAAGCAAACAGGTGAACTGCTTAAATTTATTTTGGCAGTTTTTTCTTCGTGGGTACATAACCTAATCTATTCTTTTTCTTTGGAGGCTTTGTATTAATGGAATTTGCGGAACACAAAGTTAAAGGATTTTAAAATTAGGGAAGCAATTTATATATAATTATGTTAAATATTTGCATAATTATATTAATATACTGTATAATTGAATGGGAGACAGTGTATAGTATTAGTTCTCAAGTTTTTAAAAAGAAATATTAAGAATACAAAAAAATAAAAAAATTCAGGAGGTTATATGAAGAAAATAGTAAAATTAAAGCTACCATTACTTATAATTTCACAGATTTTATTTGTATATACATTTTATCTTAGTTATATTAGTAATAATAGAAATCATACTACTCTTAACCTATTTGCTATATTAGGTACAATGGTAGCTGCTATATCTTGCTTTTTATATGGGTTAGAATATATTTTTATAAAAAAATCAAAGAAATTGGGATATATATATTGTATAATATCTATTATAATGCCATTTCCAATTATAATTTTGATATCTATAGTTAACATGTAAAAGTATAAGCATATAAATAGATGATCTCTATTTAATGGTTTTTGATTATTATATATAGTTTAATTCGTTTTTTTTAATCTTTAAATTTTCCTACCTAAAGTATATTAATCAAAGGTTGAAGTATGAATTTTAAAAGATAATGAAAATCACTTTCAATTGATAAAAAATATGATATAATGATTTTAGGCATAAATACATTATCGCGGCAAAATAATATATTTTATGGAGGAAATTATGGCAAAGATAAGAACACCCCGATTTAAATTAAGCAGAAGACTTGGCGTAAATATTTACGGGCATCCAAAAGCTATGAATAGAGCTACAAAGGAAAACAGTAGAGCCGGTAAGAAATTATCAAATTATGGTATTCAGCTTATAGAAAAACAAAAGCTGAAATCTTATTATGGTGTGCTTGAAAAACAATTTTCAAGATATATAAATAGAGCAATGAAAAGTAAGGAAATAACAGGGGACACTTTAGTTCAATGTTTAGAGTGTAGATTAGATAATATAGTATATAGAATTGGATTTGCAAGCTCTATACGTCAGGCAAGGCAAATGGTTAATCATGGTTATATTACGGTAAATAGTAAAAAGGTAGATATTCCTTCATTTGAAGTTAAGGTTTTCGACAATATAGTATTAAAAGAGAAATACAGAAAAAATGAAATATTTACGGAGAGTTTTTTAAATCTTAAAACATTTACCTTACCTTATATAGAAAAAGATTATGATAAGTTTGCAGGTATTCTTATAAGAATGCCTGAAAGAAATGAAATTCCAATTGAGGTTAATGAAGTTTTAGTAGTAGAATTATATTCTAAATAATGTAATGCACTAGAAGAGACATCCAAAAAATAATTTATAAAGGGACAGCTAAATGGCTGTCCCTTTGCATTTTAACTTTAAATTGTTTTAATTATTAATTCTTCTAATTGTAATCTTGGTCTTTGTGCTGGGCTTTGGTCAGGGTACCCTATAGGTAATAATGCTACCACATCATATCTTTCATCAAGTTCAAGAATTTCTTTTGCTTTTTTACTGTTAAACATCATTATCCAACAGCTTCCAAGACCTAAGTCTACAGCTCTCAAAGCTATGTGCTCTAGTGCTATTGTTGCATTTAAGAACAAATATGATTTTAGGCTTTCTTCATCCATTGATTTTTTTCTTTTTTCTAAAGCGTCTGAATCTTTACTCATGTTAGCAAGTGGCGTATCTATAAAAGCATTTGCTTCAATTAATTCCTTTGTTCGAGCATTTGCCGTATTTAAAACTTGTTTGTCTATACAACACACTATAATTAAGGGTGCCCTTGTTACAAAAGGTAATGGAGTACACTGCGCAAGTTTTGACCTAGCCTCAAGACTTTTTATTATTACATAACGGGTAGCCTGCAAGTTGCTCCCAGAAGGTGCAAGTCGTCCGGCTTCAATGAGTTCTGTTATATATTGATCAGGAATGGGATCAGTTTTAAATTTTCTTATACTTCTCCTAGATTTTATTGCTTCAATTAATTCCATTAACAACACCCCTTATATAATATAGAAAATCTATATAATTTTTACATCAGTTATGTGATATTATAATATAACTGTGCTGGAAAAGGAAGGAGTTTAAGCTTATTATTGCGATTATTTTGTTTGTACTTACAATTGATGATTACCTTTATAGATGCTACTATTAAATTAGAGAAAAGAACAAGAAAAATTTGAGGAGGGTTTATTATGATAGATATAAAAAAAGGCGAAAAGAGTTTTTATGTAGGTGATAATGAAGAAGAAGCATTGGCTAAGATAGAATTAGTAAATAATGGAGATGATATAACAATTGAGCATACCTTTGTATCTGAGCAGTTAAGAGGTCAAAATGTAGCCAGACAATTGCTTAAAATGGCTGTGGATTTTGCAAGAGAAAAAAATAAAAAAATAATTCCTATCTGTACTTTTGCTAAAGCTGAAATGAATAAAAATAAGGATTATAAAGACGTATTGCGCAAGTAAATAAAATACTATTAAATCATATGTGGGAGGCTTTAAAATGGAAAAATATCTAAAGGGGGAGTAGCTTGGTACTGGTTACTCCTTAGTGTAATTGTATATACAAAATATAATTGGTATAGACAATTAACTCATTGCGATATATAATAAAGATGGAAGGCACTGAAGAAAGCTTAAGAGGGATATGCAGTGTTATAACAAGAAATGGTTTACTGGATTTTTTCCAACAACTATGACCATGAGTAAGGAAAAATATATATTGCACTGGACAATATAAGATATTGTATGGGAAATGAAATGCATGGTGCAAAAGAATTTTAAAAAACAATACTAGGTGTATGGGAGGGAAAAATGAATAATTTTGCTATAGGAATCGATATAGGTGGAACTAATATTAAAGCTGGTTTAGTAGATAGTTCAGGTAAGGTTTATGAATTCTCAAAAATTCCTACTAATGCTAAGGAGGGATTTAATAAAACATTTATTTCTATACAAAGGCTTATTGAAAAATATATTGATATTGCAGGTAGAGATAATTTGAAAGGCATAGGATGCGCATGTACTGGACAGATAGATAGTGTAGATGGAAAAGTTTTATACGCTGCAAACACTTTTCCAGAGTTATCAGGATTTGAATTGAAAAAAGAACTTGTGGCCTTTTCAGGTCTTGAAGTAGAAGTAGAAAATGATGTAAATGCAGCAGCGCTAGGTGAGAAATGGATTGGAGCTGCAAGAGACGTTGATGATTTTCTCTGCATAACCCTTGGGACAGGTGTTGGTGGAGCAATATATAAAAATGGAAACATTGATCATGGATTTAGAGGCGTTTCGGCAGAATTTGGACATATGAGCATTAATTTTAATGGAGAGCAATGTAGTTGTGGGAATAAAGGATGTTTTGAAAGGTATGCTTCGGTTTCTTCACTTATAAGACATTTTAAAGAGGCGCTAGCAAAAGGTGAAAAATCTATGGTAGTGGATATGGCTGAGAACGATTTACATAATATAAATGGTGAAATTATTTTTAAAGCGCAAGCTTTAGGAGATAAGCTTGCGACAAAAATAGTAAATGAGTATAATAAAGCTATAGCTACTGGAATAGTATCTCTTGTCCACATTTTTAATCCAGAAGCGGTAATTATAGGTGGAGGAATAACTGCCTTAGGCGATGAATTTATAAATCCAATTAAAAAGGATATATTATCAAGACTTATGCCTGTTTTTAGTGAAAAATTGACTATTAGAGGAGCCGAATTAGGTGATTTTGCGGCTATATGTGGAATATCTAAAAAATTATTTCATCAATAAAGTTAAAATATATATATGAGGAGCTATTTAAATGATATTAGATAACATTGTGAATTGTAAAAAATATGAAGCATTAAATAGAAATTTTGAAAAAGCCTTTCAATTTTTAAACAGAGAAGACTTAGGTTCTTTACCACTTGGAAAGTATGAAATTGACGGGGAAAGTATATTTGCAATGGTGCAAGAATATGAAACTAAGGATTTAGAAAATGCAAAATATGAGGCACATAAAAAATACATAGATATACAATACCTACTAGAAGGCTCAGAAAATATGGGCTACGTCACAATTGATAAATTAGAAGTTTCTTCTCCTTATAGTGAAGAAAATGACTTCATGCTACTTACCGGAAAACCTAGATTAATATTACTTAATGAGGGAGAGTTTTTCGTTTTGTTCCCTGAAGACGCACATATGCCGGGCATATTTGTTAAAGAAAAAAGAAAAGTTAAAAAGATAGTTGTAAAGGTAAGGGTATAGTAGTCTCTAAGATTTATGGGAGGTTGTTTCAATGTTAGATAAAAATTCATCAATACCTATTTATGTTCAATTAGAAGAGTTTATCAGGAAAAAAATTAAAGAGAGAGTTTATCTTCCTGGGGAATCGCTACCTACTGAACGAGAACTTACAGAGCTTTTTGGGGTTAGCAGGATGACTATTAGGCAGGCGATTTCTAACCTTGTTCATCAGGGAGTCCTTTATAAAATACCTGGTAAAGGCGCCTTTATTTCTAAAGAGGTTATTGAAAAAAAGTTAGAGATTGAAAGCTTTAGCGAGGATATGGAGAAAAGAGGACTTATACCAAGCAGTAAAGTATTATATTTTGAAAAAATTGCACCGAGTAGTGAAATTAAGTTAAAACTTCAACTTTCGGACAATGAAGAGGTATATTTTATAAATAGATTAAGACTCGCAAATAATGAACCTATGGCTCTTGAATTTTGTTATCTTCCAGAAAAATATTATAATGACCTCATGAAATATAATTTGGTACAATGTTCTCTTTATAAATTAATGAAAGAAGAATATAATGTAACCTTTAATTATATGAAGCAAAATATTAAAGCTACTAATATGAGTAAAAAAGAAGCAGAAATGTTACTGGGGAAGACAAAAGGCTTTGGACTTGTTTCTTTAAAAATTATATATAATGAAGATGAATGTCCTATTGAATATACAAAAACTATATATAATCCTGATAGATATAGCTTTGATATGATATTTTTTAATACAAATCATTAATTCATAAAGTAATTCTGCACTAATGCGGGATTACTTTTTTTATTCAAATACATTGTATATACAGATTATAATATTGTCTATACAAATATTAATTTTGTATAGACAATATAAAAAATGAGTGATATAATAATTTCAGAAACAAAGAATTGAAACTTATAGTAAAGGGTTACACAATTACTTTGTTTAGTACCGGAGGTAGATAAAATGAAAAGTTCAACGGACACACTTAAAAACATAAAAGGAGGAATGATAGTATCCTGTCAAGCTCTTGAAGATGAACCTCTTCATAGTTCTACCATAATGATGCGTATGGCCAAAGCAGCTGAAATGGGTGGAGCGGTTGGAATTAGAGCTAATACTCCACAAGATTGTATAGAAATCAAGGAAAATGTTAAGCTGACTTTAATAGCGATTTATAAAAAGGTATATGGGAATAATAATGTATATATTACACCTACTATAGAGGAGGTAAAGAGCTTGCTCCCTGTTAACGCTGAAATAATTGCAGTAGATGCAACTAGAAGGCCTAGACCAGATGGAAAAACTCTTGAAGAATTTTATAATGATATAAGAAAAATATATAATGGACTTATAATGGCTGATATATCTGACTTTGAGGAAGCTGTGGAAGCTGAAAGAATTGGCTTTGATATAGTTTCCACTACACTAAGTGGCTATACTGAGTATACTTTAAATAGACCTAAACCGGATATTGAATTGATTGAGAAGTTAAAAGTAGTTTTAAATATACCAATAATAGCAGAAGGAAATGTTGAAACTCCAGAGCTTGCTGTTAAATGCTTAGAAATGGGAGCCTTTGCTGTAGTGGCTGGTGGGGCAATAACAAGGCCACAATTAATTACTAAGAAGTTTGTAGACTTAGTAAATAAAGCTAAAATATAAAGTGAAAATTATATTATTTAATATGAATAATAGTAATATAATAAAATTATTAAGGGGGACAAAAAATGAAAAAAAATAAATTACTCACATCAATTCTTGCCCTTTCAATGTCAGTTAGTCTACTCGCAGGATGTGCTAGCAAATCACCTACACCTACACCAGAAGCTGGGAAGACATCAGAAACTGGGAAGCCAGTAGAAATAACTTGGTGGGACTACCCAAATTTCAAGACAGCTTCATCAGGAGATTATGAAAAGAAAATTATTGAAAACTTTAATAAAAAATATCCAAACATTAAAGTTAATATTGAAATGATTGACTTTGCAAGTGGTCCTCAAAAGCTTAATACAGCAATTGCATCAAATTCAGCACCAGACCTTGTATATGATTATCCTGGTAGAATTATAGATTATGCTAGAAATGGAGTAATGGTACCATTAGATGACCTGTTTACAGATACCATGAAAAAGGACATCGCTAAAAAAATATTAGATCCTTGTTCATTAGATGGCAAGTTCTACATGTATCCAGTTAATATTTCGCCTAATATGATGGTAGTTAACAAAACTATGCTTGATAAAGCTGGTTTAACAAGCATGCTTCCATTAGGCAAACCAGACAGATTATGGACTAATGATGAATATTATGCACTTTTAAAAGCTATAAAGGAAAAAATTCCAACACTCGCAGCACCTACAGCATTTTATGCTAAGTCAAGTGCTGGAGATCAAGGAACTAGAGCATATATTTCTAATATGGGTGGAGTTGGAACAGTAGCTTCTGATTTATCAAAATATACTCTGAATGATCCTAGCAACGGAAAAGCTCTTCAATGGATTGCAGACTCTGTTAAATTAGGGTTAACATTAAAGGGTGGGGAAGCACTTGCTTCAAATGACGTAATTGATATGTACTTAGGTGAAAAAATAGCCATGGCACCACTTTATAATAAAGTATTAATGGGTACAAGTGCATCTAAGAAGAAGACAGCATTCGAAGAGGTATTTATTCCTTATCCAACACCAAATACTTCAGTTAAGCCAGCTTTAGAAGCTTATATAGGCGGTATGGGTGTATTTGACAACAAGGATGCAGATAAAATTGCAGCAGCGAAAAAACTTGTAGAATTCATTGCTAACGACTCAGCTACAGCTAAAGAAACTTTACTTCAGACAGGTGGTTTCTCAGTTAAAACTTCTGTAACAGGACTTTATACAGATCCAGAATCAATATATTGTGAAAGTATGATCAAATACTTAGGAACATATTATAATCAAGTTCCAGGGTTTGCTGAAATGAGAACTTTCTACTTCCCAATGCTTCAAAACGTATTACTTGCAAAACAAACAGCACAAAAAGGATTAGATGAATTTGTTACAAAAGCAAATGCCACTTTAATTAAGAAATAGTTTGAATCCATAGGTCGTGGACTAACTACGACCTATGGATTTAATATGAATTTGAACATGATTCCTTAGCTTGGCTAAATGACATGACTTTTCAATTCATCGGTGGTTTATAAATAAAATGGAGGTGTCCACATGCAGAATATAGATAATAGCATAATGCCTAAGAAAAAGGTAAGCAAAGCACATATAAGAGAATGGATTTCAGCTTATTTATTTCTTACACCTATGTTGATTTTCTTTATAACTTTTGTTATTTATCCAATGATTAAGGGCATATATATAAGTTTTTTTGAATACTCGCTTAGGAATTTTAAATTTATTGGACTGGAGAATTACAAAACGTTAATACAGGATGATATATTTATAAAATCTGTTGTAAATACTTTAATATTAGTTATAGCAAATGTTCCTCTTGTTATACTCTTGTCATTATTCGTGTCTATAAATATTTATAAAAAGTCAGCTGGAATAAGATCTTTATTTAGAGGTATATTTTATCTGCCAACAGTATGTTCAGTTGTAAGCATAACAGTTGTTTGGGGTTGGATATTTCATCCAAACTTCGGTATACTAAACTATATTACTTCCAAGTTCGGAATGGATCCAGTTGGATGGCTCGGGGATCCCAAATATGCTTTAGGTTGTATGATTGTAGTACTTGTAACACTATCAGTTGGACAACCAATAATACTTTATGTTGCATCTCTTGGTAATGTACCAACTTCATATCTTGAGGCAGCTGAAATTGATGGAGCTACATCCTGGGAAATATTTAGACATATTACATGGCCTTTATTAATGCCAACAACTTTATACATTGTAATTATTACAACAATAAATTCCTTCCAATGTTTCTCTATAATCCAACTTTTAACTTCCGGTGGACCAGCTTATTCAACCTCAACAGTAATGTATTTGGTTTATGAAAGAGCCTTCACTTTGAATAAATATGGATTAGCATCTTCAATGGGAGTTGTGCTTGCTGTAATAATAATGACTATATCAATAGTTCAATTCAAATTCTTTGGAGATGAAGTTGATTACTAATATTGGAGGTTGACATTAATGAAATGGTTAAAAAGACAATCATTAAAACAAATAATATCTATGATAATAATCATAATACTTGCTATAATATTTATATTCCCCTTTTACTGGATTGCAACTGGAGCTTTCAAGCCACAAAGTGTAACCGTACAGATACCACCAGAGTGGTTTCCTAAAACTCCAACCCTTGAAAACTTTACAGAACTCGCAAAATCACCACTGCTTAGGTGGACAGCAAACAGCTTTATAATTGCTTTTGCTACAATGTTTATAGTATGTTTAACGGCTACAATGGCTGGTTATGCCCTAGCAAAAAAGAGATTTCCAGGAAGAAACTTTATATTCTGGTCATTAATCGTGGCTATGGCATTACCAAAGCAGGTAGTTATGATTCCATTATTCACAATATTGTCAAAGCTTCATTGGATAAATACTTATCAAGGACTTATACTTCCAGCAGCAGGTTGGCCGTTTGGAGTATTCTTAATGAAACAGTTCTCACAAGGGGTTCCTAATGAATTGATAGAGGCAGCAAGAATTGATGGGTGTTCAGAACTCAGAACCTTCTGGAGTATTGTACTGCCACTGGTAAAACCAGGAGTTGGGGCACTAGCTATATTTACATTTATAAGTGCTTGGAATGATTACTTCATGCAGCTTATTACAATTAGAAGTGCAAACA
Organism: Clostridium sp. CF012; assembly: GCF_018861755.1. Classification (GTDB taxonomy): domain Bacteria; phylum Bacillota; class Clostridia; order Clostridiales; family Clostridiaceae; genus Clostridium_AD. The sequence goes on along the minus strand of NZ_JAHLEF010000016.1, from coordinate 31,929 downwards.
TGATGACTTTACCTTTAGGAGTAGCATTACTGCAACAAGAATTTACAACAAATTACGGTGTAATAATGGCTGGAGCAGCATTGGCATCACTTCCAATGATAATAATATTTATTGCCTTCCAAAAGAACTTTACCCAAGGTATAACCATGGGAGCTGTAAAAGGCTAATAATAAACTAAAAGGGTGGTATGAAATTAGGATTATAATAGTGGTTTGTGCTATTATAAAATAAAAATTATACGATAGGAGAAAAATTATGAATAAATTAGATAAATATAAAGGAATTATTCCAGCATTTTATGCTTGCTACGATGAAAAGGGAGATATTAGTCCAGAAAAGACTCGTGCATTTACAGAGTATTTAATAGGAAAAGGTGTCAAGGGTGTTTATGTATGTGGAAGTTCAGGAGAATGCATTTATCAAAATGTTGATGAAAGAAAGTTAGTACTTGAAAATGTAATGAAGGTTGCAAAAGGTAGAATTACTGTCATCGCTCATATCGCAGCAACTTCAACAAGAGATAGTATTGAACTTGCTAAACATGCAGAGGAATGCGGAGTAGATGCTATCGCGTCTATTCCACCAATTTACTTCAGATTACCAGAACATGCTATTGAAAATTATTGGAATAGTATTGCCAATGCTACTAATTTAGATTTTATTATATACAACATTCCACAAACAACAGGATATGCACTATCTATGGATTTATTTAATAAAATGCGTGAAAATAAACATGTTATTGGAGTTAAGAACTCTTCAATGCCAGTACAGGATATTCAAATGTTTAAAGCTGCTGGTGGAAAAGACTTTATAGTCTTTAATGGTCCAGATGAACAATTTGTTGGCGGTAGAGCTATGGGCGCTGATGGCGGTATTGGTGGGACTTATGCTGTTATGCCAGAATTATTCATAAAAGCTGATGAATGTATCAGAAGTGGTGACATGGAAACAGCAAAGGAAATCCAATATGATATCTGCGAGATTATCTATGCTATGTGTGGATGCCATGGTAACTTATATGCCGTTATGAAAACTATTTTAAAAATGAAAGGTATGGATATAGGAGGCGTTCGTTTACCGCTTGCAGCTGTTATAGATGAAGATATGCCAAAGGTTGAGAAATGTGCTGAAATGATAGATAAAGCCATAAAAAAATATTGTTAATTATTTTGTAAGAAAGATTATAGAGTATGGAAATTCTAGGTATAGATTTTACAGTAAAATGTGCTCTATACCTATTTTTATATCGTTTACTGTATAGAAATTCATAAAATTGAAAGATTTAAATTCTAATTGAAATGGGGATAAAAAAATGCCAATGTTAGATATGCCAATTGAAGAACTTAAAAAGTATACAGGAACTAATCCTTGTCCACAGGATTTTGATGAATATTGGTCAAGAGCTATACAAGAGTTAGAAACAGTAGAACCTTGTACCCAGTATATTCGAAGTGATTTTAAAACACCCTATGCAGATTGTTTTGATATGTATTTTACTGGAGTTAGAGGTGCTCGTATACATGCGCAATGTTTAAAACCTAAAAATGTATTAGAAAAGCACCCTGCTCTAATTATGTTTCATGGCTACAGGGGAAATTGTGGAGATTGGGTTGATAAGCTAGCTTATGTAGCCATGGGATATACTGTGGTTGCTATGAATTGCAGGGGGCAAGGCGGACTTTCAGAAGATGTAGGCGGTGTGGTCGGCCCAACATACGGTGGACATATAATTAGAGGACTCGAGGGGAATGCAGATAATCTTTTGTTTAGGCATATATTCTTAGATACAGTAGAGCTTGCAAGAATAGTAATGAATATGGAAGACGTTGATGAAAAAAGAGTAGGAGTAACGGGTTATTCTCAAGGTGGAGGGTTAACTATTGCCTGCGGAGCATTAGAGCCAAAGGTTAAAATGATTGCACCTGTATATCCATTTTTAAGTGACTATAAAAGAGTTTGGCAAATGGATCTTGCAAAGGACGCTTATGAAGAATTAAATTACTACTTTAGGTTTTTTGACCCCCTCCATGAAAAGGAAGAGGAGATATTTACTAAATTAGGATACATAGATGTAAAGAATTTAGCAAAGTACATAAAGTGCCAGGTTATGTTTACAGCTACCTTATTGGATAATATATGTCCTCCATCAACTCAATTTGCAGTATATAACAGAATAACCAGCAAAAAATCTTTAAGAGTATATAACGACTTTGGGCATGAAGATTTACCAAAGACAAATGATGCTATTTTTCAATTTATGAGTAATTTATAAATCATATTCAACAAGCGCTAATTTAATAATTTTTTTATGGAGGAGTAAATGAATAAAAAACTTGGTGAAGGTCTAATATTTACAATTTCAAACTATCTGTGGTGGTTTATTTTAGGTAACTTTTATTTTATTTTATTAAACCTACCTATGACTATATTAATGTTTTGTCTGTTAACTGGAATTATAAGTAGCCCTACGCCTTGGCTTGTTGCCTTATGTAGCATTCCTATGGGGCCTGCCTTAACGGCGCTTTTAGGTGCAATGGGTAAACTACTAAGAGAAAAAGATGTAAATATAACCCATGATTTTTTTAAGGCTTATAAGAATAGCTTTAAACAATCTATATTCCTTTGGACAATTGAGGTTGTTGCACTTCTTGCAATATATGTGGATATACAATATATTTTATTAGCTCGTCAACATATATTCGTATATTTCTTTTATGGTTTAGCATTTTATATATTACAAGTTGGAATGTATGCCTTATGTATTATCTCACGGTTTTATTTGAAAACAAGCGTAATTTTTAGGATATCCTGTGGCTACACGCTGCGACATTTTAAAACTCCTATTATGAATTTATGTCTGTTTATAACTGTAGGATTCATATTTTATAATCAACCTGCTTTAAGCATACTGTTTTTAATGAGTTTATTTTGCTATTGTTTAATGTATAGCAATAACAAAATATTAAATAACATAGAAGAAGAATTTTTACGTTTATAAGCGTAAATAGAGAGCTTTTTTATTAAATACCAACTGAATAGAATTATAAATAATTAAAAAACCAGCATTATTAAAATGCTGGTTTTTGTTACACATCTATTTACGTAAAGTTTTTAATGCATTACTCCAAGCAATAACTTGATCAAATAAAGAAACTACAGTAGCTTCATGTAGATCTGCAGGTTTAAATTCGCTCATATTTACAAAATCAGTGAAAAGTGAAAGTGTAACCTGTGAGCGTACATCTGCCATTTGTAGCTCTCCTGCAATAAGTCTTAAATGTTCAACAGCTCGAACCCCACCTGCACTACCATAACTTACAAATCCTGCAGCTTTATTGTTCCATTCAAGAGATAAGTAATCAATAGCATTTTTTAAAGCTCCAGATGTGGAGTGATTGTATTCTGGTGTTACAAATATGAAACCGTCAAATTCTGAAATTTTGGCTGACCATGCGTTAGTATGGTCTTTAGTATATTGATGCATCATAGCTGGATATGGTTCATCTAATAATGGTAAATTATAATCTGCAATATCAACTAACTCAAATTCTGCATCAGTTCGTTTCTTCGAGATTTCATATACCCAATTAGCTACGGCAGCCCCATTTCTTCCAGGTCTAGTACTTCCAATTATTATAGCGATTTTTGTCATTTGATAGCCTCCTAAATTTTTTTGATATTAGTTTAATTCATTATTAAGTGTACATTTTTACAAGCATATATATTATATACATATACAATTCTTATTATGTTTTTCTTTATGGGGATATATATTATATTCTTATTTAATTATAGTCATTTTGAATCGATATCAATTATCAATTAATAATACTTATGATATAATCATATTACAAGAGTATGAGATTGTCAATAATAAAATAAACTGAAATGAAATAATATTTTTTAAAAAAATGCTTGAAACATAATTTCAAACATGTTAATATAAGGTTATAGTATAAAACGTTTTCAAAATACAAATGATGAGTAATATAGGAGGGAATTTATGGACAAATTAAATTTAAAAAAACTCACAACGGAAAGTAGAAATGAAAATACCATGGACATAGACAAGATTTCAACTTTGGAAATGGTAAAAGTAATAAATAATGAAGATAAAAAGGTAGCTGAAGCTGTAGAAGTGGAACTTCCTAAAATAGCAGAAGCCATAGATTCTATAACTTTAAGAATGTATAAAGGTGGGAGATTAATTTATATAGGTGCAGGAACTTCCGGAAGACTTGGAATTTTAGATGCATCGGAATGTCCACCAACTTTTGGAGTTTCAGAAGAAATAGTACAAGGGATTATAGCAGGAGGTACAGAGGCTATATTTAGAGCTAAGGAAGGTGCTGAGGATTCAAAGGAACTGGCAGTAAAAGATTTGAAGGGTAAAAATATCACAGAGGATGATATAATAGTAGGTCTTGCAGCATCTGGTAGAACCCCATATGTTATAGGGGGCCTGGAGTATGCAAATGAAATAGGAGCATTAACAATTTCAGTTACGTGTAATGCTAATTCACAAGTTTCAAAGACCGCAAAAATATCAATAGCACCAGTAGTTGGAGCAGAAGTTGTAACAGGGTCAACAAGACTCAAATCAGGAACAGCTCAAAAACTTGTATTAAATATGTTATCAACAGGAGCTATGATAAAGCTAGGTAAAGTATATGGCAATCTTATGGTAGATGTAAAATCAACAAATGAAAAATTAACGCAAAGGGCTAAGCTAATAGTTTGCGAAGCAACGGGAATAGATATTGAAGAAGCAACGCAGGTATTAAATGAAACAGATTTTGATGTTAAGCTAGCGATATTCATGATATTATCAAAGCTTAATAAAGAGGAAGCGAAAATTATATTAGATCAAAATAGTGGATATATAGCAAAAGCACTAAAAAGCATTTAAAAAAGGAGGAAAATATTATGTTAAATAAAGACATTGCTAAAAATTTAGTAGAGCTGGTTGGAGGAAAAAGTAATATAAAATCTGTTTCAAATTGTATGACCCGCTGCAGACTAGAACTTAAAGATAATTCAAAGGCAAAAATAGAAGAAATAAAAAAATCTGAAGGAGTTCTTGGGGTAGTTGAAGACGAGGGACAGCTACAAGTTATTTATGGACCAGGAAAGGTAAATAAGGTAACTGAAGAAGTAAGTAAAATCCTTGGAAAAAATATAGTTATAGGGGAAGATGCAGTAGCAGAAACTAAAACTAAATTAAAACAAAAAAATAATACTAAGTTTAAAAATATGCTTAAAAGATTAGGAAATATATTTATTCCATTAATACCATTATTCGTAGCTTGCGGATTAGTTCTAGCAGTAAATAATATAGCAGGAGTATATTTTGGAGCTTCATATAAAGCCACAAACGCAGCTCAAATAATAGGACTTATAGGTAATGGTGTATTCTCTATTCTATCAATTTTAGTTGGTGTAAATGCAGCTAAGGAATTTGGTTCACAAATGCCAATGATGGGTGGAGTATTAGGTGGAATTCTTTCATCAGCAGCACTTGCAAAGATAACTCTTTTTGGAAAAGCATTAACTCCAGGACGTGGGGGAATTATTTCAGTAATACTCGTAGTACTTTTAGCTTGTTATATTGAAAGGGCTTGTAGGAAATTTGTACCGGATGTATTAGATTTATTCGTTACACCACTTGTTACACTTACAATTTCAGTTTTAGTAGCATTATTTATACTTCAACCAATAGGTGGATTTATTTCAGATAGTATAGGACTGGTTGTAGGACAAACAGTAGCATCAGATAATATAATGATTTCAGTTATATCAGGAGCAATATCGGGTGGTTTATTCTTACCACTGGTTATGACTGGAATGCACCAAGCGTTAACACCAATACATGCAGATTTAATAGCTAATGTTGGATTTACAGTATTACTTCCAATACTGGCAACAGCTGGAATGGCTCAAGTAGGAGCTACAATTGCAGTACTCCGAAAAACAAAAAATGAAAGATTAAAGAAAGTAGCTAAAAATGGATTGGTACCAGGATTTTTAGGAATAGGAGAACCCTTAATATATGGAGTAACATTACCACTTGGAAAGCCATTTCTTGGAGCTTGTCTTGGAGCAGCATTAGGTGGCGCGGTGATGGCATTATTTAAGGTAGGAGCCGTTGCAATCGGTGTTTCAGGATTACCACTGGCATTATTAATTGCAAATGGTAAAATGGGAGTATTCTTAATAGGAGTACTAGTATCATATATAGGTGGATATTTCTTTACTAGCATATTAGGCTTTGAAGATCCAGTGGATTAACAAAGAGAGAGTTTATAAAAAGACCCGTAAGGGTCTTTTTGTAAATTAAATTTAATTAATGATTTAAAAGGAGGGTTTTTTATGAGTTATGGTATTTCAATCTATTTTGGGCTGGACAATACAAAGGAAGAGAATATAAAGCTATTAGAGGATGCTCATGAACTGGGCTTTACTAGAATATTTACCTCACTACATATACCAGAGGCAAATTATAGCATCTTAAAGGCTGAGGTACGTGAATTTTTCAAGCTAGCTAAAAAATATAATATGGATATAATAAGTGATATTTCTCCTAATACCTTTAAGTTTTTAGACTTGAATGATATGGATTTGAAGGGACTAGGGGATATGGGGGTTATGACTATAAGAATAGATTTTGGATATACGCAGGAAGAAATATCTAAAATGACCAAAAATCCTTATGGAATTAAAATTCAATTAAATGCATCCACAATAACTGAAGAGTTTTTTGATAATTTAGATATATATTCTCCTAACTATAAAAATGTTGATGCACTACATAATTTTTACCCTAGAGTAGTTACAGGTATCTCAGAGGAATGTATGAAAGAGAAGAATACTATTTTAAGTAAGAGAGGAATTAGAGCTTGTGCTTTTGTAGGATCAAATAATAGGAAAAGAGGTCCCTTGCATGATGGATTACCAACACTAGAAGATCATAGAGGTATAGAAGTACGGGAAGCTGCAAACCATTTGTTTGCCCTAGGAAATAAATCTATATTTATAGGAGATTCACTTCCTGGCACAAAAGAGCTAGAGGATTTATCAGGACTAAATCCAGATGCAGTAGAGCTTTGTATAGAATTAAAAGAATATGATAATGTAACTTTAAGATTACTTACTGAAACTTACACCAGTAGAACAGATGAGGCTAGAGATGCCATAAGAGCTAGTGAAAGTAGATTACTTCTTAATGGAGATAAAATAAAGGCCTTAAATGCAGTAGATGTGAATTATGGAGATATCACTATAGATAACGAAAATTATATGAGATATATGGGAGAATTACAAATATTAAAGGTGAGTCAAAAATGGGATTATAGGACAAACGTCGTAGCTTCTGTTTTACAAAAACATCTTTATCTATTAAAATATATAAATGGTGGTAAGAAATTTTACTTTAATATAATAGATAAACAGAGCTAAAATCATATTTAATGGGGCGATGAGATTATGAATGTATTACAGTATATAAAGCAAAATTACGATAGCTTTACAGATAGTGAGAAATTAATAGCAGATTATCTATTAGAAACTAAGGAAAGTATCATAACAATGTCAGCTAAAGATATAGCAAGTACTACAAAAACATCGGCTCCAACAGTCGTTAGGTTTGCTAAAAAAATAGGGTTCAATAGCTTAAATGAAATGAAGCTAAAATTATCTATAAGTTTAGATAAGATGGATCAAGATACTGAGTTTCAATATTTAGATAAAGATTTAGGAACAAAAAATATAATTTATTCAATAAAAAATTCAATAGATTCTATCATGCAGCAGACAGTTAACTTGCTTGTGGAAGAGGAACTAGATAAGGCAATAGAACTACTTATAAATGCAAAAAATATATATATCTTTAGTGTAGGAGTATCAGCTTTAGTAGGTCAAGATTTTTATTACAAGTTAAGCAGAATAAATAAGAGGTGCATATCACATACAGATACCCATTTGCAAATAACAACATCTATATTAATGCAGCCAGGTGATGTAGCAATAGCAATATCCTATTCAGGTGAAACAAGGGAAGTTATTAAATGTGTAGAGAATGCAAAAAAAAGGAAAGTTCCAGTAATAGCAATAACAAAGGCTAGTGTAAATAATAAGGTAGCTGATCTCTCAGATGTGGTGTTACGTGTACCAGCAGTAGAAAAATCTTTGAGGGAAGGTGCAATGAACTCCAGAATATCACAGCTAGCAATAATAGACATGTTATTTATAGGAATGGTTAGAAATAATATAAAAGAAGTAGAGGCAAAATTAATTGAAACAAGAAAAGCAGTTAAAGAAATGTATAAATAGAGATTGTCTAATGTATTTATAGATTATATTAAAAATACTAAAGGGAGTTCACGATGTGAACTCCCTTTTAAAATATAATATATTTAATTTTTAACTAAGTAGAGTATAGTCATCATTTTTAATTAAAGTATTTTTCTTTGTCTTTTACATATGTTAAAGACCTCTTACTTATAAAATCATACTATCCTCTAAAAACTCTGAAAACTTAATTTGAACCATTGGACTATCCCCTTTCTATTAGCAAGTATTTTAGTTTATCTAATGAAAGTTAATACTAAGTGGAATTACTTCAACTTATTGTACTGATTTAAATTTTGTTACTTTGTTTGTAAATTCACAGTAACATAGGAATAGATATTTGTAAAGAACTATTTTCAAATAATAATTAATATTGTTGCAAACAATAAAAAATTATAAATTAAATTCAAATTAAGGCAAATAAAATATTATTAAAATACTATTGACATTAACGCTACGTAAATGTGTACAATAATCTTGTAAGGAGATGAGCGTATGGAATATACAGTGCAAAAGTTAGGAAAGCTCGCAGGTGTAAGCACCAGAACACTTAGGTATTATGATGAAATTGGAATTCTGAGGCCGGCAAGAATTAATTCGTCAGGATATCGAATTTATGGTGAAAAAGAGGTCGATAGGTTACAGCAAATACTGTTTTACAGAGAACTCGGTGTGAGTTTAGATAGTATAAGAGATATAGTAACTGCACCTTCCTTTAATGCCGCTAATGCACTTAGGGAACATCGTGAAAAGCTCCTGGAAAAAAGAAACCAATTGGATATGTTAATAGCAAATGTGGATAAAACAATAGCAATAAGTGGAGGGGATATTAAAATGAGTAATAAAGAAAAATTTCAAGGCTTTAAGAAAAACATGATTGATGATAATGAGAAAAAGTATGGTAGTGAAATAAGAGAAAAGTATGGTAAAGATGCTATTGAAAAGTCAAATGCAAAGGTAATGAACATGACGGAGCAGCAGTACGATGAGGTGACAAAGCTAGCTAGTCAGGTGACAACCACCCTAGCTGAAGCTTTTAAAACTGGAGACCCTGAAAGTGATATAGCACAAGAGGCAGCTGACTTGCATAAAAAATGGCTTGCCTATTATTGGAGTGAATATAGCAAGGAAGCACATGCGGGGCTTGCCCAAATGTATGTTGATGATGAAAGATTTACAGCTTACTATGATAAACAGCAACCTGGCAGCGCAGCTTTTTTAAGAGATGCAGTATTAATTTATACGGGGATGAATAAGTAATAAAAAAACTGTTATTATCTCAAATATTGCAGCATTAACTGAAAAATATTGTTTGTAAAAGGGTGCCTATTTGGCACCCTTTTAGATTACAGTTGAGAGACTAGGAGAGTGATTCACTTTAACAAAATCTTATGTGGTATAATTATCATAATAAAACAAATATTGCATACGAGTGGGGGATGTAAAATGATGCTAAATATACTTCATACAAATGATATTCACAGCTATTATGAGAATTTTTCTAAGATAGTAAGTAAAATAAATGAATTAAAGGATGAGAATACAATAATATTAGACGCAGGTGATTTTGCGGATTTTAAGAGGCTAGAACTTCAGGGAACAGATGGGCTTGCAGCTATAGAGCTATTAGAGTATGCAGGTTATGATGCCATAGCTATAGGAAACAACGAAACCTTTAATGGCTATGATACCTTAGTTAATATGGCAACAAAATCAAAGGTTCCATTTTTAAGCTGCAATTTTGATACACTTGGTAATACTGAGATTGCAGGTGTGAAAAAGAGTATCATATTGAATAAAAATAATTTAAGAATTTTGATTATAGGAACATCCCCGGATTTAGGCCCATTTAATGAGCTATTAGGTTTTCAACATAAGGATTATATACAATCAATAAAAAGTGAAATAACACTACATAAGGATAAGTATGATTTGTGTATAGTGTTATCTCATTCAGGAATGGACAATGATAGAAAAATAGCAGAAATAGAAGAGGTCAATATAATAATAGGTGGTCACACTCATTTACTAATGGACAAGCCTGAAATTGTGAGTAATACTATAATTCATACTTCAGGAGGTTTTGGAGAGCACTTGGGACTTTTAAAAGTTGAAATCAATAACAGAAAAGTAGAAATACTCGAGGATAAGAATATTGGTATAGAGAATTGCTATTCTAATGAAAAAATTATTGATATATTAAAAGAAAACAAAGAAAAAGCAATAGTAAATCTAAGTAAAAATTTATATAATATCGATGCTGATTTGTGGCATGATGTAGTTGAGGAAAATCCAATTACTAATTTACTAGCTGATGCACTGGCAGATGTTTTTAAAACTGATATCGGGTTAATAAATAGTGGAGTAATAAATGGTGGAATTAGAAAAGGTGGAGTATCACGTAAAAAGCTTATAGAAGTATGTCACTCCCCCTTAAATCCAACATATTTTGAGGTGCAGGGTAAAGATCTTAAAGAAGCTCTGCAGAACTCCTTAGATAGTGAGTTTTGCTTTATGGACGGTAGGGGGCCAGGGTATACTTCATTAAAAAACAATAGAAATGTAAAATATAACGGTGAATATTTGAGAGATACCCTAAGAGAATATTTATGTAAAAAAGAGTTTATTCAAAGAGCTTATAGTGATAGGTGGATAAAATTGTTGACTACTAAAATTGACACAAAGGAAGGCGGGGTTATTTGAGTATTTTTGAAGCCGGCATGTTAATTTGCTTTGGACTTGCGTGGCCAGCAAACATTTATAAGTCTATAAAATCACGTTCTACAAAGGGAAAAAGTGCAATGTTTTTGATAATAGTAATAGTGGGGTATACATTCGGAATTATACACAAAATATTATATAGCAGAGATATAATAATGATATTATATATTACAAATTTATTGATGGCATTGGCGGATCTTATATTGTATTATAGAAATAAAAAATATGAGGTTTAGAATCGTATTTCTATTAGAGGAAGCCGTCATTCTAAGGACTTAATGATTCTATAATGACAGAAAAGGTAAAGCGTGCATTGGTTAATCAAAAGGTTGCTGAAAGCACTATGTATCATAGGAGGAATTATTATGGATAAAAAAATTAATGCTATGTATTTCAGTGCTACAGGTACAACTAAAAAAGTAGTATGTGGTATAGCAGAAAAAATCTTAGAAAATATCGGTAAAGAAATAATTTTTAATAATGTTGATTTTACATTACCAGGAGTTAGGCAAGAAACAGCATCTTTTAAAGAAGAAGATGTTGTCATTTTAGGTGTTCCGGTCTATGCAGGAAGAGTCCCTAATGTATTATTAAAATATTTAAACTCGATTAAAGGTAATGGCGCATTAGCAATTCCTGTAGTTGTTTATGGAAACAGAAATTATGATGATGCTTTAATAGAATTAAAAGAAATACTTGAACTAAACGGTTTTAGTGTTATTGCTGGGGGTGCATTTATTGGAGAACACGCATTTTCTAAAACCTTAGCTAAAAACCGACCAGATGCAGAAGATATGGACATAGTAAATGACTTTGCTAATCAAATACACACAAAAATAACAATTCAAGATAAAATTAAAGCTATATTTATAAAAGGAAACAAACCTTATAGAAAACATTATATTCCTAAAAATGAACAGGGTATTGCGGTTGACATTAGAAAGGTTACTCCAAAAACAAATAGCAATTGCAATGACTGTAAAATTTGTGCAAATATATGTCCTATGGGTTCTATAGATTTTGAAGATGTATCTAAGTTAAATGGAATGTGTATTAAATGTGGAGCGTGCGTTAAAAAATGTCCAATGAATGCAAAGTATTATGATGATGAAGATTATTTAAGACATAAATATGAATTAGAAATTGGTTGCAATTATCGAAGAGAACCAGAATTATTTATATAAATTTAGATATGTAGGAGTATATAGCAATAAAATGCAGAGGCCTTGAATAATATTCAAGGCCTCTGCATTTTAATATTGAAAGATTGCAGGCCACTACCTAAAAACGTAAATGTTTTTAGGCTTTTTTATTCATTTAATAAAATACCTTGCAATACATAGTAACTTTATATATAATTAAAATATACTTTGCATTACATAGTATTTATAGGTGGTGATAAATTGGAAAATAACACACAAATTTTAAAAGGTATTTTAGAAAGTTGTATTTTAAGCATAATTCTAAAAGAAGAAACTTATGGTTATGAATTATTAATTAAGTTAAAGAATAATGGATTTAATGATATGGTGGAGGGCACAGTGTATCCACTTTTATTGCGACTTGAAAAAAAAGAATTAATAATATCGGAAAGAAGAAAAGAACAAAATGGAATGACCAGAAAATACTTTTATATAACAGAAGCAGGAAAAAAGGAACTTAATGATTTTAAAGCATATTGGGATAAACTCTATGTAAATGTAAATAAAATTCTAAAGGAGTGATAAATTTGAAAGATTCTATTGATAATAATAAATTAGTTGGAGACTATTTAATAGCTCATTTCGATATATTAACTTATCTACAGAGTTGTAATATTTCTCCTACAAATAAATTTTCTATTGAAGTTGAGGAAGATATGATGGATATGCTTTTATCAGCTCAAAAAAATGAAACTCCTATTACGGATATAGTTGGAGATGATATTAAAAATTTTTGTGAGAATATAGTAGAAAACTATAATAATAAGAGGGTAAAATTATTAGATATTTTAAAAAATTTAAATTTTTATTTATGTCTTTTGGCTCTAATTATCTTGCTATTTCAAATATTTGATGGCATCATTAATTTAAATATTATAGTAACATTTTTATTAACCTGGTTTCTGTATAAATATATACTTCATTTTTTTTATAAGAAATTATGTTTGAAATTTAAAGGCTTAAAAAACAAAATTAAATTAATTCTTTTAATATTTTTAGTATCTATATTATGTCTTGTTCCATTAGAATTATTGATAATAAAATATTGTGATTTATTAATTAACGGATACTATGTAGCAATTTTATGTTTATTGTTTATTTTAACTATTCATATTATATGTAAAAAATTAGATGATAATATTAGATGGTATAGTTATTTAAATTAAATGCAGAATTGAATAAGAATAATGATTATAAAGATGTATTGCATAAGTAAAGAATCAAGCATGGAATATAAAATGAAGAGAAAACACTGAGTTTTTAGAACATATAAACCGGTGGGTATTGAAAACAAAAGAGCGTAATAGAAATGTAAGATATAACTGTGAATAAGTGAATTAGAAACAACATGAATAATAGTAAATGCAATTAAACCCCTACATCAATAAAGATGTAGGGGTTTTTATCATAAGAGTAAGCTTTGTCAGGTATCTATACCTACAATTCCATCCAGCACTAATTTATTATTTTTCTGATATTAGGCTGGCTGGTAGGACTAAGGGAAGATTAAACCAATACTTAACTATCTAATATTAATCAATACACATAAAATGAAAAAGATGGTATAATATGCTTATGTTATGGTAATGACCATTATAAGAACTCATGTTCTTATAATGTGGAAAGAAGGTAGTGACATGACTACCAATGTCGGGGTGACACTAGTTAGCAGATATGCCACATTCATAAAAAATTAGTTGTACTTCTAAATTATATAGGTAAATCATAGGGATAATTAAACGTTAAGGGGATGGTGTTTATGAAGGAAAGGAACAGAGTTTTTTGTTCAACAGGAGTTATAACTGAGTATCCTTATCAATCTGATTACAAAATAATATTAGAAGAGGGTCAGAAATTATCTGCTGATGGCCTTGAATTAGTTATGTACCCTAACTGGTATAGTGAAATTGAAACTATAACGGATAAGTTATATAAAAGTGGATTAAAATTTCCAGTAGTACACGCTGATAAGGATATAGGTACGCTTATTACAGAATTAAATACTATTAATTATAGAAATGGAATGGATATATTAAAACTGAATTGTGAGGTTGCAAAAGAACTTAACGCAAAATTAATGGTTTTACATTTATGGGGGCTCCCTCTATCAGACGATAAATTTCAAAATAATATTATTGCATTTGAGGAATGTTTAAATATAGCTGATAAATATGGAATATGCTTAGCTGTAGAGACGATACCATGTAGAAAATCTGACCCAATTAGCAATTTGAAAAAACTTGTAGATATATATCCTCAAACAAAAGTTGTATTGGATATTAGAATGATATCTTACCATGATTTATTATGGAAGACTTTTGATACAGATTGGTTATGGGAAAAAGAATGTATCACACATTTACATATTCACGATTATAAGGGGGAAGCGTATTCATTAAACTCATTAAAGAACTATCTTTTGCCAGGAGAAGGGGAGATAGATTTTAAATGTTTATTTAATGAATTGAAAAGATTGAATTTTAAAGGCTCACTATCTCTAGAAAGTAAATCACTTTTGGAAGATGGTACAGTTAATTTTACTGAAGTAAATAAATGCTTGAATTATTTAAAGAAAGCTCTCAATTAGGTGACTATAATAAGTGAAAAAGTGATTGCATAAAAGTTTTTGATTTTATTGAGACGTAATCGTAATTTTCTATGAATTTTAGGAAAAGAGGGGGTACAAAGTTAATGAGCAACCAAAGTGAAACAAATAAAAAAGCATGGTCATATAAAGCCTATGAATTTTGGATGAATGAATTGGGCTTACCCAGTGATGTTGCTAAAGATATGATAAAACAACCTGAAAAACACTTGCGAAGACATCTTGAATATCTTGGTGATGTGAAAGGAAAGAGAATTGCTAATTTGCTTGGTTCTTGTGGTAAAAAGGCAGTTCCATTATCAATACTTGGTGCTGATGTCACTATTGTAGATATTTCTGAAGATAATAGAAAATATGCAATGGAAGTTGCTAAAGATGCAGGTGTAAATTTAACATATATCGTATCAGACTTTTTAGAATTAAATATTGATGAAATGTATAATAATTTCGACATTGTTTACCTGGAAGGCGGAATACTACATTACTTTTCAGATTTAAATGAGTTTTCAAAAAAGATATATGATTTACTAAAAATAGGGGGTAAATTGGTTTTAAATGATTTTCATCCTATTAGAAAAATATTTAAAGTTCGTGATATTTTTGTTGTAAGTGACGACGCATTGGAACTTACAGGTGATTACTTTGAAAACACATTACAAATTGGTGAGGTAGCACATGAAAAGTTTTTCCCAGAGAATGAACAGAGTGAGTTCCCTAAGTGCCTTTTAAGATATTGGACTATGGGTGAAATTATTAGTTCTTTTGCTTCAGCTGGGTTTATTATTGATACACTTGTTGAAGGACCGAGATTTGATTCCTATAAAAACATTCCAGGTGAGTTTACATTGGTTGCTTCAAAGCTGAAAATTGACAGATGAAAGTTTTTAAATGCGCCATCTTATTATAATACAAAATAAATTTCAGATCTAAGGAAATTTATATTTACGCATTAAGTGATTTGATTTTAGTGATATAAGGGATAAGTTACAATTGTATTTTTAGACGAAATAAAAATTATTTATATAAAATGAAGGGAGTAATTAAAGAATGGTACATTTGGTATATTGTGATGACAAAGAGAAGGTTTTTGAGAAAATCCTTGCTGGTACCAAAACTATGATTGTAAGAGGTGCGGCAGGAAGGAAAATCCCACATAGCAGAGTTTTTGAAGGTGAAACGTTGTACCTTATGAAAAAAGGAACAGGAAAGATCTCTGCTATGGCTACGGTAGTAAGTGTTCAAAACTATGTTAAATTGACAGAGGATGAAATTGTAAAAACACTTGAGGATAATCAAGGCCTGCTTAATCTATCTAGTAAGCAAAAAGAAAGATGGCATAAAAAATGCTTATGCATAGTTGAGTTTAAAGATGTTAAGGAAATTACTCCTTTAGAATTTGATCGTCAAAGTAATATGGATGACTGGCTAATCATCGAAAAAATTGAAGATGTAGCTGTAGGAACAAGTATTCCATATAATTATGATAATTCTAAGTTTAAATCAAGCTAATGAGTAAAAAATTATATTAGTACTTTTTTATTCTTATTTTAGAAATTAAACTAGAAGAGAATCGATCAGGGGTAAACTTGCGCATGTAGATAGTAAAAGACCTGAAACATCACTTAACAAAATGTTGCCATTCGATTTGGCTGGTGGCTTTTTTTATATAGTAACATGTAATTTTATGGTTTGTAATATATATAGGTTAATCGATGACCAATCGCTAAGGCACATTCCTTCACCAAGCGCGGTAGCGCTAAGGTTATAACAAAAGCATTTCTAACACATAGTAAAATTAAGAAAATCGAAAGGTATAAAGCTAATTTAAAATTTATTTTATGCGCAAATCTACAGTGAGGTAGATACGTGTTGAACGCCAATAGAGGCAAGTAAGTTTATTCGTTGGCATGCCGGATGCGATGAAAGTCGCTTGTACGGTTTTGAGGCTAGGAAAAGGCGGAGAAAATTTCAAACCCTTACAGTTGAAATCTTATTAGGGGCATATACAATTGGAAAAATAGCAAAAGATTATTTATAAAAAATAAAAGGCCTGCAACTTTTATAAAAAAGTTAACAGGCTAAATTTTTTTATTTTACAAGTTTTAGTTGAGCTATATTTTCCATGTTTCTAGCAGTAACAACTTCTACAGCAGAAAGATCTTTTCTCATATTCTCTACACTACCAGAAAGGTTAGCAATATCATTAAATAATTTATCATGCTCAGCTTTATTAATATCCGATTTATGTTCTAATGCTCTTAGTATTGATATACTTTCCTCTTGCTGAGATTTTATGCTCTTTAAATCGGTTTTTATTGGAGTCAATTTTTCATCTAATAAATCGCTTAATGATTTTATTAATTCTTTGTCCAAAGTATTTCACCCTCTTATAGTTTATATAATAATTATATATGAATTTGATTAAAATTTAAAGTGTTTTATAATATTATTATAGGTAACATATACCAAGAGTATTCGTCAATATACACAACAGTTTAATATTAAGATATAATAAAGAAAAATTATATATGATACAAAAGGAGGAAATAATCAATGGATATAGAAATTAGGGAATTGAAAGAAGTTGATTTAGTGCCAGATTTATTAGAATATTTTAATCGTTACCAGAAAATTTTAAATGTTTGGAGAAAAATTGACGATAAAAAATTATTGATAAAAAACCCATTTATTGAGAATTGGGATAATGAATTAAAACGAGAAATTGTTAATGAAGATTTTATCAATTGTATAAATAGTGGCGGAATTGTTTTTGGCATGTTTTATAATGACAACCTCATAGCATTTGCATCGTTACTACATAATTTTTTTGGAAGTCAAAATCAATATGTACAATTAATGCAACTACACATTTCTAGTGAGTATAGGCGATTAGGACTTGGGAAACGATTGTTTACCTTATGTGTTAAAAAAGCTAAAGAATGGGGTGCAAAAAAACTTTATATGTCAGGGCATCCAGCAGAAGAAACCCAACAATTTTATATAGCTGCTGGATGTGTGGATGCAAAAGAAATTAATGATGAAATTGCTAACCATGAGCCTTTTGACATTCAATTGGAGTACAAAATATGACACTTATAAATTGATAATTATACATAATGCTGGTTAGCATTATTATATTCTCAAGAAAAAGCTTTAGAAACATTTGTAAAGTGGGCATATGGACTTCAGCTAACAAAGTGTTGCTGTTTGTCTTGGCTGGTGGACACAATAAATCAGACAAGCATTGTACTTAAGTGTATCTTTATTAGAGGTGATTAAATGTATAATAAATATTTTAAAGAATCGAAGAATGAGCATAGTTCAGTTCTAAGACTGCTTCCACAACGATTGGGCAATTCTATCTCGAAACAGTTGCCCTTTGAATTTCTTATTTTCCTAATTGGACAGCTAGTTTCGAGACTAGGTGACGCACTTTACACCTTTGCCATACCATGGATTTCATATGAACTAACACATTCAGTTATTGTTATGGGTTCAATGTATGCAGTCAGTGTATTGCCGGTTGTGTTATTTGGTCCAATAATTGGTATGTTTGTTGATCACTGGGATCGTAGGCGACTTATGATGTTCGCTGATGTAACACGAGCGATTCTAGTCGCTTTCGTTCCATTCATGCAAATGCTGGGCATCTTGCAACTTTGGCAACTCTATGTTGTATCATTTCTTTTGGCAGGGTTTTCACTACTTTTTGACGTATCGGTTGTAGCTGCTATCCCCAATATAATAGGCAATAAAAACCTTACTAAGGCAAATGCATCGTATCAATTAGTCAATCAAGCCGGTGATTTAATTGGTCCTATTCTTGCCGGTATTATGATAACCACTCTCGGAGGCTACCGTACGTTATGGTTTGATGTCGTATCTTTCGCAGGGACATTATGGGCCATATGGAGAATAAAGACCTTGGGAAAACCGGTTGCAAAAGCGCGATTAAGCGAGATTTTTCATGGAATGGGGGAGGGACTGCATTTTTTAATTCATGACAAGTTGAATTTTAGTCTCTCACTACAGGCCATGATTGGCAACTTTGGGTACAGTGCAGCCTATGGAGTTTTGATGTTCTACCTCCTCTCTACACTACATCTAAATGCGGCCCAAATTAGCTATAACTACGCGCTTCTTGGACTTGGTGGTTTAGTGGGAAGTATTATCATAGTTCCTTTGGAACGCTATTTTCGACGGGGAGTACTTATACCTATACTCTTAATTGTAGGGACATGTGGTTTTCTGTATGCATTAGTTACCCGGTTTTGGCTAGGTCCAGGAATCGCCTTTGGTATCGTTACAATCTGCAATGTGGCCTGGAACACGCTTTCGACATCGATACGGCAGGAAACTGTCCCTTCGAATATGTTAGGAAGAGTGCTTGGTTTCTCTCGTGTGTTTACCCGCCTGGCTATGCCGCTTGGCATGATGGTAGGTAGTTTAGTTTCGAATTCAATCAGTCCAGTTGCTGTATTCGCGATTGCCGCTGTTTCCAAGGGGGTTGAGGTTTCAATTGCCTTATGGTCCCCAATTCACAAGTTATAAAACAATATTAAGATATTCTTCTACAAGCCTCAAAAATCACTCACCTCCTCCATGCCTGAGAGTTGAGTGATTGAACTTTTAGGCATTGACAATAAATATTCTTAATTCTATAATTAGATATAATCTATGAAAGGTAAGGTATTTAGAGATATGAGAAAATAATTCACTTAAAGAATTTTTTTTAATAAGACGATAAAAAATTCCCCTATTGAGGATTTTTTTGTTGTGCATTTTATTAAAACTGTGAGTGGATATTATCTTGTTGATGTGAATATTACCTTAAATATTATCTCTGTGGGCATTATTTTTAATGCTATAGGGTGTTTTTATGATAATTATTAAACTAAAACAAAGTATTATCCTCTCCAAATAATAGGAGGGGTTTTTTTTATGCTATTAATTGAAGGTGGAAATATAAAAAAGTATTATGGAGATAGAATTATTCTTGATATAGAAAATTTAAAAATATACTCAGAGGACCGGATTGGCCTTGTGGGACTTAATGGCGAAGGTAAGACTACACTTATAAATATACTTTGCGGAGAAGCCCAGCCAGACGAAGGCTGGGTTAAAAGATACGGAAGTTATAGTGTGCTAGATCAACTTGGCTCCAAAGAATATGATGATATAGACAAAAGAGCAGCTAATAAATTTGGAACTGTGCATAACTGGAGCAATCATTTAAGCGGTGGTGAAAAAACAAGATTTAAGATGGCTAAATGTTTTGATGGTGCAAGTGATATAATATTTGCAGATGAGCCTACCAGTAATTTGGATATGGAGGGTATAGACCTTCTTGATAACAAGTTTAAGCAATATAAGGGCGCCATTGTAATCATATCTCATGACAGGGAGTTTCTAGATAAGCTATGCAATAAGATACTAGAGATAGATGGGGTCAAGCTTAAGGAATATAAGGGTAATTACACAGCCTTTAAGCTTCAAAAGGATTTAGAAATAGAAAGAGGATTATTTGAATTTCAGAAATATGGTAAAGAGAAAAAGAAGCTTGAGGAGGCCATAAATGACACAAAACAAAAGGTAAAGACTATGAGAAAGGCTCCAGCAAGAATGGGAAATTCAGAAGCAAGACTTCATAGTAAAATGGGAAACCAGAAGGCAAAAGCCAACCTAGATAGATCAGCAACGAACATGAAAGCTAGAATAGATCATCTTGAGGTAAAAGAAAAGCCTCGAAAAATACAAAGCATTAAGTTAGATGCATTAGAAAATGGTGAGCTTTATAGTAAAATAGTTATTTCAGGAAAGAAAATAAATAAGTCTTTTGGAGAAAAAATTATATTTAGTAATACAGAGTTTGATATTTATAACAGCTCAAGAACTGCGCTTATAGGGCCTAATGGTAGTGGAAAGAGTACGCTTATTAAGATGATTTTAGAAGGAGACATATCAATTAAAACAGCTAAGAGTGCGAAAATAGGCTACTTTAGCCAGGACATGAATATTCTTAATGAAAAGCTAAGTATTCTAGAAAATGTAATGGAAAATAGTATTTATGATGAAACTTTTGCCCGAATCCTTTTGAGCAGGCTTCTATTTAAAAAAGAAGAGGTTTATAAGAAAATTCAGGTATTAAGTGGAGGAGAAAGAGTAAAGGCTTCCTTTGCAAAGGTATTTTTGAGTGATATTAATCTACTTATTTTGGATGAACCAACAAATTATCTGGATATATACTCCTTAGAGGTTGTAGAAGCGGCACTAGTGGAATATGAGAGAACGCTTCTGTTTGTCTCCCACGACAGAAGATTTATAAGTACTGTTGCAAATAGTATATTATCCATAGAAAATCACAAATTGATCACCGCTCGGGGCAGTTATGAAGAATATATGGAAAAGAGGGATATTAAAACAGACGAAAAGGAGAAAGCATTAGAAAATCAAGCTTTTGTATATGAAAATAGGTTGTCAGAACTTATCAGTAAAATTTCCATGCCTTCTAAAAAGGATGATCCCAAGAAACTAGATAAGGAATATTATGAAGTATTAAAGGCGTTGCAGGAAATTAAAAGTGAGAAGATGCAACAGTAAATGCTAAGATAAGATCAATATTCAAAAATATTCTTAAATAAATATTGACAAAGAAAATTCCATGAAGTATACTAAGCAACAATACATAAAATAAATTTGAATATTGAGAAAACTGAGATAGGGAAAGTAAACATCATGCATATTTTTCAGAGAGTGGGAGATGGTGTAAGCCCCATAGATTGCTAATGTTGAAACTCACCCTTGAGTTGTAAGCTGAAATTATATATTAATTATATATTGAATTATATATAGAACATATAAGGTAAGCCGTGCCGGTGTATATAAATTATATATCGTTAAAAAATGGAGATATAAAAATGGGTGGTACCGCGATAGACTTTTCGCCCCAAAACGAAAGGTCTATTTTTTTATGCTCAAATTTATTTGAAATATTTTCAGAGATGAAGCTTCAAAAAACAATAAAACTAAATAATTTAAAAACTGTGATAGGAATAGTAAATGTCATGAAAATTTTCAGAGAGTGGGTAGCGGTGTGAACCCATAATTTCAGATGTTGAATCTCACCCTTGAGTTGTAAGCTGAAAACATAATATGTCGTAAGCTGTGCCGGTGTATAGTGATTATACATCGTTATAAAATTAAGATATAAAAATGGGTGGTACCGCGATAGACTTTTCGCCCCAAAGGGCAAGAGGTCTATTTTTTTATACCCAAAATCCTAAGCTTAGAAAAATGACGTATTGGAACAAAAATAAATAGAAGGAAGGGTTAAAATGAGGGAAAAAGAAGCAGAAATAAAGAAGATATTTATCTTTGATACTACATTACGTGATGGCGAACAAACTCCAGGAGTAAGTTTGAACGGAAAGGAAAAATTAGAGATTGCAAGAGCGCTACGGAAACTGGGAGTAGATGCAATTGAGGCAGGATTTCCAATTGCTTCCGATGGCGATTTTGAAGGAGTTAAGGCTATTGCAAAAGAAATAAAAGGACCTGTAATTACAGCACTGGCAAGGACTACTAAAAAAGATATAGATAGAGCTTGGGAGGCTCTTAAGTATTCTGAAAGGCCTAGGATTCATACCTTTATTGCTACCTCCAATCTTCATATGGAATTTAAGTTAAAGATGAGCCCAGAGGAAGTATTAAATAAAGCAGTAGAGATGGTTACCTATGCAAAATCATTATGTCCAAGTGTTGAATTTTCACCTGAGGATGGAACAAGAACAGAAAAAGCATTTTTATATAAAATATTAGAAGCTGTAATAGATGCAGGAGCAGATGTGGTTAATATACCAGATACGGTGGGATATACAACACCCTTAGAATACGGGTCTTTAATTGAAGGGATTAAAAAAAATGTGCCCAATATCCATAAAGCAATCATCAGTGTACATTGTCATAATGACTTGGGACTTGCCGTGGCAAACTCACTTTCTGCAATACAAAGTGGCGCCGTCCAAATAGAGTGTGCGATGAATGGACTCGGAGAGAGAGCGGGAAATGCTTCACTGGAAGAATTGGTTATGGCTTTGAAAACTCGGGGGGATTATTTTCAATGTGAAACAAATATTATTTCAGAAGAAATCACTCGCACTAGTAGCTTAGTGAGTCATATGACAGGAATTCAAGTACAACCAAACAAAGCTATTGTAGGCGCAAATGCATTTGCCCATGAATCAGGGATTCATCAGCATGGGGTATTAAATTGTAGAGAAACTTATGAAATTATGACTCCTGAATCTGTAGGACTAAAGAAAAGTTTATTGGTGCTAGGAAAACATTCTGGTAGGCACGCCTTTGAAGATAGACTTAAACACTTAGGTTATATAAATTTAAGTTTAGAAAAAATCAATGAAGCATTTTTGGAATTTAAAGCTTTAGCGGATAAAAAGAAGTCAGTTTCTGATAATGATATTGAAGCAATGGTAAGACAAGAAGCTGTCAAGGTACCAGAATACTTTAAGCTTGAGTATTTTAATATTATAAGTGGCAATGGGATTGCCTCAACTTCAACAGTAAAGGTCTCTTTTGAAAATAAAATGGTAGAACAAGTTTCCACTGGATATGGGCCGGTAGATGCTACCTTCAATTCCATTGAAAAAGCCATAGGAGTAAATGTAATTCTTAATGATTACTATTTAAAGGCTATCGGAGGTGGACGGGATGCATTAGGAGAAGTAATAGTAAAAATTGAAAAAGACAGTAATATTTTTGTAGGAAATGGAATAAGCACAGATATTGTAGAAGCAAGCGCAAAGGCTTTTGTGAATGCAATTAATAAATCCTATTATAGTGCAACTACTGAAGTAATATGAGGTCACAGTCATAAGGGTATAAATTATTTATTAGTAAATAGGGAATTGGTAGAAGGGAGAAATGTAAAATGGGTATGACAATGACACAGAAGATATTGGCAGTACATGCAGGCCTTAGCACAGTAGCAACCGGGCAGCTTATTAAAGTGAAATTAGATTTAGTTCTTGGAAATGATATTACCACACCTGTAGCTATCAATGAATTTAAAAAAATAGGTGCAATGGCAGTTTTTGATAAGAAGAAAATTGCCATTGTGCCAGATCACTTTACGCCAAATAAAGATATAAAATCTGCAGAGCAGTGTAAATGCACTCGGGAATTTGCAAGAGAAATGGAAATAGAAAATTATTTTGAAATAGGTCAAATGGGAATTGAACATGCACTAATTCCTGAAAAGGGATTGGTAGTTTGTGGAGATTTGGTTATAGGAGCAGATTCGCATACCTGTACCTATGGTGCTCTAGGCGCTTTTTCTACAGGAATTGGAAGTACAGATATGGCAGCGGGAATGGCCGCCGGAGAAGCCTGGCTTAAGGTTCCAGAAGCAATAAAATTTGAATTAAAAGGTAGTTTATCACCTTGGGTTTGTGGTAAAGATGTTATTTTACACATAATAGGAAAAATTGGGGTAGATGGTGCGCTCTATAAGTCTATGGAGTTTGTTGGTGAAGGCATATCTGAACTTTCTATAGATGATCGTTTTACTATGGCCAATATGGTAATAGAAGCTGGCGCAAAGAATGGCATTTTTCCCGTGGATGAAAAAACAATAGAATATGTGAAGAGTCATTCACAAAAGGAGTTTATCATATACAAGGCAGATGAGGATGCAAAGTATATAAAGACCATAGAAATTGATTTGTGTAGCATTCGCCCAACTGTAGCATTTCCGCATCTTCCAGAAAACACAAGAACCATTGATGAGGTGGGAGAAGTCTTAATAGATCAAGTAGTAATTGGTTCTTGTACCAACGGAAGAATTGAAGATTTGAGAATGGCCGCTAAGGTATTAAAGGGACAAAAGGTACATCAAAGAATAAGAGCTATTATTATACCTGCAACCCAAAGAATATACCTTGAAGCAATGCAAGAAGGGCTTTTAGAAATATTTATAAAGGCGGGGTGTGTGGTAAGTACGCCAACCTGTGGTCCTTGCCTTGGAGGTCATATGGGGATTCTTGCAAAGGGGGAAAGGGCCATAGCAACTACCAATCGAAATTTTGTAGGGAGAATGGGGCATCCGGGTAGTGAAGTATATCTTTCAAGCCCAGCTGTGGCAGCGGCTTCTGCAATTACTGGAAAAATTTCTTCGCCTGAGGAGGTAGCAATATGGTAAAGGGAAATGCAATAGTGTACGGAAATAATGTGGATACAGATGTTATCATACCCGCAAGATACTTAAGTAGCAGTGATCCAAAAGAGTTAGCCCTCCATTGTATGGAGGATTTAGATGCAAATTTTAGCCAAAAGGTTCGAAAGGGAGACATTATTGTGGCTGGAAAGAATTTTGGATGTGGCTCTTCTAGAGAGCATGCACCTATAGCAATAAAAGCATCAGGAATTTCCTGCATTATAGCTGAGAATTTCGCGAGAATTTTCTATAGGAATGCTATAAATATAGGGCTACCTATTATGGAATGTGAAGAAGCAACAAAAGATATAGAAGAAGGAAATCAAATTGAAGTAGATTTTAATAGGGGAATAATAAGAAATATTACAAAAGATAAGAGTTATACTGCTCAGCCCTTTCCAGATTTCATGATGGAGATTATAAAAGCAGGAGGGTTAATAAACTACATTGTAAAAGGGGTGAGTGAATGTTAAAAATAGTTACAATACCTGGAGATGGAATTGGTCCTGAGGTGATAAAACAGGCAGTGAAAGTACTTACTGCAATTTCTTCTAAATATAATATTAGCTTTGCGATAAGAGAAGCGCTACTGGGTGGGGCTGCTATTGATAAAACGGGAATCCCGCTACCTATGGAAACCATTGATCTTTGTAATGCCAGTGATGCCGTGTTACTTGGTGCTGTAGGAGGTCCGAAATGGGATGCGCTACCTGGGGAATTAAGACCTGAAGCTGGGCTACTAGGGCTAAGAAAAGAATTGGGTGTATTTGCAAATTTAAGGCCAGCCATTCTTTTTCCGCAGTTAAAGTCCGCTTCCAATTTAAAGGAAGAGGTATTAGGTGATAATTTGGATATTATGATTGTTAGAGAATTAATCGGAGGAGCCTATTTTGGAGAGAAGAAACGAGTAGATTTAGCAAATGGACAAAAGGCGTGGGATGTAATTGAGTATTCCACCTATGAAATAGAAAGAATTACAAAAATGGCGTTTGAAATTGCAAGGGTAAGAAATAAAAAGCTAACCTTAGTAGATAAAGCTAATGTGCTTGAAAGTTCTAGACTTTGGAGAGAGGTAGTACAATCTATTTCTAAAAATTATAAAGACGTAGAATTAAATAATATGTATGTAGACAATGCGGCAATGCAGCTTATTCGGGATCCGCATCAATTTGATGTCATTGTTACAGAGAATATGTTTGGTGATATTTTGAGTGATGAAGCTTCCATGCTTACTGGATCACTCGGCATGTTACCATCTGCAAGTCTAGGCATCTCATCTGTTGGATTGTTTGAGCCCATTCATGGTTCTGCGCCAGATATTGCAGGGCAAGATTTAGCCAATCCAATAGGCACAATAATGAGTGCTGCTATGATGTTTCGCTACAGCTTTAAAATGGAGGAAATTGCAAATGCAATTGAGAAATCTGTTTATAAAACTTTAGATAGTGGGTATCGCACAATAGATATAATGCAGCCAGGTATGATCTACGCTACAACAGAAAAAATGGGAGATTATATAGCTAATCAAATAATGATTAGCCATTATTAAATTTAAAACAGTGAATTAATATATTTTATGAACCTTATATCCACCCTTGTTTAATTCATTTATAATTGTGGTCACATGCTCATGTCCATTTGTTTCTGTAGTAATTTCAAGTTGAACCTGCATAAAACGATCCTTAGTTTTAAATTGATAGCTAAACCACGCACACTTGTGATTTCAGTCGTGAGTTAGTGGTTCTTTTACGATAGTAAAAGCATCTTTAGAATTTATAAATAGAATGTAAGTTCGCATGAGTTTTGTTATAATAAATGTATATATAGGAAATAATAATAGTATAGCAAAAGCAGAAATGGAGGTAAATATTCATGCCAAGAAAAACAACTCCTACTTATGTTTTAACTATTAAATTAGATACTAATAATAGAGATGAATCAATATTAAATAAAAGATTTGAAATATGTAGAAAACTTTACAATGCAATTTTAGCAGCAGGGTTAAAGAAATTTAATGCTTTAAGCGAATTAAAGATATATAGAAAACTAAGAAAAGAATTAGCAGAGATTAATAAATTATACTTTAAAGATGAAGAAAGTAAAAAATCTAAAATAAATGATAAACTAAGAAAAGAAAAATACAAAGAGATAAATGATTTATTAGGAGAATATGGGATTAATGAATATTCACTTATAAATGAAATGACACCAATGTATAAACCTTTCAATAAAAATATAGATAATAAAACCGCTCAAGCATCGGCAAGTAGAGCCTCTAAAGCATTAGAAAAGTTAATATTTAAAGATGCACAAAGGGTTAATTTTATTAAATATGATGAACTAAGAAGTGTTGAAGGTAAATGGAATAAAAGTGGGATAACTTATAGAGACGGGATTATTAAATGGAATGGACTTACAATTCCAATAATTATAAAATCTAATGATATTTATGCTCAAAAGGCTATTCAAGATAGAATTAAATATTGCAGAATAGTAAGAAAATTTATCCGTGGTAAATATAAGTACTATGCGCAATTAATAATGGAGGGTATACCGCCAGTAAAATATAATAAAGAAACTGGTGATATAAAAGGAAGTATTGGGATAGGCAATGTTGGAATAGATATAGGAACCCAAACAATTGCAATATCTAGCAATTATGATGTTAAATTATTAGAGTTATGTCCTGAAATTAATAACATTCAGGATATAAAAACTAAATTGTCAAGAAAATTAGATAGACAAAGACGTGCAAATAATCCAAATAACTATAATAGTGATGGAACTATAAAATTTGGTATTATAAGTAATGGAAAGAAAGAGAAATTAACATGGGTTAAGTCTAATAAATATATTAAAACTCAAATGGATTTAAGAGATGTTCAAAGGAAACAAACTGATGTTAGAAAACAATCCCACGAGAAGTTGGCAAATTATATAATTTCATTAGGTGATAGAATATTAGTTGAAAACATGAATTTTAAGGGACTACAAAAAAGAAGTAAGAAAACCACCATTAATGCTAATACAGGTAAATTTAATAAGAAGAAAAGATTCGGTAAATCCTTAGCGAGTAGAGCACCTTCTAAATTAATAGAGATAATTAATAGAAAACTTAAATATGAGGAACTGGAAATCTTAAAAATAAATACACATAAAGTTAAGGCTAGTATGTACAATCATTTTAATGATAAATACACTAAAAAAGAATTAAAAGATAGATGGGATGTGTCTATTGGAATTCAAAGGGACTGTTATTCAGCATTTTTAATAATGAATGTTAGCAATGATTTAGAAAAAATTAATAGAGAATTATGTTTTGAAACTTATGATAATTTTAAGCAGTTACATGATGGTGAAATTAATAGACTTAAATCCTTAAAAGAAAATGGTATTAAACTAATATCTAGTATGGGGATATAAATATAAAAAAATGGTTTTGAACCGAGCCATTATACTATCGCGAATAGGCTAATTGTAGTCTTTGGTAGTAAAAGTCTTATTATAATTAAATGAGTCATTATATGTTGTAAGATATAGATGAAATATTATCCCTATAAATGAGAGTATTATGGAAGTTTAATAAGATAAGAACCACGTGACATCAGTCATGTGAGATTCAGTATGATCTAACTTCACAATATTTGCATTTATACTTGCAAGGATTGTTGAGACTTTCACAAGTTCTCCAGGTATATCCGGCATTTCTATACTAAAACAGAACAGTCGGACCCTAGAAACCAAACCTCTATCTATAAGTGTCAATAAGTATCCAAAACATTTTAAATATTGTGATTAAATAGAGAATAATTTAATAAAATTCGTGTATTTTTATTTGGGGTATAATAAATATTTTTGTAGATATAATAATAGTGGATGAACTATTAAATCAAAGAGGAGATATAAAATTATGATGAAAAATAAAGCAGATGACAGAAGAGATAACGCAGATAAAATACAACATAACATTAGCAATACTATTGAAAATTTTCATCTTACTGAAGAAGCTATTGAAGAAACAGAGGATGGAAAAATCAAAAGAACACTAGAAGAAAAGAATGATAGAAGACAAGATGCTATTAATGGTATGAAATCAGAAATGAGAGATGAGACAATAGATAAAAGAAATGGGTATAGATAGCGTCAAAATAAAGTGAGAATATAAAAAGGTAAAAACATGGAACTGTAATCTGAAGTTCCATGTTTTTTTACGTATATTTTATATCCTAGCTCTCTATAATTTTTTTAATATGGATTTAAACTTAAAACTACTGTTGTAACTTTTAATCAATGTGTCACTATAACCATATGGAATAATTTGATTTTTAATTTTTAAATAATTTTCAAAACTACCACAATGTTCAGTATACAAATTAAAATAATTTGAAAAGGTAGTTTTTATATATGCCTCGCATAATGTTTTATTATTAAATGTATAGCCATTAATTTTACTTATATAATATGAAAATTTAAAATCTGAAGTTTGAGAAATATAAAACTTTAAAAGCATTTTCTTAGTTTTGTAAATATCTGTAATATCTAAAAATACATTTGAATATAGCGGTGTAAAAGGACTTTGTGATTCATATAGATATAAGTTGACATTGGTAAATAAATTGCAATTTTTATTGTTTATGTTCCATAATGTTTTGGTGACAGCGAAATGGTCGTTGTGTGAATCAAGGAAGCAGGGCATGAAAATCGTATCAGGATTAACAGAATTAATAATATTTTTAAGCTCATTATCAATTTTGGAATTAATTAAATCACCATCTTCTCCATTCAAAAAAAACAGTTTTTCCTTTTTTAAGTTTAATGCGTAAGCCACATTAATAGCCTCTAACTTTCTTTCTTCAACAACCTTAGATTTTTCCGGTTGACTTCCCTGTTTGCCACTATTAGTGAGGTATACTATATAAACATCCTTATTCTCAGATAAATATCTTAAAATTGCTCCTCCACATCCAATAATATCATCATCGATATGCGGTGCAAGTATTAATATAGTTTCACCATCCAAATTGCTACTTATAGAAATCTCGTTCTTTAGTTTATTTTTATTCTTAATATAAACTATATAAAAATAATTTAATATTTCATATAACTTGTAATAAAAAAATTTAATCACTTTCTTGATTTTCATTTTCATGGATATAGACCTCCAAAATTAATTTTTATACCGTATCTGAATCGCCATTAACAATATGCCAAAGATTTAAATCCAAGACCTCTGTTACTTTTTCATTAAGTAATTTGACTATAAAGTATATTTCTAAATTTCTTTTAATTAAGTGATTCTTTAATAATGCATTTTTATATACATTCGAACCTATTTCCCAAGTCCCTAAGTAGCCAATATTTTTATTTCTATAATATTGGATTACAGCCTTTAGGATCTTATGAAAGTCGTCTTGATTTTTCATGAAGTATTCCATAACAGCGGCACTTTTCATACCTTGACTTTCTATTCTAGTAATGAAAACGCCTTCTATAATTGAATCTTTCTTTATTACTAACAATTCATAATTTGAATTAGGTTTTTCGAAATACTTCCAATTTAATAATGCTGAATCTTTTATTTGTGCTAGGTCATTGCTTATATTAGAAGAAATAAAGTCTGTAATTTCTTTTGTAATACTTGCAGTTATAGTTATATTGTAATTTGATGCAAGGTGAACACTTTTTTTAAAAGTATCTATGGACTTACCAATTAGATTAGCAAATGGTATACGGCTTAACTTCTTCTGTATAATTAGTTCATAATTTAATATCTTTAAATAATTATTCACCTTATAAAGGGTTTCAAATCCTAATTTAACAAAGCCTGGGTGTGAATTATTATTAGCAAATCCAAATATAAAATCAACTCCATAATTTTTTAAGTCTACAAATGCAAATTGAATTATTTTCTTAAAAAGTCCTTTTCCTCTATAATCCATATGAACCATTGTATCTCCAGATTGGACTGCATTATAAATTTTGTTATTTTGTTTAAATTTACTTTCAAAAAATGAATTTGCACCTATAAGATTCCCAGTTTCGTTGAATACTAAATAAATAAAGGGTTCCTTATTGATTGATCCTTTTAAATTATGCTTCCATTCAAAAAATTCTTTGTCTATTTTGTGAGAATAAACATTTTCAAATAACTCGCAGTAATTATGAAAATCCGAATTAATGTATTTTCTATATAAAAAATTTTCTTCCATAGTATTTTCTCCTCTCATTATTTTGATATAAATTTTTAATAAGAAGCATTAAGATTCTTGCTTCTTATATTAATATGCTCAATAATTTCACGAATAATGTTTATATTTATATAAATAATACAAATTACCAAGAAATAAAAAAATATGCAAAATAATTAGAATAAGCATATATATTATTTGTAACGGTGAGGGAGGTAATGCTTCATGTATGATGCATTTGTTAAACTGGTTAATACAGTTGGCTTCCCTATAGGTGTGAGTATATATTTGCTAGTAAGATTTGAGAAGAAAATTGAGGCTCTCAATAAATCTATCTCTGATTTAACAGTAGCTATATCCACCGTTATAGGAAGAATCGAAAAATAAGGGTACCAGATTGGTATCCTTATTTTTTTGTAATACTTAGCCTTGCGTATCGGAATGCGAAATATAGAATTATTTGCACTTATATGTAGGAATATGAAGATAATCAAGCTAGGGGACCTATGGAATGAAATTGTGCTCTTATTTATATGATAGAATACTCCTTGTCGTCACATGATGGCAAGCAAGTTGGTCTTTGAAAATTAAACAGAGAAATAGGTAAAATAGCGAAATAATATTTCGCTTGAC
>NZ_JAHLEF010000015.1 GCF_018861755.1 Clostridium sp. CF012 | reverse complement strand
AATATATGATTTATTATAATAGATATAGATATCAATGGGATTTAGAAAAGATGACTCCTGTTCAATACAGAAATCATCTCCTTAATTTAATATAAGTTTTTTTAAATTGTCATTGACAAAGGGTACAGATTACTAGCGCTCAAACATGAACTTTTCTTAACGTATCTTTCAAAAAATTTAGTTAAGAATTACTAAGCTTGCTCCAATGCATTCTACGCAATATATACTTTTGTTAGCATAATATAAGAAAAAAATACTATTAATTTTGAAAGAACATGAAATTATATGTTTAGCCGACTGTGGTGAAAATATCTCTTTTATTTTTCTTTTGTCTCTCATCATACTTTTCAAGCATCCACATAAATATTGATGATATAAAAGCTACCATACCTAAAATTAGCCAGGCAGATTCTATACTGATATAGCCCAAGGCTTTGCCCATAGTTATGGGTCCTAAGGTATAGCCCATGCCGAATATTATTGGAAGAACGGCATTCATTCTTCCTCTATGGGACATAGGTGTGTGATTTGCTATAAATGGAGCAATACTTATTGACAAAATGATTTCACCTAAAGTAAATATGAAAACAGATACAAAGAAGAATGGTAGTGTATTTAATACACCTAGCATACCAAATCCAAATGCATATAAAAGGCCTCCATAGATCATCTTTCTAATATGTTTCGCGTTTTCTGACATTTTAGTTATCAGTGGAGTAAAAAGCATAACTATTAATCCGTTAAAGCCAGCCATTAAACCATAATATTTAGCGCCAAGGCTTAAAAAATTTAGTTTTGAATGGATCGGCATCATAAATGACCACTGGGAATAAACAAAATTGTAGCCCAAAGTGCATATTGCAAAATATATGAGAATTGGCCTCTTTAATAATACAGATAGTATTGTTCCTTCCTCTCTGGTTTCTAAATATCTACCCTCCCCTGTGACCTCTTGTTTTGTAAGATGTATAGTTTCTTTAATGAAAATAAGTATTAGACTAAGGGATATAAGTGCAGTTACGGCATCACCTATAAATATAAGTGGTAAATAATTTTCATATAGAAGTCCACCAATAATTGGGCCTATGGCGAACCCGATATTCCAACCCATATAGGACAAAGCATAAGCACCATCCCTATTTTTAGGTGTAGTTAAATCTGCAATAAGTGCATCGTGAGCGGGACCAGCTATAGCCATACTCATAGATGCAATCATCAATACGTAAATCATTTTTATAGATGGGTCCATGAATCCACAAACAATATAAAGCATTGCAGATAAGAAATCAAATATAATAATAACTTTTTTTCTGCCAATAATATCAGTTAATTTACCACCAATAATAGCTGCAGGCATAAATAATAACCCAGAGACACTAATGTAAATTCCAGAGATTTCCTTAGATAAACCGATTTTTTCTGTAAGAATAAGGGTAAGTAATGGCATGACAAAGCAGCCCATAGCATTTATAATTTTTGAAACAAAAATCACATATATTTCTTTTGGTAATCCTCTATAAGGATCAAGTAATGCTGATATTCTTTTCATTTTATAGCCCCCCTAGGTAAAAAACTCTCTTATAAAGCTTAGATAATGACATAAAAATCCCTATATTGTATTATAGTTACAATTATATCATTACAATATAAATTTTGTAATGATAAGTTGTTTTTATAAAGTAGTTAGTGTGATATTATTAATTTGAATATAATTTGGTGGTGATTAAAATGATAAATAAGCTAGAACAGATATTTAAAAATAGAGATTCTAAGCCAATAGGTGAATTTAAAGAAAGTGCAGTTATGATATTACTTATGGAGGATGATGGTGAATTAGATCTAGTATTTGAAGTGCGTGCACTTAAATTAAGGAGTCAGCCAGGAGATGTCTGCCTGCCTGGTGGAAAAGTAGAAAAAGATGAGAACCCAAGGGAAACTTCTATAAGAGAAACCATGGAAGAATTAAATTTAGAAAGAGATCAAATTGAAGTTATAGGAGATATGGATTATTATATAAGCCCTTATGGAAATATAATGCATGCATTTGTAGGAAAACTAAAATATGGACAAATAAACCCAAGCGAAGATGAGGTAAATCATATATTTAAAGTTCCATTAAAATTCTTTTTAGAGAATGAGCCACTGCTTTATAAAATGGAAATAGGACCTGTAAATCAAGATGGTTTTCCATTTCATTTAATAAATGGTGGCAAAGACTATAATTTTAGAAAAGGATATATGGATGAGTATTTTTATGAATATAATGACTATATAATATGGGGTTTCACAGCACAGATTATTAAAAGCTTTATTGAGGTTTTGCAAAATAGTGACAGTATTTAAATTATTGCAGTGGATGATTTATTAAAAAGAGTTGTAGCAAAATAGAAATTAATTTCTATTTTGCTACAACTCTTTTTAATAAATAAACTATTTACTACCCACAACCTTGTTCTTCTTAAGAAATATTGAAACACTTAATACAACAACTGCTATATACACAAAAACATATATAATTGAAATTAATCCTGACTTATTAAAAAATTTCAAATAAATAAAAGCGATTTGTGAGATGAAAGCCCAAAAAAGAGAAATAAAAGCCATGATATTATTTCTATGTCTCCAATTGTCAGGGTCCTTCATGGAGCCAATAATTTTATCACGTCTTTTACTTTTATCACCTGTGTTAATTACTAGAAATTTATAATATAAGAAAAATACAAAGGCTATTATAGAAATCCCTAAAAATATATAGGCTAAAGAAAAACTTGTTATATTCAAAAAAATCACTCCTTTTAGAAATATAATTGCTAAAATGATCATAAAAACACATTTTATATAATTAATATGCCCAAAAAGTTAAAACATATGTTTATTTTATATACGTAATATGTAAGCATTGCAGCCTGTTAGCATGCATAATTAAAAAAAAACAAAAAAAGAGTGGATTTTCACTCTTTTTTATAAAAAATTATTCCTCTTTGTCAGAAACAACACTTTCAAAATAATCTGTTCCCCACTTACACATAACATCTAGTATAGGCATTACACTTTTGCCTTGCTTTGTTAAAGAGTATTCTACTTTAGGAGGAACTTCCGCATATACTTTTCTATTAACCATTTCATATGCTTCCAATTCTCTAAGCTGTTGTGTTAGCATTTTTTGTGTTATGCCACCCATAGACCGCTTCAATTCGCTAAATCTTAATACATCATTTTTGGCTAATTTCCAAAGAATAATTGGCTTCCATTTTCCACCTATAATATCCAGTGTTAACTCTATGGCACAACTATATTCTTTGTTATTTATTTTCATTGGGTTATCTCCCATAATTACCTCCTAGTTTCCCTCTGGAGAGGATACATTTATTAATGCAGTAAGCACTTTAGGATACTAAGGCACTAATAAGTGAGTACTTGATTAAAAAACCTTTAATATTTACAATTATATCATTGATATATTTTATATGCAATATTTCTAAAATATAAATCCCATCCAATATATGTGTAAAATCAATTTGAACAAGCTTTAGTAAATTTTGTGCTTAAGAGGTATAATAAATATAGAATTAACGTAAAGCATTTTAAAAAGAGGAGGAAAATAATGAAAGAAATTCATAATTGGCACAATGAGACCATAGGTTTAAAAGCAGTAGATGTTCTTAAGAAAAATGGCTTTTCAGCGCTTTATTGCAAAAGTGGTGAGGAAGCTTCAGAATTTATAATGAACAATGTACATAAGGGTGACAGAGTAGGTTTTGGAGGATCCATGACTATAAAAAAACTTGGGATACAAGAAAAAGTAAAGTCCATGGGTGGACATGTATTAGATCATGGTGACCCGACTTTATCATTAGAAGAAAAAATGGAAACTATGAGGGGGGAACTGCTTTCTGATGTTTTTTTATGCAGTTCTAATGCTGTAACTTTAGAGGGAGAACTTGTAAACATTGATGGAGTGGGGAATAGAGTAGCAGCCATGTGCTTTGGACCTAAAAAAGTCATTGTTGTAGTTGGAGTTAATAAAATTTGTAAAAATGAAGCTTCTGCTTTTGAAAGATTAGAGCAAATTGCGGCACCCATGAATTGCAAAAGACTAAATATGCCAAATCCTTGTACTAAAACTGGAGTTTGCAGTGACTGCAAAGCGGATACTAGAGCCTGTAGAGTTTATTCTGTAATTAAAAGAATGCCTATGAGAACTGATATTACCGTGGTTGTAATTGGAGAAGATTTCGGCTTTTAAAAAAAATTAGACTATTACATTTTGTATGGAAAATCCACTTATATTTATCTATTTATTTATTGTGTGATTATTGTGAATTTTTTTCAAAAAACACTTCAATTTTTTGTTAAAATGTCTTATAATGTTACCACGGTAACAATGTTGCTAGACTAACAAATTATGGGAGTGGGGTGTTAAAATGTTACAGTGTCCTTTTCTAACGACTATGGAAGAAGATATAGACTGTTTTAAGGAGTGTGCATTCTATAAATGGGCGGATAATGGAGGAAAATGCCCATTTCTTGAATTGAAAAATTTCAAACCCTTCACTATAAAGAATATTTCTGACTATGATTTATTTAATGAGGATAAAACCTCCCCATTAAGAATGTTGTATAAAGAAAAATATTCCTAGGATTATTTATTGGTGTATGTGTATTATTTCTAATAATAGGATATAATTTAGTTTATAGTTAATACAATACAAAACAGGGAAGTGAATTTAAATGGAAAGAACCTTGGTCTTAATTAAACCTGATGGTGTTAAAAGAGGACTTATTGGAAAAATTCTTAGTCATTATGAAGAGAAATCACTAGAAATTGTGGCGCTAAAATTGATTGCTGCCACCACGGACGATGCTAAAGAGCATTATAGGGAGCATAAGGGAAGAGAATATTTTGAAGAATTAATAAATTATGTTACTGAAGGCAAAATGTGTGCAATGATTCTGATAGGTGAAAAAGCTGTGGATGTAACACGCAAAATCAATGGAGATAAAGATCCTGTAAAAGCAGAACTGACAAGTATAAGAGGGGAATTTGCACTAGATAAAACTCACAATTTAGTTCATGCCTCGGATTCTACTGAAAGTGCAGAACGTGAAATTGCAATTTGGTTTTCTGAGCTTACCTGCAAAGATAGTTATAAGAAAACTGTGGATTTGTTCCAAAAAATTGATGGTCCAATAATAAATGTATAATAAAAAGTATATATTACTGCAATTGCACTCTAGGTCCTGAGTAATTCTAAGCTGATTTTATGAAAGATACTAAAAAGTAAAAACTCGCTATACGCTCAAGCGTTTACTTTTCTTAACGTGTCTTTCATAAAATTATTTAAGAATTACTCGTGCTTGTTCGAATGCAGTTTACGTAATATATACTTTTTTAAACGTTCTTTATTATTTTCATGTTACAGTGACTGATGTGAACCACAATTTCCAGAGCAACCACCACAGGATTCGCTACCTGATTTAGAACAATTAGTGTCACTCTCTTTTGTGGAAACTGTTTTAATCCAAAATCTAGAATCACTATAGGCTATTGTGAGTTCTACAATGCTATCCAAAAGAGTTTCATCATATAATATTGGCAAATCATCAATATTATTTTTAATGTCCCCTGTTTTGAAATTATCTAAGTAAATGTCAACTTTTGGAGATTTGCAACAACCACTTGCGTGCATAAATCTTACACTGGTATATTCCACGCTCAGTTTAAGCATTTCTATAAGCTTATCATGAGCAGTTTTAGAAAGTTTTATTTTTAAAGTTTGTTCCATAATTCCTCCTTATATTCCTTTAGGAGACAACAATTTTTTTTCTGTTACTCCTCAAAGGTTTCAGAATAATAATTTAATAAACCCTGCTTAAGATTCCATAAATCAGAAGAAAGATCCACATAATATGCATGAGGATTTTCAAATCTTAAAACTTCACTCCATAATTTAGACACTTCCACAGCGGAAAATGCTTTTATTTCCATAACAGAGGGAGATTCATAAATAGACTGTCCATTCTCAAATATTTTAACCATAAGATCTTTTACATAGTAATTCTTAATTTTCTTCTTTTTCCAAGTATAAACAGGATTAAATAATTCAAGGGGCTTACTTTCATCAATTTCCTCGTTGTGTAAGGAAATAAAATCTGCAATAGCCTTGTGTGATGTTTTGTCAAAAATTCTATATAATTTTTTAAAAGCAGGATTAGTGATTTTTTCTTCGTTTTCACTAATTTTAATTTTTGGTATAATTTGTCCATCATTCTCAACAGCAACTAGTTTATAGACACCGCCAAATACTGGTTCTGATCTCGCAGTAATAAGTCTTTCTCCTACGCCAAAGCTATCAATTTGTGCGCCGTTTTCCAAAACTCCTCTTATTATATATTCATCAAGGGAATTGGAAATGGTGATTTTTACATCCTCATATCCAGCTTCATCTAACATAATTCTAACTTTTTTAGTTAAATAGGTAATATCGCCGCTATCAATTCGAATTGCTTTAGGTCTTTTGCCCATAGGTTTAAGTACTTCATTAAATACCCTTATGGCATTTGGAACACCAGAGAGCAGTACGTTATAAGTATCTATAAGCAATACGCAGTTATCAGGGTAAGTTTCAGACCAAGCTTTAAAGGAATCGTATTCATTATCAAAAAGCTGTACCCAACTATGAGCCATGGTACCCATTGCAGGAATACCAAACATTTCTTCAGCTATGGTGCAGGCAGTACCAACACAACCACCAATAACAGCAGCACGAGCCCCATATATAGCACCATCATAACCTTGGGCACGTCTAGAACCAAATTCCATAACAGGTCTGCCTTTTGCGGATCTACATATTCTACTTGCTTTAGTAGCTATTAAGGTTTGATGATTTATTGTGAGGAGTATCATTGTCTCAACGAATTGAGCCTGCATAATAGGTCCTTTAACTATAACTAAGGGTTCACCAGGAAAAACAGGATATCCTTCCGGCACTGCCCATACATCACAAGAAAATTTAAAATCTTTTAGATAATCTATAAATTTTTTTGAAAAAATATTTTTGCTTTCTAAATAGGATATATCTTCATTTGAGAATTTTAAGTTTGAAAGATATTCAATTAATTGTTGTACACCGGCCATAATACAATATCCGCCGCCATCAGGTATTCGCCTAAAAAACATATCAAAATAGGCGATTTTATCTTGAACATTATTATGGAGGTAACCATTCCCCATAGTTAATTCATAAAAGTCTACTAGCATTGTTAGGTTTCTTTCATTCCTCACGTTAAAATCTTTTGAGTGTTTCATAATTTTTTCCCCTTTGAAATTTAATAAGAGTATATAATGGAATTATAACATATTTATATTTTAATGTTTAAATAGGATTAATACAATAGTATTTTGGGTATAAACATAATATATGACAATTTAAAGTAGGTGGATGAAAATGGAGAATAAGCGCAGTATGAATAATAAAATGGTTAACAATAAAATAAATTCAAATTTAAGTGTACAGCAAAGAGCGGCGGTTTTTTCAGATAATAGGAATTTACTAGTTACTGCAGGGCCAGGTAGTGGAAAAACAGTAGTTATAGTTAATAGAATTGTTCATTTAATAAATGAGCAAAACATTAAACCGAGTAATATTATCGTCATTACTTTTACAAGGGCTGCGGCTATTAATATGAAAAACAGGTATATTGCTATGAATGGAAGAGAGAGGGTTCCGTTTTTTGGAACCTTTCATGGCTTATTTTATAAGATTCTTAAAAATTATTATGGTCAGATAAACATAATTGATACGCTAGAGGTGTATAAGTTAATAAAAAATGTATTGATGTCTTATTTGGATGAGGTAAGCGATGAAAAAGTAAAGGAAGTCATAAATAATATTTCTGTATTTAAAACAAGTGGAAAAGCATTAG
This sequence comes from Clostridium sp. CF012, assembly GCF_018861755.1. GTDB lineage: Bacteria > Bacillota > Clostridia > Clostridiales > Clostridiaceae > Clostridium_AD. The sequence continues at coordinate 91,378 of NZ_JAHLEF010000015.1, read as the reverse complement.
AAAATTTTGATTCAAGTATTGATAAGGGAATATTTACAGCAGCTTATAATATTTATGAACAATATAGGAAAGAAAGAAATTTATTTGATTTTGATGATCTGCAAATAGGCTGTAGAGATTTGTTTGTAAAAAATTATAAGATACTTCAGGGTTATAGAGCTTTATTTAAGCATATTCTAGTTGATGAATTTCAAGATTGTGATTCTATGCAAGTTGATATACTAAAACTGTTAAATGAAGACAGTTCTATTTTTGCAGTAGGAGATGAGGATCAATGTATTTACGGGTTCAGAGGCTCTAATCCTGAGTGCATGGTGAAGTTTTCAGAGCATTTTGAAGGGGGAGGAAAAGTACCTCTTTCCACCAACTATAGATGTCCGAAGAATATAGTAGAAATATCCATGAATATTATAAAAAATAATAGCATGAGAAATGAAAAAAATATAATAGCGTTTAAAGAGCAAGATGGTGGTATTGCAGTACTTAATAATGTAAATGAGAACTCTCAGGCAGAGGAAATTAGTAACATTATTCAAAGTCGTCATGATTTGCAGGATAAAAATTATAGAGACAATGCCATATTGTACAGAACAAACGTAGAGTGTAGAAGTCTAGTAGATGTTTTTATTAAAAAAAGAATACCTTTTATGCTTTTGGATAAGGAATATGACTTCTTTCAACATTTCATTTGTAAGGATATAATTGCATATTTAAAATTAAGTATTGATGAATCGGATAAAGAGAGCTTTCTTAGAATAATTAATAAGCCTTTTAGATATGTGAGTAAATTAAATTTAGATAATTTAAGAAGAAATATTGTAAAAGAAGATTGTTTTGAAACTGTAAAGGAAATTTCCGGCGTACCTGTTTTTCAAATGAAGATGTTAGATAAGCTAAAAAAGAGTATTCACATTTTAAATAAAATTTCTCTGAGAAGTGCTATAGACAATATAGTTTTAAGTATAGGCTATCACGACTATATTAGAGAGTATTGTACTAAGTTTAAGATTGATTTAGGTGAAATGGAGGATGTTATTGAGGAGTTTAGACAATCGATAGAGGGGTATAACTCTATAATAGCTTTTCTAGCACATGTAGACCAGGTTAAAGAAGAAATTAGTAAGGGAAAGAAACGCACAGATGAGGATGCAGTAATACTTAGTACAATTCATGGTGTGAAAGGTATGGAGTTTAAAAATGTATACCTGATTAATTGTAATGAAGAGAATATCCCACATGTAAATAGCATGGATAAGAATATAGAAGAAGAAAGAAGACTGTTTTACGTAGGAGTAACAAGAGCTATAGATAATGTTTGGTTATGCATTTCCAAAAACGTAAAAGGAAAAGTCAAAGAAACCTCACGATTTGTTGTGGAATGTAATATCGTAGGGGTATCTACAGATTTGCCTTTTCAAGAAGGAGATACGGTATTGCATAAAAGTTTTGGAATGGGAAAGGTAATTTCAATTACAAGCAAAGACTTAGATTTAAGGTTTGAGGGCGGAGTTACAAGGAAATTTGATGCAGCGGTATTATATAATAACTCACTAATATCAAAAGTTTAAAATATGAATTGTTAATAATCAATAGTGTACTTGCGATTTTCTAATATAAGGAGGGATTAATTGTGGCACTTCCAAAAGGGAAAAACTCTATTAATACTGCTATAGAAAAGGCTAAAGGTGTCAAAGCAACGTCAAAGGATAAGCCTACTGAATCTATTGGTAGAAAAGGAAATCTTAAAATGAAGAAAAAAGGAAAACATAAATAGGGCGAATTACAAGGAAAGCTGATGTTGCTAAAGAAGGCACTACCTTAACGGTAATGCCTTAACCCAACTACATTTATACTAGCATTCTTCTTCAAATATTGGAGCATTTATAAGTGTAGCAAATATTAACTCATGGAAATGATCATCAACGACATTAGTTTCAGCCTCTACAAAATGGACATGCTTTCCATCATTGCCAACAGGGATCGGTAGACCAGTAACTGCTTCAATTATATGAAAGTGATCAAAAAAGTCTGTTCTTGTTTTAACTTTATGAACATGTCCACCTTCAACAGGTATTGCAGGACTGGATACTCCAGCAAATCTATGATTATGAGCATCATCTGAACCTAATTCAGCTAATCTGACGCTTCCTTCAAACTCATGGTCGTGAAATTGTGGTTCTTTTTTACAATGATCTTTTGACATTATATCACTCCTTGTCCTTCGACACTATATAATATGTAGATTAATCGAGAATGACACTAAAAACAAAGGAATATACAAATGAACAATAATATAGAATATGTGATATTTTGTATTATATTATGTAGTTGCAAAGTAAAAGCATAACACATATAATGTAATAGGAAGAAATATTTAACATAGTGTGCAATTGTGTTATACTATAAAGATTATTTGTTTATTAAGGAGGAATATAATGGTTGCATTTAAGAAAATGTGGGAGGATGTAGGCCTAATTTTGTCAAATAAAGAATACTCAGATGTAGAAATTGTGGAAAGATTTAATTGTGGATTTACAGTTAAAGAGCGAGATAATATAATTTTTATTACAAGAGATGACTTTGTAGATTTTTGGTGCAAGCTATTATATTATAATGAAGTATCCTTGGAGCAGGTTTTAAAAGAGGATAAATCAAAACCAAAATATATTTACACTATTATAAAACAATTACCTTATATAACAGAAAACTCTGGAGTAATTAAGTTAATACAGTAGTTTTGTTGAAAGTTGCTATATAATGTTATATAATTTTAATAAGCTCATATTCTATGAATATGAGCTTATTAAATTAAAATAATTTTGTGAAAAAGAGGTATAGAAATGGAAATCACAAATGTTAACGCAGAGGATATTATATTTGCTTTAGATATAGGTACAAGATCCATCATAGGAACAGTGGGGGTAATAGCTGAAAAGAAATTTCAAGTTATTGCTGAAAGTTATATAGAACATGAAGAAAGAGCTATGATTGATGGTCAAATTCATGATATTCAATTAGTAGCTAGTGGAGTAAAAAAAGTAAAAAAAGAATTAGAGGGCAACTTAAATAGTTCATTAACGAAGGTAGCTATTGCTGCTGCTGGAAGGTTTTTAAGAACAACTGAAATAAAGTCTGAAATAGAAATAGATGGCGATAATGAAATTGATAGGGAAGTTATTAGAAGTTTAGAGCTTACTGCAGTTAAAATGGCTGAGGATGAAGTAAATAAGTCCACACAAGGTAAGCTTTATTGCGTAGGCTATAGTGTGAAAAATTACTATTTAAATGGATACGTAATCTCAAATCTAAACGCACACAAAGGAGAGAAGATTGCAGTAGAAATAATTGCAACCTTCCTTCCACGCTCAGTGATTGATAGCCTTTATGCTGTTATGGATAAGGCTGGACTTGAAGTTGTAAGTTTAACCTTAGAACCAATAGCTGCTATGGAAGCTGCAGTGCCACAGAATCTAAGATTATTAAATTTAGCCTTAGTGGATATCGGAGCAGGTACCTCGGATATTGCTATTAGTAGTAAGGATAGCATAAGTGCTTATGGGATGGTACCTATTGCAGGAGATGAGATAACCGAAGTAATAGCACAAGCTTATTTAGTAGATTTTAACACTGCTGAAAAGATTAAAAAGCAGTGCAATGGAAAAGACAAAATTCAATTTATAGATGTTTTAGGCTTTGAAAATGAAATAGAGCCAGAGGAAGTATTAAAAATAATTAATCCTACAGTTACGAAGATTTCAGAAGAAATTGGAAATAAGATAATTGAATTAAATGGAGGGAAAGCCCCTAACGCGGTATTTCTAGTAGGTGGGGGAGCACATACACCGTTTATTAAAGAAAATATTGCTAAAATTTTAAATCTACCAATGCAACGGGTTGCAATTAAGGGGAGAGAGGCAGTAGTTGATTGTATATGTGATGGTAACCTTGGAAGCATAGGAGTTACAGTTTTAGGTATTGCACTTATATCAATAAAGAAACTAGGACATGACTTTGTTGACGTCACCATAAATGATAAGATTATAAGTCTATTTAATGCACATAAACATACGGTTATGGATGTAATGGTACAAGCAGGCATAAACCCCAAAATATTGATTGGCAAGAACGGACGTAATATAAGATTTATAGTTAATGGGATAAAACGAGTTGCCTTTGGAACGCTAGCTAAGGGAGCTGAAATAAAGATAAACAAGCTATCTAGCAATATTGATTCTGAGGTAAAAGAAGGCGATGTTATTGATATGGATTTCTGCATTGATGGAAAAAATGCTGAGCCTAAAATTATGGATTTTGTGAAGAATATTCAAGCAGTTGGCTTTTATTTTGAAGATGTAATACAAAACATTGAGCCTGCAGCATTTATTAATGGCGAAAGAGCTTTAATAAACGCTGTAATAAAAGAAGATGACGACGTTAGCATAATATTCCCTACTACCATGCAGGAATATGCAAAGTATTTCCCAGATATTGCAGGTGGTTCAATTTTTATAATGAATAATAAAGAGTTGCAAGTGGATTATATTATAAAAGAAGGGGACAGAATATATAGTGTAATTGTGAAGGATGAAAAAACTGCGCTGCAGGTGGAAGAGTGCAAGGATAAACAAGCGGATATACCCTTTGAAATGAGTAAGGAAATAGAAAAGAAGCAGTCAATAGTTAATGATAACCAGGCTAGCACAAAAGATGTACATACTAAATTAGAAAGCGGAGTGTCAAAAGTTGTAGTTGAAGTTAATAAAAAAAATATTACCCTTAAAAATAAAGAAAAATACATATTTCTAGATATCTTTGATTATGTAGAATTTGATTTGTCTATTTCAAAGGGAAACTTAATACTAATGCTCAATGGAAGTAAAGCTAGTTATTACGAGACGCTAAATAATGGAGATATAATTCAAATATATTGGGAAAATAGCATTATCGCATCTGAAACAAAATAAAATAAATTAGTTATTCTTGTGGATGATTAACAATTAAAGAGGTGTAAATATTGAATTTTTTAGATAGGGCAAAGAATATTGAAAGTGAGTTAATAGAAATAAGGCGCGATCTTCATGAAAATCCAGAACTTGGCTTTGATTTATTTAGAACTTCTCAAAAGGTAAAAGACTTTTTATTAGTGGAAGGCATTGAATTTTATGAGGTAGCTGGAACAGGGATTTGTGCTATTATTCGCGGCAAGGGTGAAAAAACCATTGCGCTAAGGGCGGATATGGATGCACTTCCCCTAGAGGATAAGAAAATATGCAGTTACTCATCTAAAATTCTTGGTAAAATGCATGCTTGTGGACATGATGCTCATACTACTATACTTTTAGGGACAGCTAAAATATTAAATAGTATGAAAGATGAAATTCGCGGCAATGTTAAATTGTTTTTTGAACCAGCAGAAGAAACTACTGGTGGTGCACCATTAATGATTAAAGAAGGAGTACTTCAAAATCCCAACGTAGATGCAATTATTGGACTTCATGTTGAGGAGTGGTTAGAAGCGGGAACTGTTGGTTTAAAAAGAGGCAACGCCTATGCAGCATCAAATCCCTTTACTATAAAAATAATAGGTAAAGGAGGGCATGGTGCAAGTCCACATATGACTATTGATCCTATTGTTATAGCTAGTAATGTTATAATTTCACTTCAAAGTATTGTAAGTCGCGAAATTCCACCCACAGATGCAGCAGTAATCACTATAGGTTCCATTCATGGGGGCACAGCTCAAAATATTATACCAGAAGACGTGACAATATCAGGAATTATTAGAACTACAAAAGGTGAACATAGAGAATATATAAAAAATAGGTTAGTACAGGTAGTAGAGGGCATCACGCACTCTATGAGAGGGAAGTGTGAGATTGATATAGAGGAAAGCTACCCTTGCCTTTATAATAATGATGAACTTGCAGATATGTTTGAAAAAAAATCAAGTGAAGTAATTGGTGAGGACAATGTACATATATTAGACCAACCTACTATGGGAGTGGAAAGTTTTGCTTATTTTTCCAATGAAAGACCAGCACTATTTTATTTTTTAGGAAGTGGTAATGTGGAAAAAGGTATAGTAAATCCGGCCCATGGAAGTTTATTTGACATAGATGAGAGTTGTTTATCAATAGGTGTAGCTATGCAATGTAAATTAGCTTTCGAATTTTTATTGAATTCCTAACCCATATTAGTATATAATTGATACTTGATGTGTTTTTTTAAAATGTAAGTTGATTTATTATAAAATAAATTAGATTATCTGAAGATCGTCATTAGATAAAAGAACGAGAGATAAAAAAAGAAGAGATAGAAGAATTAGGAGGATATGGATGAGGATAGAAATTGGAGCAAATGAAGCAGGACAAAGAACAGATAAATTCATGAGAAAAGTACTTGGGGATGTGCCACTAAGCAGAATATATAAAGCTTTTAGAAAAGGTGATATTAGAGTTAATGGTAACAAAATTAAGGAAAAACATTCATTAGTAGAAGGTGATATTGTTGAAACAAAATATATTACTAGTGATGTTAAAAAAGAAGAGTTTCAAAGAATTGAGAATAACTTAAAAATAACTTTTGAGGATGCCAATATATTAATGGTGGAAAAATGGCCAGGTGTTTTAGTTCACTCTGATAAAGTGGGTGGAGAAGCTACCTTAATAGATTACGTGCTTTCTTATTTATTCGATAAGGGAGATTATAAACCAGAAAATGAAATAACATTTACTCCAGCACCATGTAATAGACTAGACAGAAATACTTCCGGTATAGTTATATTCGGTAAGAATTTCAAATCTCTCAAACTTTTGAATGAAATGATAAGAGAAAGAAACGTTGAGAAATTTTATATGGCACTAGTAAGCAATAGAATTAAAGATGGAGTTTATGAGGGATATATACGTAAAGATGAGGACGCAAACATATCACAGGTATTCGACACTCAAATGCCAAATACAAAGAAAATAGCAATGGAAGTTAAAACCTTGCAAAGCTGTGGTACATTTTCACTAATAGATATTAATCTCCTAACAGGAAGAAGTCATCAGCTTCGTGCACATTTGAGTCATATAGGCAATGCTATTATTGGTGATTCAAAATACGGAGATAAAAAAATGAATAGTTTCTTCAATAACAAATATGGTTTAGATTATCAATTTCTATATGCATATAAGACAACATTTAAGAATTGCCCAGAAGAACTAGCTTATATGGAAAATAAAACTATTGCAGAAAGTTTACCACCAGTATTAAAAAAGATTAAAAAAGACGTATTTAAATTTTAGAGGGCGTTTAGACCACATTACAGCACTGAGGGTGATGATTTAATGAGTGAAAGTACAAATTTAAATAAGCAATCTACCACAAAGGGCTTTGCCATATTAACTGCTGCAGGTTTTATGGTTAAGTTTTTATCGCTATTATATGTTCCTTTTTTGGCAACAATATTAGGCGAGAGAGGGATAGGGGTATATTCTTCTGCATACAATATATTTATATATGTATATATATTGACAAATGCAGGTATTCCTGTAGCTATTTCCAAGATGGTGTCAGAGCTTATAGCACTAGGAAATTATAAGGATGCTGTAAAGACTTTTAAAATAGCTAGATTTTTACTTCTTATATTAGGAATGGTTATGTCAATTCTAATGCTTATTTTTGTGGTACCTATAGCTAATGTAACACAGAGTGCTACTGCAAAATTAGCAATTATGGCACTGGCTCCAACTATTGTATTATCTTCTGTATTATCAGCTTATAGAGGCTATTTTCAAGGGAGAGGAAATATGACCCCTACCGCAGTATCACAAGTATTAGAACAAGTAGCAAATACTATATTTAGTTTGATTTTTGCTGCGTATTTTATAAAATATGGGATAGCAGAAGGTGCGGCAGGCGGAACAATTGGAACATCTGTAGGAGCACTAGTTGCAGTAATATATATGATTAATTTTTATGAAAAAAATAAAGTTTTCAGAGTTCCTAAAGGATATAACCAATTAGATATAAAGAGATTTACTACTAAAAAAATAATAAAAAAATTATTGGGTGTTGCTGTGCCAATGACAATATGTTTAGGAATACAACAATCAGGTTTATTAATTGATTTGTGGTTAGTTAAATCAAGATTGATATCTTCTGGAATGACTAAAGTACAAGCGGATGTATTATGGGGTGTGTTATTTAAATATACAACATTGATAAATGTTCCTATAGCTATTATTTCATCACTTGCCATAACTATTTTGCCGTCTATATCCAGTTTAATGGCACTTAGGGATAAAAAAGCTGTAAGAAATAAAATCAATTATGCTTTCAGGTTATGTTTTTTAGTGGCAGTACCTTGCGCAGTTGGACTTGCAGTTTTAGCAAGCCCCATAGTAGATCTCCTACATTATGGTTCTAGTGTTGGAAGGTTACTTATATACGGATCAGTTGTAATATTACTTATGGCTGTGGTTAGTATTCAAACTTCAATTCTTCAAGGAATCGGGAAAGTCTACTTAGTTACCATTTATGCAATTTTTGGTTTACTAGGGAAAATAATTACAAATTATATTTTTGTAGCAATTCCAAGCATAAACGTATTAGGTGCAATTATGGCCAACGGAGTTAGTTTTGCAATTCTTTTGATGCTGAACTATATAACTATAAACAAGACACTAAGGATTAAAACTAATTTATTTAATCACGCGATTAAGCCTATAATAGCATCAGGTGTCATGGCCATAGTTGCGAGACTAATGTACGGTAACTTTAATTTTATATTTAGTTTTGTTCGCGAAGGAGCTTTTGCGAATGCTGTTGCTTTATTAATTGCTATGATTTTTGCCGTATTAACGTATTTCATCATATTAGTTCTTATAGGTGGAATAACTAAAGAAGATTTAGAAATATTCCCACGTAAGATTACGCGACTTATACCTAATTCTATTTTGAAAAGAATTAGATAAAAACCAAGAACACCTAACAAAGTAGCAAGCCTAATGCTATTAATGCACTAGGCTTGTTTATTTTTTTTTGTGAGTATATGAGAAAATATTAATAGAGAGAAACCCGCAGCGATAATCACTATGTTTTTAGTAATAAACATAGAATTTGGTATAGTATTATCTAAAATTTTTAATACGAAGTATAGGAATATACTAAGACAAATATTGATTGTTAGTTCTACCCCTGAAAACTGTATATAGCAGCTTTTTTTGATGGCAATAATATTCAGTATAAAGCTCACCACGGATGTTATAAGGAGGGTTATACCATAGCCTAAAATATTTATACTTGGAATACCTAATAACACATAAAGCAAGATAAGCTGTAAAACAGCGGTTATTACTGAATTTACTAAAAGAGTTTTCTGTTTGCCAAGTCCATTCAAGATTCCGAAGGTTGAACCAGCCATGTACATGAATGGTGCGCTTAATGCAGCAAGTCGTATGTAGATACCTAAGTCATATCTGTCAAAAAATAGTTTTCCAAGGGAATCTCCAGTACTTAAACATATTATCATAGTTGAAATACCTAGCAAAAGGGAAATCTTTATAACTTCCATTACTCTATTCTCTAGCGCGTTATAATCATTTTTAATAATACTTTTAGAAATATCTGGTGTTAAGATGGTTGCCATGGACATTACAATAATAAAGGGAAAGAACACAATGCTCATAGCCATACCTGAAAACTTACCTATTAGGGCTAAACTGGCAGTATATTCTATGCCTGCATAAACTAGTCTACGGGGTACAATCAAGGTGGACAGTGCTGAAATTATAGTGGTTAAAAACCCATTTAAACTTAATGGCAATGAAACAACAAGAATATTAAATAAAAGTTGAGCTCTTCCTTCTGTTTTCTTTCTGTAATCCCTAAATTTATTTTTGCTTTTTTCATAGAAGATAAATAATAGAATAAAACTTATAAGTTCTCCAATGGTTAAGGAAATATAAGTAGCAGTTACAGTAGAAGTTACGCTTTTTAATGCGAAAAAATTTATTAGTCCAAGTATTATGGCCATTCTTACAAATTTTTCAACTATATCTATGATTGCAGGTACTTTAACATTGGAAATGCCATAGAAATATCCCTTATATATTGAAGAAAGAGCAACGAAAATTAGGGCGGGACAAATAGCCCAAAGGGAATATAGTGTTCTTCCGTCTTTTATTATATATGTGCTAATGTAGGGAGAAAAAAGAAATACTAAAATTGTTATTAAGATAGCCAATGCAAAATCAAATACTAAGGCAGTATGTACAGATTTGTTAAGGTTTCCATAATCATTTATTCCGTAATATGCTGAAGCTTCTTTTGAAATAGCTGTTACCATTCCACCACAAATAAGGCAAATGAATAAATCGTAAATGGGCATTACGAGGCTATATAGTCCCATACCTTCTGCCCCTAATTTTTTTGAAAGTAAAATTGAAAACATAAATCTGAGTATTCCAGCAGTTAAATTTGATACCGTGAGAATTATTGAGTCTCTATAGAAATTATCTTTAATCATAAAAGCCCCCTCTTTCTTTTCACATTAGTAGATAATAGGTATTAATAATTAGTATGTGAAGCTTTATGATTATATTCTAAAAGCACCTGGAAATTAATAAGGATGTAAATATATTAGTCACTGAGTTGATATATTTTTCTTGAGTTTAAATATAAATTTTCTAATAATAATAGTTGAAATTATTTGACATGAGATTTTTTAAAATATATAATACAAATTATAAGATATGTATTTTGCGAAAAAAGTTAATGCAATGCGATTATAAATAAAAAAATATGCATACAAATGTATCTATACGACATTATAATGCAAAATACCTTATAATATTGTGTGGGAATTATTAGGAGGAGTTAAGGTGAGTGAACAGATTATTCAGCAGTACATAAAATCTTCTTTTCTAAAAAGACAATTTTTTAGTCTTAAAGTAATTGGTGCTCTTAAAAATTGCAAGAGGATTAAGGAATATTTGCTTAGTAAGGATTATTTAAGTAAATTTGATAATAATTTGAATTTAATAACCTCTGATGGATATAGCAATGAGGTGGTAAATAGTTATTTGTTATATAAGGGCTATAATAAGGATGGAAGTATTAAGCCTACAAGAAAATATACTATTATAAATGGCGAAATAGTAGAGCATCGCGATGCTATTAATTGCGATATTATTATTTTAGATTTATATGAAAAAAGTATATACCTACATAATCATATTAGAGATGATAATTACATTACAGGCTATTTAGTTAAAGAGGAAAAAATATCTGAAAAAAATAAAACGCTGATTTTTAGCAATGAAAAAGTTAAAATTAATATTAAGAATATTAATAAATGTGAGACTATTAATGCAATTGATGATTTTGTAAATAAATTTATTATGTAAAAGGCTCTCCAAATGGAGAGCTTTTTATGTTAGAATAATTTTATTAGTATATTAGTCACGTAGAAAAATCAACAAGTCAAAATAGACTAGCATAGGATTTGTGAAAATCCTGGGTGTGAATTAAGGAGAATAATAATATGAAATGTTTAATATGCGGGATGAATATAAATATAAACAACTTCAGTATGAATAAAGTTGGCTTATTAGAAACCAATGAAAGAGATCATATTAAATATTGCCCATTTTGTGGTGTAAGTGCGGTGTATTTAAAACCAGAAGACGAAATGAATTTTAAAGAAGAAATGTATAAGGTCCCTGTTGAAAATTTAGATAAGGATACTTTAATAATATTAGAGCATGCTATGAAGCTTGAAATATTTAATTCGGAATTTTATAAGGCAGCGGTAAAGCTTGCTCATAGCTTGGATGTTAAAGAAACTTTTGAAGCGCTCTCAAAGATTGAATATGTACATGCTTTAGTTCATCAAAAGCTAGGAGGTTTCAAACAAATACCTACACTAGTTAATATAGATTACAGTAAACATAAAAGCGACAAAAGCTTAATGGACCTTGCAGAAAATAGAGAGATTCATGCTGTTATGTTTTACGAAAAACAGGGTGGGAAAATAAACAATTCAATTGTTAAACAAGTATTCCACGCTTTAGCTGAGGTTGAAAGAGAACATATACAAATTGCTAGAAATTATTAACACATATACTCTAATCTATGTAAATATATATAGATTAGAGTATTTATAATTTAGGGGGCAAGTATGAAGAAGACCATTGGTTTTATAGTGATTTTAGCTACAATGGCTTTTGCACTGTTTTCATTAAAGGGTTCTTTAAGTGAATATAGGATAACGCTGAAAGATGAAGCTATAAAATCACAGATCCTGTTTAAGGGCTTGAGTGGGGCAGTAGATTTTACGAGTGACAGCGAAGGGAACTATTACGTAGCTTTTAAAGACAGTGTACAGTACATCGATAAAACTGGCAAAGCATATAATATGTTTACAAACAAGCAATTAAGTATAACTAGTTTAGATTATAACAATAGTGTATTGTATTATGCATCCGGTGCAATGGTATATTCTTATGATTTAAAGTCAAAGGAAAGTAGTGAAATAATTAAGAAAATACCAAATTATGGGGATTATAATAAGAGTTTAATTAAAATTAATGGAGAATATCTATTTGTTACTATAGGGTCGGCTACAAATTCCGCTGTAGTGGGGCCAGATAATTCGTGGCTTAAGGATTTTCCAGATAATCATGATGTTTCACCAAAAAATATAACTATAAAAGGAATTAATTTTGGAGAAGAAGAAACAGGATCATTTGTTTCATATAAAACTAAAAATATAAAGGGGCAAATTGTAACGGAACATAAGCCTGGAAATTCATCCATAATAATTTACAATTTAAAAACTGGAGCGCAGGGAAATTTTGCTTGGGGTATAAGAAATATAAAGGGCATAGATTTCAACAGCGAGGGAAAAATAGTAGTTACTGTTGGAGGAATGGAGGATAGAGGTCTAAGACCTGTGAGTGGAGATAGTGATTATATATACCAAATTAAAAAAAATGCATGGTATGGTTTTCCAGATTATAGTGGTGGAGATCCGATAAGTTCCCCAAAATTTAAAGGGATAAATAATAGCACTATACCATTTATTCTAGATCTGCAACCTACAACAAACCCACCTGCACCAATTTACCAACATAGTACAGTAGATAGTTTGGTAAGTTTATCAGTTGATGGAAAAGGAACACTTGGAGAAAAAGGCTGTATATATTTTTATGAAAAGAATGATAATAGTATCTATAGTTTAAATAAAATCAATGCACTTAAAGAAAGGATTAACTTTGGAAGTGGCACCTATATATCTAGCATGAAGTTTTTTAATAATCTAATTGTTTTAGACTCTAAGAGTGGGTATATATCTAGTATAGAAAAAAAGCAAAGTGATGATACTCGCAAAGGAATGCAAAGATGTAATTACTATTTATTAACTATTGTTATAACTTTAATAGTTTGCATACTTGTGGGACACGGCAAAAAGAACTAGAATAAAATAAATATATATTGTTGCAACTTATTAATATGTTTTCAAAGTAAATTTAGTGTATACTAAATTAAGAGGTGAACAGGGTGAAGAAAAAAATTGAAGCTACTTATGGAAAAACTTTAAAAGCCTTAATGATAACAGTAAATCCAATTAAAAAAAAGATTATGAAAACTCATTGTATTGTGCATAAGTTTATAAATATTCAAGCTATCGAAATATTAAAAAATAAGGAATATGATGAAGTTCATAATTTTTACAAATCACATATAAAGGAATTAAATAATGGAGTGACCTGGGCAGATCAAGATTTTAAGAGCTCAAATCATTTTTATCATCATTATAAGGGTACTGGCCTTTATGGATTTTCAAATGCATTAACTGAATTCCAAAAATATTATAATAGGGCTTTAAAATTTGTGGAGGCAGGGGACATTAGGCAAGGAATGTTTTATTTTGGAGCAGCCTGCCATTTAATTCAAGATGCTACAGTTCCACAACATGTGAACAATAAACTGCTGAAAAGCCATAGAAATTTCGAACTTTGGATTATAAGTAAATTAATGAGTGATTATTCATTTCCTATTTTCAATGAAATAATTGAGGAGGATAATATAGAAGACTATATAAAAAATAATGCATTATTTGCTAATAAAACTTATATTTCTTACGCAAATTTAAAGAACAAGGAAGAAAAGTACAATAAAATATCTGTACTTATAGTGCAGAGGGCACAAAAGACTACAGCAGGCTTAATGTTGAACTTTTATAATGAAATTAAGAAATAATTCCTTTATTTTAGAGGAATTATTTTGTTTTTGAAGAATAATTTAAAAACAAGTAAAATATATAAAATTATATTTGATGAGGGGGCCAATAATTGAATAGGGAGGTTTTTATAAATTTAGAGAAAGAAATTTTCAAAGGAAATGTATTAGACATAGGTTTTTCTAATCATGGAATCATTTACAATATATGCAAACAATATATTGATGATAGCAAAAGCGTAGAGTATATAGAAGGCAAATGGGATAAGATAAAAATAGATAGGGGTTCCTATGACACCTGTGTATTATTCCTTACTTTAAGTGATATAAAATTTACACAAAGTAAAAAAAATTTGATAAAAGATGTATATAAATTTTTGAAAAGTGATGGGGTATTATATATATGGGACATAGATAAGGGCTTTGCTAAAACCTTTAATTCTAGAATAAATATTATGTTACCAGATAAAAGTACAAAAAAAATAAATTTAAGAGATTTAAACTTATTTAAAAATAGCTCTAAAGAAAATACAATTAAAATCTTGCAGCCTTATTTTGAAATAATGACTATGAAAAATTCTGACAATATTTATTACATGATATGCAAAAGGAGAGAGAAATCAAAAGATGAAAGTATTATTAGTGGGGATTAATTCCAGATTTACACATAGTAACCTTGCAATTAGGTATTTAAAAGCGTTTACTAAAGATTTGAATTATCAGTGTCTTATAAGAGAGTTTTCTATAAATGATAGAGTGGAGAGAATTGTTCAAGAAATTATAGCAGAAAAAGCGGATATTGTGGCTTTTTCTTGTTATATATGGAACAGAGATTATGTTAAACAAATATCTGATTTGCTCAAACTTATAGATAATAATATAAAATTGCTATATGGAGGGCCAGAAGTATCTTTTGACAGTGAAAATTATTTAAAAGATAGTTTTGCAGATTATTTAATTGAAGGAGAAGGGGAAGAGACCTACAGAGAATTTATAGAATATATGATAGCAGGTATTGACCTTAAAGGTATTAAAGGGTTGTATTACAAAGAAAATGACGAAATATTGTATGGCGGGAAGAGAAAGCTTATGGATTTAAATAAGCTTGTTTTTCCATACACAAGCGATGATGATTTAAATAACAAAATAATATATTTCGAAGCTTCACGGGGATGCCCATTTAATTGTAAATATTGTCTTTCTTCAACTATCCGTGGAGTTAGGTTTATGGATTTAGAAAGGGCTAAAAAAGATTTAAAGTTTTTAATAGATAGGAAGGTAAAACTTGTAAAATTTGTTGATAGAACTTTTAATTGTAGTGACGAATTTGCTATGGGAATTTGGGAATATTTGATGAATTTAGATACGCAGACCACTTTTCATTTTGAAATCTCAGCGGATATATTAAGTGATAAGCAACTTAAACTTTTAGAAAAGGCGCCAAAGGGTAGATTTCAGTTTGAAGTAGGAGTTCAGACTACAAATAATGAAGTATTAAAAAATATAAACAGATTTGTGATTTTTGAGGATATAAAAAAACAGGTAATGGAACTAAATAAATACGGAAATATAAAGCAACATTTAGATTTAATTGCAGGACTTCCTGGGGAGAACTTTGAATCCTTTAAAAAGTCGTTTAATGATTTGTACGTCATAGAGCCGGATGAAATACAACTAGGGTTTTTGAAAATATTAAAAGGTGCGCCTATGAAAGATGAAGCAGAGAAATGGGGGATCGTACACTCAAACTATACTCCTTATGAGGTGCTGAAAACTAAAGATATAAGTTATGATGAGATCATTCTTCTAAAAAGGGTCGAAGAGATGGTGGATAAATACTATAATTCTGGGAAATTTAAAACTATATTGAAATATTTTATTCCTAAATTTGAATCTGTCTTTGATTTTTATTTGTGTTTAGGCACGTTTTTTTATGATAGGGGTTATCTTAGTAGAAGTATATCTTCTGTAGATTACTATAAGATGTTTATTGAATTTAATGAAGAGAAATTTAATAAAGAAAAACTTAGTGGTGAAAACTTAGCTTTAAAAGAGATTGTTAAATATGACTATCTTAAATATAACAAAAAAAAGTGGCTTCCAGATTTTTTATTTAGAGATGTGAATAAGGAAATAGAAAGAACGGTTAAAGACAAGTTTCTTCAAAATAACATTACAAAAAATGCAAATAACATCCATGTTGAGAAATTTATGATTAATATTTTAGATTATATAGAAAATAATATTATTTGTGAGGAACCTCATTATTTAATTTATCACATTAATGATGAGGAAAATATAGTGGACATAACTTCTATTATAGATTAAAGGTTAAAAACAAATAATGAGTTACAAAAAAGTATATTATTCCTTTAAAATGACATATATTGCAACTGGATATGTTAATATTAAGAATATTCATTGATTTTAAAAAAAAGAAGTTGAAATTTATATTAATTCTAAGTATAATACAAGTTGTATTCAATACTACATAAAGTATGATAATAAATACCATACTCAGTATTTACTATTATAAAAAGTATTAATAATTGAACTATACTCATTATACCTATTTAGGTACATCAAAATAAGTAAACTAGCAAACTTGCTTGTTATTTATTGGAAGGTGCCTTCTTAGAAAAAAGGTGGTGATATTTTGGCATTAGAGGCAATAAAAAGTATAAAAAATGCGGAGCAGCAAGCAGCAGATAATATTAGTAAGGCAATTGACCGTAGTAAAGAGATAATAAAAAAATCTGAAATTGAAGCTGAAGCTCAGTACAAAAGGGTTCTGGATGCTGCCAAAGAAGAGACTAAAAAAATAATCGAAAATGCTAAAGAAGAAGGTAGAATAAGTTCTGAACCAATTTTTGAAAAAGGTAAAATAGAGGTAGAGAATATACTCAATTTAGATAGTGGGAAATTTACTATGGCAGTTAATACGGTGGTTGAGAGGATAGTGAAAAGCAATGGCAATAGTTAAAATGAGTAAATTTACATTATTAGCCTTTGAATCACAAAAAGAAACTTTGTTAGATAGCCTTCACAAATTTGAAAATGTTCAATTTATAAATTTACAAAAACTTGAAGAAGAGCATTTACAATCGCTTGTAAAAGACTCGGAAAATGAGAAAGTTTCTTATTTAGAAGGTGAACAAGCAAAAGTAAAATTTGCTCTTGAGCTATTACTAAAACATACAGAAAAAGAAGGCGCTATAAAATCTTTAGTCAAGGGCAAGAGTATATTGGATTATGGGCAGTTAGAGTCACTAGCTAAAAAATCAAACTATAATGAAAACTATAAAAAGCTAAAAGAGAAAGATGATTATTTGTTACAAATGAAAAGTGAAAAATCTAAGATTAATTCTGAAATAGAAGTATTAACTCCTTGGATACCACTCGATACAACTTTTGAAGATTTAAAAACATTAAATTCCACCATATTTCTAATGGGATCATTACCAAAAACTTTTAAAGAAGCTTTTAGAGAAAAATTTGAAAGTGAAATTCCATACTCGTACTTAGAAATTATTAGTGAAGTTAAGGAGGCTATGAATGTAATTCTTATAGTTTATAAAGGTTATGAGGATAAAGCTAAGGAAATACTTAAAAACTATAATTTCAGTAATATTAATTTAAAATATGATGGAATTCCAGCACAGGTGGTCAGCGAATATAAGGCTAGATTAGAAGAGATATCAAAGGAAGAAGAAAGAGTAAACGTTGAAATAAAAGATGACTGTCAGTATTTAGAGGATTTTAAAATAGTATCTGAATACTTATCAAATAAACATATAAAGGCATCTGCTTGTGAAAATTTCTTAAAAACAGAAAGTGTTGTTGCTATAGAGGGGTGGGTACCAACAGGACTCACAAGTGAATTAGAACAGTCAATAGTGGCTATAACTAAAGAAAACTTTTATTTAGAGCTAGAAGATGCTACGAGTGAAGATATTGACGTACCTATACTCTTAAAAAACAATGCAATTGTAGAACCTTTCGAGATAATAATATCAATGTATAGTTTACCTGAATATTCAGAGATAGATCCAACACCTGTAATGACACCTTTTTATATGTTGTTCTTTGGGATGATGCTGGCCGATCTTGGGTATGGGATAGTAATGTTTATAGCCTGCGCAGTTGCATTAAAGATGTTTAATTTAGATGAAGGTCAACGAAAATTTGTTAAATTTTTCTGGTTATTAAGTATACCAACAGCAGTGGCTGGTGTAGTTTATGGAAGTTTCTTTGGAGATTTAATTAAATTTAAAAGCTTAATTAATCCTGGAGAAGATATATTGAAATTACTTATTATAGCTATAGTAATAGGTGCAGCCCAGATTTATTTTGGTCTTGCAGTTAAAGGTTATATATTAATTCGCGATGGTAAGCCAATGGATGCTATTTATGATGTTTTAACATGGTACGCAGCATTAACTGGAGCATTTTTATTTATACTTGGAGCAGCTTTAAAATTAAGCCCAGGTGTAATCAATATGGGTAAATGGGTAATGATTATAGGAATGGTTGGACTTGTATTAACACAAGGAAGGTCAAACAAAGGTATAGGCGCAAAGCTTGGTGGAGGCCTATACGGTTTATATGGTATATCAAGCTATATAGGAGATTTGGTTTCATATTCAAGACTTATGGCACTAGGACTTGCTGGCGGATTTATAGCAGCTTCCTTTAATATGCTTATTAAAATGATACCATCACCATTTAATATTATTTTTGGAGTATTTATATTTGTGTTTGCGCAAACCTTCAATTTATTATTAAGTGCATTAGGAGCTTTTGTTCATAGTGCAAGACTTCAATATGTAGAATATTTTAGCAAGTTTTATGAAGGTGGAGGAAAAGCCTTCAATGCATTTAAACCAAAAAATCAATATATTAGTGTAATAAAAGAAAAGCAAATATAAGGAGGAATTAATCATGACATTTATGGAATTTTTAGCTAAGAACGGCGGATATGTTTTTGCCGCAATGGGTATGGCACTTGCAGTAATTTTACCGGGAATAGGATCAGCAAAAGGGGTAGGTATAGTTGGTGAAGCAGCAGCGGGACTCACAACTGAAGAACCAGAAAAATTTGGTAAGGCTCTTATTCTTCAGTTACTACCAGGTACACAAGGACTCTATGGTTTTGTTATAGGACTTATGGTACTACCTAAATTAGCTACGGCTATGACTTTAGATACTGGATTATACTTGTTTATGGCTTGTTTACCAATAGCGTTTGTAGGATTATATTCTGCAATATCTCAGGCTAAAACAGCAGCGGCTGGTATCGCGATAGTAGCTAAAAAACCAGAGCATAGTACAAAAGCTATTATACTTGCAGCAATGGTTGAAACATATGCAATTTTAGCATTCGTTGTTTCAATAATCTTAGTAAGTAAGACATTCTAATTTTAAAACTAAGAAGTTAGAGGAAGTGAATATATGTCAAATTTAGATAACTTATCAACTAAGATAGTAGAGGATGCCAGTGTTAAAGCAGAGGCTATATTAAAAGAAGCTAATGATAATGGCAAATTAATGGTAGAAAATAAAACAAAAAAGGCAGAGGTGCTTAAAGGCCAAATGCTAGAAAAAAGTAAAATTGAAGCTATTACAGTTAAGCAGAGAATTGTATCTAACGCTCAGTTAGCTGTAAGAAATGAAAACATTGTGGCTAAGCAAAAAATGATTGATAAGGTATTTGTAGAAGCACTAGAAAAGCTAGTATCCATAAAGGATGAAGAATATTTAGAACTTGTAAAAAAATATCTTTTATCAATGCCAATAGTTGGAGATGAAGAAATAATACTTCCTGGGAAATATACAAACCTTGTAACAGAGGCATATTTATCCGAAGTAAACATAGCACTGATAGCTTTAGGGAAATTAGGTGAAATTAATGTAAGCTCTGAGGTCCGAGGCATAAAGAGTGGATTTATAGTAATTAAAAATGGTATAGAGATTAACAATACTTTTGAAAGTCTAGTTAATTCCTTAAGAGATGAGCTTGAATCAGAAATAGTTAAAGAACTATTCAATTAAATTTAAGGAAGAGAACTATTGAAACTGTTCTCTTCCGAAAAGCAAAACAAGGAGGATAGCCATATATGGATAATATGAATTTTACACAAGCTGTGGCTAGGCTAAGAGTATTAGAAACAAGACTCCTGAGTAAAGTAAAGATTGATAGAATGATTGATAGTACCTCCGCGGAAGAAGTGCTTAAGATCTTGCAGGAAACTGAATATGCAACTTTGATGGGAATTGTAAAAAGACCAGAGGACTACAATTTATTACTTAAAGAGGAGTTAAATAGAGTATATTCACTTATGTATAGTGTTTCTCCAGATCCTGCTATAGTAGATATTATGAGTTTGAAATATGATTATCATAATATTAAGGTAATACTGAAAGGCAAGGCTTTAGACAAGGACCTTTCTCATATGTTAATTCCTGTAGGCACAGTAGATATAGAAAAATTAAAAATCTACATGATAACAGAAGATTATAGGGAATTAAACCCTAGTATGAGAGAAGCTATAAATAAGTCCGAAGAAGTCTACCAGGAACTTAAAGATCCTCAAAAAATAGATATTATTTTAGATCAATATATGTATATAGACATGTTAGCTAGGGCAAAAGATACAAAAAATAATTTTATAATTAATTATGTTGTTAGAAGTATAGATTTTTCTAATATAAAGTCAGTTATTAGATTAAAGAAGCAAGAAAAAGATATAAAATTTTTAAAAGAAGTTATCCTTCTCGGTGGAGATATAGCTGTGGATATTTTAATAAAAGCCTTTAATGAGCCTATTGAAAACATGGCAGCTAAATTTGCAGCATCAAAATATGGGGAAGTTGTAAGGCTAGGACTAGAGGAATATATTAAAACTGGTAAACTTTCTCTTCTTGAAAAGTTTTCAGAAAATTATATTATGAAAGATTTGAAAAATGCTAAATATGTAACTTTTGGACCTGAGCCAGTATTTGCTTATATCGCAGCAAAGGAAACAGAAATAAAAGTAATAAGAATAATTATGGTTGGAAAATTAAATAAGGTTGAAACGGCTGTTATAAGAGAAAGGGTGCGTGAGGTTTATGCATAAAGTAGGAGTAGTTGGAGATAAAGATTCGATCCTTGCTTTTAAAGCTCTTGGAATTGACGTATATCCTGTTATTGAAGTTGAAGAAGCTAGAAAAATTATAGATAAAATGGCATTAGATAATTATGCAGTTATATTTGTTACAGAGCAAATAGCTCAGCATTTGGATGAAACTATTAAAAGATATAATGCACAAATGCTTCCTGCCGTTATATTAATACCAAGTAATCAAGGCTCACTAAATATAGGAATGCAAAGAATTCGCGATAATGTGGAAAAAGCAGTGGGCGTAAATATTTTATAGAAAGGTAGGGAGATAACTTGAAAATTGGTAAAATTGTGAAAGTTTCAGGTCCATTAGTTGTTGCAAAAGACATGGATGAAGCTAATATATATGACGTAGTTAAGGTTGGAGAAAAGGGTCTTATTGGCGAAATTATCGAGATGAGGGGTGATAGAGCCTCAATTCAAGTATACGAA
This sequence comes from Clostridium sp. CF012, assembly GCF_018861755.1. Lineage (GTDB taxonomy): Bacteria > Bacillota > Clostridia > Clostridiales > Clostridiaceae > Clostridium_AD. Next base: position 69,554 of record NZ_JAHLEF010000015.1, on the reverse strand, counting down.
GAAACCTCAGGCCTAGGACCCGGAGATCCAGTAGAGTCTACTGGTGAACCACTAAGTGTAGAACTTGGACCAGGGCTTATGGAATCAATGTTTGACGGAATTCAAAGGCCCCTTGAAGCAATAAGAGCCATAGCTGGAAATTTCTTAACAAAGGGTGTAAATGTTTCACCTTTAGACAGAACTAGAAAATGGAATTTTGTTCCTACAGCTAAAGTTGGAGATGAAGTTTCAGCTGGTTTTGCTATTGGCAGCGTGGTGGAAACTAGTGTTATCACTCAAACAATAATGATACCTAACGGAATTTCTGGAACTATTACTTCTATAAATGAAGGAGAGTTTACTGTAGAGGAATTAATAGCAGAAGTACAAACTACAGACGGCATTAAAAGGATTACACTAATGCAAAAATGGCCAGTAAGACGTGGAAGACCCTATGCAAGTAAATTAAATCCAATAGAGCCACTAGTTACAGGTCAAAGAGTAATAGATACTTTTTTTCCAGTAACTAAAGGCGGTACCGCTTGTGTTCCAGGTCCTTTCGGAAGTGGTAAAACTGTAGTTCAGCATCAATTAGCAAAATGGTCAGATGCAGAAATAATTGTTTATATTGGTTGCGGTGAACGTGGAAACGAAATGACAGATGTTTTGAATGAGTTTCCAGAACTTAAAGATCCTAAAACTGGTGAATCACTAATGAAAAGAACAGTTCTCATTGCAAATACCTCTAATATGCCAGTAGCAGCTAGAGAAGCTTCAGTTTATACAGGAATAACTATTGCAGAGTACTATAGAGATATGGGATTCTCAGTAGCAGTAATGGCGGATTCTACGTCACGTTGGGCAGAAGCACTTCGTGAAATGTCCGGAAGACTTGAAGAAATGCCAGGGGACGAGGGTTATCCAGCATATTTAGGTTCACGTGTAGCGGATTTTTATGAAAGATCAGGAAAGGTAGTTTGCCTTGGAGATAACGAGCGAGTAGGAGCACTTACGGTTATTGGTGCAGTATCCCCACCAGGTGGAGATTTATCAGAGCCAGTTACTCAAGCAACGCTAAGAATAGTTAAAGTATTCTGGGGGCTAGACGCTCAACTTGCTTATAGAAGACATTTCCCAGCAATAAATTGGTTAGATTCTTATTCACTTTATTTAGATAAAATAGGTAAGTGGACAGATAATAATGTTGCAGAGGATTGGGTTGAACTTAGAATGAAAGCTATGACTATTCTGCAAGAGGAAGCAAAGCTTGACGAAATAGTAAGACTTGTAGGTGTAGATGCGCTTTCTGAAAAAGATAGATTGAAACTCGAGGTTGCAAAGTCAATTAGAGAAGATTATCTGCAACAAAATGCTTTCCATGAGGTTGATACTTATTCATCCTTGGATAAACAACATAAAATGTTAAGGTTAGTTTTAGCATTCCACGTTGAAGCAGAAAAGGCTTTGGCTGCAGGGGTTTATTTCAGTAAAATATTACAAATGGAAGTAAGAGATAAAATAGCAAGAGCAAAATATATTCCTGAAACTGAAATGTCAAAAATTGATGATATAAATACAGACTTAACTAAGGAAGTAGAAAAATTAATAACGGAAGGAGGGGTTATTAGTGCTTAAAGAATACAGAACCATATCAGAAGTTGTAGGACCCCTTATGGTTGTAGAGAAAGTTCAAGGAGTTAGATATGATGAACTAGTTGAAATAGAATTACAAAACGGTGACATTCGTCGTGGAAAAGTACTTGAAATAAATGAAGATAAAGCAATGGTTCAGTTATTTGAAAGTTCTGCAGGAATTAACTTAAAAGGTAGTAAGGCTAAATTTTTAGGTAAACCACTGGAACTTGGAGTATCAGAAGATATGCTTGGAAGAGTTTTTGATGGACTTGGTAGGCCTAAAGATGGCGGACCTAAAATTATTCCTGAAAAGAAATTAGACATAAATGGAGAAGCACTAAACCCTGTAGCTAGAGACTATCCGTCAGAGTTTATTCAAACAGGTATTTCTGCTATAGATGGACTTAATACACTAGTTAGAGGACAAAAATTACCAGTGTTTTCTGGAGCTGGGCTTCCTCATGCGCAACTTGCGGCTCAAATAGCAAGACAAGCGAAAGTATTAAATTCAGATTCGAAATTTGTTGTTGTATTTGCAGCCATAGGAATAACTTTTGAAGAAGCACAATTCTTCGTAGATGACTTTACTAGTACTGGTGCAATAGACAGAACTGTATTATTTATGAATCTTGCAAATGATCCAGCTATTGAGAGAATAGCTACACCTAGAATGGCTCTAACTACAGCTGAGTACCTTGCATATGAAAGAGGATATCATGTTCTTGTAATTATGACTGATATTACAAATTACTGTGAGGCTCTACGTGAAGTTTCAGCTGCAAGAAAGGAAGTTCCAGGTAGACGAGGATATCCAGGATATCTTTATACTGACCTTTCAACGCTTTATGAAAGAGCGGGTAGAATTAAAGGACTTGAAGGTTCAATAACTCAAATTCCTATTCTTACAATGCCTGAAGATGATATAACTCATCCGATTCCAGATCTGACAGGATACATAACTGAAGGGCAGATTATTTTAAGTAGAGAACTTTATAAAAAAGGTGTTATGCCTCCAATAGATGTTCTACCTTCATTATCAAGACTTAAAGATAAGGGAATAGGTAAAAATAAAACAAGAGAAGATCATGCTGATACAATGAACCAATTATTTGCTGCATATGCTCAAGGTAAGCAAGCAAAGGAACTAGCAGTTATTTTAGGAGAGTCAGCATTATCTGATGCAGACAAAGCCTATGCAAAATTCGCTGATGCTTTTGAAAAACAGTATATAGCTCAAGGCTTTGAAACTAATAGAACTATTGATGAAACAATAAATCTAGGATGGGAGCTCCTATCTATACTACCAAGAACTGAACTTAAGAGAATTAGAGATGAATATCTTGAGAAGTACTTACCTAAAAAAGAGGGTGAGTAAACATGGCAAGGTTAAGTGTTAATCCAACTAGAATGGAGCTTACTAAGCTTAAAAAAAGGTTAGCTACAGCAGCTCGTGGACATAAATTATTAAAAGATAAACAAGATGAACTTATGAGAAGATTTATTGACCTTATAAAACATAATAATGAACTCAGAAAGAGCGTTGAAGAAGAACTACAAAACTCTTTTAAGGATTTTGTTATGGCAAGTGCATTAATGTCTTCAGAATTTCTAGAGGAAGCTATTGCTTATCCGAAAGAAAATATTTCTGTAAAAGTTGACACAAAAAATCTTATGGGTGTTAATGTTCCAGTAATGGAGTTTAAAAGAAAATTAGAAGAAGATGCCGGAAGTATATATCCATATGGATTTGCTAGCACTTCAGCAGAGCTTGATGGAGCTATAGAAAAGCTATATCTAATTTTACCAAAGCTTTTAGAACTTGCAGAAGTAGAAAAATCTTGTCAGCTCATGGCGGACGAGATTGAAAAAACTAGAAGAAGAGTTAATGCCCTTGAATACATGATCATCCCTCAGCTTCAAGAAACCATAAAGTATATAAGAATGAAGCTTGGTGAAAATGAAAGAGGTGCTTTAACTAGACTTATGAAAGTTAAAAACATGATGGAAAAAGCTCAGGCAATAGCAGATGCTAAGAAAATTACCACATAAATAGATAGAATTAAGGTGTTTTTTATGACACCTTAATTTTTTTTTATAAAATTAAGTTGATGTATACTGCTATTTATAATAGAATATGTACTATAAGAAACTAAATTTTATTGCGATTGAAAGCAATTAATATAAGTTAAAGGAGAATGGTTATGGCAGTTAGAAAGATTTTACAATATGGAGACAAGCGTCTTAATACAGAATGCGCAAAGGTTTTAAAAGTAAATGGGGAAATATTAGACTTAATCGATGATATGATGGATACTCTTTACGAGGGTACTGGAATAGGTCTTGCAGCTCCTCAAATAGGTGTTTTAAAAAGAGTTATCTTAATTGATTTAGGAGATGAAAAGGAAGAACCAATAATAATTATAAATCCTAAAATAACAGCGCAATCTGGAAATGAAAAGGATTATGAGGGCTGCTTAAGTTATTTAGGACATGAAGGTGAAGTCTTTAGACCTACGAATGTTACAGTGGAAGGAATTAATATTAAAGGAAAACCAGTAACTCATAAAGCGGAAGGGTTACTAGCAAGAGCCTTCTGCCATGAGATTGATCATTTAGATGGAATACTATATATGTCTAGAGCAGAGCAAATGTACGAGCTAGCTGAAGAGGAAGAAGAGTAATTATTCTTAGATTATGCTATAACGAAAAGTATATATTGCTGGAATGCGCTCACTTCGCCAAGTAATTCTAAACTAATTTTAGTGAAAGATACTAAAAAATGCAAACTCGCTAAATCGCTCAAACATGCATTTTTCTTAACGTATCTTTCACTAAAATTAGTTAAGAATTACTAAGGCTTGTTCATACGCATTCTGCGCAATATATACTTTTGTTAGCATAATCTAAGAATAAACTCTTCTGCCAACCCTTCTGTATTACTAATAGGCACTAACCAGTTGTTAATTGTTTAGCAGCGTACATGTTGAACATTTATAATGTCCCTAAAAAAATATATACTGTTAAAAATGAATACTGTTAGAAGAGCATGCTGGGTGATTTCAATATCATAAGGTATGCTTTTTTTTCTGAGCATATTGATATATAAGTATACAAATGCTATTATAGTATATAATGCAGGTGTATATACACTTGTATACACATATATAAAGAGAGAGGTATAAATAAATGCAAGAGTTAAAAGAAAAGATTCGACAATTGAAAGTAGAAAAAAATGCTTTGATTCTAGCACATTATTATGAGAATGATGATATTCAAGAGATAGCCGATTTTGTAGGAGATTCTTATTATCTTAGTAAAATAGGAAAAGAATGTAATGAGAATACTATAGTATTTTGTGGGGTTAAATTTATGGCTGAGAGTGCAAAAATACTTTCACCAGAAAAAACAGTGCTTCTTCCCAATATAGAGGCAGGATGCACTATGGCAGATATGATTAATGGACAAGATGTTAGGGAACTTAAAAAGGAGCATCCAAAGGCGAAGGTTATATGTTATATAAATTCCACGGCAGAAGTTAAAGCAGAAAGTGACATATGTTGTACTTCTTCCAATGCATTAAAAATAATTAATAACTTAGATAAAGAGGAGATAATTTTTATACCAGATAAAAATCTAGGCGAATATATAAATGAAAAAGCTAAGGGTGTGGACATGATTTTATGGAATGGTTTTTGCTGTGTCCATGAATTTGTAAACGCAGAAGAGCTTATTGAAGTTAAAAATGGGAATAGTGATATAAAAATTTTAGTTCACCCTGAATGTAATAGAGAAATTAGAAAACTAGCTGACTTTGTAGGAAGTACTGGAGATATTATTAAATTTGCGACTGAAGATGATTGCGAAAAGTTTATGATTGTAACAGAGGAAGGTATTCTTTATGAGTTAAAAAATAAAAATCCTAATAAGAAATTTATAACACCAAAAACAGCCATGATATGTAAAAGCATGAAGAAAACTACCTTAGAGGATGTTTATAACAGTCTTTTTAGCAAGCAATATGAAATAACCTTAGATGAAGATGTAAGAAGAGCAGCAGAGAAATGTCTAAATGCAATGCACGAAATGGCAAGGTGATTATATGGATATTTTTGTAGATGTGCTTATAGTTGGAACTGGTGCAGCAGGCTTATATGCCGCATTAAACTTAAGAGAAGACTTAAATATACTTCTAATAACTAAAGATGTAGTAAATAAATGCAATACCTTTTTAGCTCAAGGTGGTATTTCAGTAGCTAGAGATGAAAGTGATTACGATTTGTTTATACAAGATACACTAAAAGCAGGAAAGTATAAAAACTCTATAAAAGCAGTACAGACTTTAGTATATGAATCTATAGATAATATAAATAAAGTAATAGATTTTGGAGTAAGCTTTGATAGGGAAAAGGATGGAGTTAAATATACAAAGGAAGGTGCACATAGCATAAGCAGAATTGTCCACAGCAAGGATGAAACTGGAAAAGAGCTTTTTTTATCTTTGTTGGAAGCACTTAAAAATAAAAAAAATGTGAGTATATTAGAAAACACAACCTTGGTTGATATTATTACTAGAAATAATATCTGTTGTGGTGGCATAGCAACTAAAGGTCAAAAGAGAATAAATATCTATTCTAAGGCAACTGTTTTAGCAACAGGTGGTATTGGAGGTCTCTTCAAGAATTCAACTAATAGAAGAAGCTTAACGGGGGATGGCATAGCTATCGCCTTGCGACATAACATTAAAACTTCTAATTTAGACTATGTTCAATTTCACCCAACTGCACTGTACGATGATAAGGAGAATTGTGAAAAATTCCTGATATCGGAATCACTAAGAGGCGAAGGTGCAAAACTTTTAAATGAATCGGGAAAAAGGTTTGTAGATGAACTGCTGCCAAGAGATGTAGTTTCTAAGGCAATTTATGTAGAAGAAAAAAAGAGTAGTCTGCCTTTTGTATTTTTAGATATTTCATTTAAAGGCAAGGATTATATAACTAATAGATTTCCAGGCATTTACAACCACTGTTTGCAAAAGGGTATAGATATTACAAAAAATAAAATTCCAGTAACTCCAGTACAACACTATCACATGGGAGGAATTACTGTTGACTTACATTCTAGAACATCAATGGATAATTTATTTGCCTGTGGTGAGGTGAGCTGCACGGGAGTACATGGAGAAAATAGGCTAGCAAGTAATTCATTATTGGAGGCCCTAGTTTTTTCTAGAAGAGCTTCAGAGCTTATAAATAAGTACATTGATAGGAATATTTTTCTAAACCCTGAAGATATAAATGGGAAAAAGGGGATTAGAGAGTATAGTGAAATCAATAAAACTATAGTTATAGATAAATTCAAGAAAATGGGAGAGGGTATAAGGCATGAACTGGTTAATTATTGATAATCTTATTATAGAGGCAATAAAAGAAGATGTACCTCAAAACGATATTACAACGGAATATATTATAGGGGAAGAATCTAATTGTAGCGTAGATTTAATTGCTAAAGAAGATGGAGTAATAGCTGGACTTCCTGTATTTGAGAGGGTTTTTAAAATACTTGGAGGGGTTAATATAGAGTTTTTTAAAAAAGATGGGGATGAAGTGTTTGAAGGCCTGTGCATTGCAAGGTTATGTGGAAAAACAAAGCACATATTAACAGGGGAAAGAACTGCATTAAACTTTCTTCAAAGAATGAGTGGAATTGCCACATTAACTAAAACTTATGTAGAAAAATTAGCTGGAAGTGAAGTGAAGATTTTAGATACAAGAAAAACCACACCTAACATGAGAATATTTGAAAAATATGCTGTAAAAATTGGTGGAGGCTATAACCATAGATATAATCTATCTGACAGTGTATTAATAAAAGAAAATCATATAAGTGCGGCTGGGGGAATAACGGCAGCAGTTAATATTATTCGCCAGAATGTCTCCTTTGTTAAAAAAATAGAAGTTGAAGTTGAAACCTTGGAACAAATTAATGAGGCTTTAGAAGTTGGCGTTGATATCATAATGCTAGACAATATGGATGCTCTTACTATGAAAAAAGCCGTAGAGGTAATTAATAAAAAAGCACTAGTTGAGGCATCGGGAAATGTAACTTTAGATAATATTTTGGATGTAGCTGGAAGTGGCGTTGACTATATTTCTGTAGGAGCATTGACGCACTCTTTTAGAGTTTTAGATTTGAGCATGAAGAATTTAGTTAATAGCTAATACTAAAATATTTTTCTTGGATTATGCTAACAAAAGTATATATCGCTAGAATTGCTTGGCGAAGTGAGCGCATTTCTAGCGATATATACTTTTCGTTATGGCATAATCCAAGAAAAACTACTATATGATAGTTTATAATCTAACACCCTTGACTCCCAATATGGAGCCGAAAAATGGGATTTTAAATTTCTGATATACATATATATCTTTGCTTAGGATAAGCTTTTTATAAAGGTATACCTTAACACCCTCATATTCCATTAAAATAAATTGTTCAGAAGGAGAAAAGTTCTTCTGAGTCTTAACCACGAGGGTTCTTGTAGAAGTACCTCCTGAACAACAAGAAGAAGAAGTACTTAATGAAGGCTTAATCACTAAAACTGAATTATCTTGTCTAATAGCAATAATTGCTTTATGGTCTATAGTTAACATTAAAAAACCTCCACACTTATACCCAATAAATATCAATCATCCAATATTGGCTTGGAAGTCTCACAGAATCTTATAATCTGACGCCTTTGATTCCATATATGGAGCCGAAAAATGGGATTTTTAATTTCTGATAAACATGTATATCTTTATTTAGGATAAGACTTTTATGAAGGTATACCTTCACACCCTCATATTCCATTAAAATAAATTGTTCTGAAGGAGAAAAATTTTTCTGAGCCTCAATCCAGAGACTTCTTGTAGGTGTGCCTCCTCAACCACAAGAATTTATTACAGCCTTAGCCACTAAAACCGAATTTGATTTTCTTATAGAATTAATTGCTTTATCGTCCATAGTTAACATAAAAACACCTCCATACCCATAGTGGGTATACTATACTGATATTCTATTCTGAAAGTGCCTAAATGTCAATGCAATATGAAATTTTAACATTTAAAATGTATAGGTACGGCGGAAAATTACAAGTCATTAAATTAGTCTAGCCTATTTTAAATTTCCTTATTAATATAATCTTTCAGTCTAACATTCCAAGGTGGAATTTCAATATCAAGGGAGCTTTTTATGTGAGAACTATTCACACAGGTGTACTTAGGTTCTTTGATGATATTTGATAAAAGATTATCTGAATTTACAATCAAAGGAATATTAAGGTTACCCAATTCTATTATACTATTTATTAGTTCTGATTTTGATAAACAACCTTCATTTGTATAGTTATATACTCCATATTTATCAGTAGCTAGAAGCCTCAGAATAACTGCAGTTAAATCTTCAATATAAGTTATGGAAAGAGTGGGATTTGAAAACAGATATATTGCAGTATGCTTACCTTTTAGTAGCTTTCTAACAAAACAATCATTGCCACCAAATATATTTGAGCTGCGAAGAATAAAATATTTGGTGCAAATAGTTTGGATTAATTCTTCTGCCCCGAGTTTACTCTTGCTAAAGGCGTTTATTGGAGTACATTCATCAATTTCACTATATGGGGAAGATTTAATATCACCGTATACATCTGTGCTAGATAGGTATAATATTGGTATATTAAGAAAATTACAACAGTTAGCAATATTTAAAGTTCCTAGGGTATTTACACCATAGGCTAAAGTATCATTGTACTCACAAATGTATTTATTTGTTATAGATGCAGTATGAATTACAACATCCGGATTTAATTCACTTAGAGCCTTCTCAGTAGATATTTTATCCATTATGTTAAGCTCAGTTTTACCTAGTCCATATATAGTATGTGATGTTGACAAGACATTACAAAGATATGTTCCAATATTACCCTTTGCACCAGTTATTAAAATATTCATAAATACCTCCTTAAAGTTCATGGTATTAAAGTATATGATGTAGTATTTTTATTATTAAAGAATTGCTTATTTTTTCGAGATGTCTTATAGTGGGGAGTTGTGTCAATGGCAATAAATAAGAAGGAAATGGAATTTGAAAATAAGAACCTAAAGGAAACTATAGACTGGTTGAATGTGCAAATTAATCTAGCTGTGGAAAAAGAAGAAGAGTTAGAAAAAAAAGTATCTATGTTAAAGAAGAGTTCAGGTGGTACCTATAGTGAAGAGTTAGCTCTAGCTGAGCAGGTATATGAGTTTGCAAATAGGAATTTACAAAAGTACACGCAGGTAGCTCACAAACCGTATTTTGCAAGAATTGATTTTAGAGAGAGCAGAAGAGACACGGAAAGTTATTATATAGGTAAATTTGGTTTAAATGATAGGAGTCAGGGAGAGGAAAAGGTAATTGATTGGAGAGCACCAATTGCAGAATTATATTATAGTGGGCAACAAGGGGAAGTTAATTACAAGGCACCTATAGGTTTTGTAGAAGGTGAGCTGTCGCTAAAACGCAAATTTCTTATTAAGGATGAAAAGTTAGAAAATGCTTTTGATGAAGGTATTAATGATATAATCTTAAGATCTTCAAATGACGAAACTGAGGAAAATGCATTAGTAGATGAATTCTTAAAGATAAATTTAGAACAAAGCATAGGAAGTAAGCTTAAAGATGTAGTAGCTACTATTCAAAAGGAACAGAATGAAATTATAAGGGCCAGTAAGAATACAGTAATGATAATACAAGGCTCTGCAGGTTCAGGGAAAACAACAGTGGCTCTACATAGGCTAGCATATCTCATGTACAAATATAGTGAAAATTTAGAAACCCAAGAAATATTAGTTGTAGCACCTAATAAGCTGTTTCTGGATTATATTTCAGATATACTACCTAGTCTTGGTGTAAGTGGGGTTGTGCAAAGCACCTTTGAAGATATCGCCTGCAACATATTAATTTATGGTGGTAAAATCAATACAAAGGATATGAAGTTTTCTTCAGTTATGGAAGAAACGGATAATGACAAAGTGAAATTTATAACCACTAGTAGCAAATTTAAAGGAAGCATGACATTTAAAAGCATTATAGATAGATACTTAAAATATATAGAAAATAAAGATATCCAAGTGGAGGATATTATAGTTTCGGAACATATACTATTTAATTCAAATGAAATAAAAAGATTATACTCTAAAGACTTACTAAACCTGCCATTAAACAAGAGAAAAGAAGAAATTAGAAGATATTTCAATTTAAAATTAAAGAATATAATTCCAGAAATTATGGAAAAAGTAGATTCTACCTATGATAAATCCATCCAAAGAGTAAAAAGAGAGATTAAAGATGAAATTTCTAAGAGAAAGAAAATTATTGAACTTTATGATAAAAGAGATGAGGAAAAAAACATTTTAAAGCTAATGCTAAAAAAGTCATGGATGAGTATTTTAAAAAATGGTCACAAAAAAGTGTAATTGACTTATATTTTAATTTACTTGCGGATGAAGAAGTCTTTAATGAACTTACTGAAGGAAAGATATCAACAAAACTATATGCCTTTATTAAAGCCGAGAGTATCGTTAATATGAATGATAAGATTATCGATAGTGATGATTTAGCCGCTTTACTTTATTTAAAGCTTAAAATTGAGGGCTTAGAGAAATTTAACTTTTCCCATATCGTCATAGATGAAGCTCAGGATTATAGTAATTTTCAATTATTGATGCTTAAAAACATTGCACTTAATGATTCTTTTACAATTGTAGGTGATATTGGACAGGGGATTTATTATTATAAGGGTATCGAGAGTTGGCAAAAGCTTATCAGTGAGGTTTTCAAGGGACAAGCAAATTATATTCCACTTACGCAAAGCTATAGATCAACAATAGAAATAATAAACGTTGCAAATAAAGTACTTCAAAAGCAACAAAATTATATAACGCCAGCGAGTCCTGTACTAAGACACGGTGAAAAACCAGAGTTAATTGCATATACCTTAGAAAAGGATTTTGCTGAAAAATTAGATGAAATAGTAAAAAAAATAAAGAAAAGTGGAAAGAAAAGCATAGCAGTTATTGGAAAAACATTTAGTGAGTGTAAATATATAAAAGCACAACTTAAAAAGTATAGTAAAGATGATTGGGAGTTAATAAAAAATACAGATAAGAAGTTTCAGTCGGAAAGAATAATTATACCCTCATATATGACTAAGGGCTTAGAATTCGATTGTAGTATTGTATACAATTGTGACGAAGAAAATTATGGAGATAATGAGTTAGACAAGAGAATATTATATGTAGTTCTTACAAGAGCTTTACATATGGAGTATATTTTTTATAAGGGGAAGCTTTCAACTTTATTAGACTAAAATAACCGGTGGATCATTGGGAATCAGGAATCATTGGGTCATTGGGGACGGTTAACAATTATTTAAACTATAGATTAAGAATATGAATATCATCTCTACCCATAGGCAATAATCTAAGTAAAAGCTTATGAGTAGGGGTGTTTTTTTATGGCAAGAAAGGCAAGATTAAAAGCAGCTGACGCTATATTTCATATTATGTGTAAAAGTATCAGCGAGGTAGATTTATATAGGGATCCTGAAGATAAAGAAAAGTATTTATTACTTGTGAAGAAGTATAAAAAGCTCTATAACGTTAAAATTTATGGGTACTGTCTTATGGATAACCATGCACATTTATTGGTTGATGCTAATGGAGCAGACATATCAAAAGTCATGCACGGAATTAATTTTTCTTATGCGATGTACTTTAATAAAAAATATGAAAGAGAAGGCCATCTTTTTAAAGATAGATTCAAGAGCAAAATAGTTGATAATGACAAATATTTAAAGACTGTATCATTGTATATACATAATAATCCTACAGATATAAGTGAATTTAAAGATTGTCCTGAAAAATATGCTTTTTCTAGCTTGGGAATATATATTGGGAAAAGACGGGACCACTTCAATATAGTTGATTATGGATTTGTATTGGACTTTTTTGGAAATGACATTAGTACCGCTAGGAAAAGCTACTATAGTCATGTGTTTGGATGTAACGATGAAAAATTGAGTGAAGAATTTGAATTCCAAGATGAAAAAACAGAATATAGAAGTGGAAGGAAGATACTTGTAAGAAATTTTTCTTATGAAGATGTGATGGAATTTATAGCATCAAAGATGAATATATCTAAGTTTCATCTTAACATTAAGTACAGTAGAAAACTTGTACGTGCAAAAGCTCTAACAGTTATTTTAATGCGGAGTCTTTGCAATTTTAAATTCAGTGAGATATCAAGAGCCCTGGGGAACATTTCACAGGCTAGATTATCAAAATTAAGTAACATTGGTATTGAATTAATTGGAACTGACGAAAAGTATGAAAATATTATTGGAGAATTTATTAAATCCTATACTTAGTAATAAATCGGTTACTTGTAGTTTATTAATATTTTTAATATTAGGCATATGAGTCAATTTTAAAACAGTAACTAAAAATTTATTTGAGATGTTTTTCTTAAATTAAGCATATTAATTTGTTTTAAGAAATAAAAAAATAGAGATCTGAATATCAATATTTAAATTAATAAAAGTGGACAAGCATTTTAGAGTAAAAAAATATTACTGCAAAAAAAGAAAATAAAAGTAAGTTGTATAATATTACATGTATGAAGGCATTTTTGAAAGATATATTTGTGACTAAAAGATACCAGTTTACAGAAGACCTTGTGCCTAAATAAAGGATAAATAATTGTTAACCGTCCCCAATGATTCCCCAAGATTCGCAAGCGAGATTCTCCAATGATTCAAGAGATTGTCCTAATTTATTTTATAATAATTATTGTTAGTTGAACAGCTTTAATAAATGTGATAAAATATAATGTATTATGTATAAAACAATTAAAATTATATAAATTTGTATATAAATTTGAAATAGAGATAAACTTAATAAAAAATATTTTACAAAAGAACTAAAGGGAGGATTTTGAGAATGGAAACAACAAAGTTGAAAGATAATATTTATTGGATTGGTGTAAACAACCCTGAACTTAGGGTATTTGATATTATAATGGAAACAAAGAAAGGAACGACTTATAATTCATATTTAATTGATGACGAAAAGGTTGCTATAATAGATTGTGTTAAAGATGGTTATTTTGAAGAGTTTTTAGGTAAAATAAAAGGTGTTATTGGAGAAAGAAAAGTTGATTACATAATTGTTCAACATACAGAACTCGACCATAGTGGCTCATTAGCTAAGTTCTTAGAAGTTTATCCAGAGGCTATTGTTCTTGGTTCAAGAGCTGCCATAAATTATTTAAAAGAAATTACTAATAAGGAGTTTAATAGTGATTTGGCTGTGGAAGAGATATGCTTAGGTAAAAACACCTTACAATTTATTTCCGCACCAAATTTGCATTGGCCTGATACAATATTTACATATGTTAAGGAAGAAAAAGTATTGTTTACTTGTGATGTAATGGGATGCCACTATTCACCAATTAATTGCATAACGGATAGCTGCTCAGGCGACTATTTTGATGAAATGAAATATTATTTTGATGTTATAATGGGACCTTTCAAAAAATTTGTAAATATGGGACTGGATAAAATTAAAGATTTAGAATTAGATATAATAGCACCAAGTCATGGGCCTATACATATAGATGACGCTAAAATGTATGTAGACCTTTATAGAGAATGGGCTAAAACTTACGAAATAAAAGAAAAAAATGTTCAAATTTTTTATGTTTCAGCTTATGGTAATACTGAAAAAATTGGAAAATATTTAGCTGAGAAAATCAACGAAAATGGCATAAAAGCTGAGGCTCATGAAATTACATCTATGAATTTAAGCGATATTGTGGAATTAATTGAAAAAGCCAGTGGTATTATGATAGGTTCTCCCACTATTAATCAAGATGCTGTAAAACCTGCTTGGGACGTTTTATCTCTTGTGTGTGCAATAACCAATAGAGGAAAGACTGCAGCAGCTTTTGGATCATATGGATGGAGTGGAGAAGGAGTTGCCATGCTTACACAAAGGCTTAAGTCTTTAAAATTTAAAGTATTAGAAGAAGGATTAAGATTTAATTTTGTTCCAGATATCAAAGAATATGAGTTGGCTGACAAATTTGTGGAAGCATATTTACAGCTTTTAAACTAGAGATCTATTAGAAAAATACGGTTTACGAAATCCAATAACAAAAAAAGGGGAATTTTACTTTAATAGTGGAGTTTTCCTTTTTTTATAGGGAATTAAAAGTATTTCAAATGTAAAGAATATAATATATAAATAAAAAAATTATTATTATTTCAATTTGTTATAGAAAAAAATAGCTATCTCTAGTATTATTTAAATAAGCACAAAGCCGTAATGAATAATTTACCAATGTAGTATGGAGGGGATTTATTTGAATAAACAATATATAATAAATTTTTTAAATTTAAATGAGTTAAGTGATATAGCTGAAATTAAATATAAAAAGGGCACCATTGCTTTAAAATTTAAATATTATTATGATGAAGTAGAAATGGACGCGGCTACATGTTATGCAAATGAAGAAGGAGATTTTAAACAGGATAAAGAGGAATGGTATGAAGAATATTTTTTACCTTATTTAAGTGATATTGCTGCAGATAATGTGGAAGATATTATGGAAGAATGTGCGCAGCAAATGGAAATTGAGTATGAGTTTATTGGCTGTGATATATCACAAGATGCATATGAATTTAATGAATTTGCCGTAGTTTTTTATGGTGAAGATGCAGATATAGAAATTGATGATATTTTATTTGAATTAGATATTTAAATTTTCGTTTACAGTAATAAGTGGATATCTAAGCCACTTTTTTGCAAGTGGCTTTAACTTTTTCATATTTAACAATTACTTCGTCTAATTGCTGACTACAAGACACAACTATTTTATCTGTTGGGTTTTTGAAATTTAGTAGAAAATGTAGTAGCATTCTTAATGATTCTAATTCTCTTCTTATAAGTTGTAACTTTATATTCATAAATTTATAATTCTTGATTATAGATTTATACTTTTTAATTATATGTTTATGCCTATTAATCATGATTTTATACCTCTTATTCATGTATTTATACCCCTTATTAATAATTTTGGTTTTGTGGACTAAATACAGTATACCAAATTATACAAAGAATGTTAGTTTTTTTCTTAGTCAATATAACATACAAAATTACAAAATAGGCTATAATTTCTGAAAATATATAAGAACAATATGGTAAAATATAACATATAAACTCATGAAGGTGTTGAAAAAAGCTACTTTACATAATATGTAAATGACGAAAAAAGTCTTAAATTTTTTGTTCTATAATTATAAGAATAGAATATGTTCCATTTTCACTATTTACCAATAAAATATTTTGGCAAAATAAAAAAGTTAAAAATAGTATAGGAGTGATATTATGAGTATAGATGAATTAACTAATAGGATAAATTACCTTTATAAGAAAAGCAAAGAGCATGGACTTACTGAGGAGGAAAAAGTAGAGCAGCAAGAACTAAGACAAAAGTATATTAACAATGTTAAAAGAAATTTTAAAGCGCAATTAGATACAATTGTGAAAGTAGAACCGAAGGATTTAAACAATAAATATATAAATTAGTAGAAATGAGGCGTTTTTAATGGCTGTTACGATAGAGGAGTTAATAGAGCATTTTAAGTTAGAGGTTTTAGTAGAAGGAGAGAAAGGTAAATTAATTAATGTTACTGATATTAATAGACCAGGGCTTCAAATTGCAGGCTTTTACCAGTATTTTGATAATAAGAGGGTTCAATTAATAGGCATGGCAGAATGGGGTTTTCTAGATTGCATGGAGGTAGAACTGAGGAAGAAACGAATTAACAAATATTTTAAATTACAACCACTTTGTGTTATCTTTACTAGGCAGTTGGAACCTCATAAGGAAATTCTAAAGGCTGCACAGGAAAATGGTCGATGGGTTTTAAGGACCAAATTAATTTCTACAAGATTTATTAGCAAGCTTACGAGCTTCTTAGACACTAAGCTAGCACCAGAAACTAGACTTCATGGAGTGCTAGTAGATGTTTATGGAATAGGAATATTATTAAGTGGTGAAAGTGGTATAGGTAAGAGTGAATGTGCCTTAGAATTAATTAAAAGGGGTCATAGATTGATTGCAGACGACGCGGTAGACATTAAAGAAATTGATGGTATACTCCTAGGAAGTTGTCCATACATAACCTCAGGAATGTTGGAAGTGAGAGGTATGGGGATAATAGATATCCCAGCGATTTATGGTATGAGTTCCGTTCTAAATACGAAGACTATAAGTATATTGATTTCTCTTACTCTGTGGAACGAGAATGAAGAATATGATAGGCTTGGTATAGATAATGAATTTATGGAAATTTTAAATGTGCCGCTAAGAAAAATAACGCTGCCAATTAGGCCGGGTAGAAATATAGCAGTTATCATTGAAGCTGCTGCAGCTAATTATAGGTATAGTTTAAATTCTAAGATAACACCTGTTGAAACCATAAATATGAGAATAGAGGAAGTAACAGCAGCTCGTAATAATAATTAAATTAAAAAATAAATTATTCTAATAATATGCAACTTTTAGATAGCAAAAATTCAAAAATATATAGTAAATACTATAAAGATACTGATTATTTCTAAAATTTGAAAGATTCACTTCAATTGGCACCAATGGTAGCAAAAACGGCATTTTTAAGACAGTTTAGGTGTTTGTAATTTAATAAAATATTTAGTAGAATAGGAAGTACAAAAAATAGTTATACAAGGGGGTAAGTAAACATGTCTGATGTTAAGGATTTAGAAAAAAAATATGAATTAGCTTGGGATAAATACACTAAAGGTGATTTGGAAAAGGTATTCGCATTATCTGATAGTTACATAGATTTTATGTCAAAGTGCAAAACTGAAAGAGAGTGCGTAACTGAATTTATTATTTTAGCTGAAAAAAATGGTTACAAAAATATTGATACTTATATAAATGCAGGCGCTACATTAAAAGCCGGTGATAAGGTTTATGCAAACTGCATGGGGAAAACTTTAGCGTTATTTTTAATCGGTTCTGAGCCAATTGAAAAGGGTTTTAAGATTTTAGGTGCTCATGTAGACTCACCAAGACTGGATTTAAAGCAAAATCCATTATATGAGGATTCTGATTTAGCATTGGTTAAGACACATTATTATGGTGGAGTTAAGAAGTATCAATGGGTTACTATCCCTTTAGCTATCCATGGTGTTGTGGTTAAGAAAGATGGAACAGTAGTAAATGTAGTAATAGGAGAAGATGAAAAAGAACCAGTAGTGGGAATATCAGATCTTCTAATTCACTTATCTGCAGACCAAATGCAAAAGACTATGGCAAAGGGTATTGAAGGTGAAGACTTAAATGTGTTCATGGGAAGTATACCAGTAGAAGATAAGGAAGCTAAAAATAGAGTTAAATTAAATGTATTAAGACTTTTAAATGATAAATATGATATAGATGAAGAAGATTTTGTATCTTCAGAGCTGGAAGTAGTAC
This sequence comes from Clostridium sp. CF012, assembly GCF_018861755.1. Lineage (GTDB taxonomy): Bacteria > Bacillota > Clostridia > Clostridiales > Clostridiaceae > Clostridium_AD. Next base: position 51,359 of record NZ_JAHLEF010000015.1, on the reverse strand, counting down.
CTGCAGGGCGTGCTAGAAGTTATGGACTGGATAGTAGTATGGTTATGGCTTATGGACATGATGACAGGGTTTGCGCTTATACATCTTATGAGGCATTAATGAAGATAAAAGAAACAGATAAAACTTGTATAGTTTTACTTGTGGATAAAGAAGAAGTAGGTAGTATTGGTGCAACAGGAATGCAATCTAGATTTTTTGAAAACACAGTAGCTGAAATTGTTAATTTAATGGGAGAATATAGTGATTTAAAAGTAAGAAGGGCATTAGCTAATTCAAAAATGTTATCTTCTGATGTAAGTGCAGCTTTTGATCCAAACTTTCCTTCAGTTATGGAAAAACGTAATTCTGCATATTTTGGTAAAGGTATAGTTTTAAACAAGTATACTGGAGCTCGTGGAAAAGGTGGATGCAACGATGCAAACCCAGAATTTATTGCAGAGCTTAGAACTATAATGGCTAAACATAAAATTTCATGGCAAACATCAGAGCTTGGCAAAGTTGATCAAGGCGGCGGTGGTACTATAGCTTATATATTAGCTGAGTATGGTATGCAGGTTATTGATTCAGGAGTTGCTCTTCATAACATGCATGCACCATGGGAAATTGCAAGTAAAGCAGATATTTATGAAGCTTGTAGAGCTTACGAGGCATTCCTAATAGAGATTTAAAAAATTATATATATTACTATAACTGCACTCCCAAGCCTAAGTAATTCTAAACAAATTTTAATGAAAGATACTAAAAAGTAATAACTCGCTAGCGCTCAAACAATTACTTTTCTTAACGCATCTTTCATTAAAATTAGTTAAGAATTACTAATGCTTGGTCGAATGCAGTTTACGTAATATATACTTTTTTTAGCGTTCTTAAGGAAATAAAAAAAGGGATGTGAAAACATCCCTTTTATTTATCCAATTCATTTACAAATATAGCTAGCTCATTATGACTTAGGAAAACTGAGCCAATAACACCATGACTGGTATCTGAGGTTGTAATCCCGTGGAAATCTGAGCCTGCAGTAATAAACTTATTGTACTCTTTAGCCTTTGCTTTTAGAAAGGATTTTTGTTTTTTTGTATTTATTGGGTAGACGGCTTCAATACCATCAAAATCAAAAGCCAACATTTCATCTATAGAAGATTTTTTAATTAGCACAGGGTGTGCAAGCACTACTAATGCATTAACTTTCTTTAACATAGCGATACCATCCGCTGTTGAAATTTTCTTGGTTTGTACGTATGCAGGGCTATCGTTTGAAAGCAAATTATCAAATATATATTTCCAATCATATTTGTAGCCAGCATTCATTATAGCTTTAGCTATATGTGGTCTAGCTATTACCCCTTTGGCATCATCTAAAATCTTTCTGTAGTCTAATTTGATTTTGAAAAATGTATCTAGATTTTCTACTATTTTTTCAGCTCTTAATGCTCTATAATTTTCCATATCCTTTAAGTAATTTTGAAAAACTCCATTTTTATATTTATCATCTTTAAAATAACCTAAAATATGAATGCTTTCTTTATTATGAATAGTAGAGAGCTCTATGCCAGGTATTACCCTTATATTTTCACGTATACCTTCCCTAATTCCTTCTTCAACATTTAAGGTAGTGTCATGATCTGTTATTGCAATAATATCTAAGCCTCTTGTAGAAGCTGTATAAATTAATTCCTTAGGACTCAGTTTTCCATCAGAAGCATTTGTATGAAGATGGAAATCACCTCTATTGTACATAAAATCACCTCGAATTTAAAGTTTACCATAAAAAATGTCAAGTAACTAAAAAATAATTATGATATTCTATTTATTTTTATCTATCTAATATCATTTTAACTAATATTGCTGAATATTAAAAGGGGTTTGTAATAAATAATAATTATTATTTGCGATTTAATAGATGTTATACAAAGATACTATAAAATATTTTACGCACTTTCAATAGGTTAGTCCTGATGATTTTATGCGAAATATTTGCTATAATAGGTAATTATAAGAGAAAAGGAGATCCTTTATGTTTTTAATGATAGACAATTATGATTCATTTGTATACAACCTAGTTAGATACTTTGAGGAGTTAGGTGAGGAAATTTTAATTTATAGAAATGATAAGATTACCTTTTCGGATATTGAGAGAATTAAACCAGAAGCCATAATTATTTCGCCAGGTCCAAAGTCCCCAGAAGATGCAGGGAAATGCATGGAAATAGTAGAAAAATTTAAAGATAGTATACCTATTCTAGGAATATGTTTAGGCCATCAGATTATTGGTAAGGTATTTGGTGGAAAAATTATTCAAGGAGCGCAGCCAGTCCATGGAAAAGTATTTGAAATTGTACATAGTGGAAAATATATGTTTAAAAATATTGTGAGCCCAATGAAGGCTACAAGATATCATTCCTTAATAATAGAGAGAGTATCACTGCCAGAGGTACTGGAGATAACTAGTGAAACTGAGGATGGAGTTATAATGGGAATAAGACATAAGCATTATCAAATTGAAGGGGTGCAATTTCATCCTGAAGCAGAGCTTACGGAATATGGACACGAAATTCTTAAAAATTTCATTAATGAAGTTAGAATTCAAAAAAAAATGCTGAAAACTAAGGAGAAAAAATGAAACTGCTAATTGAAAAATTCCACACGAGGCTTGATGGGTTTGAGATATATTCAATATTTAAAGAAGATTTAAATACAGTATTATTAGATAGTGCTAGGGACGAAGAAACTTTAGGAAGATATTCGTTTATAGGGGTTAACTGTTTTTTAAAGTTTAAGAGTAAAGAGGGTATATGCTATAAGGGAGAAGAGAAATATGTAGGGGATACCTTTGAAGAGTTAAATAAAATCATAAAAGAATACGCTATAGAAAATAATACTGACCTGCCCTTTGTAGCAGGTGGTATAGGATATTTTTCCTACGACCTTGCTAGGGAAATTGAAGAACTTCCTAATTTAGCAAAGCAAGATATAGATATACCATATTGCTTCTATAATTTTTATGATAACATTATAATTTTAGATAATCTTGAGAAAAACGTTTATATATCGGCACTAGGAATACTTAAATCACAAAAGGATAGTATCCAAGATATTGCAAGGCAGATACAAAATGGCAATAAAATTGTATATGGAAAAGTAGGAAGCATAGTGAATAAATTTACTTCAAATTTTGAAAAGAAAAAATATATACATACTGTATCAAAGGTAAGAGCTTATATAAAAAGTGGAGATATATATATTACCAATTTAACGCAAAGATTTAGTTGTAAGACTCGTAAAAGTGCATATGAAATATATAAAGATTTAAGACATATAAATCCAGCTCCCTTTGCTGCCTTTATGAACTTTGAAGATTTTAATATAATATGCTCCTCGCCAGAAAGGTTTCTGTCAATTAGAAATAGAATGGTAGAAACTAGACCTATAAAAGGTACCATGCCAAGAGGAATGGATGCATCAGAGGACTTAAAAAATAAAAATATATTAATAAACAGCGAAAAGGATAAGTCAGAACTTTTGATGGTGGTGGATTTAGAACGAAACGATTTAAGTAAAGTCTGTAAGCCTGGTTCAGTTAATGTAACAGAACTTTTTAAATTAGAGGAGTATAGCACAGTATTTCATCTGGTATCTACAGTAATAGGTGAGCTAAAAGAGGGTATAGGTCCACTAGAATGCATTAAAGCTTGTTTCCCCGGAGGCTCCATAACAGGAACACCTAAAATACGCTCAATGGAAATTATTGAGGAATTAGAGCCAGTGAGGAGAAACATATATACGGGAGCGCTAGGATATTTGGGGTTTGACGGAAATGTAGATCTAAATATAATCATTCGAACAATCTTAGTAAAAGATGAACGGGCATATTTTGGTGTAGGTGGGGGCATTACTTGGGATTCTAATGAAGAATGTGAATATGATGAAACCATAGATAAGGCAAAGGCCCTGATGAGAGTATTGTAGAGTGGTGCCACCCCACGTGGCACCAGTAAGGAGGCATATATGATGCTTATAAATGGTAACTTAAGTGAAGACAAGATATCCTTAGATAGTGGTTTTTTCTTTGGAAGAGGAATATTTGAGACTGTATTAGTTAAAGAAAAACCAATATTTCTTTCGGAACATATACAAAGGTTAAATAGTGGACTTAGCACCCTTGGTGTAAATAAAAAGATTACTGGAGCAGAAATTTATTCTGGTGTGGAAAAGCTTAGTTGTAAGAATTCCGTGATGAAGATTATGGTATCTGAGAAAAACACTATAATTACTAAAAGAGAAATTCCATATAAATATAGTGACTATGAGCGAGGGTTTTCCTTAGGATTAAGTGAGACACGGCGAAATGCATATTCGAATTTAACTTATGTGAAATCCTTTAATTACGTAGAAAATATAATTGAGCGTGATAAGATCCTGAAAAAAGGCTATAATGAAGTACTATTTTTAAATACAGATGGATTTATAAGTGAGGGGGCTATAAGCAATATTTTTTTTGTGAAGGATGGAATTATTTTTACACCGAAGATTAAATGTGGCCTACTACCTGGTATTATAAGAGAATTTATTATACAAAATTCACCGTCTATAGGACTTAAAATCGAAGAAGGCGAGTTTACATATGGCCAATTAATGGAAGCAGAGGGTGCTTTTATAACTAATAGTATTATGGGCATAATGAAGATAAATAAAATTGGAGATAAAACTTTTAATGAAAGTATGGTTGTATCTCAAATAAAAAGGTATTATGATAGATATATAGAAAATAATATGGAATAAGGCATATAAAAATAGACTAGCAGATTAATTTGTTATTTGTTTGAAGGCGCCTTTATACTACTCTAAAGAGGTGGAAATCATAGATAATTATTTAATTAATCATAAAATTAATCTTATTATAGAAAATCATAGCTTTCAATATAATTTAACGAAGATAGAAGACTTAGAAAAACAAAGACGATTTTGTTTGCATGATATGCAGCACCTGTTAGATGTGGCAAGAATTATGTACATAATAAGTTTAGAAAACAATTTTAATATACCCAAATATATGATTTATGCAGCTGCACTTTTGCATGATATAGGTCGAGGGGAACAATATGAAAATATGACGCCTCATAATATTGCTAGTGTGGAAATTGCGAGTAATATACTGCAGCAGTGCAATTATGATACGCAGGAAATAGATGATATTCTAGAGGCTATACGAGATCATAGGAATAATAGCGAAAAGTTAAATAGTTTAAGCTATATATTATATAAGTCTGACAAGCTTTCAAGAAATTGTGCTAAATGCAATGCTACTAATGATTGCAAATGGCCAGTGGAAAAGAAAAACCTGAAGATATCATACTAAAAACTCAGTTGAAAATTGTAAGTTAACGAGACTTAATGCTTTTTAAGAAAATTATTTAATGTTGTAGGAGGAAGTTTATGAAAATAGGAAACAGAGACTTTGAAATAGGAAAAAGAACGTACATAATGGGAATTTTGAATATTACGCCGGATTCCTTTTCTGATGGCGGAAGATTTAATGATATTGGGACAGCTATAAAGCATGCCAAAAGGATGGTTGCTGATGGAGTTGATATTATTGATATAGGGGGAGAATCTACAAGGCCGGGACATAAATCTGTAAGTGAAGAAGAAGAAATTAAAAGAGTAGTTCCTATTATAGAGGCTTTAAGGAGGGAAATAGACGTACCTATTTCCGTGGATACATATAAAGGTAAAGTCGCAGAATTTGCTATAAAAGCAGGGGCTGATATGATTAATGATATATGGGGGTTTAAGAAGGACACATATATTGCGGAAGTTGCAGCTAAGTATAATGTGCCTTGCTGCTTAATGCATAATAGAGATAATAGAAAATACAATAATTTAATGGTAGATATATTGGCGGATTTAGAAGAAAGCATTGCAATTGCTATAAAGGCAGGAGTGAAAAGAGAAAATATAATATTAGACCCAGGCATTGGTTTTGCAAAAAGTTATGAGGATAATTTGAAAACTATGAATAACCTAGATAAGTTAAATAGCTTAGGGTATCCAGTACTGCTTGGAACCTCAAGAAAATCTATGATAGGATTTGCAATGGATTTACCAGTAAGCGAAAGGCTAGAGGGGACCCTTGCAACCACAGCTATTGGGATAATAAAGGGTTGTGAATTTATAAGAGTGCATGATATACTCGAAAATAAAAGAGTTTGCGCTATGACGGATGCTATATGTAGAATTTAAGAAAACAAGATAGATACAAAGGAGATAGTACTATGGACAAAATTTATATAAAAGACTTAGAAGTTTACGCACATCATGGTGTATTTCAAGAGGAAAAAAACTTAGGACAACGGTTTTTAATTTCACTAGAGCTTTTCCTTAGTTTAAGAGAAGCAGGAACCACTGACGATTTAACAAAGACAGTCCATTACGGTGAGCTTTGCCAATTAGTGGAGGAAGAGTTTAAAAAGGAAAGCTACGATTTAATAGAGAAAGCTACAGAAAAATTAGCGGAATTTATACTTTTAAATTACGATTTAGTTCAAAGGGTAGTGGTTAAAATCAAAAAACCTTGGGCACCTATTGGAAAACCACTTAAGTATGCAGCTGTAGAGGTAGATAGAAGCTGGCATACTTCCTATATTGGTATAGGTGGAAATATGGGGGACAAAGAAAAAAATGTTAATGGGGCATTAGAGCATATAAACAATTCACATCATACCAAAATAACAAAGAGATCAAAACTGTACGAAACTAGGCCAGTAGGATATCTTGAACAAGAGGACTTCTTAAATTGTGCTATTGAGGTAAAAACACTTTTAAATCCATTAGAGCTTGTACGCTACCTCTTATCTATAGAAAAGGAATTTAAGCGGGAAAGAGTTATAAGATGGGGTCCAAGAACCCTAGACCTGGATGTACTATTGTATGATAATATAATTAGTTCTGTAGAAGAAATAATATTGCCGCACCCAAGAATGCAGGAAAGAATGTTTGTGATAGAGCCATTGTGTGATATAGCACCACATGTTATGCATCCAATTTTGAATAAAACTATAATTCAAATCAAGACATCTTTAAAAAACACCTAGTTAATAAACGAGGCCAGTATAGTCTAAAATATACTGGCCTCGTCTATTTTTTAGAATCCTAAAAAATAGATATATTAAGCTTTTATTTCACTTTTAATATTCACGGCAAAATCTTTAGCTAGTTCGTGAATTTGCGGAACCTTAAAAATATCACCAGGGTCATTAGCAATTGCCATTATAGAAAAATATGGTGGCAAAGGAAAGCCCTTGTTTACATTTAAGGCCCCAATTAATTGCTTACTAATAGAATCACTTCCAGAACTACCGGATACTACCACTGCAAAGATATTTTTATCGTAAAAAGCTATCTTTCGATATAGAACTGTAAGCCTGTTTATTACAGCTGTTAAATTTGAAGCTATTGCATCATTATAGTTAGGGCATAGCCATATTATTGCATCAGATTTCTCAATGGAGGGAAGGACATCATCTACCATAACACCTCCATAAAAGCATTTATTTTGTGTGCCGAAATGAGTACATAATTTATATGAGCAGCCTTTACAGTCTAAAACTTCTCCATTTTCTATTTGCAGTTCTTTAATATTGCATTGCGCCAGATGCGCTGAGGTCATATGCCATAAATCTAAAGTATTAGACGTTTTATTTGGACTTGAGTATAGCACTAATATTCTAGGATTATTTATGGTAATTGGATTATATTCTAATAATCTGTTTCTAAGTCTAGAGCACAGATTCAAACAAATTTCTTCTAACGGTAAATTCAAAAGTTTTTGCCAAGTGAGAAAATTTCGAAGGGTTGAAGTAGCTTCAACTACACTATGACCTATGAAGCGGCAGCCTAAGTTGTTCGCAAGATAAATAATATCTTGACTTGTACGTTTCGTACCATGTTCTGTACTACTATGAACAAGGATTGCGGCAGCGGAGCCTGAAAGACATTCATTACCTTTTTCATATAATTTTGAGAAGAATTCAAGCATTGAGATATCACAACTAATATCTGTGCTTTCAGAAGCAAAGAATATTTTTTTATTTTGAAGGTTAGGAATATTGTTAGAATCCTCCACTAAAGTACAATTACTATAACGAGTAACCGTTGATATCATTTCTGAAAGCATGGGAGATATATTTTTACTTGGTACAATTATAAATAAATCCTTCATAAAAACCCCCTTTTTATATTCCTCCTTAGTAAATCAAAGAGATTCGCTAAGAAGTTTATAGGTTGAATTTAGTTTGCGGAGTAGTGCTTCATTTAGGTCCAAGGTTTCAAGTTCTGTGCCAGCAGGAACAAGTCTATTTTTACAACCCATAAAAGTACCACCGATAAAGGTAGCACTGTAGTGCCACTGGGAACTAATAGTGGCAAGTATTGATAGTGTGCCAGAAGAAAGAGCAGGAGCAATATAGGGTTTAAAGCCTGTAGAGCGAACTTCTAAGTTAGCAGTCTTAGTACTATGAGTTAACGCATCTGAAAGTACCTCATTGTAGTTTATAACACTGTCTGCTATGATGAGTCCCTCTCCATGGGGCCCAAAAGCTCTGCCTTCATGCATATAATGTTTTGTAGCCTCCTGCTGCGAGGCATAATAGCAGGCCCTAGCATTCATAACCCCTAAGCCATAACCTCTAATTTGTTCTGGAGCTAGACCCATAAAGTCCATATTCCCATCAATACCCGTATTACTTTTAATAAATGCACTTTTGCAAAGTAAATCCACTGGATCTGATACTACAGCAAATATACCCTTAAAGGTTTTTTCTCTTGCAAGGGTGGCATAGTGGGAAAGTATTTTAGCATTGCCTTCAAACTGTACTAGTCGAACATCTATAGACTCTTTGCCCACCTGAGGAACTCCGACGGATACGCAAAATACAAACATATCACAGTCAAAGACTTCATCCTCCTTCAAGGAGATTATTTTTATAGAAGACTCCTTCATGTCTGGTGAAAGAATTTGATTAAGCTCGTATTTGTAGCGTTCATTGCGATTTATATCTCTATCATAAAGTCCTAAACTCTGAATCTTATCCACTCCTAAAAGTCTTAAACCTGTAAGTAAAGTGCCACCAACATCACCTAGTCCCACCACATTTATTCTCCATTTAGTAGGTTCATTATATGTTAATACCTGTTCCCAATTAGGATACAAAGTATTCAAAGCGGTAACGCGATTACCCTCCATAGCGACTTTTATCCACTGGGGCACTATCAAAGTAGATACTGTAGGCTTCAAAAGTAAATTCAAATTTTCATGTTCTAAAAAGAGAAAATTCTCATGGGAAACAGAGAAGCTCCTTCGCGCGCGTTCTGGGCTAAGCTTATTAAGAGCATATATCATTCCCGTATATTTTTCTGCTTCACTTTCGGATATAAGTCCAAGATCCAGATATTCCTCCTGGGAAATCAACAGTTTTTCATTATAGATATAGTAAAACATTCTAAAGCACCTCTTTTTATTTATTCTTAGGTTTATTACAATAAATTATAATATATTATCGAGCCTACGTAATTGTTGTAAATCGTTTTCTAGGTAGTGTGAGGGAGATATATTTAAATCATATTGCATATCACGTCCAATATCAGGGCAACGCGGAATAGTAAAAACTTCACCTAAGGAAGCTAAAGTTAAATTACGAGTATATAAAAGATGATATTCATTTTCTAAAACTTTTAAAAGCTCTATAGAATTTTCAATACACACCCTTGATAATTCATATATACACTTAGGGGGCGCATTTTTTATAAATACTGGATAAGTATATGGAAGTATTAAATTAATGGAAGGAAGTAAGTTTCTTTTGGGATAAGTACCCCTCCAAAGAGCATCTCCACCAATAAAGGGGTATAGTGTATTCTCATTAAACCAAAGTTTAAGCTTGGGTATAAAGTAAACACTATCAACATCCCGGCGCTGCATATCCATTAGATCTTTTCCACGACCAGATAAGATTCCAGCAATGATCTTAGATACATTTACCGACTCTTTTTTTAAGAGAGGGTCCAAAGCCTTCATCCTATAACCTTTATGAAGTATATTATCTACTAGTATTACAGGCCTATTAAAGGACTTTATCATTTTAATTTGATGTTCAAGGTTTAAGTAATAAGGAAACTCTCCAATATGAAACTTTTTAATATCAGGGTTGAAAAATTTTTCTGTATGCAGTGATTTAGTAACAGTATTGGGAACTATATATCTGTCTAAAATATCTCCATAAGGTACACACATAGCTTCGCCGTTTTGTTTATTGTGGCTTATTTTAATTGGAACATTATTCTCACTGCAAACCTTTTTTATCATTTGCTGATGAAGTATATCGCTATCAAAGGATAATACGAGTTCGCCAGGATACAAATTAGAAATAGCCTTTTGCAAACGCTTTCTTGTACTATAAATAATTTGCTTTACGCGTGGACTGCTTCTAAAGGGTTCTTTAAGAATATTTTCTAAATCTAAATTCAGTACGCAAGGGTTATTCATATCTACCACAAGGGCCGTTAAGCTAGGATCAGTGGTAGCAATTTTCTTAAAACCATGCAAATATAAGAGTTCTATTAAAGAGGGATCATATAATTCTTGCAAAATTGGTTTGAAAATTGCATATTCATAGTCTTTGGATAATGCGTAAGCTAAAGACTCTGTAATAAGTATTTGCTCCAATAGTTTGTTTTTTTCTTTATTTTTTTCCTTATTGTTTATATACATTAAATCAATAAGAATAATTCTACCAGAAGCATTCTCACGAATATATGATGATAATTTATCATCATATAATTCACTGTATAAAATATTAGAACGAATCCAATGCATTGATGCAAAACCTAGAATTTCATGATTTTGAATATTTTTAATTATTACAAGTTTTGGGGCGATTTTTTTTGAAAGCTGGGTTAAAATTTGGAAAACAAGCTCTTTATCATTACAGGAATTAGAAAGTTTTTTTATAAAGCTTTCAGTAAACTCCTCAGCAAACTCAATATCTATATGAGGGTATGCCAGGGAAAGCTTATCTTGTGGTTCTCTTTGATAAAAACCATTTTCATAAATATACTGTTGAACGAGCGGATCAATTAAACTTGAAATATCACGGTTGTCGTCAATATAATTTCTTATTTGACTAGAGCTAATGCTGGCATAAGTAGAGGGAAGATTTATTAATTTAATGTCTCCAAGGATTCTTTTCGTAGCCTCATCTAATTGTTTGTTTTTTCCACGTTCAAAAATTATATGTGGGAAAGTGTGTATAGAGAATTCAGTTATAGGATTTTTATAGCAAGAAGCATTTAATATAACATCACTACCAGAGGCAAAATAAACCTGAGATTCTTTAAAGTTTTTCTTTAACTCTTTCAAATCCTCTGGATTCGATATATTTGTTGGATAGCTTTCTGGATAAATAAAAATATTTAATTCATCTGCAATAGACATACTTAGCAAATTTTTACGAAGTAAGTTTGGCAAGGTTTTTTTTGACCAAGAAAACTCATCCACAGATAAATAAACTTCAAAACCCAAATTTCTTATAGATTTTGCAATGTTTTTATGACTAAGGGAAAAGGGGTCAAAGGTACCTGGGAAAAAAGCTGTTTTTGAAGGAATTGGTATATTAATTTCACCTATGAAGAAACTGAAATCTGATATAAATCTATATATATGATTTAATGCAGCAGAATTTGTAAGGAAAAGTAATTGCTGCGCGTCATCCTCTGTAATTAGTGTAAGAATTTTTTTTGCCGTTAATTTAAATACAACAATTTTCTCCTCCAAAGATAGGATTTTAGAACCAAAAACATCTTTTCCAAGGGTACTTACGGCCGACTGCTTAACTTTTATTTTGTAATCACCAAGGCCGTTTAAAAGTATACCAAGTATATTTAAAAGGCGATTATCATAATCCTCTAATTTTTCAATAAACCTATTTTTATATTTAGGGTAATTAGCTAAGCACACACCTAGGGTCTTAAGAATAAGCGGTTTTACATTCTCATTGGCTATTTTTATTTTTATTTTTAAATCATCAATGATTTCATTTAACTCCACAGGTTGCAGCCAAAGAAGTATTTCACCAAGATAGGGCGGAATATACTCAGTAAATCTATGGCCTTCTATTTCCAGTGCCCGAAGAAGTTCTATTGAAATTTCATTTCGCTCAGGTAGTGTAAGTGTTGGCATAAGTTTAAGTATGGCAATGCCTGCCTTACTTCGAACACCCTCTACAGCACTTACTTTAAGTAAATTGCAAAAATGGATGGCAGTATGTAGGCCCGTTGTAGGTGCTTTATTTAAGGTGTAGTTTAACAATAAATCGATTTGATTTTTCTTTTTTATCCAATCAGTTGCTGTTTTTAAATTACTTAAAAATATATCAGGTATCTTTGCGTAATCTTGCTCACAAAAGTTCTGAAAAATAGGAATAGAGGTTTTTATATTAAGCAATGTGAAAATTTTAAGCTTAAGTAAATTTTCAGCAGGGATTTTACTTTTAGTATAGTAACTAGCAAACTGACCTATTAAATTCTCCTTTAGATAATTTAATTTTGGAAGCTTGATTATTAAGTCGTTTATAACTTCTAAGGCAGAAAGTCTTAGAATACTGCTTCTTTTGTTTGTCATTAAAATTACATATTTAAATAATATGGACATGTTGTCTTCATAGGGCTCCATGGGAATATATTTTAAAGTTTCTAATAAAAACAATTGAGTTTCTGTATTACTAAGACGAGATACGTCATAATACTTAAGAATAATATTTCTGTAGTGAATAAGCATACTTTTCCTGCAATTTTCAAATAAGGAGTTAACCATAATTTTAGTGCTATAACCCATCCAAGTTCTATGATCTGGAATCATTTTGTGGCTTGGGTAAAGTAACAAATTCAAATATTCCACAAATAAGTCTGAACTTGATATATTGGGACTTTCCATATTAACATTTTTAGGAATTTCTTTGTTATAGTCTTCGTCAAAAATAGCAATAAGTACTCCAATAAGCTGAGCACAAAGTCGTCTGATATCATCTTCAGAATGAGTCAAATTATCATAGAGAAACTTCATAGTCTGTAGCTTTTGTTTTTGAGTTAAATAGGTAGAATATTCTTCAAATACCATTATATATTGTCTTAAATTTTTCCAATGCTTTTCACTTCTAGCTTGTTCCAATATTTCATCTAAAGAAAATTCATCACGCAGCATATGCATTAAGTTAATATTATGGTTTATAGAAAGATATTTAAGATTTTGAACAATATCTGCTCCTTGCATTAAAGAATAAATTGGAGTTTTCTGAATCACTGGAATTTTAGTACTCTCAAGGGACGTGTTAATGCCAATACTAATTAAAAAATCTTCAAAATCTTTTAGTTTAGCATATACCCTCCTATATCTTTTTTCTTTTTTTTCATCCACATTTTCTAATTTATCAAGTATAACCTTGAAGGATTTATCCAGGGGAAAAATGTTCATGGTTGGACCTTGGCTAGTTTCAAGATTTTTAACTCTAAAGTCGGAATATATTAATATAAGTGATTCTAGTGAAAGATTTTCAAGTTCCAAATCCCAGGTAGAATGATTTATTGCAATATTTCTAATATAATTTATACTATGTTTTTTAAACCATTGATCTGTATAATAGTAATGTAAATGAGGAACTCTTTTAAGATCTTCACCGAAGCAACCATATTTTCCAACATCATGTCCAGCAGCAGCTCCTGATACTCTTCCTAGATCTATTTTGATTTTTTTAATCTTAAGTTGCCTTGCAAGATGCAATGCAAGGTAATGAACTCCACAAATATGATCAAGGGTATTATATTTAAAAACTTCACCATTTAGTTTCATCATTTCATAGATGTAATCTTTTTTAAAAGCTTTAATAAATTTTATATACTCATCGTTATTTTCTAAATTATCTATTTCTTCCTCTAGTAAAAAATCCATGGCGTAGTTACTTTGCCAAGTGTTATCGCTATAATTTTTTTGCACATTGCATACAATTCTAAGAACTGATAGATATAGCTCACAGGCAGAATTTAGATTACTACCAAGCACCATGGTTACAGCCTCTGGAAAGGACTTGTTTAATGTAAAATTATATAAGTACCTAAGCATATCTTTGGGTAATATATCCTTGCATAGTTCACTCATAACATCTTCACAAATTAAAAGAGTACGTGTACATGTAAAATCCTTGCATTCTATCATAATTCTTAAGTTTTCTAAATAACATGAGCTGGATAAAAATTTTTCAATAAGATTTTTTGAAATATCATATTTTTTTAAATGATTTGGGCCTAATAATTTTCTGGATATTTTTTGATTAATCTCTTTAAAATCTAAAGCTTGCATGCATGGCCTCCTCTTAGTTTTCTGGGGAACCTAACAATTATTAATGTTAGGTCCCTTTGTAGTTATCTTAAGTGCATAACAATCATCTATTGCTATGTGCCTTTCTATTTTTTTATATATGCTTATCTATATTAGAAATTATATACTTATAATGTGATTATTTATAGAGGATAACGAAATAATCCTAGAAAAAAACAAATACCTTATTTAGGTATAAGGTATTTGCATAGGCCATAAAGATTATAAGCTTTGTACATTTTACTTGTGTCAATGTAATCCATTTTATAGCTACCGTCCCAGGGATATATGGAAATGAAATTTTCATTATAGACATTTATAATATATTTATTTTCACTAAAGGTTAAAAATATCTTATAGATTGGTTTAGGTGGCAAATTTGCTGGCTTTTCTGTGAAACTATCATTATTTAATGAATTAAAAAACTCAGTGAATGTGGATAAATCCTCCACGGAAAGGTCTTTCTTCTTATAAAAATTCATATATAGAGCATAAAGCTCTGTTGGTTTTTCTAGAGATAAATCCTTCATTAATGAACTCGTGTAATAATAATTGTTTGGCTTAGCTTTTGTGAAAATATTTTTATTGAATTTTTTATTACATCCATAGAGGTCTAAAGAGAATAAAATACATATTATAATTAAAATATATTTCTTTATTTTAACGCTCAAATAATCACATCCTTCTACTGCCTTGTAAATAAAATATGTTGCAAAATTATATTTTATTACACAATATGGATACATTAGCATATTTTAATTGTGATATATAAATTTTTTAAGAATTAATGTTTAAGGAACATGAAAATAAACAAGTGTACTGGCTTGTTATTTATTTTTATGTGCCTAAGCTTAGGGGGGGATATTTTGAAATATGGGATTGATATTGGTCACAATTGCCCACTTGTAGACGCTGGTGCTGTGGGTATAAGAAAAGAAGATGAGCTAAATAAACAGGTTGGAGTTCGCGTCATTGAAAAACTGGAAGTACTTAAGCATGAGGTAGTGAACTGCACTCCTATTGGTGCATCTAATTTAGGTAATTCACTTTATAAAAGAATAAACAAAGCTAATGAGGAGAAGGTGGATTTATATGTGTCTATTCATTTCAATGCAGGTGGTGGACATGGAACAGAAGTATTTGCAATATCAAAAGAGAGTAAAGAAATAGCTAAAAGAGTTGTGGATGCCATAGCAGCCTTAGGTTATGTTAATAGGGGAGTAAAGAATGGTGGCTTCTTATATGTACTAAAAAACACAAAAATGCCTGCCATACTTGTGGAATGTGGATTTGTAGATTCTAAAGAGGATATGCAAAGATTTGATGCAGAAAGGATAGCAAATGCAATTGTAAAAGGCCTTACGGGGTGCCTCGTAAATGAAACTGAGATCAAACCATCTATAAGCACTGAATTGTTAAAAGTTCAAAAAGAATTGAACATATTAAATATATTAGATACAAATGGTAAAAAACTTTGTGAAGATGGAATTATGGGAGAAAAAACTTCATCTGCCATTAGGAGGTTCCAAGGCATAATAGGATTACAGATAAATGGTGTTGTAGATTTGAAGACAAATGATGCATTAGTAAATATTTTCAAGAGGCCTCTGCTGAAATTCGGGAATAATAATACTGCTTGTAACCGTTATATTCAGTGGAGATTAAATATAACTATAGATGGAATATTTGGTAATGTTACCGAAAAAGCGGTATTAAAGTATCAAATTACAAAAAAAATAAAAGCTGATGGTCTAGTGGGAATAATTACTTGGACTAGATTGATAATGTGAAAAGCTTGGAGGTTAACTCCAGGCTTTTTATATTTTAGGAATACTTTTTAGCTTAATAGTTCAGAATAGAGAAGTGCTGAAAAAGTGAAATACAAGGAGGAAATTATGAAAGTTGGTGTCCCAAAAGGCTTATTGTATTGTAAATACCATCCTTTTATAGAGAAATTTTTAACTGAATTAGATGTAGAGGTAATTACATCTAAAGATACAAATAAAGAGATTTTAAATCAAGGGGTTAAATATTGCGTTGACGAGGCTTGTTTGCCTATAAAGATATTTCATGGACATATAATAGATATAAAGGATAAATGTGATTTATTAATAATACCTAGAATTATGAGGGTACGCGCCCGTGAATTTATATGCCCCAAGTTTTGTGGGCTTCCGGAAATGATATTATATAGCATACCCAATATGCCAAAGCTAATGACAGAACCCATATATGCCACAAATGAGAAGGAGCTATATACTTGGTGCAAAAAACTTGGCAAGATGATTACAAAGGATACTAGTAAAATAAAAAGTGCCTTTAACAGTGCCTTAAAAGAGCAGAGAAACTTTAAATTTGGTATTAAAGATGAAGATTTTAAAATAACTATTGCATTAGTAGGGCATCCATATAATCTTTACGACACTTTCATTAATATGAATATAGTAAAAAAATTAAATAAAATGGGGGTGGGGGTAGTAACAGAAGAATATGTAGAGGAAAAGCAGATTAAGTTAGAAGTAAATACTCTTTTTAAAAGGCCTTTTTGGACCTTTGCTACAAATTCTTATGGATTTACAACTGCAATAGCAAAAGACAGTGAAATTTCCGGAGCAATATATATATCATCCTTTGCTTGTGGAATAGACTCTGTTGTACTTGAACTTATTAAAGAAAAAATTGAAGATTTTCCACTACTTATATTAAAAGTTGATGAACATACTGGTGAAGGCGGTCTAGACACAAGAATTGAGGCTTTTATTGATATGATTGAAAGGAAAAATAATAATGAAAATAACATTTCCACATTTAGGCAACACACATCTTGCAGCTAAAGCACTATTTGATGGACTGGGAATAGAGTGCATAATTCCACCTTTTAGTAGCAACGAAGCATTAGAGATGGGTTCAAAGGTTTCTCCAGAAGAAATGTGTTTACCTTATAAAATCATGATGGGTAATTATTTGCAGAGTATAGAGATGGGAGCAGATACCATAATACTTCCTGGGAGTTGTGGACCTTGTAGATTTGGTGAGTACTGTGAATTACAGATTAATGCACTAAAGAAAATAGGACATGATTTGACCTTTATTGTAATTGACAGCCCTTTTGATATAGGAAAAGAGGAATTACTAAATCGTCTATCTAAGATTTCAAATAATAGTACAAAAGGTAAGTTTCAAAAAATCAGAGCTCTAAAGACAGCCTATGATGTAATTGATCTAATAGAAAAGATTGAAACTGCAGCAAATTATTTAACCGGATATGAAGTAAATAAAGGTGAATTTAAGAGGCTTTTAAAAGAATGCAAAATTAATGCTGCAAAAGCAATTACTCCATCTGACATGGTGAATGTTCTAAAAAAATATAAGAATAAAATTAAGAGTATTCCTATTGACGAACATAAGTCTCCAGTCAAAATTGCAATTATTGGGGAAATTTATACTGTAATCGAACCCTTTTCTAATCTTTATATAGAAGACAAACTTATGGATTACGGTGTAGCAACTAAAAGAATGCTTACTCCAAGTTGGTGGGTTAAAGATGCAGTGCTTAGCCCACTTAAGCTTAATTCAATTGGCATAAGAATGGCCTCTAGAGAATATCTTCCACATTATATTGGTGGTCACGCTAGAGAATGTATAGGAGAAGTACTACTTGCAGAAAGAGATAATTTTGATGGAGCAATTCAAATTTTCCCTATGGGCTGTATGCCGGAAATTGTATCAAAAGCTATTTTGCCTGCAATATCAAATGACAAGGATTTTCCAATAATGACCTTGGTAGTAGACGAAATGACTGGCGAGGCAGGATATATTACTAGAATAGAAGCATTTATAGATATGCTAGAAAGGAAGAAAAACAATGTACTATATGGGAGTTGATGTAGGATCTGTAAGTACTAACATTGTACTACTAGATAATACTTTAAAGGTAATTGAAAAGCTATACTTAAGAACAAAAGGTAAACCAATAAAGGCAATCCAATTTGGACTTAAAATTTTAAGTGAGCAATATCATAGTGAACAAATAAGTTCTGTAGGGACTACAGGTAGCGGAAGGCAGATGGCAGCTTTTTTAATGGGAGCTGACATCGTAAAAAATGAAATTACTGCTCATGCAGTGGCAGCCTTAGAAATTGACAAAGATGTGTGTACCATATTAGAAATTGGAGGCCAAGATTCAAAGATAATCTTACTTAAAAAGGGCATAGTTACAGATTTTGCAATGAATACGGTGTGTGCAGCAGGTACCGGGTCTTTTCTTGATAGGCAGGCAGAGAGGCTGGAGATACCTATTGAAAAATTTGGAGAGTATGCATTAAAGTCAAAAGCGCCTGTAAGAATAGCTGGTAGATGCGCTGTGTTTGCGGAATCTGACATGATACATAAGCAACAACTTGGGTATAACGAAGAAGACATAATAGGAGGACTTTGTGAAGCAATGGTGCGGAATTATCTTAGTAATGTAGGGAAAGGAAAAGATATTCGCAGAAAAGTATTTTTCCAAGGTGGAGTTGCAGCGAATATTGGCATTAAAGCAGCTTTTGAAAAAGCCCTAGGAATTGAGATTTATGTTCCAGAGCACTATGACGTAATGGGGGCAATAGGAGCGGCAATACTTGCAAAGGAAGAACTTATGAAAAGTGGAAAAACCAGTTTTAAAGGCTTTGAAGTAGCAACTAATGATTTTGTGCCTAGGAGTATTGAGTGCAATGGCTGTGGTAATAATTGTGAAGTAATTGCAATAAAAGATGGAGAAAAAACTGTAGGCTGCTTTGGAGATAGATGTGGAAAATGGAGCGGTAAGATGGTGATATAAAATTTCAGTTTAAACAGGTATGAGTGCTATTAGCGCTTGTATCTGTGGTGGTAGATAGATTTCTAAAGCCCTACAGGTATTTAATCAAATACTTGTGGGACTTTTTTATGTTAAAATCATGAATTTAGTAGGATAATTATTTTATTTAATATAACAGTTTTAAAAGTATTTATTAGAATATATTGTAGCTTCATAATTGCTCCACAATTGAGTGATAGAATAAATATAAAGAGAAAAACAAATAGAGGAGTGATACTAAATGAAAAATAAAGTTATTGTTTTAATAATAGCGAGCATACTAACAGTAGGAGGAATTTCAGTTGCATATGCAACAAGTAGAAATGATGTAACTTCCAATGATTTTAACAGAGCAATGATGGGAACAGAAAATAATAATAATAATAATAATATTAATAATAATTCTAGAGGGTCCATGATGGATAAGCAAAATGCTGGAGGTCAATCAAATAATAGTTATAATGATATGATAAAAATAATGAAAGATAATGGCTTCAATGATGGAGTAAAAGCAATGGAAAATAGAGATTTTGATTCTATGAGTAATTTAATGAATAACATAAGTGATGCTGATTATAAAAAAATGATTGATGCAATGGGTGAGAATGGTTATGGGTCTATGGATAATATGATGAAATCCATAAGCAAAGAAGATATGACAGGGTTTCATGGAAGTATGATGAGAAGATAATATTCTAGCAGATTATTAAAATAAATAGTATAAAGATAATGAAATAAGAGAAGCACAATCCTAATGTATCATTAGTGATTGTGCTTCTCTTATCGTGAACCTAGACAACCTACATCCTGAAAAACACACAATATGGGTACTTTATAGAAGTGACATTATTAAACTAGTTACATGTCCTGTACCCATCATAAAAATAAAGACATTAATTTTTTTATGGTAGTTAACCTTACCCCTTTTGATGGATTACAACTTTTACAAGTTAATTGAAAGTTTGATGGATCATTAGAACCACCTTTCTCTAATGGAATTATGTAATCATAGGTTATTTTACTATCTGTACTAATCAGACAAGTTAAATCTTTACCACAAATCTGGCATCTCCCTTTATCTCTAAAGAATACTCCGTTTTTCAACCATTTAGGTAAATCGGTAATCCGCTTTATTACTCCATCTTTTTCCAAATATATTTTATATTTATCTGTTTTCATCTCTTTTATTATCTCAGAAATGCTTTCATTAAACTCTTTTAAAAGCTCCTTATCCATATATAAAATTGTAAAAATTTCTTCTACAATAACTGGAGTTAATTTATAGTATAATTCAATTAGTTTCGAATAATATTCCTCTTTTAGTTCGATATTATTTTCTTCCTTTTCAGTCATATCAGGATAATCTATGTTATAAACTAAAAGAGTATCAATTACATTACCTATTATACTTTCATATCCAGTTTTTCGTATAGCATAATCCAGTTCATCCTCATGAATAAACTCAATATAATCATGTAATAATGTTTTTTTATTAGGTATAAGTATTTTTTCTAAAAATCCATCATTTTTATTTTCAAAGAAATTAGATGGATGCCATTCATTATTTATATAAGTAGCTAAATGCATAACTGTTTTAAAATTAAATTCTCTAAAATCCATTTTTCCTCCCTAAAATATTCAATGTTGTGCTAACTTAGAGGTCGCATCTATAATTGAATATTATTAATTGCTATTTACCCCCAGGGTCTTATCATAAGATTGTGTTTATATTCTATGAATATAAATCGTACTTAGATTATATAAAAAAAACATGTAGATTTTATAAAGATAGATACTAGCAATTTTTTTTGCATTATCTAAAGTTATTTTTGAAAAATAGTTTTAGCAAATTGCTAAAAACATAATTTCTTTATATTCTTATGTAATACTAATAGTAGATAAAGTTAAATTATTTGCGGAAGGGAGTTTTAGCTGAGTTTCCGCATTTAACAAAGGTACTACGAATAAACGGCTTTGAGCCATTACGATAATATTCAAATTTGAAGGGAGATAAATATAAATGAAAAAGAAAATATTAGTAAAAAGTATGACTTTTGAACATGGTCTAAATCATGTTGTCGAAGCGTTAATGGAAATTGGGGTACGTGAAGTGGATATTAAAAAGCTTGTTGTAACTGCTGAGATAAGCGAGAATATTACTGATAAAATTATTAAGGCAGCTATTGAAGAGGTAGGATATGATGTTGTAAAAATAGAAACTGCTGCTTTGAAATATACTAAAATTTCAAGTACTATACGAAAATATGATAAGAAAATAGCATAGAGATAATTCTCTAGATGTTTTAAATGAAAGATTTGCTTTGGAGAAATAAATTAAGATGAATATAATAATAAAAAAAATATATTAATAAAGTATAAATCATAAATGAATGTTAGTCATATCAAAGGAGCTGCGAAATCTTTTCATTTGATATGATTTTTTAATTAGGGATAAGATATTAGCATGTCTATGCCCTCCATACTATTTTAAAATGCATAAACCATAAATGTGGACAATCTTCATATGAACTACATAAGTTTATGTTAAATTCTCTCTGTGTCTTATGAATTTTAAAAGAGTGAAGGAGATGTAATAATGAAGAATGCCCTGAGAAGTATCGCAGTTGCAATTACCTTGATTTTAACTTCAAATGTAACAACACTCGCGATTCCAACAAATGAAAAATTACAACAGCAGAAGGATTCACTAAAGAAAATTCAAGATGAGAGGGGAGCAATTGAAACTAGACTAGAAAAGTTTGATAATGAAATTGAGGCAATCATGACCAAGACAGAGGAAAATAAGGCGAAAATACTCCAAACTAAAAAGGCAATTGAAAGTGCCACTGCGAAGGCTAAACAGATTGAAACGGAAAACAAAAAGGAACAAGAATTATTTAATAGTAGAATGAGAACCTTGTACATAAATGGATTTGATGGGTATATGAGTGTAGTACTTGAGTCAGAGAGCTTTGGAGATTTTGTATCTAGAGTAGAAAGCATAAAAACCATTATTGAATTTGATAAAAAAGTAGTGGCGGAGTTTAAAGTTGCCCAAAAAGAATTAATTGAAAAGCAGCAAAGTTTAAATAATACAAAGGAAGTATTGCTTAATTTGCAAGTAGAAAACAAGCAGAAGATTGATAAGATAAACGTTACTAAAGAATCACAAAATAAATTGATAACTGAGCTAAGGAGCAAGGAAATTGTCTCTAAGGAGTTACATAATAAATTGATAGAAGAACTAAAAAATAGCAAGGAAAATATTCTTGTAGCACAAATAAGGGAGTCAGAAGTGTCAGCAAGTAAAAGTATAACAAAAATAAAAAAAATAAGAAATTCGGCACCTAAATATACGCCTTCAAGAGGATCAGCTGCTATATCAGATAATGCTATAATAGCCTACGCTTCTAACTTCCTTGGCACACCATATTTATGGGGTGGAACGTCGCCTTCGGGGTTTGATTGCTCAGGATTTACGCAATACGTATACGCGCATTTTGGAATATCAGTAGGAAGAACCACCTTTGATCAGATAAATGATGGTGTACAAGTATCAAGAGACAACCTTCAACCTGGAGACTTGATATTCTTTGGAACTTTTGCGAGTCCTCATCACATGGGCATATACGTTGGTGATAATAATTATATCCATGCTCCTCGTACAGGAGATGTAATTAAAATTTCACCAATGGTAAGAAAAGATTATGTAACTGCCAGAAGAGTAAAATAAAAAATACATATATTGTGCATAGTACAATTTTGAAGTTTTTTTAATGAACTTTGCACAATATATTTTCTTTATTATCCTATTGATTAATTTATAGCGATTTGAAGACGTTTTTTTTGTAGATATAATTATATTATGAGGAGTCAAGCTATCAGAGAAATGAGAGAATCTTTCCATTGATTTTTTCACTGGATTTTACTTTCACATTATTAACTCCTTAAATAACATATTTTTATATATTATGCTAAATATTAGAGAATCATAATAATGAGCAGAATTCAAATATGTCAACTATTAAATTGAAAAAGGGGTTAATTAAACGTGAATAATATATTGATTATTGAAGACGAAGAAAAGATTTCAGAAATACTAAAAGCATATCTTGAAAATGCAGGCTATATTGTTTATTGTACTACAAAGGGTATGGAAGGTATAAAACTATTCGAAAAAATTGAATTCAGCTTAGTTATATTAGACCTAATGCTGCCTGACATATCTGGTGAAGAGGTTTGCAGTGTACTAAGAAAAATTTCTGAGGTGCATATATTTATGCTTACAGCAAAGAGTACTTTAGTGGATAGAATAGAAGGATTAAATCTAGGAGCAGATGAGTATCTCGTTAAGCCATTCAGTCCACGAGAACTAACTGCAAGAGTAAATTCTTTATTTAGAAGGCTGAATGCAAATGAGTGTGAAACAAAAATTTATAATAATGGTGATTTAGAAATTAATTATGAGAAAAGAACAGTCAAAGCACGTGGTGAAGAAATATATCTTACACCAAATGAATTTGACATAGTACATATTCTTTCATCTAACGAGGGGAAAATATTTACAAGAGAAAAACTGATTGAAAGAATTATGGGAATAGATTTTCAAGGTTTTGATAGAACAATAGATGTACACATTAAGAATATACGTAAAAAGATAGAAGAGGACACCAGAAATCCTAAATATATATTAACTGTAACTAAAATTGGTTACAAATTTGGTAGTGATTAATTTATGCAAAGCATAACCGTGTATTTTAATGGAATGTTGAGATCATCGCACAAATAATATACGAACAGTAAGATATAAGAAATAAGTGCCTAAAATATATCTATGCACATATTATCTACATTACTTTTTAATATAATGGTATTACAAGCAACTTTAAATAGCATATTTTTAAAAAAATATATAAGGGGTGCTTTAAATGAAGGAGCCAATAATAAAAAAGAAAGTCAATAATAAAATACTCATGATTTCAGGTATTTGTCTTGTCTTTATTATCTTAATTGGAATATACCAAAGCGGTATACTTAGTAAAGATACGTCTACAAATAAGGATGTTGGCAATAAAGATGCAACTTCAAGTAAGTTAAATATTCCTAATGAGAAAGTTGCTACTGGAGATTTAAAGATTCCTAAAAGTGAGGTTACTAAAACCGCAAAGTTTTACCCTTATAAATCAGGAGATACGTACATGGAGGTACTAGCTGTAAAAGCTAGTGATGGAACTATAAGAACCGCATTTAATACTTGTGAGGTATGTTATACATCAGGCAAAGGGTATTATAAGCAAGAAGGCGATGAATTAGTTTGTCAAAATTGTGGTAATAGATTTAGTATTAATCAAATTGAAAAATTAAAAAATGGATGTAATCCAGTACCAATATTAGAGACCGATAAAATAGACGATGGAAGTAATTTAGTTATATCTCAGAGTTATATGGGTAAAAACATAAATTATTTTTCAAATTGGAAAAAACAATAAAGTATGCTTTTAGTTTCTTCACATGTCAAACATATAATGTAATTAAATTATGAGTGTTTTCTAAATTATAGAAAGCATATTGGAGGGGTAATAATGAATTTTAATGAAGATAAATAAGTTAAGCAAAGTAATGGTAAGCATAGTCCACTAAAACATATGGCTCACATGGTAATTTGTTGTGGATTACCTATAGTTATTCTGTTTTCTTTGCCGATTATAACAAAGATTAGTCCAAGCACTGGTAGAGTAGTTCTGAAGATGTTGCCATTCTTATGTCCAGTAATGATGATTTTAATGATTCCAATGATGATGGGTGGCAATAAAAAAGGAAGTTGCTGTGACAATACCAATGAGGATAAGAAAACACTTGAGATTAAATAATATAATTTAATGTTAATTAAGTTTTTTTATTGAAATTTCTTACATTTCTTTATAAAATCTACACATCTCTTTTGTATAATTAAAATTAAGATTTATATTTATAGGATTAAAGGTACAGCTTAATATTCATGAACCTTGCAAGATAAAGATCCATTTAATATAACATTAAATATCAAAGTAAGAACTTTTAGGAGGTAAAAAAGTGAGCGTTAAAAAAGAAAAAATCAAAGTCTTTGACATGACATGTACATCCTGCGAGGCAAGAGTGGAAAGAGCAGTTACAAAATTAGATGGTGTAAAAACCGCTAAGGCTAGTTTCAGCGCCCAATCTTTAACTATAGAGTATGATACAGATTTCTGTAACAAAGAAAAGATTAAAACTACTATAAAAGCAGCTGGTTATAGTACAGAGAATTCAAATAACTATAAAATAGTGGGTATATTTATAATTGTAGCAGCAATTATATTAATTGGAAATTCAACAGGTGGAATAGATATGACCTCAAGGCTAAACGGTGCTACATATTTTGTTCTATTCATTGTTGGGGCCCTAACCTCAATTCATTGTGTAGGTATGTGTGGGGGAATAATGCTATCACAAAGTATAAATAAAGATAGTAAAAGTAAATTTGATTCCATGAAACCTGCCATTCTATACAACGCAGGTAGAGTTGTCTCCTACACTATTCTTGGTGGGATAGTTGGTTCTCTAGGTTCTGTGCTTTCGCTCTCATTATCCGTGAAGGCTGGACTTCAAATATTTGCTGGTTTGTTTATGATAATGATGGGACTTAATATGAGTGGCTATAGCTTATTTAGAAAGTTTAATATAAAGCTCCCATGGTCTGCTTGCAAGCTTAAGAAAAAACCAAAAACTCCTTTTTTAGTTGGTGTTCTTAATGGACTTATGCCCTGTGGACCCCTTCAGACAATGCAACTATATGCATTAGGAACTGGAAGTGCTTACAAGGGTGCCTTAGCTATGCTAATATTTTCTCTAGGTACAGTACCATTAATGCTTACCTTTGGCGCACTATCAGGTCTTATAAGTAAAGGATATACAAAAACTCTTTTAAAATTTAGTGGAATACTAGTTGTAGTTTTAGGTATGGTAATGGGAACTAGAGGACTAGCCCTGGCTGGTGTTAATGTGCCTTCTACAGCTTCACTAGCTGCTACTTTATCTGGTAATAAAACATCGGCATCAGCAACACCCGCTGCTAAACCAGTTATAGAGAATGGGGTTCAGATAGTTCGGATGACGGCAGATGGTTCTGGTTATACCCCAAATGGTCTATATATACAGAAAAATATGCCTGTAAAATGGATAATTGATGGTAAGGCATTAAATTCCTGTAACAACCAAATTATTATTCCGTCTTTAAACATTCAGAGGGATTTGAAGCAAGGCGAGAATGTTATTGAATTTACACCAAAGGATAAAGATTTAAACTTCAGCTGTGGAATGGGCATGATTAGGGGTATATTTAAGGTGGTTGATAATGTTGCAACTGTGGACACCTCAAAGCCTGATGCTTCAATACCAGCTCCATCAAGTGGAATGCCTGGTTGTAACATGGGTGGAGGAGATTCCACAGCACCTGCAACCCCTCAAAAGCCAAGTATTTATGGTACTGATTTAAGTAAGGTTAAAACAAGTAGATTGATTCACATTGCATTACTTTCCGGTAGCAATCAAACTGCTTCAATTAAAGGAATAGGATATGAATTTGAACCATTAATTATTGTTGCAGAAAAAAATGCTAATACAACTTTAAGCTTTGATTTAAATAATTTTGATAATCCTGATGGGACCTTTGAAATTGCAAACGCTGATACAGGCACAAATGTAGCTACGTTTAAAGGAAAAAAAGGAATTGTTAAAGCAACTGCTACCTTTAGTGCTAATGGTTTCTATACAATTTTAAAGGACGGCAATATTGTAGGTGCTATAGTTATTGTAGATGATTTGAAAAATGTAGATTTAGAGCAAATAAGAAAAGAGTATTTAGGCGCATAGGTGAATAATAATATGTTTCTTCATTTAATCTTCATAATAATTGGATATTATATAAATATAAAAATTAGAAGGAGTTGTTTTAAATATGAAAAAAAATAAAAAAATTATGATATTGTTAACTTTATCTATTCTTACTCTATCATTTGTGGGCTGTAGTAGTAAAGCTCAAACTGTAAGTAAAGACTCGGATGGTGCTCTTAAAGCTTTTAATGCCATTGTAAAGGCAAACCCTAAGAGTAAAGGCTATCATGGTACTCTTCAACATTGGGGATTTAAGCTTCCTGCAAATGATAAGTTCGAATGGACTAAAGATACCTCTGCAAATAAAATAGACTTTGCTATGGTAATAGATGCGGATCCATTAATTAAAGCTGGTCTGGATGTTAAAAAGCTAGACACGAGTAAGTGGGTATATAAGCCTGCTGAGATAGAAGGCGGGGTTCAGTTATCAAATAGAATAATTTTCCCTTATAACGTAAGTGATAATAAAGAAACTTCAAATGGCTCAGAGGATGCTTTTAGAAGAATCTTAGAGCAGGATCCAAAGCTAATCAAGTATATGGCAGATGAAAAACATTATGTTTTAATGCTTGGAGAGGGTAATTCAGTGCACTTTACAGAAAAATTAGGAGCATCTGATGAGGACATGGAATTTGTATTTAAGGCAGAGCCACTAATTAAAGCAGGCTTAGATGTTACAAAACTTCAGGGTACTGGATTTAAATTAGAAGTAGCAGGTAAGGATAATATGGACAGTAAAGATGATGAATTAGTTAAAGGTTATAAATTAAAATAAATTTAATTAGTTATAAATATACTATGCATTTAAGGTGTATAGTATATTTAATAGGCACCCCCCATAGGTGAGAGGAGATACTTAAATGAATCAAGAAAAAATCAAGGCAGTACAATCCTTAAAAACTTCAAAGGGACAAATTGAAGGAATTATAAAGATGATAGAAGAGGGAAGATATTGTGTAGATGTATCTAATCAGATAATCGCAGCTCAATCTCTTTTAAAGAAAGCTAACTTATTAATATTAAAACAGCATCTAAGTCATTGTGTTAAGGACGCGGTACTTAGTGATAATGGTGAAAAGAAGATTGATGAGATAATTGATTTGCTCTCAAAGATTATGGATAAATAATAAGGTATAAAGGAGGAATATAAGGTGGAAACAAAATCATTAAAAATAGAAGGAATGACCTGCGCTGCTTGTGCAAAAACTGTTGAAAGGATTTCAAAGAAGTTACCAGGCGTGGTGGAAGTAAATGTGAATTTTGCTACTGAAAAACTAAATATATCTTATGATGAAACAAAGGTTAATTTAGTAGACATACAAAATGCTGTAGAAAAAGGTGGTTATAAGGCTTTAGTTGAAACTAGTAATAAAACCTTGAAAATAGGGGGAATGACCTGCGCTGCATGTGCAAAGACCATCGAGAGGGTTACAAAAAAACTCCCAGGAGTGGTTGAAACAAATGTAAATTTTGCTACTGAAAAATTGAATATAAGCTTTGAACCGACCAGGGTAAGAACCTCTGACATAAAGAGAGCAATTGAAAAGGCAGGATACAAAGCTTCAGAAGATGAAAGTAACGTGGACATGGATCGAGAAAAAAAAGAAAAAGAAATAAAAGCCTTATGGAATAGATTTTTATTATCCGCAATTTTTGGAGTTCCATTATTATTAGTTGCAATGGTACCTATGATTGCTATGAAGCTTAATATTAATTTACCCAACCTTATTAATCCAATGATACATCCAAGTGGTTATGCTATTCTACAATTAGTACTTGTTCTACCAATAATGTATACAGGTAAAAAATATTTTACAGTTGGATTCAAATCATTATTTAGATTAAGTCCCAATATGGATTCATTAATATCAATTGGAACATCTGCTGCATTTTTGTATAGTTTATATGCTGTATATGAAATAATTTTTAATGGAAATGTGGATTATGAAATGTACTTTGAATCAGCAGGAGTTATTTTGACACTTATTACTTTAGGAAAGTATTTAGAATCAGTAACAAAAGGAAAGACTTCCGAGGCAATTAAAAAACTTATGGGCCTTGCGCCTAAAACAGCTATTATCATAAGAGATAATATGGAAATTGAAATTTCAATTGATGAAGTTGAAGTGGGTGATATAGTAGTTGTAAAGCCAGGTGAAAAAATGCCTGTAGATGGTGAGGTTGTGGAAGGAACAACGCTTGTAGATGAGTCAATGCTAACTGGTGAAAGTATGCCAGTAGAAAAAGCTATTGGACATAAGATAATTGGTGCAAGTATAAATAAGAATGGATCGATTAAGTATAAAGCAACTAGAGTGGGTAAAGATACTGCACTTGCACAAATTATAACTTTGGTTGAAAATGCCCAGGGGTCAAAAGCTCCTATAGCTAAGATGGCAGATATTATATCAAGTTATTTTGTTCCGGTGGTTATAGCATTAGCACTAATTTCTTCATTAGCTTGGCTTATATCTGGGGAGACCATAGTGTTTTCATTAACTATATTTATATCAGTGCTTGTAATAGCTTGCCCTTGTGCTCTTGGCCTAGCAACTCCTACAGCAATAATGGTGGGAACAGGAAAAGGTGCAGAATATGGTGTGCTTATAAAAAGCGGTATAGCATTAGAGACTGCACACAAGATTCAAACTATAGTATTTGATAAAACTGGAACACTTACTGAAGGAAAACCAAAGGTAACAGATATTGTTACTGTAGAGGGTATTGACCAGACATACTTACTTCAAATTGCTGCATCGGCTGAAAAAGGATCTGAACATCCGTTAGGTGAGGCTATAGTCAAAGGTGCAGAAGAAAAATTTTTACAACTTAAAAAGGTTGATAAATTTGAAGCTATACCTGGGTATGGAATAGAAGTTAGTATAGATGGTAGTAAAGTGCTGCTTGGAAATATGAAACTCATGGTAGATAGTAAAATTTCATTAGAGAAGTTAGAGGATATCTCAAACAAGCTGGCTGAAGAAGGTAAGACCCCAATGTATATCGCTATAGATAACAAGATAAGTGGAATCATTGCGGTTGCAGACACCGTTAAGCAAAATAGTAAAAAAGCCATAGAAAGACTTCATTCTATGGGAATAGAAGTTGCCATGATAACTGGTGATAATAAAAGAACTGCAGCAGCTATTGCAGCGCAAGTTGGTATTGATAGAATACTAGCTGAAGTTCTACCAGAGGATAAAGCAAATGAAGTTAAAAAGCTTCAAGCAGAAGGTAAAAAAGTTGCTATGGTTGGGGATGGAATTAATGATGCACCTGCACTTGCCCAAGCTGATATTGGTATAGCTATAGGATCAGGTACAGATGTAGCAATGGAATCTGCAGACATAGTACTTATGAGAAGCGATTTAATGGATGTACCTACTGCGTTACAGTTAAGTAAGAAAACAATAACAAATATAAAACAAAATCTATTTTGGGCTTTTGGTTACAATATACTGGGAATACCAGTTGCAATGGGAATACTACACCTATTTGGAGGCCCGCTTCTAAATCCTATTATTGCAGCACTGGCAATGAGTTTTAGTTCAGTTTCTGTATTAACAAATGCTTTAAGGTTAAAAGGTTTTAAGCCATTAACATAAAATTTAAATTTGAAAGGAGAAATAAAAATGAAAAAGAAAATATTTGTAGAAGGTATGAGCTGTGCACATTGTGTAAACCATGTTAGCGAGGCTTTAAAGGAAATTGGAGCAAAGGACGTAGAGGTAAGTCTTGATAAAAAGCTTGCTACTGCTGAAATAAATGAGGATATTGCTGATGATGCTATTAAGGCAGCTATTGATGAAGCAGGATATGAGGTTGTAGGAATAGAAAAAGTCTAAATAAAAAACAAATAAATTCAAATATGAAAAGGGTCCACGCATTATACGAAATATAATACGTGGACCTTTTATTAGTTATAAGGTACTTTATCTTATTCAGTCCACACTGCCCATCCTATTATTAATTTTGTACTCAATCAATTTAATATATAAACACAAAATTTACTTGTTATAATATATTTGAAAAGTACAAATAATAACTAAGTAATATACATCTTTCTTTTATATACTTCATTTGCCAATGGGAGCCTAAGGTTTACGAATTCATTATAATCTAAAAGGTCGGGTTTTAATGAAATCAAAAATCATATTATTAACAGCAGCTATAGTAACAAGAGAAACAGGTTATAAAATGTAAAGAATATTTTTCCTTTGAAGTATCATTGACATACTTTAGCTTTAAGACTAGTATTAAACTATAAGATCAAAGCTAATTGAGAATAACAATTTAATATTCTTGTTAGGTGAGGTTACTGTATAGAAATATGCTACTGCCCAGAAACGTCGAGAGACGCCAATGGGTCAGCAGGTACTACCGGATTAAGGTTTTACTTAATGTAGCTGACGACATTCATAGGAAATATGAATGTTTATGTTCTACGCTTTACAGTGCTAAAACTCAACGAGTGAAGAAGGTATTATTTGGTTCGTATTGAATTTCTTCACTTGTTGTGGTGAGATTTTTTTAGTTTAAGGAGGTGATTGGCATGGATAGTGGCCCTGCCGAGAGTAATTTAATAATCGAATTTAAGAAATTTTATATCATCACCATAGCCAATCGCTATAGTGGAATGATAAGTTTGTTAATTAATGAAGTTTATTTAGATTACTATGTGATGTGTTAATTTTAATTCACAATGCAAATCATAGGAGGTTTTAAAATGAAGCTTACGCCAAATTTTATTAAAAGAAAAGTTGGATTATTTGATATTATAATATTTGCAGCAATAATAGCATTATTGTATATTTTAGTGTCACCAAGTATCAACCATACTTCAACTGGGCAAAGTGTGGAGATTTCAACAAGTTTATCAAAACTTCCAATTTATGCGCTTAAGTCAGTTGGAAGAATGACAGTGGCCTATATTTTATCATTGATATTTACATTTATATACGGATATAAGGCTGCCCATAATGAAAATGCAGAGAAAATTCTGATACCTATACTTGATATTTTGCAATCAATCCCTGTACTTTCATTCTTACCAGCTGTTGTTTTGGGCTTAGTATCAGTGTTCCCTCATGGTAATATCGGAATTGAAATTGCTTCGATTATTTTAATTTTTACTGGGCAGGCATGGAATATGACTTTCAGCTTTTATCATTCAATTAAAATTATTCCAAGAGATTTAAAAGAAGCAACTGAAGTTTTTCAATTAAATAAATGGCAACAATTTAAAACCCTGGAACTTCCATTTTCAGCTATAGGTCTTGTTTGGAATAGCATGATGTCTTGGGCAGGTGGTTGGTTTTTTCTCATGGCATGCGAAATGTTTACCTTAAAGGGTAGAAATTTTAGACTTGAGGGTTTAGGATCGTACCTTCAAACAGCAGCTAATCAGGGAGATGAAAAAGCACTTTTATGGGGAGTACTTACATTAATACTGGTAATTGTACTGCTAAATGAATTAGTTTGGAAACCTGTAATTGTATGGGCAGATAAATTTAAAGTAGAGCTAACTGGAAATGATGAAAAACCCCATTCCTACATTCTTACAATGATAAGGCGTTCAGTTGTTATTGAAGTTCTATCAGAAAAAGTATTTGCTAAAATTTATGTTTTTATTAACAAGACTATTGATAACTTAATAATTAAATTTAGTAGTGACAAATATCTGAGATTTGGTGTTTTAGGAAAAATCATAAGTTTGATAGTACGAATTGTAATGATTATTTTACTTTGTTATTCATTATTTAAAGGTTTAAAACTTATAGTTACTGTTTCTCCGAATGAACTCGCCAAGTTGCTTCCAGCAGTAGGAGCTTCATTATTAAGAGTATTAGTTGCACAAGTTTTAGCACTTTTATGGACGGTGCCGGTTGGAGTTGCTATAGGAATGAATAAAAAGCTAGCAAATATATTTCAACCAATTATTCAAATTATAGCATCTGTTCCAGCTACTGCATTATTTCCAGTGGTATTGGGATTCTTTATGAGTGCTATTGGCGGATTAAATATAGCATCAGTCTTTCTAATGTTAATGGGAACTCAATGGTATATATTGTTTAATGTAATTGCAGGAGCAATGGCAATACCAGATGATTTAATATCTGCTAGTAAGACTTTTGGACTTAAAGGCTTTAAGAAGTGGAAGACACTAATACTACCAGCAATATTTCCTAATCTCATAACTGGAATGATTACAGCTACAGGTGGATGCTGGAATGCCAGTATCGTATCTGAATATGTGAATTTCGGTAGTAAAACATATAGCACTATTGGACTTGGTGCATTAATATCAGATGCAACTAACAAAGGAGATTTTCCAATGCTTATTCTTAGTACAGTTGTTATGTGTATAGTTGTGGTTACGTTCAATAAGTTGGTTTGGAAACCATTGTATAACTTAGCAGAAGTGAAGTATAAAATAGAACTATAGTGAGATAGAAAGAGGTGTTAGTAATGGCGAAGGTAAAAGAGTTTATTAAAGTAAAGGGAATAACTAAATATTTTGGTGGAGCGGATAAACCGACTATTGAAAATATAAATATAGATATTAATGTAGGGGATTTTGTAGGGATACTTGGACCATCTGGTTCTGGTAAATCCACTATATTAAGAACAATAACAGGTCTAATTCAACCTGAAAAAGGTGAAGTTTTATTTGATGGCAAAAAAGTTAACGGTGTAAATCCCTATGCATCTATAGTGTTTCAAACCTTTGCGTTATATCCATGGCTGACTGTACTTGAAAATGTAGAACTTGGGCTTAAAGCTAAAGGATTCCCTAAAGATTATACAAGAGAGAAGGCAGAAGCACTAATAAATCTTATAGGATTGGATGGATTTGAAGAGGCTTATCCTAAAGAACTATCAGGTGGTATGAGACAAAGAGTTGGATTTGCTAGAGCATTGGCCGTTGAACCTAAACTTCTATGTTTGGACGAACCTTTTTCTGCACTAGACTTTTTAACGGCTGAAAATTTAAGAACTGAACTTATAGATTTATGGACAGATAAAAGAATGCCAATGAAAAGCGTGATAATGATAACTCACAATATAGAAGAAGCAGTACTTATGGCTAATAAAATAATAATATTGAGCAAAAATCCTGCAAAGGTAATTGCAGAATTAAAGGTAGACCTTCCTTACCCAAGAAACAGGAAGTCGCCAGAATTTGAAAGTATTGTAGATAACATCTATAAGGTGTTGACCAGTGGGAAATTAGAAGAAAAGATTGAAGAAAAAGAAGTAAATGAAGCTATAAAGGAAAATAAGGAAAAACCTGTTCTAATACCAAAAGCTCCTATAGGAGTTATGTCAGGTCTTCTTGAACTTATTGACGATAATGATGGTAAAATGGACATTTATCAGCTCGGACGTGATCTAATGATGGAGAGTGATGATTTACTTCCCAATATTGAAGGCATATGTATGCTTAATTTCGCTGAAATAAAAGAGGGGGATATAATTATTACGATGCTTGGAAAAGAATTCGTTGAAGCTGATATAGAGGATAGTAAAACTATATTTAAAAATCAGATTAAAAATATTTCTACGTTTAGGGTTATTGAAAATGTGTTAAATAGTAAGAGAAATAAGACTATGAAAGAAGAGTTTTTTAAGGAACTATTTATGCAACATTTTTCAACTTATGAAGTAGAAGAGACAATGGGTTCAATAATTGATTGGGGTAGGTATGCAGAAGTATTTAATTACGATCATGACTCAGAGGAATTATTTTTAGAAGATGAGGATAGTAATTAGTAGAGTTCTATATTCACATTGAGCTATTTCACATTCTTTAAAAATTTTAATTTGAATGATTCACAAAATAATACTCAAAGTGCATAGTGGTTAAACAACGTAATGTGGAAGTGAATAATTTTGAGATAGGAGAAGTCTATTTCTTTAGCAATAGCCTATTATAATCAAGAAGAGTGATTATAATAGGCTATTTTTATAAAGTCATTTAGAATTATTTAAAAGACTAGATTGCAGTTTTTAGGTAAATAAAGTGCTGAAAATTAAAAATCATGCTTTTATAGCCCAACGCAATTTAGCACAGCGAGCACGACCATTAGTATTACATTCTTGTGATGATGGCCGAATAGGACTTTGAGCTATTTCACGATAGACGCCCTCACGAAAAAAGCGTTGAAAAGATTTTTTAACGAGACGATCTTCTCCTGAATGAAAAGAAAGTATAGCAACGCGCCCACCCTCAGCAAGAGTAGTAGGAAGCTTTTCTAAAAATTCATATAACACTTCAAATTCACTATTGACATCAATTCGCAATGCTTGAAAGCAGCGTTGACAGGTTTTTTTAATCGCATCGCTGGTATTATTTCCTGGAATAAATTTCAGAGCATCTTTGATAATTTGTTGAAGTTGCGTTGTTGTTGATATGTCTATTCCTTTTTTAATTTGGGAAATAATAGCTCGAGCGATTGCTGCAGCATTAGGCTCGTCTGCGTTTTCTGTAAGCATTCCTTCTAATTCATCTAGCGAAATAGTTTTTAAACGAGCTGCGGCAGATTGACCTCTATTAGGATTCAGCCGTAGGTCTAATGGTCCTTCACTCTTAAATGAAAATCCTCTTTCAGGATTGTCTATTTGCATTGAAGAGACACCCAAATCTGCCAATATAAAATTCAATGGCCCTGATTCGAAAGCAATTTGATCTATATCGGAAAAGTTCATTTGCTTTATCGTTAAAATTTCGGAGCCATAACCTAAACTCTCTAAACGCTCTTGGGTGCGCGGTAATTCAATAGAATCTACATCGATTGCATACAAGTGCCCCTTTGAATTTAAACATTTAAGCATCTCTAAAGTATGACCACCATAACCTAGTGTTACATCGAGTCCTGTTTGCCCGGGAGTAATTTGTAAGAATTCTAATATTTCTTTTACGCAAATTGAACGATGCATACCAGCAGGAGTACTGCCCTTCTGAATAACTTTTGCTATAGTATCAGCATATTTCTCTGGTTGCAGTTCCTTATATTTTTCTTTATAAGATCTAGGATTAGTGCCTTTATATCGAACACGTCGCTCATGTTTTTGCTCTTGATTATCCATTGTTCCTCCACCTTTTTTAATATCCTTTTGTAATGTTGTTACAAACCATATGATACCAAATACAATTCATAAAAGCAAACTCACAATTGTATGGCTCTAATCTATATATATATTCTAAATTATGGTATTATTAAGAAAGAATTGTATTTTAAGTGCGAAGTAGGGATTATTTTTATCATGCGAATGGGGGAATCTAATGCTGCAATATTTTGGGTTTTCATGGAAAGGGTTTATAGTCTTTTTATTGCCAATGATACCAAATATATTTTATTTTTTAATTCCTGCGTCAGATGTATCAGTAAAGAATGCGAATACCCATATATTTTTAGATATTTTGGAGCACGGATTTCAAGCAATATTTATCTTTCTACTTATATTCGTTAATAGAAAACAAACTTCTGAAATTTTATGTCCCAATACAATTGCTATGGCAATAATGTTGGTTTTTTATTATGTGCTATGGATTTTCTGTTTTACAGGCAAGTCAAATTTGGTTATTCTTTTGGGAATGGCAGTTATTCCAGTGGTGTATTTTATATTGGCTGAGATTTGGCTTCAGAATTATCTGGCTATAATACCAACAGTAATTTTTGGTATTATGCATTTCATTATTACATATATGGATTTTCAATTAAAAAATTAAACCAATAAACATAATATAAAATTTTGGTTTGTTTCATTTACATATTGCGTAACAACAGTAAAAAAAATACATCGTAATTTAAATTAACAAAACGAAGTTGCTTTGTGGTATAATTAGGAAAAATTTGTCTTGTGAAAAGAGTAATATGGGGGGGAGTTATGAATTTAATGAGAATTCACTTTAAAAAACTTGCTTTTCTTCTGCTTGTTATAGGCGGTATATTATTAATATTAAACAGCATTAATCTAGGTATTTATTTTGGTGAAAAAAGAGAACAAAAGTTCACTATGAAGGTACAAGAAATGTCAAAGAACTTACCGATTGGAACAAGCGTGTCTCTTAATTCAGATCTAGTACTGTTGGTTAAGGACAAAAATATTAGTAAGTTTCAAATATTAGGTGGTGTCATTTCGATGCTAGGTGGCTTAGGATTGATAATAAGTTTTAAAGATAACACTATATAGTCATAACATTCATTTTAGACGTCACAAACAATAAAAGTTTGTGGCCTTTTTAGTTGTGACGACTTAGGAAAATATGCTGACTTGAAAATCAGAATATCTCTAGTCTTTATATTTATGATAAATTATGGCATTATTAATAAGGAATCGTAATTAATTACACCACAAGGATTATTTGTATTTAACTTAGAAGTCTATAAATAATATAGATATTTTAGAGGAAAGGAGAAGTTTACATGAAAGTT
This sequence comes from Clostridium sp. CF012, assembly GCF_018861755.1. Taxonomy (GTDB): domain Bacteria; phylum Bacillota; class Clostridia; order Clostridiales; family Clostridiaceae; genus Clostridium_AD. Next base: position 13,747 of record NZ_JAHLEF010000015.1, on the reverse strand, counting down.
AGAAGTTTGAATAAAAAAGTAAATCAATGCAGGAGGTATATTCTTCTGTAATAATGGAGGAAACTAAATTGAATAATATAATTACAGATAGATTAATTATTAGAAAGTTTAATAAAACAGATTGGAAAGATTTATATGAATACTTATCAAATGAGACGGTAGTAAAATATGAGCCATATAATGTTTATTCTGAAACAGAAGCTAAGAAAGAAGCAATAGATAGATCAGAAAGTGAATTCTTTTATGCTATATGTTTAAAAGAAGTGGGTAAACTCATAGGAAACTTGTATTTAGCTAAAGGTGATTTTGACACATGGGAAATAGGCTATGTATTTAATCTAAAATATTGGGGAAAAGGTTATACAACAGAAAGTGCAAAGGCATTGATGAATATAGCTTTTTCACAATTAGGTGCAAGACGTATTGTAGCAATGTGTAATCCCTTGAATGAAAATTCTTGGAGACTATTAGAAAGACTTGGTATGAGGCGTGAAGGAACTCTTATTGAAAATATATATTTTAAGAAAGATATTAATGGAGAACCTTTATGGGCAGATACCTATGAGTATGGAATTTTAAAGTCCGAATGGATAACAGGTAAATAATCTTCATTTATACTTATTTTGAAACATTCATATTAGACGTCACAAACAATAAAAGTTTGTGGCGTTCTTACTTGTGATGACTTAGGAAAATACTACGATAAAAAATGTCTTAAAGTAATTATTAGAAAGTGTGCTCTTACCTAGTAATCACTCTGCACATAAATAGACAAGCCTCATATTATATATTAAAGGAAATATAGGAGGGGTTTTTATGTCAAATAAATGTCACCAAAGTAATCATAGATGTAACGATAGACGTAATGATAGATGCAATGATAGGCGTAATGATAGATGCAATGATAGATGTAACGAATTTTTTAATGAATGGTGTGACGATTGGTGCGATGATTGGTTTGATGATTGTGACCGTTGTAATAGATGTAGGTAGACAAGCCATTAGTTTCCGCGAAAAAGTAGGAGATGAGCTTAAGGTTTAAAATAAGTTAAGATAGATGCCTATAGAATACTCCATAGGTATCTATCTTAATCTGAGATAAAAATTGGGAGTATCCTAATCTTTATTTTTATGTTATATTATGGTATTATTAGTACGGAATCTTAAGGAATTATGTTTTATCGCAAAATTTCAATATAATAGGGGGGATTTTATTGGGGGAAAATTTGATGATAATAGTTACAGGAGCATCTGCTACTGGTAAAACAACTTTAAGTAAAAACTTGGCTAATAAATTTAAACTAACTGTAATGAATAAAGATGAAATTAAAGAATTACTTTTTGATTACTTAGGGACTAAAGATGAAGAATGGGCAATGAAGCTTGGTATGACAAGCTTTGAACTTTTATATATGTTTACAGAAAAATTATGCCAAACTGGAAAGACCTTTATTATTGAAGGTAACTTTGAGAATAAATATGCAACAAAATTTTTTTGTGACATAAAATCAAGATATAATTATAAAGTATTACAAATATATTGCCATGCACGAGTTGAAGTTTTATATGATAGATATATAAAGCGTGATAATTCAGGAGATAGACATCCTGGACATATTATACTGATAAGCGGACTTGAGCAGTTTAAAAGTAGGGTTAATAATAAGAACTTTAAATTAGATATAGATGATAGTATTAGTATAGATGTAGATACAACAGAATTTGAAAGTATAAAACTACAACAAATTTATGATGAAGTAATAAAAAATATTAATTTATAAATTGTGTTGGTAGTCATAATTTTCTTATCATGCGTCACAACTGTATTCAAATTGCGAACTAAAGGTTTTTACGATATAAACAAATTATTGGGGGCGAAACCATGGACTATAAAAGAAGATTAATTGAGAATATTAATTATGTCAATATACAGGAAGAAAATTTTATAGTTAGTTTGGCAGATAAAAAGGAGAATTTTTTAGAAAGTTATGATAATTGGTCATTTAAAGATGTTGTTTCACATATGAGCGAGTGGAGAGTTTTATCCTCTAAAAAATTAGAATCAGTAAAAAACATTGAATATGTTTCATTCCATGAAGACCTTGATATTTTAAATAGACAAAATTATAAAAGACACAAAAATGAGTCAATTAAAGATGTGAAATTATTATTTACAGAGAGTTATAAGGCATTGAAAAAGCAAATAGAGTCATTTGATAATTCTGAACTCATGGGTGAAAGTAAAATTGATGGGTTTAAATCATCCTTATGGCAGTACATTCTCATAGATAGTTTTCTTCATCCGACAATACATATGGTTTTTTATTATATAAAAATTCAAGAGTTTGAATGGGCATTTAAAATTTTAGAAAATAATTATATATTGTTACTACAATTAGATAATAGCCAAGAAACAATAACTAATTATTTCTATTTAGAGGAATTATTGAATGAATTGGATGAAATGATAAACAAAGATATTCTTCTTTTTAATCTCAAAGAATTTTACAAAAAAAACATGAAGAATGAGATTGTTTCTACTGTAGTATTAGACCACTTTATGGCTATTAATAATATCTAATGTTTAATAATAATTTAGTAGGTTAATTAACATTTTTAATTTTTATCTATAGTATTTTCTACAGTCTATTTATAAACTGGGTTAAAAAAGCTAATTAAAACGAATTTTCAATATGGAAAATTTAACTGCATAATCCTAATATAAAAGGTTTTAATGATAAGATTTCATAATTAATACAACATTTCAAAATAATACAAATCAATCTAAATAGGAGGTAAAAAAGATGCTAATGCATAATGGGACTCAGCAAATAGAAACTGAAAGGCTTATATTACGCAGATTTAAGGCAAGTGACGCAGAATATATGTTTAAAAATTGGGCAACTGATAGTGAAGTAAGTAAATTTTTAAGCTGGAATTCCCATAAGGATTTGAATGAGACAAAGGAGATTGTTGATAGTTGGATTAATGATTATGTTAAAAATAATTGCTACAATTGGGCAATTGAATTGAAGGATTTTGGTGAGATAATAGGCCAAATTTGTGTGGTGGGTTTAAATGAAAAATACAGCTCATGCGAGGTTGGATATAACGTAGGTAGATTATTTTGGGGAAGAGGGATAATGACAGAGGCCCTAAAAGCTGTTATCAGCTATTTGTTTAGTGATATTGGTATGAACAGGATAGAAGCAAAACATAATACTCTGAATCTGCCGTCAGGAAGGGTTATGCAAAAGTCCGGAATGAAGCATGAGGGTATTTTGCGGCAGGTACAAGTAGACAAGAACGGACATTTTAATGACCTCGCAGTATACTCAATTCTGAAGTCAGAGTATTATAAGGTTAAATAGTTTGGAACATTCAAATAGGATGCAACTGTATAAAAATACGAATTAAATTTAAGAGGTGATTATAATGAGCGATGAAATTCATATGATTACAGATACATATAAAGAGATAGAAGAAATATTAGAGAGATTGACGAAGGATTATGGAATGAGCACAGAAAGTCTATCACATTTGTTGGGAGTAAAAAGTGATGGACACAGGGTTGAAGTACCAACAGGATTTGCAGAGCGTTCTTCTTTTACTAATTTAATACTAATGTTAGACATTATTTCAACGGATGAACCAGATTTTAAGTTTAAAGCATTTTTAGAAGTTCTAATTTATGTACATAAGATTAGTGCTGATACCATTGCCAAATTTGCAAAAATTCCAACACAATATGTTTTAGATTTCATGTTTGATAGTAACACAGTGCCAATTGAGATTAAATATAAACTTGCATCAGTAATAATGACATTAAGATTTATATTTAAAACCGTTGAGCCTAAAATATAATATATGTTCTATTAAGAGATTTCGGACATACTGAATATTATTCTTATTAGAAGTGACAAACAACAAAAAAATGTGGCGTTTTTACTTGTGACGACTTAGGAAAATATGGTGAGACTTCTTTAGAAAAATAATAACTTGAAAACATAAGTTATTAAACACGTAAAAGCATTAAATGATAACTATTACAAATGTTTTTATCGTGGATTTATTATATCTATGATTATATTTTTATTTATGAATCTTTCTGAATGTTTATTTTTTTTGCCAAAGGTAACAACTTATTATTGGATTTTAATTGCTTTATTAGAATCTCTAGTTAGTTTAGAAAGTCATACAATTTTAAAAAACTAGGATGAATTAATTTTTAGTCAAGGACGTTATTTAGTAAACTCCTCTATTATATACTTGTTATCTTTCAAGTTTGAAGATGAGGAAATAATAGAATTTCCACTTCCGCATAAAGAGTATAAGAAACATCACATAGGCGATGTTGGAGAATTAACTTTTCAAGGAGATAAATTTATTAGATTTATAAAAATACAAGATTAATTTATTGCACAATCTCCTTATTAGACGTCACAAACAATAAAAGTTTGTGGCGTTTTCATTTGTGACAAACTAGGGAAATATGGTAAAGAAAAATTCGGACTATTACAATCTTTACTATTATGTTATATAATGGTAAAGATGATTCGGAATCGTAATCTAAGCGAATTTGAAGGGGGAATTGGAGATGAAACCGTATGAGAAATTATCAAAGTTTTATAAAAAAGACTGGGGAAAAGAAAGTGTTAGATATACTGATTTAGTTTCTAATGTAATCAACACTTATAACCCAAGCGTTAATTCAATATTAGATGTTGCATGTGGCACTGGAATACTTGCATCAGAATTAAAGAACATGAACTTTGAAGTTAGTGGAATTGATATTTCGGAGGATATGATTAATATAGCAAAGGAAACTACAATAGAAATAGACTTTAAAGTTGCTGATATGAAAAATTTTAACTTAAATAAGAAATTTGATATTATCACTTGTGCATTTGATTCAATTAACTATATAACAAATAATGTAGATATGAAAAAAACAATGAAAAATATTTTTAATCATTTAGTTGATAATGGGTTATTCATCTTTGATATTAACACACCAAGTTTATACGAAGATAGACACTTTGGAACAATAGATAGAATCTTTGATGATATACATTTTAAACAGATATTAGAATATGATAGAGTAAAAAGATTGGGAAAAACTATTTTTGATTTTGGTAATAATGAATTAGAAACTCATGTTCAAAAGGCATATACAGTTGAAGAAATGGACGAATTTCTTTTAAATGCTGACTTTGAAATAATGGGTAGATATAGAAATTTCAAATTGTCTCCAATTGAGGATAGGACTTATAAAGTTTTTTATGCAGTGAAAAAAACAGGTATTTAACAATATTCGTTATAAACGTCACAAGCAATAAAAGTAGTAGTGCCTTTATCCGTTGTATTTAACATATATTAAATAAAATGTTACCATAATTACATTGGGTATAATTATAAGGAAATCCCACTAAACCTATAATAAAATAGGACATTTGTTAGCAGTTTAAGACAGGCTAAAATAGTATCTAAATGTTATCATCTTAATTAAGGAGGGATAGATATGGATTGGTTAAGTAGTATGCAAAACTCTATTAACTACATGGAGGATAATATCTTAAACGAAATTGACTATGATAAGATTGCTCAATGTGCTTATTCATCAACATTTCATTTTAAGCGTATGTTTAGCATGCTGACAGGCTTTACAATTGGTGAATATATACGCAATAGGCGATTAACACTTGCGGCACAGGAACTATCATTTTCAAATGTAAAGGTTACAGATATTGCCTTTAAGTATGGTTATGAAACATCAGAAGCATTTACAAAAGCATTCCAAAGACTTCATGGTGTGACTCCATCGGCTGCGCGCGAGTCAGGAGTTAAACTAAAATCTTTTAGTCGTCTATCGATTCAAATTACTATGAAAGGTGATAAAGAAATGAATTATCGTATTGAAGAAAAACAAGCCTTTGAAATGTTTGGCATATCAACGGAGATTAATGATATTGGAGATAAGCCTTACACTGAAATTCCGGAATATTGGAAAAAATGTATTTTAGATGGAACAATCGACTGCATTCATAACGATGCCGGAATAAGCGAGGAAATAACTGTCCATTCAACTTTATATAATAGGAGAGAAGGTGTTTTTTCCTACATGATTTGTTATCATCTTCCCAAAAGAGACATTCCAGATGATTATGAAAGGTTATCTGTTCCTGCATTGACATGGGCTATATTCACAACTGGTGTATGTCCTGATGGTGAGTGCGATATTCAAAGTATATGGAAACGCATTTGGACTGAGTGGTTCCCTACCTCTAGTTATGAACATGCTGTAGGACCAGAATTTGAAATGACTTATTTTAGAGGCAATAACACATATGAGCAAGAGGTTTGGATACCAGTTATTAAGAAGTAGACCTACGCTAATAAGCATTTGGACTCGCAGCAAGATCTTCATCAGCCAACCTAGAAAAGAAATACACATCATATAAAAAGCGTATCCTTTGTATATAGAAAGATGAAAGGTGCGCTTTCTATATACTTTATTTTTATCGGGAAAGCTACCACATGTTTTGCAACGCCAAACAAGAAGAATAACACAAGAAATGCAAGGCCAATTGCTTGTAAGTCCTGGTACACATAATTAAAGTTAAGTCTCAATATTATTATTAGACGTCACAAACAATAAAAGTTTGTGGCGTTTTTAGTTGTGACGATTTAGGAAAATAAGGCGACTTATTAAATTCATATTTTAAAGAGGTACTATTACAATTTGAAATTAAATCCTTAATCTATATAATAGTTCTTATAATGAAATAATGGAAAATATAGGGGGTATTAAACAATTATGAAAAATGATTTTAAAAGAGTATTATTAGAAAATTGTTTAGACGTAAGGGATTTAGGTATCAATCTTAATAAGTTAAACTTTCGATTTTCATCAAGGCCTTTATTGATAGGTGGAAAAGCATTTGTTTATTTGAATATGACTTTCTTTCAGAAGACGCCATTGAAGAAGAAGATTTTCTAATAATATCATTTGAAAAACTAATGTTTTTAAAGGTGTTAGCAATGAGGCAACCTAAATATTTAAAGGATTTGGAATTAATGAGAGATAGGATGGCTGAAATAAATACTATGTTACATGACTTTTATTAGGACGTATTTTTCTTATATATTGGAGTGGTAACAAGCCCAAACGTATATAAACTACCCCAAACGTATATAAACTACCCAAAGCAAATTTTAGCGTAACCTTGAATACCGTAATATCAGCACCTGGTAATGTATGGGACTTACAAGTAACTAATAGGCATATATTTATAACTTACGAAAACGGGTCTGATAATGGTACTGTTAGGCAGTATTTAAAGGGTAATTTTCAAACTATAGTATATATAGGGGCTACTTTAACAGAGGAAGAAAAGTCACAGGGAATAGTAGTAACTAACTTACCGCAGGAAGAAATAATAGCAGGTAAAATTGCTATTCTAAAGGTGAATACCAGCACTAACACTTTGTATTACGACTATATAGACAAGCTAGCAGACACAAATGCAGAAATAGTAGTTTTAAAAGAAAATCAATCAGTAACAATTGGATATCTCTAATCTTTATATTTATGCTATAATATGGTATTATTAAGTAACAGTTGTAATTTATGACGACTTTGAAAATGTTTTATATGTGGGGGGACTGTATGAAAAAGTTATTTTTTATTGTAGGGCTTACCTTAATAATGATAACGCTGTTGGTTGCATGTAAAAAAACTAATGATACAGTTACAATAGCTACCGACAGAAATTTATATATATCAACTATGTCATCTGTACAGGGAATAAAAATGACACCAGATTTCAAGCCTTATAATAAGCATAGCAAATTGGAGTATCATTGGATTACTGACTCGGGCGAATTTATTAGCGATTTTTCTAAGTTGGGTAAAGAAGTGAGGAATCAAGGAGAAACTGTATTGTGGAGTGATATTGAAAATGATAAAGTTGCTGATATAAAAAGTCCTTTTGATATACGGTTAGAAGTCATAGATAGTGAGAGCAAAGAAATATTTGCGAAAACAAAACTAAGCATTAACCCTTATAAAGGTGTTTATGAGATAGAAAAATAGAATTTATATCTTTCTTAAATGATTCATTATTCATAAACCTGAGTTATTTGAACAATTGTATTTATGTATGAATCAAGTTAAGGGAAAGGTGGATATTGAATATGGTTAATGTGAGTTATATATTATTGCAACCTTGTATTTTATTACGGGTTTATAGGAGTGAGAATTCATGAATAAAAATAGACCTTTTATAATAACATTTATTGGAGATATATCTTTTTTAGGTGCCTTATTATCAATACTAATAGTATTATTACCAAATTTTTCAGAACGATTTGGATTTTATGTTATACCATTACCTATTTTTTCAGAGGGTATAACGCAAATATTACTGCCTATAATTCTCCTAATAGCATCTTATGGATTTTTGAGACTTAAAAGATGGGGTTATTGCTTAATGATAATATATACTATGTTTATTTTAATAGTATCTATTATTTGGTGTCTACAAAATAAACAACTATTTTTTTCTCAAAACATTATTATGACTTTTATACAATTAATATTTATTGTACCAACAAGAAAATACTTTAGTAAAAAGGTTTCTATTTCATAATATTCATATTAGACGTCACAAACAATAAAAGTTTGTGGCGTTTTTAGTTGTGACAACTTAGGAAATATGGAGTATAGTATCTTTATTTTTATGTTATATTATGGTATTATTAAGACGGAATCGAAAAAAAATGTGAAATAAAGATTATTTGTATGTATATCAATATGAATTTGAAAGCGGGGTATAAAAGTGAAAGAATACCAAAATAGAGAAGAATTGATTTTAGAGATTTCAAATCGTGCAAAGTTATTCATTGAAGAATTTAATGATATTGATGATAAAGATAGGTTAATTGACGGAGTTGACAGAACACCTGCTCAAATGATTGCTTATCAGTTGGGTTGGCTGAATCTCGTTCTTGATTGGGAGAAGCAAGAACAGCAAGGACATATTGTTATCACGCCAACTCCAGACTATAAATGGAATAATCTCGGAGGCTTATATGAAAGTTTTTATAAACAATACGAGGGATATACTCTCAAAGAGTTATGCACTATGTTTATAAAGGCAGAGCAGCAGATTAGTGAACTAATTAACAGCTATACAGATGTCGAATTATTTCAGCAAGGCGGAAGAAAGTGGTCGTCATCAACTGCCTCTAATTGGGCAATATGGAAATGGATTCACATCAATACTGTTGCACCGTTCAAGTCCTTCAGAACAAAAATACGAAAGTGGAAAAAGTTACAACAAAGATAAAAATCTCAATTTATCTAAGAAATTAGATTGCATTTAATATTAACAATTTTCATATTAGACGTTACAAACAATAAAAGTTTGTGGCGTTTTTACTTGTGACAACTTAGGAAAACATGGAGTATAGTATCTTTATTTTTATGTTATATTATGGTATTATTAAGACGGAATCGTAAAATTCTACAACATCATTGTCACTTTAGAATGGCAAGAATTAAAACAATACAGGATAAAAATATTAAAAAGCATACACAAACAATAAAAGATACAATCATTGACTTTACTCTTATATATTTCATTTTAAAAATTATCGTTTTATTTTAAAAACTTATTGTTTTATTTTAAAAAATTATTGTTTTATTTTAAATTATGGTATATAATACCTGTGAGGTGATAGTAATATGAAAATACACAAAATGATTTCATGGTTAAATGTTACAAGGGTAGTATTAGAAGTTGGAGGCATTTTATCTTATATAAGTTTAATTTTAACGAATAGTAAATTGTTTGACGGATGGCAAAAATTTTTATTGGGTAATACCACTGTTTATATCCCTTTAGTTACAAAGTATCAATTTTCAGTAATTAAAACAATACCATTATTTATTTTAACGTTAATAGGATTACAGAAATTTATTATAATTTTAAAGTCAATTGAAAATAAGAAAACACCTTTTACAGTAGAAAGTGTGACAATATTTAAGAATTTTAGTAAGAAAATTTTAATCTGGGGAGCGATTAAGGTAATCATAGATACTTGTGATCATTTAATAGGAATTGTTCCTACAGATGAGTTTAGTTTTGAAGTGGTTATACTAATATTTCCCATTGGATATGTTATTGCTGCTTCAATTATGTTAGGAATAGCATATATTATTCACTTTGGATTAGAATTAAAATCAGAAAATGATATGTTTATTTAGAGGGATAAAAATGAAAATTATAGTGAGATTAGATAGGGTAATGGTAGATAGAAAAATGTCATTAAATGAATTGGCTCAAAGAGTAGGATTAACTACAGTAAATTTATCTTTATTAAAGACTGGAAAAGCAAAGGGTGTACGATTTAATACATTAGCCGCAATTTGTAAGGAATTAGACTGCCAGCCTGGGGATGTTTTAGAATATGTTGAAGAATAAAGCGTAAGATATTTGCTTAAACACATTAAAAATTATTAATATCAAAATAACAAACTATTAATCAAAAATGTATCTATTCCTTTATGGAAGTTGTGACGTGAAATTCTTTTTAAGCGTCACAACAATAATACCGAATAATCCCTTAAAAACATCGTATTATTCAATTGAATTTTACGGTATTTTTATGTCGCAGTTCAATTTATATGGAAATATGCTATAATTACCACTAAGACAACATCGTAATCAAATGCGAACTTAAGGATTATATATATAAGGAGAAAAGAATGGTTTATTTAAATTTTTTTACATTCCCAAATGAGGATATGGAATTTGACTTTTTCATGAAGGTAAAAAGAACATGCTATGACTCGTTTTATCCATTTAAGATATTATCAGGACATGGTCTTGAAAGAATTGATTTTGAGCCAGTTACGATTTTATATGGAGGAAATGGTTCGGGAAAATCAACGGCATTAAATGTTATAGCGGAAAAAACAGGAATCAGTCGTGATTCTATCTATAATAAATCTAATTTCTATCCTGACTATGTCAATGTGTGTGAGATGTATCTTGAAACCGACATCCCTAAAAATAGCAGGATTATTACCAGCGATGATGTATTTGACTATATGCTGAATATCCGTAACCTAAATGAAGGAATTGACCAAAAACGGGAAAAACTTTTTGAAGAATATTTGGATGCGAAATATTCTCATTTCCAAATGAAGTCTATAGAAGATTACGAGCAACTAAAAAAAGTGAATACCGCTAGAAGTAAAACGCAGTCACGATTTGTGAGAAATGAATTGATGGCTAATGTGAGAGAATATTCAAATGGGGAAACTGCATTCAGATATTTTATTGAAAAAATTTGTGAAAATGGACTATATATATTGGATGAGCCTGAAAACAGTCTTTCTCCAAAACGTCAGATGGAATTAATGAATTTTATTGAGGACTCCGCACGATTTTTAGGCTGTCAATTTATTATATCAACGCATTCGCCGTTTCTGCTTGCCATGCGTGGAGCAAAAATATATGATCTTGATGAAAATCCAGTTGATGTGAAAAAATGGACAGAATTAGAAAATGTGCGTACATATTATGATTTTTTCAAAATACATGAAAACGAGTTTTGATAGTATTGGGTGTAGATTATTCTTATTAAGCATCACAATTATAAAAACCGAATAATTCCTTAGAATGCCGTATTATTCAGGAATGAATTTTACGGCATTTTTACGTCGCATTTCAAAAATATTAGGAAGGAAGTACTAATATGTATAATATTCTAAAATTTCTATAGAGTTAGGTCGAAGTTTATTATATGATGAAGTAACAAATTTTATTGATTAGACTTGCCCCTTACGTATAGTAATGATTTACAATTAAAGTATACGTTAATGGGAGGTATTTAAAGATGATAAAACTTGAGCATTTAGAAAAAGAAGATTTAATAAAAATTGTGGAATGGAATACTAATAAATCGGCTGAATACTTATTACAATGGGCTGGACCTAGCTATAGACATCCTTTAACATTTAAACAAGTTGAAGATTATTTCTTTAATGATGTTAAAAAAGATAATTCTAATATATTTGTTTACAAAATACGACTAATTGATACAGATGAAATTATTGGAACTATCGAGCTACGTGAAAATGAAACACGTAATAAAAATGCCTGGGTATGTAGATTTTTAATTAGTGAAGAAAATTTTAGAGGTAAGGGAATTGGAACGCAGGTATTAAAAGAAATATTAATAATTGGATTTGCAAATTTAAAATTTGAAAAGATAACACTTAGAGTATTTGATTTTAATCACGCTGCAATTAAATGTTATGAAAATGCTGGATTCGTGAAAGAAAACTTTATAGAGAATGCAAGAAAAGCAACAATAGGTTATTGGAATTTATATGAAATGTCTATTTCAAAAATTCAATGGCAAAGAATAAACCAGTAAGTGGATTTATTCTTATTGGACGTCACAAACAATAAAAATTTGTGGCGTTTTTAATTGTGACACATTGGGAAGAAATGGTGCAGTAGAGGTTGGGCTATTTTAATATTTACTATTATGTTATATAATGGTAATAATAATTCGAAATCGTAAAAAAATACTAAATAGTTAAATTAACAGTATTAAAGTAAAAATGATAAAAGGGGAGAGTAGTATGGATAATATAAAACAACAACGACAGTGGATGAAATCAAATTTTGTAGAAGCAGATGATATGGAATCAGATCAACAATTAAAGTTACCGCAACCACCATTACAAAAACCTTATGATGAAAATGGCGAGAAAATAGACTTGCCTAAAGTGAATGAAAACATATTAACAAATATAAATATATTTGATATCTTTAAGGATAGGATAAGCCACCGTAGTTTTAGCAGTGAATGTATAAGTTTAGAGGAGTTATCATTCTTACTTTGGGCAACGCAAGGCGTGAAAATGGTAAAGGGAGATAATTATGCAACTTTAAGGACAGTACCTTCTGCTGGAGCAAGACATCCTTTTGAAACCTACATTGTTGTAAATAGAGTTGAAGGGTTAAAAAGCGGAGTATATCGTTATTTGCCTTTAACACATCAACTACTTTATATTTTTGAAGGTGAAAATTTGGAAGAAAGGTTATCTGATTTAACGTTAGGACAAAAATTTGTTGGAAAAAGCGCTGTCACTTTTATATGGAGTGTAATCCCTTACAGGGGAGAGTGGAGATATAATATAGTTGCTCATAAAACTATGATTTTAGATGCTGGACATGTATGTCAAAACCTCTATCTTGCTTGTGAAGCTATAGGCTGTGGAACATGTGCGATAGCAGCTTATGACCAGAAGGAATTTGATAGATTTTTAGATCTTGATGGAGAAGATGAATTTGTAATTTATTTAGCTCCTGTAGGGAAAATTTCATAAAGTATTAAAAAATTTAACAACACAATCTTCTTATTAGACGTCACAAACAATAAAAGTTTGTGACGTTTTTACTTGTGACGACTTAGGCTGATAATGTGACACAATTTAATGCGGTAAATATTAAGATTTTAAATATTCAAAGAAAATTCAGAATGGGGGGAATGATTTAATGCCTATAGGATATGTAACACCTAAAAAATTATTTCAGAGTGCTATAAGTACCGTGGTTACAGCAAGATATACAACACCAGCAAACACTAGAACACAAATAATCGAAATGTGGCTAGATAATCAGAACACAACTACTGACAGAAAGGTAGATATATATGCTCATGG
>NZ_JAHLEF010000014.1 GCF_018861755.1 Clostridium sp. CF012 | reverse complement strand
CTCTACTATTGTATTTTTGAATTCCTCTGTGTATTGTTTTTGACCTCTTGCCATTATAAACACATCCTTCTCTTATTTATATTTTAATGTGTTCGGCTTTTCGTGTCTACAATATTATACTAACACCAATATCTTGCTCAGTCGCTTCCTATATGGAAGCGTGGATTGAAATTTTAAATCATCCTTTAACAGTGTTTTGTCTAAGAGGTCGCTTCCTATATGGAAGCATGATATATCCTAAAGTAAGGGGTGATTTTATACATATTACATTAATTCTAGAATATGTAATATGTAAAACAAATAATCCATATTTGAAGTTAGACAAAATCAATTAACCTTATATAAAAGAAGGAGTTGTTAATAAAGTGAAGAGTTCGATGAAGCATTTCTATATATTTAATTATATATGAAAAAGCAAGAATCAATGAAATAGAGTTTTTAATGTTATAATAAAAGTATAGTCGCTTATCAGTGAAAGCATAAGGAAAGAAATCAAAAAATGATAAAAAATTAAAATAGGATAAAAGATAAAAAAAAACAATAGCGATTATTGTGTCAAATTATATTGGATTAGAATTTGGTGTAACTTCTGGCAGTATTGCAATATAGTTATACCGCTGACTAATATAGCAAATATCACAAAGGGAATGGTTATTGGAGCAGTATTATCAACAAATCTTTAATAAGTTAACTATACTTAGAAAAAAATATTAAATGATGGGAGGTTAAAACGTGGAGAGAAATTTTGCATTAACACCTTTAGAGGTTGCGGAGATGCTTAAAATATCAAAGAATACTGTTTATGAATTAGTAAAAAGAGGAGAGCTTAATTCTTATAGGGTTGGTAACAAGGTAAGAATAGAAATGAAGGATATAGAAGATTATAAGAATAAATCTAAAAAACTTCAAAATACTAAACAAAATGATGAATCAGTTAATTCTAATATGACATTAGCGACTCCATACCAAATAGAAGAAGGTCAGGAAAATCATGATTTCGTCATTTGTGGCCAAGATATTATGCTTGATATATTATCTAGATATTTACAACATAATGTTAAAGGGATTCAGGCACTTAGATCTTATACCGGAAGCTATAATGGGTTATATGCTCTTTATCATGGCAGTGTTCAGATTACTGCTACTCATTTATGGGATGGCGATACAGGGCAGTATAATATACCTTATGTAAAAAGAATGCTTCCAGGAATAGCTGCAATTATAGTGCATCTTGCCAAAAGAATGCAAGGAATTTATGTTGCAAAGGGTAATCCTAAAGGAATAAAAGGGTTAGAAGATCTAAAACAACCTGGAATTAAGATAATAAATCGCGAAAAAGGAAGTGGTACGAGAATCTTGCTCGATGAGCATTTAAAAAGGCTAGGTATAAGCACCCAAAGTGTAGCTGGATATGAAAGAGAATGTTTTTCACATCTTGCTGTAGCTAGCACTGTTTCTAGAGGAGAAGCAGATTTTGGTATTGGTAATGAAAAGACTAGTCAACAGGTAAAGGGAATTGATTTTATCCCACTGCAAACAGAAAGCTATGAACTTGTTATTAAGAAAGAGGATATTCAAAAACCATATTTTCAGTCTGTGCTTCAAATTATTCGGTCTGATGAGTTTAAATTAGAACTACAGGGTATTGGTGGATATGATTTAAAAGATTTAGGGAAAATAACAGCAGAGACATAGGAAAAGTGATTTAGTCTTTATGCTAGATCACTTTATTATTATGATAAACAATAAATTTGATATAGAAGTAGATCATTGTTGAACTTTTTCTTGTATAAATATATAATAGAACATAACGGAACATAACAATAGCGATTAAAACATTACTGTCGTGTGCGTTTTTGTTATGTTTCGAATGAAAACGTTTTAAATATATTATAGGGGGAAGAAAAATGAAAAAAAGGTTAAGTTCTTTATTAGTTATGTCTTTAGTTATGGTTATGTTGGCGATGACGGGTTGTGGTCAGAAGGCTAATCCAGCACCAGTAGCTTTGCCACAACCAGTTACATTGACAATTTCTGCGGCTGCAAGTTTAACAGAGGTAATGGGGGAAATAAAAACACTTTATAAAGTAGAAAAACCAAATGTTACAATAAATTATAATTTTGCGTCTTCAGGAATACTTCAGAAACAAATAGAACAAGGTGCTGAGGTGGATTTGTTTTTTTCAGCGGGTACAAAACAGATGGTTGCTTTGAAGGAAAAAGCTTTGCTAATAGATGATACCAATGTTAATTTAGTAGGAAATAGTGTAGTTCTTATAGTTAAAAGTGATTCTACATTGGGTATTAATGATTTCAAGGATGTGGCAGATGCTAAAATTGTAAAAATAGCATTAGGAGAACCAAAAACAGTTCCTGTAGGTCAATATTCAGAAGAAGTATTTACATCATTAAATATCCTTGATATAGTTAAGTCAAAAGCTGTTTACGCAAAAGACGTTAAGGAAGTTTTGACTTGGGTTGAAACCGGAAATGTAGATGCGGGAGTAGTATATGGTACTGATGCTAAAACTTCTAAAAAAGTAAAGGTTGTTGCACTTGCTAGTGATGATTTATACAAAACACCGGTGGTATATCCAGCAGCTGTAATTAAAGCTAGTAAAAATATAGAAGATACTAAGAATTTTTTGAAATTTTTATCTAGTGATAAAGCAAAAGAAGTTTTTACAACATATGGTTTTGATTCTCTTTTGAAATAAGTTAGGAGTTGAATAGGATGTCGGAATTTTCACCCTTATGGATTTCCATAAAAACAGCTTTTACAGCTACTTTTATAGTGTTTTTCATTGGAATTGCAGCAGCTTGGTTTATGTCTAGATATAAAGGCCGCGCTAGAGGGATTCTAGATGGAATTCTTACCTTACCAATGGTACTTCCTCCAACAGTTTTGGGTTTTATATTACTTATTATTATTGGAAAAAATTATCCCATTGGTAAACTACTAAATGGATTTGGAATCACATTAATATTCACCTGGGCGGCTACAGTTATAGCTGCAACTGTAGTTGCTTTTCCTTTAATGTATAGGACCTGTGTAGGTGCTTTTCGTCAAATTGATGTTAATGTTCTTAATGCGGCTAGAACCTTGGGAGCATCAGAGTGGAAAATATTTTGGAAGGTAGCAGTTCCACTGGCCTTACCTGGAATTGCAGCAGGTACAGTACTAGCCTTTGCAAGGGCTTTAGGAGAGTTTGGGGCTACCATGATGATTGCTGGTAGCATTCCTGGTAAAACGCAAACAATTCCTATTGCAATATATTTTGCAGTGATTGCTGGAGAAAATTCTAATGCTGTTAAATGGGTTATACTAATATTTATAATATCCTTAACAGTCATGGTAGCTAGTGACAAATGGACTGAAAAGCAAGGGTTTTTAGTATCCTCTGCAAGGGGGAAATAATATGGGTTTACAAGTTAATATTATAAAAAAACTACCAGACTTTGAGCTTAGAGTTGATTTTAAAGCAGATAATGATATTTTAGGATTTTTAGGAGCATCTGGATCAGGTAAAAGCATGACACTAAGTTGTATAGCAGGAATTATTACTCCAGACAGTGGGAAAATAGTATTAAATGACCGAGTCTTATTTGACTCGGAGAATAAAATCAATATTCCAATTAGGGAAAGGAAAGTAGGATTCCTTTTTCAAAATTATGCCCTGTTCCCTAATATGACCGTAGAACAGAACATTGGGTTTGGTCTTCCTAAAAGTATTGCTAAAGTTGAAAGAAACAATAAAATTAAAAAGAAAATTCTAGATTTACAGCTTAATGGAATGGAAAAAAGATATCCGTCTCAATTATCAGGAGGTCAACAACAGAGGGTTGCACTTGCTAGAGCTCTTGTCGTGGATCCTGAAATATTACTCCTTGATGAACCTTTTTCGGCATTGGATGAGCATCTTAGGAATAGTATGATAGTACAGCTTAAGGACGACCTTATGATGTTTAAAGGAACTTCTATTTTTGTCACACATAACATAGAAGAAGCATACCAATTATGCAATAACATAATAATTATAGAAAAGGGAAGTATTGATGCTATTGGAAATAAAGATATTATATTTAATAGCCCGCCAACACTTTGTTCTGCAAAACTAACAGGTTGTAAAAATATTTCAAAGGCTAGAAAAATTGAAAATAACATTATAGAAGCTATTGATTGGGGATGTAGAATTACTTTTGATTATGAAATAGAGGATAGTATAACAGATATCGGAATTAGGGCTCACTATTTAGAAATTATGCTGGATGATGAAGATGTAAATACTTTCAACTGCTGGGTTGTCTTTACTGGTGAAACTTTATTTAGAAGGAGTGTATATCTTAAATTTAGTGAACCTATAGGAGATGAAAAAGATTATCATATACTGTGGGATATTTCAAAGGAAGAATGGGATTTGATTGAGGGAGAATCTCTTCCTTTGAAAATAAGAATTAACCCAGAGAAAGTTATACAAATCAATACAAATAGATAGCAAACATAAAAGAATAAGATAGTTAAATGATAATAAATAATAAATATATGGGAGATTAATATGACTTTTAAACTAGTAGTTACTGATATGGATGGTACTTTTTTAAATAGTAAAGACGAAATATCCTATGAGAATTTAAAAATTGTGGAAGAATTAAATGAAAGAGGAATTTTATTTTCTATAGCTACTGGTAGATTGGATACAATGATTAAACCTTATCTGAGGCAAATAGGAAATAATAACCCAGTTATATCTTGTAATGGTGCACTAGTTAGAAATCTTAGTAAAGGTGAGTTCTATCATGCACAGATTATAGAAAGAGAGGATTTCACAAAAATTATAGATATCTGCAAGAAAAATAGTCTTGTCTTTGCTGTATATTGTGAGTATACGGTTTATAGTGAAAGTATAGAGGGCAGAGTAAAGTACTTTGTAGAGCGTAATGAGGGCCTATGTGAAGAAGAAAAGGTAGCTATTAAAATTGTTGGGAATATATACAAAGACTTAGATGAAAAAGTATTTAAAATTTTAGTATCAAATGATAATTTTGAACTTCTTGAACAAGTTAAAGAAGAAATAAATAAAATTCCGGGCATTGAGGCAATTAAATCATCCTCAAACTTACTAGATATTATGGCAGCGGGAGTAACTAAAGGCAATGCGCTAAAGGATTTAGCAGAGACATTGAAAATAAAAAGAGAAGAAATTATTGCTATAGGTGATAACCATAATGATATTAGTATGCTCCAGTATGCAGGATATGCTATTGCAGTTGCAAATGCAGAGCAGGTTGTAAAAGACATAGCGGATTTAGTAACAGTTTCAAATGATGAAGACGGTGTTGCAAAGGCACTAAGAGAAGTGCTTAATATATAATAGATTACTAAAGGTATAAAATAAAAGGAGCAACAGAAATTTATTTCAAATTTCTGTTGCTCCTTTTATTTTAATCAGTGGGATTTAAAACTACCAGGGTATTTCCAATTTTTTGATTTTTCCAATTAAAAACCATACAGGAATCTAAATTAGGGTCATACATATTAACCGCTTCATCTTTGAGGAAATTTTTCAAATTAAAGGCTGCATATATAAAAGCTGCCTTTTTCTTGTTTACACTAGTGTATTTTCTCATATTAATTAACCCACAAGCTGCGCCTGCTATATGGAATGAAGGATCATATAAGCTATTACGACTATCACAAACTATTAACTTAACATTTTCTCGAAGTTTGCTTATAAGCTGTCTTAAAAGAGTCATTCCTTTTCCTTGAGGAAGCTCTACATCTGTTATTTCAGCACTTAGACTTTCACAGACCTTACTCCATAATTCCCTATCTGACTCTTTATCAATATCTAAACAATCTCCCAGGGTTATGGACTCAAGATATCTTAAATCGTGGAATACATTACAATCTTTCAAAAGATCACAAAAATCAATTATAATAGGTTTATTTTCAGCTATTATAATATTATCTCCTTGAAAATCTCCATGTGCATATGATGTAAGACAAACTACCTTTAAATTATTCCAAACATTTTCATTATTAAAATAATAGTATGGATTAGGTAGCAAGATGTCCGTTCCATCTAAAGATATCCACTTTATATTTTTGCTTACCCCTATGGATTCAAAAGCTTGTATATATTTACTATCCATATATCTATAGGAAAGTTCGTTTTTAACTATATCCATTGGAGACATGTTCTGTTTAACATGCTCTTTGTTCCAGGTAAATAAAAACTTAGTTATCGCTGATACTATATTATCTTTAAGCTCATCTTCTTTTAGAACCTTATCCAAAAATGTAACACTGTTATATATGTCATCCCCTGCTAAATCATATAAGTTAACATACAAGGTACCCTTGCTTTTATGTTGAATTTTATAACTAGATAGTAACTTAGCTATATACTTTTGCATATTGTTTTCTGAAGCGAGTCCGTAAGCCTTTTGGAATACTTCTGCTTCATTATTTTTAGTTACCTTTAATATACCTACTCTATTGGCACTTCCATATTCAACCATAAATACTCCGGCCTCAGACCTTCCACTTTTAAAAGTTTTTAATACTTGAAAAGGAGCAAATTTATCTTTTGTATCTTCACCTATCTTATTTATTTGATTAAGTACATCTGTAATATCCATAGTTAAACCTCCCAAGAAACATTTATAAAAATTGCGCTTTATTAAAATAAGCTCAACTTCATATAGTATAATATAATCACTCTGAATACACAAATCATTGTGAAGAATTCGGGGTTGCTATTTTTTACAAGGTGTAATATAATTTATAAGAAATGTAAATGCAAATGATTTGCATTTAATGAAAGGGTGAATAAACAATGAAAAATATAGTTACTAAAATAACATCACTAATACTTGTATCTGTAGTGCTTTTTAGTGGATGTACTTCTAAAAAAAATAATGAGGCATCATCTGATGCTGTTGCAAATAGTAAAGCTTTGACCGTTGCAGCTTCCTTTTATCCTATGTACATATTCTCATTAAATGTAGCAAAGGATGTTCCAAATGTAAAAGTTATAAGTATGACAAAACCAATGACAGGCTGCCTTCATGATTATTCAGTTACTACTGATGATATGAAAACACTAGATGGAGCGCAGGTATTTGTAACTAATGGTGCTGGGAT
Source organism: Clostridium sp. CF012 (assembly GCF_018861755.1). Lineage (GTDB taxonomy): Bacteria > Bacillota > Clostridia > Clostridiales > Clostridiaceae > Clostridium_AD. The sequence continues at coordinate 102,056 of NZ_JAHLEF010000014.1, read as the reverse complement.
GGAATCATTTATGGAAAAGGTAACAAAACAAATGCCTAATCTTAAAGTTATTGAGGCTAGTAAAGGAATACAACTTATTAAAGGTGAAGGCAATGAGGGAGATAATCCCCATTTATGGGTAAGTATATCTAATGCAATAACTCAAGTGAAAAATATATCAGAGCAGTTATCTACAATAGATCCTGATAATGCACAAAAATATAAAGCAAATACAGAGGCATATATAGTTAAACTTGAGGCTCAAAGAGTTAAAATGCACAAGTCATTAGATACTATTAAAAATCGTGACATAGTTACTTTCCACGAGGCATTTCCGTATTTTGCTAAGGAATTTAATTTCAATATAGTAGGAGTTATTGAACGTGAACCTGGTTCTGCTCCAAGTGCAAAAGAATTACAAGAAACTATTGAACAAGTAAAAAAATTAAAAGTAAAAGCATTGTTTGCAGAACCTCAATATCCTGCTAAATCTGCTGAAACTATTGCAAAAGAAACAGGTACAAAAGTATATACTCTTGATCCCTTTGTTACAGGCCCTATGGAGGCAGATGCATATATTAACATTATGAACAGTAATTTAAAAGTGTTAGAAGAGGCTTTAAAATGATAAATAATAATAAAATGATAAATGCTAATAAGTTGACAAATAGCGTTAAAATTAACAGTATAAATTGTAAAAAATGCAGCTGTGGTTTATGTTGCACAAAAATAAAAGATTTTGGTGTAACTATTGGAAAAACAGAAATATTAAAAGATGTCAATCTCCACATTCATTGTGGGGATTTGACTGCCATAATAGGAGCAAATGGTGCAGGAAAGAGTACACTATTAAAAGCACTATTGGGAGGGATACCACATTCAGGGCATATTACTTTTGCTGGCGGAAACAAAAAGGTTATAAGTAACCCTAAAATGGGGTATGTGCCTCAAAAACTTGATTTTGATAGTAGCTCACCGGTAAGTGTTATGGATATTTTTGCAGCTACATTAAGTAGTAGACCTATTTGGTTTTCTATTTCCAAGGATATAAGAAAAAAAGCTCTTAAAAGTTTATCCTTGGTTGATGGAGAATATCTTCTAGATAAGCGTTTAGGGGTATTATCTGGTGGAGAATTACAAAGAGTGCTTTTAGCCCTAGCACTAGAGCCTATACCAGATATATTATTATTAGATGAGCCAGTATCAGGAATTGATCAAAATGGGCTAAAACTATTTTATAAAACTGTATCAAATCTAAGGAAAGAATATGATTTATCAATCATTTTAGTTTCTCATGATCTACATTTAGTATCAAAATATGCGGATCGCATTGCATTTATCAATAATAAAACTATTGAATGCTGTGGTACGTCAGAAGAAGTATTTAGCAATGAAAAAGTAATTGATGTGTTTGGTGTAGATTGGAATAAGGTTTTGGTAGATAAAAATGATGGGGAGGATGACTAATGTCTTTATGGTATAATATCATAGATTTTTTACTTCCCTTTGATTGGGCTCATTATACATTTATGAAAAATGCATTATTAGGGGTTTTATTGGTTACTCCTATGTTTGGTTTACTTGGTACAATGGTTGTAAATAATAAAATGGCTTTTTTTTCAGATGCACTGGGACATTCAGCTCTTACGGGAATAGCAATTGGGGTAATTTTAGGTATAAAAAATCCAATATGGTCTATGCTAGCATTTTCACTTATGCTTGCTGTAGTAATAACAAAAGTTAAGAATGTAAATACTTCCTCAACGGATACTATAATAGGTGTTTTTTCATCTACAGCAGTTGCACTTGGTGTTGTACTGTTATCATTTGGAGGTGGATTTACAAAATATTCGGTTTATCTTATAGGGGATTTATTAAGCATTAGTGAAATTGATTTGTTAATACTTCCAATTATATTTGTAATTGTGGTTATTATTTGGGTAATTGCCTTTAATAAGCTTCTCTTAGTAAGTGTAAATCCATTATTGGCAAGAAGCAGAGGTATTAACGTTAATTTTTATGAATATCTATTTACAATTACTGTTGCAATTATTGTAACAATATCCATTCAATGGGTAGGAGTTCTAATTATAAGTTCAATGCTGGTGCTACCTGCGGCTGCGGCAAGAAATATTTCTAGCAATATGAGGCAGTACCATATATATTCTATAGCAATTGCACTTATTTCAGGGATTGTAGGACTTATTTTATCTTATTTTTTAGGTTCTGCTTCGGGTGCTACTATGGTACTGATTTCTTCAATGTTTTTTGGAATTACATTTTTTATGAAATTGAAATTCTATTCATAGAAATAGAGAAAGGAGCTAGATTAGCTCCTTTTTTAATTTCCATCTATTCTCTTACAGCAAACAAATTACAAAGTTTATTCTTATTTAGGTTTTTACCAATTATACACAATCTCCCTGTATAATCAGGGCTTATAGTTTTAACTTCAAATTCACCAGGAACATAATCAAATTGTAACCATGTATTGTTAGTACTTTTTACAATTCCTTTTCCTCTCAAAATCAAACCATAAGTTTTATGGTTTGACATATTGCTAAGAATTTCTTTTAGTACCTCTTCTTCGTATACATTTGGAGTCTCAGCACCCCAAACTTGAAAAACTTCATCTGCATTATGTTTATGCGCGTGAGAATCTCCACTTTGATTCCATTTATCATAGGAATGGCCCTTTATAGAAAAGTTTTTCGCACTTTTTATTTGTTTTTCTAATGATGCTGAATCATTTTGCTCTGCAACATCTATTATAATATTTGAAGTTATGAGCTCTAAGGCTGTTGTGATTATATTACATTTATTATTTAACTTACGTATAGAATTAACCACAGACTCTAGATTTTCTTTATCAGATTTTTCCGTTCTACTTAAAATAATTGTTTTTGCATTTTCTATTTGATTTTCAAAAAACTCACCAAAGTTATCTATGTATAGTTCATATTTTAATACGTCTACAAGGGTTATAATCATATTAATTTTTATTAGAGCTTTTAATTTAGTTGAATCACAGGCTTTGATTATATCTGAAAGTTTTGCCACGCCAGATGGTTCTATAATTATTCTATCTGGATTATACTTTGTTACAATCTCTTCAATAGCTTTTCCAAATTCTCCAACAAGAGTACAACAGATACACCCAGAATTAATCTCTTTTACTTCGACATTTGATTTTTTAAGTATGCTTCCATCAATACCAATTTCACCAAACTCATTTTCAATTATAACTATATTTTCGCTATGTAATTTTTCTTCGAGGAGCTTTTTTATCAAAGTGGTCTTTCCAGACCCTAAAAATCCTGAAATTATATCGATTTTTGTTTTCATTTTCTATACCTCCAAAATTTAAAGCATTTTATTTAAGTTCCCATTACTTTCTTTAATGTTAATTTGTAAGACTTTTTAACTGTAAATGATGCTAGGAAGCTAACAATTAGAATTGCTAGGAGGTCCCAATATAAAGCATTAGTAGGTCCGATAATCCAGGAACATAAGGCTATAAAACCCATACCCAGGAAGATTAAAGTAGTCCAGACGTATGACTCAGGATTATTGGTTAGCTTAAGTTCACAGGAAGCTAAAGTTGGATAAAGCAAATTTGTACATAAAAGATAAAGCACAATAAAGAATAAGTACAACCAAGGCAATTCCTGATGACTAAAAATTGATACAAAAAGAGTACCAATGAAACCTATAATATAGATTACATAAGTGTGAAGGTAAGCAATCTTTATAATATCTTTAGTTTTTATAGGAAGAGTTAAACAGAAAATATATCTCTTTTCAGATATTTCATTCATGCCCATGGATACAATGAAAAAGCCTACTATAACTACGAAAAACAGTTCGTAAAAGTCACTTTGTACACTAAATAAAGCATTTACTACTGAAGGAATAATCAAAAGTATTGCATATAAAAAGGTTTTATAAAAGAATCCAGCTTTAAGCATTTTAACATAGTTTAATAATAGTTCCTTCATTTCAATTACCCACCTTCTCCGAGATTTTCAAAGGTAACTTGCAACCTAAAAGATAACTGATTATAGTTGAAATAAGCATAATAATTAACCCTGAAAGCCCGCCGATATGTCTGCAGGCTTTTAAGATAGGAATGAACCGTGTCCCTAAACCACTGAACATATTTTGTTCGTTTATTAAAGTACCTGGTTGCAACTCGGGAATAGATATCAAATAAAATATAAACACAAGTGATAATAACAAGAGTGTAGGAAACAAGTACCTAAAAGCCTTATATTTTTTAGATGATAAAGATGAAAATCCTATTGATATATTTACAGTCATAGTCCATATACAATAGATCAATACAAGGAATCCTGAATATGCTGATATAAGCTCACTTGTGCTAACAAAAGCATTTAATCCTATAAGATATATTACTACAATAAAATATGGAATACCTACTATTTGAAAAATTCCGAATTTCACATTATATATATCTTTTTTTAATACTGGTGCCTGTATTAGAAAATTATTTAGATTACCAGTGATTTTTCCTTTCACCCTAGTAATACCTTGAGTGCTAAAAATAAATACATAAGATAAGTTGATTAAATTCAGTACCTGAACAACTATACTGCTAAAATTTATTATTGTTCCTCTATTTACATAATCCTGTACCAACCGTGTTGTATCGTAACATATCATTATTGATATTAGTCCAGTGAAAAATATAGAAAATCGTAATAACCACTCAGTATTGCTTGGATACATAAACCAAAAGGCTTTAAATATCTTAATAGTTCTTTTCATAATTATCACACCCCCAAATATTAAAGGTTAATAAATTTTCAACACTTGGGTTAGTGCCTTTGATATTTTTAAAATATTCATTAGCTTTTTCTCTTAAAATCAAACCTTCAAAAGCAATTTCACCTTTTCTAATTCCAACAAACTGATGCTCAAGCCCTTTTAGCTCTTCTATGCCTCCAGCTAATACAATATATTTTTCTTCGATTTTATCAATTGAAAGGCTTTCTATTATTTTACCACCGTGAATTAAAGTTATATAATCTGCTATTTTATCTAAATCCGAGGTGATATGTGTTGAAAAGAATACTGATTTTTCTCCATCAGACACAAACTCACGAAGTATATCTAAAATCTCAATTCTTGCAACGGGATCAAGTCCTGCGGTGGGCTCATCAAGAATTAAAAGGTTTGGCTGGTGTGCAAAGGCAAGAGCAAACATTGCTTTTGTTTTCATACCATTAGAAAACTCACCTATTTTTTGTTTCAAGGGAATTTTCCATTTCGAAACATAGTTATTGAAAATATCCTCACTCCAATTATCATAAAATAAGCTAAGGGCTTTTGCGTGATTGTGCACAGTAGAAGTACTTACAAAATAATCTTCATCTGGTATATAGCCAATATGGGACTTTACATATATCTCTTGTTCCACATTATCCTTTCCAAGAATTTTAATTTGTCCTGAGGTTTTTCCTATTGCATTTAATATTAACTTAATAGTAGTAGTTTTTCCTGCTCCGTTTTCTCCTATAAATCCCATAATGCATCCTTTTTTAAGAGTAAAGTTTACATTATGCAAGCTAAAATTCCTAAAATCCTTATTTAAGTTTAAGACCTCTAATATATTCTTCATTTTTAGTGCCCCCTATATAGTCTTAATTATTTCCATAAGAGTTTCTTTAGTTACTCCAGCCTCTATTATTTCACGAGTCATATTCTTAAACTCTTTAATTAGTTTATCTTTTTTTTCTAATAATAACTTTGACACATCCACAGTATTTACAAAAGTACCCCTGCCAGACACAGTATATATTAGGCCCTCATGTTCTAAATCTGTATATGACCTTTTTGTGGTAATGGTGCTTACGTTCAATTCCTTCGCTAGCTGCCTAACTGATGGGAGCGTGTCGTTTGATTGCAGTTTTCCACAAAGTATATTTGATTTGATACAAGCTTTTATCTGTTCATACATAGGTAAGTCACTTGTATAATCTATAGTAATATTCATTAATTCACCTCTTTTTAGCTAGCGTATATAAAATGATATATCGTATATACCATATATATACGATATATCATTTTGAACTTATTGTCAATGAATTTAATGTTATACTTATATATGAAAATATAACGAAATCATAAATTATGGTTTTATATATTATAAATAGTAAATTTAAATATGCTTTAGAAAGGACTGAACAAAATTTATGAAATTGGTATGTTTTGGCGATAGCTTAACCTATGGATATGGGATTATAAGAGGGAAATGTTGGGTAGATTTAATTAGAAAAAAATTAGATGTAGAAGTTATAAATCAAGGGGTTAATGGCGAAACAACTGTTGCTATGATTTCTAGGCATTATATTGATATAGTAGAAAAAACTCCAAGTCATGTAATTATAATGGGTGGTAGTAATGATTTCTTAAAGGGATATACGGTGAGTGGAGTTGAAGCGAAAATAAGCCGCCTGATTAAGGAAGCAAAAGAATATGGAATAATACCTATTATAGGCATACAAACCCTAATAGACAAAGATTTAGCACTTGAACATTGGAGTATTGATGTGGACTATTTAAAAGTAAATGAAAAGATCAAATTGTATAGGCAGTGGGTATTAAATTATTGCAATGAAGAACATGTTTTGTTTATAGATTTTTATAATGCTTTAGAAACTGCTAAAAAAACTTTATACCCTAAACAATTGTACATTGATGGGATTCATCTGACAGAAAGAGGCCATGAAATTATGAGTGAATGCGCATTATTAATGATTTAAGAAGGGGAACTTTACTATTCATACTAGTATAGTTGATGTAACTTAGAAAAACAGTGCCTATGGGGCACTATTTTTTTTAACTTGCCACTTGCCACGTGGGTGGCACCTTGGGTTAAAAATTCTACTATGCAACTATTTAAAATGATTTGGAGTTGTATTATTTAATACTTGCTCTACTGTATCCATAAATGATTTTTTCTCATTTCTTCTTTTAAGTCTAAAATATAGTGCTGATAAAAAGTTTTTGCGGTTACTTGTTAGATTGTGATCTTCTGGGTATTTGCCAGTAAATTCAGTGTTTTCAAAGCTTTTTATCCAATTTAAAAACTCTTCATCATTAAGAATTTCTCTTTCAATTATTTTGATAACAGCACCTATGAGCCTTTCGTCCTCGCAATTTATATATGCATAATGATTTATACATACCTTCTCTTTTATTGATTTTAATATCTCTATTAATTCTGGCTTCTTAGTTTCTTTACACTTTGCAATTTGACTAAACACATCAGCTGTATGAGCAGTTGAATGTGCCCAACCCTTAATTTCTACGTATCCTCTTGTATCTTTTTCTTGCCTTGAATATCTTATTACCTCTGCATAAATCCTTTTTATTTGTTCTTCTGTAAAAAGGGGATACTCACTTTGGTTATGACGATAGAGCATTACATCTAAAACTAATAAAGTAAAGGTTCTATTAAAAACAGAATCATCTTCAGTTTTACCAATATTGTAAAATAAATGTTTTTCACTTAATGATAATTCCAATATATTTTTTACCTCTTCATTTGTTAAATAGTTTTCTACAATCATGTCTGAAAGAAGTTCTAAAATAAGTCCATCTCTAAGGTCGGGATCTACTGAGCCTATATTTTCTAGCATCTCTAGAGATAGTTCATACTTATCTATACCACTTGGAATACTCCAGTTATTGTCTTTAATATCTATTAACTGCTGTTTTAATTGATTTACGTCTTTCATTTACTTATCCCCCTTGTTTATTGATTAGCAAAGATATCCACAAATAACCTTACCATTTTCTATAATATATTTCATAATTATACCATGTAAATTAATTACAATAAAGGCTTAAGTATAATTATCTTAGTTATTTTTGGAATGAATATAGTATGTGTCATAAGGCTCATCTAACACATAACCAAGTTTTTGGGCTAAGGCTACAGATTTAAGCTTAGCTGCATCATAGCTAGGATATTTTCCTCTGTGGAGACAATCTAAAATCAACGCAGAAGCTTCTACGGTTGCTAGTCCTTTTCTTCTATGATCAGGATGTGTATCAATTACAATCTCAATTCCATCATCATAAACACTATATGATGATGCGCCACATATCATGGAAATTATTCTTATTATATTAAAGATAAAAGAAATAGGTATAATCGAAAGTTGAGCTTATACAACATACAAAATAAGAAGATTAATATAGATTTTGCTTTAAGGGATAAAGAGGTTAATGAGGTATTAGAAATCAAAGGACTTTCTAAATCCTTTGATAATAAGATGCTCTTTAAAAATTTAGATTTGAATGTTGAGTATGGGGACAAGCTTGCCACGTGGGTGGCACCTTTTATTTTTGACTCTGTGCCTTACTATCAATAAGCTGTAAATCATTTTCCTTTATTATGGAAATCAATAAATCAGCGTATACCTTATTACCATTAGTATCTTCCTTAGTACTATATCCCGCATTTTCAAGCGCTTGAGCTTGCTGTATATACTGAGATGCCTCAAAGACCCCATTTTCTTTATATCTATCATTGTCAAAAAGAAAATTCCCATAATCATCTAGAGAATCTATTTTGCTTTCATATCGTCTAAAATTAGCTTTTATAACCTCATCATAATATTCTGATGTAGGCATATTTACACTTTTTCCACTCCAACTACTATCAGCTTTTATTCCGAATAAATTATTTGCTTTAATACTTAAATCTGATTTACCCCAAGCAGATTCTAATATACATTGAGCTATTGTGATAGAAGGAAGGATTTTATATTTATTATATAGTTCAATAGATTTTGGTGAAAGTTCCTCAATAAAAATTCTATATGAAGAATCCTTTAGTAAATTACCATTTACTAAACCTATAAATTCTAATTGTGCTAGGTAGTTATGAACTTTATCTTTATTTTTATTATTAAAAGATAAGTTATTTAATACATCCTCTACACTTAAAAGTTTGTAGTTATTTTCTTTACTGCTTGTACTATTTTTCTCTAAAAACATTTCACCTAGTTTTTTCAAATTTTCTTTATTGGCTTTTGAAAAATCTTTTTTATATCTAAATCCATCAATAGCTGCTAAGTTTTTCCAATTAACTTGAAGCTTTCCTTTGCTTACAGCATCAGCTGCATTTATATAAAGCTTTATTTCTGACTTACTTAAAGTAAGATAATCATCTTCAGTAAAATAATTTATGGTTATAAGTGAAATACATATAATCATAACCCCAAAAAAAATTTTGGTAAATATTTTGGTGAATATTTTTTTGGGTTTTTTCTTAGTTCTGATTCCAATTCTTCTATTTTTTTGCGTTGCTAAGTTATTATCCATGTAAACCCTCCATAGTATTAGTTTTCATAAGTTATTAATTCTAAAAAATATAATATTAACCCATTATAGTTTATAATTATATATATTAGTTTAAGTTTATTACAAATTATTCATTTTGGCTATAAATAATTTGTAATATACTTGTAAAATTTATAAGACACAAATATATTATGGGTTAAAGCATTACTTTTAGGGTATAAAAATATAACAACAAGACATATGATTTATTGTTTCTATTAGGTTATCTTACAGTACTGTAAGATAACCTTTTGTATTTGTAAGTTGAGTGACATGGATTGTGACGGTGGCGAGAAGTATAATAAGTATAGAGTGATGCGAAAACAAGAAACAAGAAAAAGGGGAGAGATATAAATGGAAGTTTTAAAGGTTGAAAATTTAACTAAAACTTATGGCAAAGGTGAAAATAAGGTAGAGGCGCTTAAAAATATAAATTTATCAGTACATCAGGGGGAGTTTGTAGCAATTGTGGGAGCATCTGGTTCTGGTAAAAGCACACTTCTTCATTTACTCGGTGGTTTAGATAGACCAACAGCTGGGAATGTGGTTATTGATGGAGAAAGTATTTATGATTATAAGGAAGAAAAACTAGCAGTGTTTAGAAGAAGAAAGATAGGTTTTGTATTTCAGTTTTATAACCTACTACCTATTTTAGATGTAGAAGAAAATATAGCTCTTCCAGCACTACTAGATAATGATAAGGTGGATAAAATTTATTTAGAAGAGCTTATTAAAGTACTCGGACTAAGCGAGCGAAGAAAACATCTTCCCTCTGAGTTATCAGGAGGACAACAGCAAAGGGTATCAATAGGTAGAGCAGTATTTAATAAGCCAGCGATAATACTTGCAGATGAGCCCACAGGAAATCTTGATACTAAGAATTCAAAGGACGTTATAGAATTATTAAAGTTTACTGCTAAAAAATATAATCAAACATTAATACTTATAACCCATGACGTTAATATTGCAGCCATGGCAGATAGAGTTATCACTATTGGAGATGGCGAAATAACTTCGGACAAAAACTTGAAAGTAAACTAGGGAGGGAAAAAGATGATAACTAGTTATAAACAGCTCACAGGGAAATATTTAAAGAAAAATAAGAAAAGAACTTTGCTTACGATTATTGGAATAATGTTATCCGTTGCGCTTATATCAACAATAGGACTTTTCTTTAAAGGAATGCAAGATGCGCAGATACAGGATGCTATAAATAGTGGAGGTTCTTATCATTTAGCATTTAACAAAACCGATGAAAAGTTAGTCTCTAAAATAGTTAATAATCCTAAAGTGGCAAGGTCAGGATTGTTTACTTCAAGTGAAGAAATAAAGATAAATGATAAATTGGCTGTTTACTTAATAACCGCAACAGACAAGGCATTAGAACTTTTTCCTTATAACGCAAAGCTAGGGAGATTACCAGAAAAAGAAAATGAAGTAGCCATGGAAAAGTGGGTATTATCAAATATTGATAAGGATGCTAAAGTAGGAAATAAAATTAAAATTGTGGATAAAGAATATACTCTTGTAGGAATACTCGAGGATAATGTACAAAATCAGATAGGGGGTAACGGCTTAATTTTATGTAAAAATAATAATATTAACAAACAAAATGCAGCGTTACTTATAGAAATAAGCTCAAAAACAAATTTAAAAATTGCAGTAAGGGAATTAAGGCAGTTAGGTGAGAAGGATACAGTTTCGGAAAACAGCTACTTGCTACAAATGCAAGGAGCAGGGGATTCTAGTTCGGGTCTCGGAGGCTTATATGTAGCCCTAGCAATAATTATTGGAATAGTTTTAATTTCAACAATAGCAGTAATATATAACTCATTTCAAATAAGTGTCGTAGAGCGAATTAAACAGTTTGGACTTTTAAGAGCAGTGGGAACTACTCCAAGACAAATTAGAAAGATTGTCCTAAGGGAAGCAACGATACTAGCAGTAATAGCTATTCCACTAGGACTCATATGTGGCATTATAGCCATCTTTGGAATAAGTATTGCATTTAAATTAATTGGGGTAGATTCTGTTATACCTATGAAAATTGCCATATCGCCTATGGTTTTACTAATTAGTGGGGCAGTGGGCATTATAGCAATATACCTATCGGCACTGGTGCCAGCATTCTTTGCAGGTAGGATTTCACCACTTAATGCTATAAGCGGTAGAACCTCAATAACAAAGGAGAAAATAAAAAGGAGAAAAAATATAGTTATTCAAAAAATATTTGGGTTTGAAGGAGCACTGGCTGCTAAAAACATAAAGAGGAATAGAAAAAGATATAGACTAACTGTTTTTTCAATAGTAATAAGTGTGGTGTTATTTGTTACTTTTAAATCTTTCATGGATATGTCACTGAATATATCATCAGATCTTAATGAATCAAAAAATATTCACTTCTCCGTTGTAAGAGGTAATGGAGAAAACACAGAAAAAAGAATAATAGATAATAAAATAGAAGATAACATTAAAGCACTGAAGTCAGTGGATAAGGTATATGGAGTATACGAGCCATATCTCTTTCAGATGGCAATAAACAAAAACAGTGAAGTTAAAGAAATTCAGGAGATGAAAAATATATATAAAAAAACAACTTTAGATGGAGAGAAGAAAACCCTTATGGAAAGTGCTATTATAATTTATGATAAGGAGTCTTTAGAAGTTTCTAAAAAATATCTAAAGTCAGGAAATATTGATATAGAAGCACTAAACAGTGGAAATGGTGTGATCTTGTATAATAAATATAGTTTATATAATGAAAACACGAAGAAACAATATTTTGGACCAATGGCAGACATAAAAGTAGGAGATGAAATTGACCTTCAATTTACTGGTGAATACCGTGAAGATAATGAAGTGAAAACAGAATTTGGGAAAGGTAAGGTCCAAAAGGTTAAGGTTATGGCAATTCTTGAAAATTCACCTTTTGACACTATACAATATAATAATAGCTTAAATATAATCACAACAGAAGAAATGGGAAAGAAATTGACTGGCGGCAAGAACGCTAAATCTGTAAAATTAAACATAGTTCTTAAGGATATAAAAAATGAAGAGGCAGCAAAATCAGGAATAGAAGCTTCTATAAAATCAAATTCTTCTTTAACGGTAATAAATAATATGGATAGCAATAGAAGGGACAAATCCGGAATATTAATGGTTCAAATATTATTGTATGGATTTGTACTTGTAGTTTCATTAATAGGTAGTGTTAATATTATAAATACATTAACAACAAATATTATCTTAAGAAAAAAAGAGTTTGCTACATTAAAATCCATAGGTCTAACCCAAAAGGGCTTAAAGAAAATGATTGTGCTTGAAGGACTTCTTTATGGCATTATGGGTGCTATATATGGCTCAATAATAGGCTGTGGCATATCATTTATACTATACAAAGCAATGGGTGACTTTAGAGAGTTTGGATGGATGGTACCTTGGCAGGCAATAGGTATTGCGGGAACTGCATCTATAGTAATAGGGTATATTTCAGTACTGTCACCACTTTCAAGAATTAAAAAAGAAAATTTAATTGAGGCAGTTAGAGAAGATTATTAATAATCTTCTCTTTTCTAATTACTTGTGTAGATTAGGGTTGGTTAACTTAAGATATAATTGTGGCTTATAATTACATATATTAGGTTAAATTTAGATAAAGTTCTTCAAAATCACTTATGAGTTAGTGTTCCTATTAGGTTATCTTACAGAACTATAAGATAACCTTTTGTATTTGTAAGAGGAGAGACATGGAGTGATTGCAATGTGCGAGGTATAATATGTGTATAGTGATGAAAAAACGAGAAAACAAGAAAAAGGGAGAGATGTAAATGGAAGTTTTAAAGGTTGAAAATTTAACTAAAACTTATGGAATCGGTGAAAATAAGGTAGAGGCACTTAAAAATATAAATTTATCAGTACATCAGGGAGAGTTTGTAGCAATTGTGGGAGCATCTGGTTCTGGTAAAAGCACACTTCTTCATTTACTCGGTGGTTTAGATAGACCAACATCTGGGAATGTGGTTATTGATGGAGAAAGTATTTATGATTATAAGGAAGAAAAACTAGCAGTGTTTAGAAGAAGAAAGATAGGTTTTGTATTTCAGTTTTATAACCTACTACCTATTTTAGATGTAGAAGAAAATATAGCTCTTCCAGCACTACTAGATAATGATAAGGTGGATAAAATTTATTTAGAAGAGCTTATTAAAGTACTCGGACTAAGCGAGCGAAGAAAGCATCTTCCCTCTGAGTTATCAGGAGGACAACAGCAAAGGGTATCAATTGGTAGAGCAGTATTTAATAAGCCAGCAATAATACTTGCAGATGAGCCCACAGGAAATCTTGATACTAAAAATTCAAAGGATGTTATAGAATTATTAAAGTTTACTGCTAAAAAGTATAATCAAACACTAATACTTATAACCCATGACGTTAATATAGCAGCTATGGCAGATAGAGTTATCACTATTGGAGATGGCGAAATAACTTCAGACAAAAATTTGATAAACTAGGGGGGATGGAAAAAGATGATAACTAGTTATAAACAGCTTACAGGTAAATATTTAAAGAAAAATAAGAAAAGAACCACACTTACTATTATAGGGATAATATTATCAGTTGCTCTTATATCAACAATAGGACTTTTATTTAAAGGATTGCAGGATACCAAGATACAGGATGCTAAAGATAGTTATGGTTCTTTCCAATTGGCATTTACAAAAACCGATGAAAAGCTAAGTTCTAAAATAGTTAATAATCCTAAAGTTTCTAGGAGTGGATTTTATACTATGAGTGAAGAAATAAAAATTGGAGATAAATTAGTTGTTAACATAATAACAGCAACAGACAAGGCTTTAGAACTTTTTCCTTATAATGCTAAGCAGGGGAGATTACCAGAAAAAGAAAATGAAGTGGCCATGGAAAAGTGGGTATTAAAGCATATTGATGAAAGCGTCAAAGTAGGAAGTGAAATTAAAGTTAAGGATAAAGAGTATACCCTTGTAGGGATATTAGAGGATAGTGTAAATAGTCAAATAGATGGTAAGGGCTTAATTTTATCTAAGAACAATAATATTAACAAAGAAAATGCACCGCTACTGGTAGAAATAAGCTCAAAGACAAACTTAAAAACTGCCGTAAAGGAATTAAAGCAGTTAGGTGAGAAAGATTCTGTTACGGAAAACAGCAACTTACTACGTATGCAGGGAGCAGGAGATGGTAATTCGGAGATGGCTTACCTACTCGTAGCCCTAGCAATAATAATTGGAATAGTTGTAATATCAACTATAGCAGTAATATATAACTCGTTTCAAATAAGTGCTGTGGAAAGAATTAAACAGTTTGGACTTTTAAGAGCAGTGGGAACCACTCCAAGGCAAATTAGAAAGATTGTACTTAGAGAGGCCACAATAATAGCCTCAATAGCTATTCCACTAGGGTTAATATGTGGCATTATAACTACCTACGGAATAAGTATTGCATTTAAATTAATTAGTGCAGATACAGTTATTCCTATGAAAATTTCAGTATCACCTATGATTTTATTCATTAGTGGGGCCGTAGGATTAGTAGCAATATACCTATCAGCACTCGTGCCAGCATTTTTTGCAGGTAGGATTTCACCACTGAGTGCTATAAGTGGTAGAAGCTCTATAACAAAGGAAAAAATAAAGAGAAGAAAGAATAGAGTTATTCAAAAAATATTTGGATTTGAAGGAGCACTGGCAGCTAAAAACATAAAGAGAAATAGAAAAAGGTATAGAATATCTGTTTTTTCTATAGTAATAAGTATGGTGTTATTTGTTACTTTTAAATCTTTTATGGATATGTCATTTAATGTACCATCGGATATTAATGAATCAAAAAATATTCACTTTTCAGTTGTAGGAGATGATCAAGCTGCAACAGAGAAATCAAGTATAGATAATAAAATGGAAGATGACATTAAAGCACTTAAGTCAGTGAATATGGTATATAGAGTATATGATTCATATTTTTTCAATGTGGCAATAGACAAAAACAGTGAAGTTAAAGAAATTCAGGACATGGGAAATATATATAAAAAAACAACTTTAGATGGAGTGAAGAAAACCCTTATGGAAAGTTCTATTGTAATTTATGATAAGGAGACTTTAGAAGTTTCTAAAAAATATCTAAAGTCAGGAAATATTGATATAGAAAAACTAAACAGTGAAAATGGAGTAATTTTGTTTAACAATACTGTGGTATTTAATGAAAATACAAAAAAAGATTACTTTGGACCAATAGCAGATATAAAGGTAGGAGATGAAATAGACCTTCAATTTGATGGAAATGGATTGGGTGAACCTAATAAAGTAAAAGCGGAATTTGGTAAAGGCAAGGTTCAAAAGGTAAAGGTTATGGCAATTCTTGAAAAGGACCCTTTTAAATTTAGAGGCTCTTCAAATGGATTAAGAATAATCACAACAGAAGAAGTAGGAAAGAAATTAATAGATGTAAAGGACATCCAGCCTGTAAACTTAAGCATAATTCTTAAGGATATAAAAAATGAAGATGTAGCAAAATTAGCAATAGAAGCCGCCATAAAATCAAACTCTTCTTCTTTAAAGATAATAAATAATATAGATAATAATAGAAAAGAGGTATCCTCCTTATTAAGGGTTAAGATATTACTTTATGGATTTGTATTGGTAGTTTCCTTAATAGGTAGTGTTAATATTGTAAATACATTAACCACAAATATTATTCTGAGAAAAAGAGAGTTTGCTACATTAAAATCCATAGGCCTAACTCAAAAGGGCTTAAAAAAAATGATTGTGCTAGAAGGACTTCTCTATGGTATTGAGGGTGCTATATATGGCTCAATAATAGGCTGCGGGGCATCCTTCCTACCGTACAAGGCAATGGGTGGATTTAGAGAGATGGGATGGGTGGTACCCTGGGAGGCAATAGGTATTGCTGGAGCTGCATCTATATTAATAAGCTATGTTTCAGTATTATCACCACTTTCAAGAATCAAAAAGGAAAATTTAATTGAGGCGGTTAGAGAAGATTATTAATGATCTTATGATCTGAATTTAGTAATGTCCCATCAATGTCTTGTCGGGCTGTATCATGCGATATATTAAACATTTTACAATATATTTCTTTTTATTCCATTATTTTGTGGTAATATGATACTGCACGGCAACATTCATAAACAAAAGGGGGAACATATAAAAATGAAGATGAAAAGACGTATATTTACATTTTTATTGATGATGCTAATGTGTACATCATCATCAATGACAGCTTTAGCTGTAAGCAACACATCAATAGGAAGAGTGACAACAAAATCGCCATATGCTTCAATTGCAACAGATTTTAAAATTAAAACCAGGGGTGAAGTAGAATTAAAGAAAGAAAGCAAAAACAGTAATAAGGCTGAAAGCTTTTCAACAAGTGATTATACTGATACGAAAGCCGTTGCAGAGAAAAAAGCTTTGTGTATGACTACTACTTATGGAACTATAAGTGTACAATATGCCTTAATAGATAATGGTAAGATTGTGTTATCAGGTAATTCAGGTGTATATTCAAAAGAAAATACTACGGCATTAACAGCTGATAATATGTATGGTATAGCCTCAATCAGTAAGATGTTTACAGCAACTGCTGTAATGAAATTGGTAGATGAGGGTAAAATTAAATTGGATACCCCGATTACAGAATATATTAAAAATTTTAAAATGGCAGATGACAGATACAAGAAGATTACAGCCAGAATGTTGTTAAACCATTCATCAGGCTTAATGGGAACTAGTTTTTTAAGTACAATGCTTTTCGGAGATAATGACACATATGCTCATGATACTTTTTTAGAGCAATTAAAGTCGCAACGTCTCAAAGCAGATCCTGGTGCTTACTCCGTATACTGCAATGATGGTTTTACGCTTGCTCAAATACTAGTAGAGTATGTGACAGGAATTGATTATACAAGCTATGTAACAAATACATTTGCGAGTCCTCTGAAAATGGAGGATACTAAAACACCAGTTAGTAAATTTGATAGAGCTAGATTAGCTAAGACATATTTTAATGGAATTTCTAGTGAGTTACCAGTAGAAAACTTAAATGCTATTGGTGCTGGTGGGATTTATTCAAGTGCAGAAGATTTATGTACTTTTGCAACAACTTTTACTAAAAATTCAAATGGAATCCTTTCAAAAGAATCCATAAAGGCAATGGAGAATAAGGAGTATCTAAATGGTATTTGGCCAGACGATACGGATAATATATTGGGCTACGGACTAGGCTGGGATAGTGTGAATACTTATCCATTCAATCAGTATAATATCAAAGCCTTATCAAAAGGCGGAGATAGTTTTCTTTATCATGGCAATTTGACTGTTTTACCAGAAGAAAATATGGCGGTGGCCGTAATAAGCTCTAGTGGAATAAGTACCTATGATCAAGTGATGGCTCAAGAAATACTTCTTGCTGCATTAAAAGAAAAAGGTGTAATTAGTGAAATAAAACAGGATAAGAAATTTACTACACCAGAAAAAATAACTGTTCCTACAGAAATGAAAAAATATGAGGGCTTATATGCATCAATTTTAGGATTTATTGATATCAAAATTGATAAAACAGGTATATTAAGTTTATCATCTCCTCAGGTACCACAAAATGCTTCGCAGACTCTTGTTTATACAAAGGACGGAACTTTTGTATCTAGTGAAGGAGGCGCAAGCTTAAAATTCGTAGAAGAAACAAATGGGAAAGTTTATCTAAAACAAACAAACTGGAAAAATTTTCCATTGCTAGGTCAAACAATATCAAGTATTTATGTGGCACAAAAAGAGGATGTAAATAAATTAAAAGAAAGCGTTTCACAAGCTTGGTCAAAAAGAGAGGGCAAGAAATACTTCTTATTAAACGAGAAATACTCCTCGTTACAATATATGGCATATCCCAATCTACAAGTTAGCTTTACAAAAGGGCTTGAAGGATATTTTAGATCAAATAAAATTGTGGATAATAATTCGGCTGTTGCTATATTAGATGGGCCAGGTGTATTGTCACGTGATCTAGCCGACTACACATTTTATAAAAAGGATAAGATTGAATACCTAAGTGCAGGTGGTTATATTTTTGTAGAAGAAGATGCAATTGAAACTTTTTCAACAAAGAATAAATTCACATGTACAATTAATAAAGATGGATATGCTAACTGGTATAAAATAGGTAAGGAATCAGCCGATAAGGAGATTACTGTAAATATACCGGAAAAAGCAGGCTTTGCAGTTTATGACAGCAAGGGAGTCTTAGTGAATGATTCTTTAATTACAGGGATTAAAAAAGTTACATTACCTAAAGATGGAACAATCGTATTTTTAGGTGATGCACAAGCTAAGTTTAAGATTCAATATAAGGAATAAGGGAGAAGAAAATTTAATTCAAGCAGTTAGAGAGGATTATTAGTAAATAATCTTCTCTTCTCTAATTTATATTGAAGCATGAAAGATAATGATTTGACCTAACTCACAAATGGGTATTACTAAGTTGCAGTAATACTTTACAATATTTACAGCGAGGTGAAGATATGAATAGATTATTATTAGTTGAAGATGATGAATCATTGGCTCTTGGTATAGAGTTTTCTCTAAAAGATGGTGGTTACGAGGTTTCTAGAGCTTCAACAGTAGACGAGGGGAAAAAGTTATTTCATTCAGAAGGGTTTGATTTGATTTTATTAGATATTAATTTACCAGATGGAAATGGATATGAATTATGTAAATACATAAGGAGCAAAAGTGATGTGCTTATAATATTTTTAACCGCTTGTGATGATGAGGTTAATATAGTCCAGGGGCTCGAAATAGGTGGAGATGATTATATAACAAAGCCTTTTCGAGTAAGAGAACTTTTATCAAGGATAAAGGCATTAATAAGGCGTAATTCTAAAAATACATTATCAACAAGTATATTAAAAAGTGAAAATATACTTGTTGATAATGCAAAAGGGACAGTCAGGAAAAATGGTGAAGCTATAAATCTTACATCACAAGAATATAAGCTTTTATTGATATTTATGAGTAAACCTAATGTTTTAATGAAGAGGGATGAGATATTGTGTGAGCTATTAGAAGGAGAAGATCCTTTTTTTGATGAAAATACATTATCTGTATATATTAAGAGAATAAGAGAAAAAATAGAAGACAATCCAAGGGAGCCACAGTATATAGTTAATAAACGTGGGCTTGGGTATAAGTGGAATAAGGATGTTGCAGCACACTAGGTGATCAACAGTTTCGAAGAAGATGAACCAGCTTCGAAGAAGATGATGTGACCGGGGTGAGGATTAAGGAGTGGATTACTATGAAAAGATATTTTGCTAATTCTGAACTGAAAATAAGCACGGCTACTCTTTTGTTTTTAATGACTTTATTTTTAATAATTACATCTTTAGCTTTAAAAATGAATCATGATAAATTAAAAGCCGATTATATAAAAACCTTGGGAGCAATTAGCGAAAGGGTAGTTTCGGAAAATCCTGAAATGGAAAAGAAAATTATACCTCTTATTACTAAAGAAGTTTCTAGGGATGAAGCTACACGTGGAAGTGCTTTTTTAAAGCAGTATGGGTTAACACAAGATTTAGAGGATGAACTTTTCCCCTATGTAAGTGATCCTATAATAAAGAATAAATACTCAATTATTTTAATTTTCATTGTTATGGCTATTACACTATTTATACTGAATTATTTTCAATATAGTTTTTTCTACAAAAGGATAAGAAGATTAACCTTTGCTGCAAAGAAGGTTGTTGAGGGAGAATATGATATTGCTATTAATGAAAGTAGAGAAGGTGATTTTTCAAAACTAGCAATTTCTTTTAATTCAATGAGGGGAATTATTAGAAGTAATTTAAGTGATCTTAAGCGAGAAAAGCAATTTCTAGTGGACTTACTATCAGATATATCCCATCAGCTAAAAACTCCACTTTCATCTGTAATTTTATATAATGATATTATGGTTACAAAGGAACTGGCCCAAAATCAAAGGTCGATGTTTTTATTAAATAACCAAAACCAATTAGAAAAGATGAACTGGTTGATTAAAAATATACTAAAGCTAGCTAAATTAGATGCTAAAGCTATAGAAATTGTGAAAGAAAAACAAAGTTTAAATGAAACGGTTCAAGATGCAATAGATGCACTAGAGAGCAAGGCATCTGAGGCTAAGGTTGTGATTACTTTTAAAGAAAAAGAAGAGATAGTTTTTATGCATGATAGATTGTGGCTTGAAGAGGCACTGATTAATATTATTAAAAATGGTATAGAGCATACGACCCCAGGTGGAACAATAAATTTGGAACTTATGGAAAACCCCTTGTATACAAGAATTATAATAGAAGATACAGGAGAAGGGATAAATGAGGCTGATTTACCGAATATATTTAAGCGGTTTTATAAAGGAAAAGCCTCGAAGAAAAGTGAATCAATTGGAATAGGACTGGCACTTTCAAAATCAATAGTTGAGGCACATAATGGGATGATTGAAGTGCGAAGCAAGGTGGATATAGGAACCAGATTTATTATTACATTTGTTAAATGTTAGTAAGGGAGTAATAACAAACAATAGAAAAAGGGAACAGTCATCCATTAGTTCCAACTGTTCCCGTAAGCAATTATGAGGTGTGGATATTTTGAAAAATGTTGGCATAGCATATAGCTTTAGGTTTTAAATTGATTATCAGATTAGCAATTTTTCAACATACAAATCTTTCTCTTTTTTTAAGTCTAGGAATCCATTGTCATCAAGCATAATAGGATTCGTCAAGTCATTTATTCGAACTTGGATAATTTTGCAGGAACGTTTATCATTCAGCAGTACATTTTCACCCATATAGTAATTTACTATGTGGTTTAAAAACATGTTGCAATATGTGGGATCAAGTTCTGAAATACTTTCATCTTGAATCACTTTTAGAGCTTCTAGTGGGCCTCTGATTTTTTTTATATATCTGTTAGAGTTAAGTTCGTCAAATACATCCGCAATAGCTATTATTTTAGCGAATTTTGGTATTTTATCATTGCTAACATGTAGAGGGTACCCCGATCCATCCATTCTTTCATGGTGCATCAGTACTGTGAGGCCAACAGAAGGATCTAAATATGGAATCTGTTTAACAAAATGATACCCTATAACAGGATGTGTCTTTAAAGTATCAGATTCATCAGAGGTAAGATTCTCTCTTTTGTTTAGTATAGCCTTACTTATTTCTAGTTTACCAAAATCGTGCAATATTGCCGAATAGGTTAATAAACTTAGTTCTTTTTCATCAAGCCCTAACCAT
Source organism: Clostridium sp. CF012 (assembly GCF_018861755.1). Taxonomy (GTDB): domain Bacteria; phylum Bacillota; class Clostridia; order Clostridiales; family Clostridiaceae; genus Clostridium_AD. The sequence continues at coordinate 80,377 of NZ_JAHLEF010000014.1, read as the reverse complement.
TTTCCTAGTATAAAACTAATAGCGGCTACGTTTACGCTATGCCTATAGATTGAATCATTTCCACTACCATAGAAGATTATATTTCTAATAACTATTCCTGTTGCCGTGAATTCCTGCTGAATATTTTGTGCGAAAGTTCTTATTTCGGTCATTTGAGGAACCTCTAAGGTAGATATATTATCAAATATATTTTCTAAATTAGAAGAAAATTCATTAAAGGTATTTTCAAGTTCTTTTACAGTTTTAAGTTTCAAAGACTTGCTAGAATTATCTTCTACATAAACCTCTAGCTCATCAACAATATAGTTTTTCTTTAGATTAATTAGCATTGATTCGGTAATGGTGATACCGGTGCCTAGCAATATTTTGCCTTGGAAGGTTATATCTATGGCAGAAACCATTCCTACTTGCAGTTCATTAATTGGTAATGTTTTTTTTAACGATAACATATTAACTCACCTCATATCTAATTTTTTAGCATAGAATATTAAATTATTTCACATTATCATTGTAGAATATATTACATTTATGTATATATTATCGTATTAATTATAAATTTCTAAAGGGGTTTACTGCAAAAAAAATCAATTTTTCTATGTTTTTTTATTTATACTCAATTTCACACTCGAGTTATTAAAAATGAAATCATTCTCTTTAAACAAAATATTTCTAATCCTATTTTTTTCTTCTTATTATCTTCTGCATATTTGAGAACAACCCCAAAAGAACTCCCGTTAGCATGGAGTGGATCCCATAGGTAAAAGCACTAGATATATGCAAAATCATTGATAATGTTCCAACTATTATTGCACTAAGTACTAAAGATATTGTTATAAAAGCAAATAACCCTAAAAAATTAGTTATCTTAAGCTTTGCTTGTATTTTATTGCTAATTAATAGCTTTTCATCAAAGTAAATAAATAAACCAGCTGGAACTAAAAGTAGTAGTAGTTTTATTAGTATATTCGTATCCATGTTTTATCATCTCCTGTAATTTTAATGTATCTTAAAATTATAACATAGCACTATTGTTTTTTATATAAAATAGAAGGCATAAAAGAGCATCAACTATTTCTAGTTGATGCTCTTTTATAAAGAATATTTCTTGATTAAGATAGCAAATAAATTTAAAAATAAAGTATTATTTAGACATAAAGTCTTTACCACGATGTAGGTCAATTTCATCTAATTTCATTACTCTCAGTGAAGCACTAACATTTTCTTCTAGGGCTAATTTTCCATATTTATCTACTTCGGTTTTATCTTTAGGACCATGATTAATGGAGGCTGCTCCACCGATACATCCACCAACACAAGCCATTCCTTCTATGAAATTACCGTTTAATCTATTGAATTTTAATAATTTTAAGGCTTTATCACATTCAATAAGACCATCACAACTTATAGGTTTAAATTCTACTGAAAGATTTTTAGCTTGGACTAAATGTTTTACTGCCTCTGTAAGGCCACCTGATCTAGCAAAAATTCTACCATAAAAAGAGGCATTATTTAAGGGAAGTTCTTCGCATTCTTGAAGAGCTATTTCGAAAGCATCAAACATCGCCTGAAGCTCTTCAAAAGTCATTACATAATCAGTAATGCCTTTTAGATCTTCCTCTTTTATTTCCATCTTCTTAGCTGTACAAGGTCCGATAAATACAATTTTAGCAAGTGGATCTGTATTTTTAATAAGTTTGGAAATTGCTATCATTGGGGAAACAGTATTTGAAACATATTTACCGAGTTCCGGGAATGTTTTCTTGATATAAGACACAAAAGCAGGACAACAAGAGCTTGTCATAGCTTTGAATTCTTCAATGGTTTCTGCAAATTCAGTTGTTTCATTTTGTGCTACCATATCGGCACCAAGGGCTACTTCAATTACATCTTTAAAGCCCATTTTTTTTATGCCAGAAACTACTTGGCCCAGTTTAACATAGGTAAATTGACTAGAAATTGCAGGAGCAACCACAGCATATACATGTATATTTTTATTTCCTTTTGATTCTAATAATATATTAGTAATATCTACTACAGAGGATTTATCCATAATAGCACCGAAAGGACATTGATAAACACAAGCGCCGCATTGTATACATTTATCATAATCTATTACTGCTTTTTTATCTTCATCAATACTTAAGGCACCTGCATTACAAGCTCTACGACAGGGTCTCATAACGTCAGAAATTGCGTTGTATGGGCAAGCGGTTCTGCATTTACCACATTCAATACATTTATTTGGGTCAATGTAAGAGTGTCGATTTATAGAGTGAATAGCACCCACAGGGCATACTTGAATACATTTGTGGGTTAAACAGCCTCTACATGCTTCAGTAACAGAAAAACGTTGTATGGGACATTCCTCACAAGCAATATTTATTACCTCAATAACATTTTTGTTTTTTTTGTTTCCACCCATTACAAGTTTTATTCTTTCACCAATAATTGCTCTTTCCTTATGAATGCAACAACGGGTTCTTGCTTTAGGTCCTGGAACAAGAACCTTAAATAGATTTTTACCCTCTTTTTTTAGAGTTCCTTTAATAGCAAGTTTAACTACTTCTCTTATTACCTCGTATTTTATAAGTTGTATATCGTTATCAAAAGTTTTCACATTTATCGCCTCCACTATTTTTATGATATTGTATGTAATATATATATCAAATTCTAAAATTTAAACAATAACTAAAGGATATTACTGCCTATCATTGAGAATGTATCCATCAAAAAAATCATTTTCATTATCTTTATTAACTGAAATTACAGAGCTGTCATTAAATTTTGCTGACACTCCTTTTAAAGGACAGCTACTACCAATATGGTTACTATTTTCATATATATATATATCACTTCCGGTAAATAGTTTTATTAACATAATAATATTATCATTATGTTAATAAATTATCAAGTGGGCTCAGTTGCTGCCCACAAAGGTTATTGGGAATGGTATTGTTTACATATAAGATAAAAGGTGGAAAATTAAAAAACCAAGCAAACAAATAGGGATTTGTTTGCTTGAATTTTATTATTTAATACAGTGTTATTTTATTTTATTAGAGTTGATATATTTTTTTAAGTCATTTTTTATCATTAGGTAGTAACTTGGAACGGCGTACAATAATATACCCATTTTTAAAATCTCAGGAACATATCTACCAAACAATACTTCTAATCCATCACCGAAGTAATATGCGCCAAGTCCTACTAAGAATAGATTTAGCATATAAAATACTACGCCTATATTTAGATTAGAGATCCCCCTACATACTACATAGATAATTAGAGCGGCACACACTAAACCTAATACAGATGAGCCTGCCACAAGTAGTGCAGAACCATCTGAGCTAGTTAAAATAAACAATGTTACTTCTAACAATTCTCTAAAGAATGTTACAGCTGCTAAAATAAAGACTCCCTTTTGACTCAATGAAATAAATTGTTCATTTGCAGTAGTGTTAAAAGATTTATTTTTCCTTAAAAGTACTATACTGTATAATATTAATACAGCTAATACGAGTCCTAGCAAGCCATCAAATAATTCTCCAGCAGTACCGTTTAATAGTGCAACTTGTGAAAATATAACTGAACCAGTTATAGCTGCAATAAACGTACCTAAAGCCCCGCCTAATAAAGCGCTCTTAGTCATCCCATATAGCTTATTTTTGTTGAAATAAACCACTAGAGGAATAATAACTAAGAAAATCTCCATACCTTCTCTTAAGCATATTAAAAAAGGAGCAAACATCGTGAATCACCTCCTAATCGTTACATTGTAGACTTGTCTACAATGTATAATATGCAAAATTAACGTTATGAGACACCTAGTTGTATGCCTTTAATAATAAATTTTATAATTATGGTAATATATAAATTATTTCTATTAATTTAAACTTATAGAAAATAAATTAATAGTGATATAATCTAGGTAACTCATCAGTAAATAACAATTTATCCAGGAATGAAACATGGTCGATGAATTTGGAAGCGGTATTGAGGATTACATTATTAAAATCAAAAAAGCTGTAACTGTTAATGTAAACTCATACTCAGTTTGGTATAAAATATAAAAATTTAAAAGGATTGGTAGGAGGGTATTATGAAAAAAGTATTCGCACCTGGGTGTGCCTTGATGATTTACAAGCCAGAGCTAGGAAGGAAAGTGCTAGACTTTTTAAATAGTGATTTAGGCAAGATAGATGAATATCTAACTTGCTGTAGACATGAACCAAATTTAGACACGGGGACACAAATAATAAATACCTGCGCCGGTTGTGATAAACGTTATAGAGAACTCTATGAAGGAATAACAACAATTTCGCTTTGGGAGGTATTAGCCCAAAACAAAACATTTCCATTTCCTGATTATAAAGGAAAAGAAATGGCAATTTTGGATGCATGTCCTACAAGGCATGAGGAAAGAGTTCATAATGCAGTAAGAGTGTTATTGAAAAGAATGAATATTATTGCGGTAGAGCCAGAAAAAACAAGAACAAAGGGTACTTGCTGTGGAGATAGTTTTTATGGAGTTATCCCTGTGGAGCAAGTTAAGGAGCAAATGAAAAAACGTGCGGAAGAGATGCCAGCTTGTGATGTTGTTGTTTATTGCGTTTCTTGTTCTAAATCCATGTATATAGGAGGTAAAAAACCAAGATATTTAGTAGACCTTTTATTTGGAGAGGAAACAACCCCTGGTACTTTTGAACCAGATGAGTGGCATGGTGAGATTAACGATTTTATAAATGAACATTAATCATCATCTTCTATGATGTAATATTAAAGCTGAAGCCTCCACTTTCATGGGGGCTTCAGCTTTTGTTAAATTATATATTTCCAAATATACAGTATGTTACAATGTTACATACTTAATGTATAATATTAAAATACTGCTACCCAAACTAATGCTGCCATAACTCCACCAACTACTGGTGCCAATACTGGAATCCATGAATATGCCCAATCAGAGCCGCCTTTACCAGCTATTGGTAATAAAGCATGCATAATTCTTGGTCCGAGGTCTCTTGCTGGATTAATCGCATATCCAGTTGGTCCACCCAGTGAAAGTCCTAAAGCTAAAATAAGTCCTCCAACAACAAATGTTGGTATTCCATCAGCTGCTTTAACGTTGCCTATACCTAATATAACAAAAACCAATACAAAGGTTCCAATTACTTCTGTTATAAAGTTGGATGAATAATTTCTAATTGCTGGTCCAGTGCAGAATACAGCCAGTTTGCCTGCTTTATCATCTGTTGCCTTCCAGTGGTCTAAATATGCAAGCCATACTAGTGTAGCACCAGCCATTGCACCTAATATTTGCGCTATAACATAACCAGGTACTTCAGCCCAAGGGAATTTTCCAATTATCGCTAGTGCGAAGGTAAGTGCTGGGTTAAAGTGAGCCCCACTTATTGCCCCAAAAATGAAGGCTGGTACCATAACTGCCATTGCCCAACCAGAGGCAATTACCATCCACCCAGCGTTTTGGGCCTTACTCTTGTTTAATACAACGGCTGCAACTACTCCGTCGCCTAAAAGAATAAGTATCATAGTACCAAAAAATTCAGCTAATAATTTTGTTGACATCTCATTTCCCCCTTATTATTTCAGTATTTAGATTAAGGAATGTATTAAATCCTCTTCTTAATACATTCCTAATGGTAAATTTATTTTTCTTCCCAGTCCAATGATCTTCCAACAGCTTTATGCCAACCTTTTAAAAGTTCTACTCTCTTTTCTTCTCCCATTTTTGATTCAAAGGATCTGGAGAGTGCCCAATTTTTTGCAACTTCTTCTTGATCTTTCCAATATCCAACTGCAAGTCCTGCTAAGTATGCAGCACCTAAAGCTGTTGTTTCAATAACTTCTGGTCTGTCAACTTGAACATCTAATATATCTGATTGGAACTGCATTAAGAAGTTATTAGCACAGGCACCACCATCAACCTTTAAGGCTTTAAGTGTAATACCTGAATCTTCTTGCATAGCTTTTAATACATCATTTGTCTGATAAGCTAAGGACTCAAGAGCGGCTCTTATAAAGTGTTCTTTCGTAGTGCCGCGAGTTAAACCAACTATTGCTCCTCTTGCATATGGATCCCAATAAGGTGCGCCAAGTCCAACGAATGCTGGAACCATGTATACACCATTTGTATCTTCAACAGCGGTAGCATATTCTTCTGATTCGGGGGCAGTCTTTATCATTCTTAATTCATCTCTTAGCCATTGAATAGTTGCTCCTGCAACAAATACACTTCCTTCAAGAGCATAGTTAACTTTGCCATTAATACCATAAGCTATAGTTGTAAGCAAACCGTTGTGGGAATCAACTGCTTTTTCACCAGTGTTCATTAATAAGAAGCAACCAGTGCCATAAGTGTTTTTAGCTGTTCCTGCTTGATAACAGGTTTGTCCAAATAAGGCAGCTTGTTGATCACCGGCAGCTCCTGCTATTGCTATAGGAGAACCAAATATTGAATTATCAGTGTATCCATAAACACAACTTGAAGGTTTTACCTCTGCAAGCATTGATTTAGGTATATCTAAAGTGCTAAGTAGTTCATCGTCCCATGTAAGTTTATGAATGTTATACAGCATCGTTCTGGAAGCGTTTGTATAATCTGTTACATGAACCTCGCCTCTAGTTAATTTCCAAATTAACCATGTATCTATAGTACCAAATATTAAGTTTCCTTTTTCAGCTTCGTCTCTAGCGCCAGCAACATTATCAAGTATCCATTTTACTTTTGTTCCAGAAAAATAAGCATCGAGTATAAGGCCAGTTTTGTCTCTTACCACTTTATCAAAACCAGCAGCTTTTAATTCATCACAGGTACCAGCTGTTCTTCTGCACTGCCAAACTATTGCATTGTATACAGGGACACCAGTGTGTTTATTCCAAACCACTGTAGTTTCTCTTTGGTTTGTGATACCAATAGCTGCGATATCTTCTGCTGTTGCATTAATCATAGCCATTGCTTCTTGTGCTACACCTAATTGAGTAGCCCAAATTTCCATAGGATCATGCTCAACCCAACCTGCTTTAGGGAATATCTGCGTAAACTCTTTTTGTGCTACACTTGCAATTAGTCCTTCTTTGTTAAATAAAATGCATCTTGAACTTGTTGTCCCTTGGTCTAGTGCCATTACATACTTAGCCATAATCTTTTACACTCCTTCATAATTTTATTAGAAACCGTTTACTTGATGCTTATAGAAACACGGTACTATATTCATTAATACCGTGAATTTATCATAATTTAACTTGCCAAATGGGTGGAACTTGCCACTTGCCACGTGGGTGGCACTAAGCCTCTTCAATATCCTTAGTTGCTATAATATTTACTCCAGTGTTTAGTACGTTTTCCAGTACTACATCACCTATATGGATGGGAGCTTTTACTACGATATTTTTCAATGCTCCTACACAGTCATAAATCAAATTCTTTGGAATATCCTTCTCTGTCTTCACAGGAAGTATCCCACTTTTTCCGCCTGTTACCAAAACAGAGGATGTAACAACTCTTGTTGGATTTGTGCATTCCTTCTTGCCATAGGTTTCACCGATTTTACAGCTACTTCCTTTTACACTTATAACTTTATCGCCCTCAAGCTCTACTATAAGAGCGCAACCCACTGGACAGCCTATGCAAGTCAATTCTCTAGTACTCATAATATGCTACTCCTTTTCTACTTTTATAGTAATTTTCGTACATTCACTATATTTATCAAAAACTGCTTTAGTTAATTTAACACTTTCCATTTCACCTGGGGTAAGAATTTTCTTCTTTAAATGCATTTCCCTAGCATCATCAAAGTAAACAGATATATAAGCATTTTTATAGACCTCGCCCACTCTAAACCTAACATCTATTCCATTGCCGATATTTTCAGCGTTGATAGTTTGTGGTACCGTATATCTAACACCATCTGTTGCGAAAATTGGAATCGAAGCTCCCTCGTGGTGAATTCCATTTATATAATCTGCGGCATTTCTACCAGCAGTGTAGCTTTCAGTGGTTACATTGTCTACCAAATCATGAACATGAAGCACATTGCCACAGGTAAATATCCCAGAAATACTTGTCTGCATACTTTCATCAACCTCGGGTCCCCCAGTAACCCTAGAAAGCTTAACATTTGCTTTTCTAGAAAGTTCATTTTCTGGTAGAAGTCCAACGGATAAGAGTAATGTATCGCAAGGAATATATTCCTCAGTGCCTTTAATTGGCTTTCTGTTATTATCAACCTCGGCTATTGTAACGCCAGAAAGTCTATCTCCACCATGTATATTTGTTATAGTGTGGCTTAATTTTAGTGGAATATCAAAATCATCTAAGCATTGTACAATATTTCTCTTAAGTCCACTTGAATGGGGCATGAGTTCTATACAAGCCTTGACTTTTGCTCCCTCTAAGGTCATTCGCCTTGCCATAATAAGTCCGATATCTCCAGAACCGAGTATTACTACTTCTTTGCCGGGCATTAAACCTTCAACATTAACATATTTTTGAGCTGTTCCTGCTGTATAAATACCTGAACATCTTGCTCCTGGTATGTTTAAAGCTCCTCTTGGTCTTTCACGACAGCCCATTGCAAGTATTATTGCTTTTGCTTGAATCTCAAGAATACCATCAATTGTATTTACTGCTGTAACCTTTTTATTATCAAACACATCTAAAACCATGGTATCTAGCTTATACTCAATACCAAGATCAACAACCTTGTCAATAAATCGTTTTGAATATTCAGGGCCAGTTAATTCTTCTTTAAAGGTATGAAGACCGAAACCATTATGAATACATTGATTGAGAATACCACCTAATTGGTCATCTCTTTCTATAATTAAAATGCTATTTATGCCTTGCTCCTTTGCAGAAACCGCAGCTGCAAGTCCCGCTGGACCGCCACCAATTATGACTAAATCATATTCTTGCATATTTATTCCTCCAATTTATAGTAAGTCTTTATTCTTGCCAGTTAGTAAAATGGAATCTCCACCTGATTTTGTAACTTGGGCGCGAGGTATATTAAGTTCTTTTGAAAGAATGTCTACAACTCTTGTTGCGCAAAAACCTGATTGACATCTTCCCATTCCAGCTCTTGTACGCCTTTTAACTCCATCAAGTGTTTTTGCTCCAAGAGGTCTTCTTATAGAATCTATAATTTCACCTTCGGTTACAGTTTCACACCTGCAAATAATTTTTCCGTATTCAGGAATTTCTTTAATTATTTCTTTTCGTTCTTCATTTGACATTTCTCTGAATTTTCTTATACCTTGTCGTATAGGGTTGAATCCTAGATTTTTTTCAGGTGCTAATTTTTCTAATACTATATCAGCTACCATTACAGCAATGCTTGGAGCGCTAGTTAAACCTGGAGAATCAATTGATGCTACATTAATAAAGTTTTTAGCGTCCCGTGCTTCACCAATTATAAAATCATTTCCAATATTTTTTGCTCTGTTACCTGCAAATGAAGTTATTACCATATTCATTGGAAGTGGCTCTTGAATACTGAGTCCCGCATTCAATAAGATATCATCAATACCTTCCTTAGTTGTAGAGATATTGGCTTTACTTTCTACATCTACAGCATCAGGTCCAACAAGTAGATTGCCGTCCACAGTAGGTGTAACTAAAACACCTTTTCCAAGTTTAGTTGGAAGCTGAAAAATAGTTTTTGTAACTAAATCGCCTAAGGCTTTATCAAATAAAACGTATTCGCCTCGTTTTGGAAGTATTTTAAACTTATGATCGCTTACCATATTATTAATTTCATCTGAGAATAAACCAGCTGCATTTATAATTATTTTTGTTTCAATATCACCTTTATTAGTTTTTAAAACATAGCTATTTGATTTTTTTTCTATGCCAATTACTCCAGTTTCAAGTTGAAAATTTACACCATTGGTATAAGCATTTTCTGCCATTGCAATAGTCATTTCATATGGGCAAACTATTCCTCCGGTGGGAGCGTATAGTGCATAAGCGCAGTTCATAGCTATATTAGGTTCTATTTCACGAACTTGATCTCCGCTCATAATAACTAAACCAGGCACACCATTTTCTTCTCCTTGATGAAGTAACTTCTCGAGATCGCTCAGGTTTTCTTTGTCAAAACATAAAACCAATGATCCATTCCTCTTAAAAGGAAAATCTAATTCCTTCGCAAGGTTTGTATACATTGCATTACCTGGGGCGTTTAATTTTCCCTTCAGAGTATTTGGACCCGCATCATACCCGGCATGAACAATAGCGCTATTTGCCTTGGACGTTCCAGAACCCACATCACCAGATTTTTCAAGTACACAGGTTTTTAAATTATATTTAGATAGCTCTCTCGCTACTCCGCATCCCACAATACCAGCACCAATAATAGTTACATCAAACATGATATTACCTCCTAAACGCAAACAAAAAGAGAACCTTGAAAAATAGGTATAACATACCTATAGATCAAGGCTCTCTTCTCTCCGCCTCTACTTTATTAACTTAACGATAACATAATAATTAAACAATTGCAAGACCTAATAAAAAATAAAACCAAAATATGGATATATAAAGATAATCGGAGCAAATGTTTTATTTGAAGCCCTCGACCGCACTCTCGTGGCTTCAGCCATGAGTTAGGTCGACTTGCATATGTTAATTTACGTTAATAAGTGAAATTAATGAGTAATTATATGATGGAAGTGGCTATGGTTTTTTAATACAATAGCATATTATTTGGCGTGATAAATATAGATATAAAGTTGTAATTTCTAGTATAGAAATTATATTAATAGCAAAAAATAAAAGTAGAAAGGCAGGTGAATTTATCTATGGTAAAAGGATTTAAATATCGTATTTATCCAACAGTGGAACAAGAAACGCAATTAGCTAAGACCTTTGGTTGCGTTAGGTTTATATATAATCAAATGTTAGCTAAAAAAATAGAATTATATGAAACTGTAAAGAAGAGTTTATCGAAAACGGACTGTAACAATTACTGTAATAGGGAACTAAAAAAAGAATACCTTTGGCTTAAAGATGTAGATAAATTTGCTTTAACTAATTCTATTTATAATTTGGATAGTGCTTATCAGAAATTTTTTAAAGAACATACCGGTTTCCCTAAATTCAAATCAAAACATGATCATAATTATTCTTACACTACTAACTTTACAAATAACAATATCAAGGTTTTATTTCATAACGATTTAGTTCAATTACCTAAACTAGGTAAAATAAAAGCTAAATTACATAGAGAATTTAAAGGGAAAATACTATTTGCTACTGTTAGTAAAGTGCCAAGTGGTAAATATTTTGTTAGTTTCAATGTAGAAACTGAGAATTTTCAATTACCTATAAATAATAGAATGATAGGATTTGACTTAGGTCTCAAAGAATTTCTTATAGATACAAACAATAACCATATAGAAAGACCTAGATCGTTATATAAATACGAGGATAAGTTAATTAAATTACAAAGACAGCTATGCAAAATGGTGAGGCATAGCAATAATTATAAGAAACAAAGGGCGAAAATAGCTAAAATTCATGAGAAGATAGCAAATATTAGAAATGATTTTTCAAATAAACTGTCAGTGCAAATTATTAACGATAACCAAGTAATAATTTCAGAAGACTTAAAAGTTTCTAATATGATAAAAAATCATAATTTAGCTAAGAGTATTCAAGATGTAGCATGGTCAGAATTTACAAGACAACTAGAATATAAAGCAAATTGGTATGGGAGAATATATCATAAAATTAGTCCTTGGTTTGCCAGTTCTAAGATTTGCTCTGAGTGTGGAGCGCTAAATAAGAAGGTTAAGCTGCTATCAATAAGAGAGTGGACTTGTAAAGAATGCAAAAACATTCATGACAGGGATGAAAACGCATAAAAAAACATTCTAAAACAAGGAATAAAAGAATTGGGTTTAGAAATAGCAATTTAATATATTATAGAAATTTATATAGATAAGATGTAGGGTAGGAATTTATCCGAAGTATAACGCCCATGGAGTTAGTAGGTTACGAGGACAATGATGTGGGAAAGTCTATTAGTAATAGTAGAAGCCTGTCACTTCAGTGATGGGAGGTTCACATGTTCTGCTTGTAATGTAAGGATTCTTTTCATATACTTATATAAAAGTATAACAAATAAATTAACTTGAAAGAAAAATAGCACTATGATAAAATTAATTTTATTAATTATATTATGTAGACTAAAATAAATTTTTGGAGGATAAATCTTTGGCAAAACTAGAACAATTACTAATAGAAAACCCAGTTATTGGAGCCATAAGAAATGATGAGGATTTAGAAAAAGTAATTCATAGTGGTGTTCTTATTGTGTTTGTATTGTATGGGAGCATAATAAATCTAAAGGAAATATGTGAGAGGCTCAAAGCGGCAGGCAAGGTAGTATTTGTTCATGTGGATTTAATAGAAGGATTAAAAGGAGATTACACAGGATTACTTTTTATTAAGCAATGTGGTGAGCCCTATGGGATTATAACTACAAAGGCAACAAATATAAAAAATGGGAAAAAGTTAAATTTTTGTGTTATACAGAGAATATTTGTGGTGGATTCGCTATCCTTAAGAACAGGAATACATAATATACAATCTGTACTTCCAGATGCTGTAGAAGTTATGCCAGGGGTTGCAAGCAAGATTATAAAAAGTATGGAAAATGAGGTGCGAGTTCCAATTATAGCAGGAGGCTTAATTCAAACTAAGAAAGATATAATGGAATCACTCAGTGCAGGAGCCATGGCGATTTCAACAACAAAACAAGAATTATGGACACTATCTGAGGAGTAGCAAAAACTGTGAGTATAATTTCAATGTACTAATTTCTCTATTGAAAAATTACCATTAATCCGTGACTTTAGTCATGGGAGGTTCACTGGAACAATAATTTAAAGTATAATAACTTTGAATTCCTTGTTCCTTATTTTTTATCATTTTATGCACTCGTTTGCACAAAATAATAGCGAATATTAGCAAATAAGAAACAAGGTTGAGACTTGACGGACGTAGTAGACATTGATTACAACAATAGTGAACTTTGGGATTAGCAAATAGGAACCTTAAAATATTGGACAAACGATCATCCTAGAGAAAAAGAGCTTATTAAATGTAGGTAATCAGAAAGGCACGATGGGTCTAAATGTATCTGAGGGTGAATATACTAATCTTACGGATGGCATGGTGGTAATGGTTAATAAGGTTAAGGTTGAGCTTCAAAATTAAGCTGTAAACTTTGAATTTTAATAAAATATTTATGAGTCAATAGTTTTTGTTGGCTCCATTAATATTAGAAAGCAAAATAAAACAATTAATTGAGGGAATTTTCAAAAAAATGGTTTGACATATAAGAAAACTAATAGTAAAATAAGGCTAAGCAAACGGTTGCACAAATCACTAAAACTGTTTGTATAGTAAGCAATTATATGGTTAGTTAAAAAATCTTTATTTTATAATATTAAGGGGGAAAAAAATGAAAAAAATAAAAGTATTAATCGCTATGGCAATGATATCTACTTTAGTTGTAGGATCAATGGCAGGATGTACAAAAAAAGCAGCAGTTACACCAGATAAAACAACAGCTGTAGTAGAATCAACTAAACCAGTGAGTTTAGCAATATGGGAACAGGATGATCCGAATGCGCAGAAAATACTTGATGGATTAATCACTGAATTTCAAGCTGCAAACAAAAACATAACAATTAAAAGAACACATTTTGAAACTGAAGATTTAAGAAAAAATTATACAACAGCATCCCTTGGAACAACAGGACCGGATATAGTTCTTGGACCAAATGATAACCTTGGAGTATTTGTTCCTGGTAGTTTAGTACAACCTATTGATACTATTCTTGGGGCAGATTTCATGGCAACAATAGATCCACTAGCCTTAGATGCTGCTAAATATACAGGAAAACAATATATGCTTCCAGATAGAAATGGTAATGAACTTTTAGTTGCCTACAATAAAAAATTAGTTCCAACGCCTCCAAAAACTTTTGAAGAATTAGAAGCAATGGGATTACAACTTAAAAAAGACGGAAAAGTAGAATACGGTTTAGTTTTCAATACAATTGAACCATTTTTCTCAATTCCTTTCTTAGGAGCTTTTGATGGTAAAGTATTTGATGATGTTAACTCAGCAACGCCTAAACCAACACTAAATACACCAGCTGTTGCACAGTGGATGACTTTCATGAAAAAAATTCACACTGAAGGCTTAATCCCTAAAGAAGCAGACGGAACAGTAGCTGACAACCTTTTCAAAGGTGGAAAAGCTGCATTTGAAATCAATGGACCTTGGGGCTTTGGAGACTATACTAAAGCTGGAATCGACTTTGGTATAATGCCAATACCTACAATAAACGGTAAATCCCCAGCTCCTTATTCAGCTGTTAAAGGCTACACAGTATCAGCAGGAGTAACAGACAAAGATAAATTAGCAGCAGTTAAAGCTTTCCTTATATTTGTAAATTCAAAAGATGCACAATTAAAAATGGTTGACGCACATCAACAAACTCCGACTAATCTTGAGGCTATGAAAGATGCTAAGATTACAGGAAACCCATTAATAGCAGGACAAAAGGATCAATTAGCTTTAGCAACACCAATGCCAATTATTACACAAATGAGAGCTATATGGGATGCTATTAAACCAGTTCAACAAGACGTATTATCAGGAAAAACAAAGCCAGAAGCTGCAGGAGCAATTATGCAGAAGAAAGCTGAAGAGGGAATAAAAGCTTTAGGATTATAATTTTCATTTAAAAGGGGAGAAATCCCCTTTTTCTTCTAAGAAAGGAGCATTCACATGGATGGGACTGTCAAAAAAATAAAAAAGAAAAAAAGTAATAGTAGTTTTGGAATAGGACAAAGTAAAATGACCCCTTTCTTTTTTTTAGCACCAGCTGTTATAGTTTTAACATTTGTTGTAGCATATCCACTTATATATGAAATAATAATTTCGTTTAAGAATGTTACACTATTAAATTTGAAAAGTCAGAAATATCCTTTTATTGGATTCGATAATTACAAAAACGTACTTGCTGACAGTTTATTTTACTCTACTTTAATAAGAACAATATTATGGACTGCAATCAATGTATTTTTTCATGTTTCCATTGGATTATTTCTTGCAATAGTTTTAAATAGAAAATTACCTGGCAAAGCACTTATAAGAGTTTTACTAATTCTACCTTGGGCAGTACCACAGTATATTGCAGCAATGACCTGGAAGGGCATGTATAATGTGGAATACGGTTCTATTAATATTATCTTAACAAATCTATTTGGAAGCGCAGCAGCAATTCCATGGCTATCTATACCCAGCTGGACATTTATAGCTTGTATTATAACCAATATATGGCTTGGAATTCCTTTTATGATGATGATATCTCTTGGTGGACTTACGAGTATTCCAGAAGAGTTGTATGAAGCTGCAGATCTTGATGGAGCATCAGGCTTTCAAAAATTCAAAAGTATAACGTTACCACTTTTAAAGCCAATACTTACTCCTGCCATAATACTTGGAACAGTATGGACATTTAATATGGTTAACGTAATATACATAATTACAAGTGGTTCAGCTTCGGATGAGTCTCAAATTCTTATAACTATGGTATTTAAGAGAGCCTTCCAATATTTCAGGTATGGTCAATCAGCAGCGCTTTCAGTAATTATATTCCTAATTTTGCTTGCATTTAGTACAGTCTTTATTAGAGCTCAAAAATCAGAAGATTAGAGGTGATTTGTATGAAGAAAAGTGATAAATTTAATAGAGGCGATTCGCTTCCAAAAATAATACTAATATATGCATTTTTAATAGTTGCGTGCATATGCTCCATATATCCAATATTAAATATATTAACAGTATCCTTAAGACCAGCAGATGCATTGTTTACTAAATCTTTAAGTATAATTCCCCCTAATGCAACCTTTGATAATTTCAGACAAGCCTTTATACAATATGATATGTTAGGGTGGCTTTATCATAGTTTAATCGTATCCGCTTCCGCTTGTGCTTTTAGTGTAGTGCTTTCTGTTACAGCAGGATATGCATTTTCTAGGTTTGAATTTAGAGGTAAAAAAATGGGATTATCACTGATTTTAGTTACACAGATGTTTCCATTAGCTATGACACTGTTACCACTATATTTAATGATAATAAATTTGAAGATGACAAATAGTTATTTTGCATTGGCAATAATATATGTATCAACTTCAATCCCTTTTAACATTTGGATGATGAAGGGTTTTTATGATACTATTCCTAAGTCACTTGAAGAGAGTGCCTACGTAGATGGAGCTTCAGTATTTAGGTCTTTTTATCAGATAATATTACCACTAGCAAAACCTGCTGTTGCATTAACAGCGTTATTCTCATTCATGGGAGCCTGGTCTGAATATATAGTTGCCAGTGTAATCATTAATGAAGCGGGAAAAATAACACTGCCCGTTGGACTTGTAAGTATGCAAGGACAGTTTTCAACCGCATGGGGTATTTACTCTGCAGGGGCACTAATTACAGCGGTGCCTGTAATGATATTATTTATTGCCTTGTCTAAATACCTTGTTGGTGGTTTAACCGTAGGTAGTGTTAAAGGTTAGTTGATAAAATTGATTAAATCCTAAGGCAAATGGATTAATTCAATTAATTGAGAAATTTAACTTTAAAAAAAAAGCAATCTCTTTACCTGAAATAAATTTAAGGTAAAGAGATTGCTTTTTTTAAATGATTTAAAGTTGTTTGTCGCAATCTAGTGGTCCACATATATCGAACTCCGAATCGGATGGTTCTGGTACAAAATTTGCGTCTTTTTTTGCTTTTTCAAGTTTAGCTTTTTCTATTTTTGCTGATTCCTCTGGGCTTAATTTTTTAGATGATATTTCTTTATCTGGCATTGTTTATCCGCTCCTTTTTTTCAATATTATTTCTTTATTTATTTACACTATAACCCTAAATTAAAATTATTTCAATGATTATGAACGAATATTAATTGTTATATTGGATTAATTGTTTCATATTTCAAATTATCTTGAAAAATTAGAATTATTAAAGTTCACCAATAATTCTGTATTTTATCATAATTCTATCAAATAAAGATATAAAGTTAATATTAAGCTAGTAGGGCAGGCGATTATCGTGTCTGCCTATTTAGTTCTATATTAGAGTAATAAATTGCTTGATGGGATATTATTGCTTATTAATGTAAATATAAACAAAATAAATATGTATTAGTAGGAGGAATTTACAAATATATATAGAATATACATATTATATACTATATTACGTTATAGAGGGAGATTATCATATGGAATTGAGTAAACTAGAAAATCAGATAATAACTGATGTTTATGATGCTGATATGTCACCAGGGATGTCATTTGAAATTCAAAATTATAAGTTAGAAGAGAAAGACCCCAATGACAAGAAACATGAATTTGCTTTCTATTTAGGAAAGCTAAAAAAGTTAGGCTTTATTAAATATGAAGAAAAAGAAGCCTTCTTAAAAGGTGGAAGTCATAGCATCAAATATAATAATAATGTAAAGAGGGTTTGTGAGGATAAAATCCACATAGATTCTGAGGGAATAAAATTGGTAGAAGAGGCTAACAAAACCATATTATAAGGTAAAAAAAGAATTCCAATAATGGAGTTCTTTTTTATCAGTTTACCTGCCTTGTTATTTCACATCAGTAAATAGGGTAGTATAAAAATGACCATAATAACTTTGACTTGGATAATTCATATCAGTATAAAATATTAAACCCTCCGCAAGCAGCCACTCTTTCCCTTTGTCATATTTCCAAATGGATACATTTTCATTTTTATCACTACGGAAAAATATGATGTCTTTGTTATCTGTACATTTTGGCGAAAAATCAAAATAAGTTTTATTATTTGTAAGCTGTTTTATTTGTTTTGTAGTTGTATCAATACTAAAAATATGGTGATTACCATTTGAAAACCACTCTGATAAAGCTAGGATTCCCTGTTTTTGTTCTGGAGAGGAAGCATATAGAATGCTTTTTCCATCACTTGTGTAATAAGGTGTCATGGCTGCTTCATCCTTTGGGACTAAGGGCTGAAATTTGCCTGTTAATATATCTAAAACAACTAAATCTTTGTTACTATCCATCTCTCGGCCACCACCGTAGATTAATGCTAAATACCTGCTATTTTTAGGGTTTGGGGATATATTATCACTATAGCCTAGTGAAATTATATTTGGATTAGTATATTCTATTAAGTTATTATTTAATATATCGTAAACTGCCAAATCAACTCCGTCTGCTGCTAAGGAGCCTGAATGTGGATGTTTCCATATATAAAGATACTTATCATCCTTCGATATACCTGTTATTACAGGGTACATGCCTAAATCTCCACCTACATCCATTTTATTTGGAATGGATTTTACAATTATATTTTTACTCTTTGTGACTGGATTAAATAATAGTATACCGTAATCCTGTCTATAATCATAACCGTTCTTTTTATAGAATAGGTACTGCTCTGCATATATTTTTCCACTGCTGTCTAAGGTAATATTTTCATAATTAAATTCATTCTGAAAGTAGGGTTTACTGGTTTTATTTACAACATTATAAGCATATAAGCCCCCAGATTTAGGGGAGTATAACAGTGAATTTTTATCTTGCCATGCAAAAGATAACTGAGGAATATTAGCTGCTACTTTTATATGTTCAAGATTATCTGTTGTAATATATAAAACATTATCCTTAAGATATGAAACTTGGTTTTTATTAGGAGATATGAGAGGACGGGAAAAGATACCTCCACTATCTAATGTGATATTTTTATGGCTATTATTTAAGGAAACCAGTAGTAACTCATTTTTCCTCACTACCACAACATTCATTTTTTTAATGGGTATATTCTGTAGCGCAAATGCTTCTATGCTTTTTTCGCTTGCACTGACTTTTACTACAAAACCGTTTGTAATTATAATAGTAATTAGCAACAACAATGTAATTGTGAGCCGTTTCATTTTTGTTTTTAAACCTATCATGATCGCATGCCACCAACCTTTCTTTTTATAAATAGCATTCCCTGATTGGGTGGATTCATCATAAAAATTTAGAAAAATAAATTTGAATTTTTATATATTGCATAATCTTATTAATTTTTAAAATCTAAATTAAGTTATATATAATACAAACAGGTTTATTATTTATAGGATCATTAATTACAAGAGCTTCTATATTCATATTTTAGGAGCATATTCCCTTTTCATTTTAATCTGTTTATGCTATATTACTTGTATAAATAAATATTCTAAATATTGCAATTAGTTATAGACTTGTAAGCATAATTTTATCATTTATTCTCCGAGTCATATTTCCTAAGGGATGCTATGGAATTATGACCGTTAGGGTTGAATTGAAGACGATTTAGCCTTCCATTTGAAAAGGTGGATGATAAATTGTCATTCTCTTTTATATTATAAAATATGAAAGGGGTTTTTTTATGCGAAAATCAAGAGACTGAATGCAAGTCGCAGGAGTTGCGGATTTTGTTATTTTTTTTAGATAAGGGAAGGATTATTGAACAAGGAGAAAAAAATAAGGTTCTTAATTTTCCTGAGCATAAATTGTTAAAACAGATTTAAAAAAGGGGCGATGAATATGATAAAAACTGCAATATTAACTATGAGTGATAAAGGTTCAAGAGGAGAAAGAATAGATGGAACAGGTCCTGCACTTAGAAGTGAATTAGAAGGTAAGGGATTTATTATAAGCTACTATAAAATGATTCCTGATGAGAAAAAGGAAATAGAAAGTGAACTTATTTATTTATGTGATGAACTTAAGGTGGATTTAATTTTAACTAACGGAGGAACAGGATTTTCACAAAGAGACGTTACTCCAGAAGCAACTCAAAATGTAATTGAGAAATATGTACCTGGTATTGGAGAAGCTATGAGAATGAAATCCCTTGCCATCACACCAAAGGCTATGCTTTCAAGAAGTATTGCAGGAATTCGTGGAAAAACCTTAATTATTAATCTTCCCGGTAGCCCAAAGGCTGCAGTAGAGAATCTCGGATTTATACTACCTGCAATTCCACATGGGATTGAAATACTCACAGGAGAGGCAGGTGAATGCGCTACTTTGTAGCGAGCGCTGCAGCTAAGACCCTATGAAATAGGTGTTCTTGCAAGTATCGGAATTTCCGAGATTTCAGTTTATAAAAGACCTAGGGTTATTCGTCTTTTTATAATAGTTAACTTGATAAACTCGGCGGTTATGATTATAGTGAAATAGGGGGAATAATTGAAATTTAGGAGAGGGTTTTATGAGAGATAGTCAGGGAAGAAACATCAATTATTTAAGAGTATCAGTAACTGACAGATGTAATTTAAGATGTGTATATTGTATGCCAGAAGAGGGCGTTAAAAGTTTAGGACATGAGGATATTTTACGTTTTGAAGATACACTAAAAATTATAAAGGCAGCCACTACACTTGGCATTAATAAAATAAGATTTACTGGTGGAGAACCACTGGTTATGAAAGATATAGACAAACTAATATATGAAACTTCTAAACTACCAGGAATAGATGACATTTCCATAACTACAAATGGTATTCTACTTTCTGATATGGCAGTGGATTTAAAGAAGGCCGGGCTTAATAGGGTTAATATTAGCCTTGATACTTTGAATAGTGAAAAGTTTAAAAGTATAACAAGAGTAGGAAGTTTAGATAAAGTAATGGAAGGCATATATAAGTGTTTATCTGTTGATTTAAAACCTGTAAAAATAAATACAGTATTAATGAGAGGCATCAATGATATAGAGTTTCAGGATTTTTTAAACTTAACCCTCGAGTTACCAATAGAAATAAGGTTTATCGAACTTATGCCCATAGGTGAAGGTATTAAATTATATGAACAGAGAAAATTGACCATTATGGAGATGCTTAAGCTTCATCCTGAGTTAATCCAAATAGAAACCCCTAAAAGTAGTACTGCGGAGTTGTACAAGCTACCTGGGGCAATAGGAAAGATTGGGTTCATCAGCCCTGTAAGTTGTAAATTTTGCTCGGATTGTAATAAAATAAGGCTTACGTCTACAGGAACAATTAAACCTTGTCTTCATTCAGAGGAAGAAATAAACCTTAGAAAATATCTAAATAATGAAGAGATGCTTACAGCTGCACTCAAATCCGCAATTTTAAATAAACCACTTGAGCATCATCTTGAGGAGGGAAATGTTAGTAGAAGTATTAAGGTGATGTCTCAAATAGGCGGTTAATAAACTTAAAAAGGAGATAGAAAATGGAACTTACCCACATAAACGACCAAGGAAGAGCTAAAATGGTGGATGTATCTGAAAAGTGTGATACTACAAGAGAAGCAATAGCTATTGGGTCAATATCAATGAAAAGGGAAACCCTTGAAAGAATAAGGGATGGCTCTATTTCAAAAGGAGATGTACTAGCTGTAGCGCAGGTCGGCGGAATTATGGGTGCTAAAAGTACTTCGCAAATAATACCGATGTGTCACGCAATAATGATATCAGGATGCGATATTAGTTTTAAAATTGACTTTGAAAATAATAAAATTGAAATAACTGCTACCACAAAGACAGTAGGAAAGACAGGTATTGAAATGGAAGCACTAACTGCGGTATCTGTTGCAGCACTAACTATTTATGATATGTGCAAGGCAATTGATAGGGGAATGGTTATAAATAATATTATGCTCCTACGAAAAAGTGGGGGAAAATCAGGAATATTCGAAAGGGCGGGATTGTAATGGCAAAGGTTACTGCTATAAATATAAGTGAGAAGAAAGGTGTAATAAAACATCCTATAGAAAGTGGATACTTTAAAATTGACCACGGCATTGTTGGAGATGCTCATGCTGGGAATTGGCATAGACAGGTGAGTTTTCTTGGGGAAGAGAGCATTGATAAAATGAGAGCCACAGGAGTAGAAGGTTTATGTTCAGGAAAGTTTGCTGAAAATCTTACTACTGAGGGAATAGTTTTGTACGAGCTTCCTGTGGGAACTAAACTTAAAATTGGAGATGTAGTATTAGAGGTAACGCAAATAGGAAAGGAATGTCATAAGGGTTGTGAAATTATGAAACTAGTTGGCGACTGCATAATGCCAAGAGAAGGTATATTTGCAAAGGTCCTTACAGAAGGCTATATCAAAGCCGGTGATGAGATTGTAGTGGAGGGTAATAGCTAAATGGAGCTTATAGAAAGAAAGATAATAAAGGAATCAGTTTGATTTAACTGATTCCTTTATGTTTTAATTATTTATAGAAGTAATCATTAATTTAGAATCACTGCCAGCAGTTGTTTGTTCATTAATCCAAATATTATATAAACCTTCACCGAACATTATTCCTTGCCAATTCACAAACATATACTTTGTATATGCATTACTAATTGCTTTCTTAAAATTAGGATTGAGAATTTGGGAATAATTCACGATAAAATCATCTTTGTTTTGTATTTTGGTGACTTTACCATTAACCATAACATTAATAGGATATTTTATTTCCTGCGCTAACCCCTCCTTATCACCATTAATTACCAGCGTTTGAATTTTGCTAACAAAATTTTCTACATCTTTATCACTTTTAGTAGCTAAAGCAGTCATATATCTCTTTCCATATTCAACTCCGGGAATATTACTTTTAAGTGACATTGTAAATGGATAACTATTTTTGCTATCTGCACTTATCCACGTTCCTTCAATTTTATCAACAGTACTCATTGTACCTTTAAATACACCTGTATTTTTACCTACATCATCATATTCATATAGTATAATATTTTTTTCTCCTGATTTTCCTTGGAGTTTGATTTCTTTTCTCTGTTTGTCATAAAAATAAGAGCCAACCATATTTTTTTCTAATGGATAAATGCTCATATGAATTGGGAGTTTATTATTTATTGTGCCCTGATAATCATAATATCCCTTTTCAAACGGACTTTTAGTAGTATCTATATTTTCCAGTGATTTGGTAATTATATCACTATTAACGACTGTATCAATTTTAGTTGTCTTTTCTGATTGAGATTGTTGATTAGTATTTATTGCGGTATCATTAACCGTAGGTTTAGCTATATTATTAACATCCTTCTTTGCACTTGAACACCCTGTTAAGATGACCATTAAAGCAATGATAATACTTACTGTTTTATTCATTTTAAATTCATCCCCTTATTTTTGGTTGATTCACAGGAGTTATTATATTCAACAAGTTAACCAATAGGTTATTATTCACTTATGTATATTATAATGCTTTTACATAAGGGGTTCAACAGGAATTACATTTTTTAGTATATAGTTACTTGTTTATATGTTATACTATAAAAGGTAACTTATTATATGGAGAGATGTCCGAGTGGCCGAAGGTACCTGCCTCGAAAACAGGCGAACGCTTTATCGCGTTCCGGGGGTTCAAATCCCCCTTTCTCCGCCAAAATCAAAGGCTCTAGCGATTATGCTAGAGCCTTTTTAGTAGGGATTTTCAATGAAAATCGGGCTTGTGGCGCCCGTTTGACGACAAAATAGGAAAGACTAAACGAAAGTGGATGATAATAGTATTTTTAATGTTATTAAAAATGATTAACTTTAATGTTAAAAGATTAGATATTTAGAATATCACTCAATGAACCGTATCATAAGTAAATGAGGTTTTTACTAAAATTGGTAGTGAGTTATAAATCACTGATGTCATTTAAAATTATGCTACATAACATTGGTTTGGAGTGACTCGAGGTGAACCGTACCACAAATAAAGAAGGTTTATTAATAGGGGGATGATGCGGTTCGAATCCACCAGTAAAACTCGACTAAATAATTTTAGTTGAGGTTTTTCTTATGCGTTGATTTTCTGTCGGCGAGTTATCAGGGAGTGACCATACTTTAAATGATGCAAATATTTTATAGCAGAATACTGAGCGTTATATAAAATTAAGAAGGTTATAGACAGTGTAGAGCTACCCTTATACAAACTTAGAATTACTCATATAAGCCAACTAAATATTTTATATAAGTCTTTAAAATTATGTACATTTATTACATATATATGTATAATATATATATATTTAGTCAATAACAAAGATAATTTGGGTATATAAGTCTAATCTTGGGGGAGTATATGAGCAAGTATAGTACATTAGTAAATATTCTTGATGAATTAAGAAATGAGGCGCCAAAAGGTTACAAAAGGTATTATCCATCAGTAAATGAAAAGGAGAAACTAGATGCAGCCCGATCAAGAGCATTTGTACATTTATTTTTAAAGGTTTACTATGGATTGAGTGACTTTTTTAGTAGAGAAGATTATATTACAGATGATCCAGCCGATGGTGGGATAGATGCCTATTACATAGATAGTGAACGAAAATTAATAACTTTTGTCCAATCTAAATTTAGGACAAATGAAGTTAATTTTGAGAATAAAAGGATTGATCTAGATGAAATATTAAAAATGGATGTAGATAGAATAACAGATGGATATAATACCGACGAAGATGGCAATACATATAATGATAAGATAATTAACATGATGAAAAGAATAAGCGGAATACCTGATGTTGGAAGGTATAGGTATGAAGTAATTATATTAGCAAATTTAAAAAGTTATAAAGATTCGGTATTGAAAAGATTAACTGGTGGATTTAGTGCAACGGTTTTTGACTATGATAAATGTTATACCTCACTATTATTTCCAATAGTAACAGGATGCTACTTTAATGCTGATGAGATTAATATTGCCTTATCTTTAATAAATAAAGAGAGTAACGAGGGGAGAATTAGTTACTCTGTACAAACCGAGTTTAGTGACTGCAAAATCATGGTTGTATTTGTACCTCTAATTGAAATTGCCAAGATTGTATATAAATATAAAAATTCTATACTAAAATTTAACCCTCGTTGCTATTTGGGACTAAATAACAATGATGTTAATCCTAAAATAGAAAACACAATTAGAAATAAAAAAACTAATGAATTTGCGTTATTTAATAATGGAATTACAATATTATCTGATAATACTGAATTGAATTCTAAAATAGCCTTAAAGGATTCAGCACAATTAATTATTACAAATCCTCAAATAATTAATGGAGGACAAACAGCATACACTTTGGCGACTGTTTATGAAAAATGCTTAAAAGATAAAAATGAATATATTTTTGATAATAAGGAAGTACTTGTTAAAGTAATAACATTTTTTGAAGCAGAAGGTAATGCAGAAGGTAATCAACAGAAAAAACTATCATTAATAGAGGAGTTGTCTAGAGCAACTAATGAACAATCTGCTGTAAGAGAATCTGATAGACGCTCAAATGATAAAGCACAAATTAATTATCAAGCTAAAATATTTAATGAATTTGGATATTTTTATAATCGTAAAAGAGGAGAATTTCATGATGGATTAAGTAAAAAGTATATTGAAAAAGATAAGATAATTGACCATTCTGTATTTATTAGAGTTGCGGTAAGTGCAAAAGGCGATGTTGCAAGGGCAAGAAGAAACAGTGAAGAATTTCTATTTAGAGAGAGTAACTTTAAAGAAGTATTTGTTGATTCGGAGATATACAAAAAATATATGTTTGGATACTTTTGTCATCAATATTTAGTTGAGTTAGAAAAAATATTCGATAAGACGCAAAATAATAAATATGGTGTAAACACTTATGGAAATGCCTTAAGATATGGCAAGTATGCGATTGTTAATGTAGTTACAAGATTTTTTGATGAGAGCTTTGAAATATCAATATACAAAGATCTAGCTAAAAATATTACTGATAAAGTCCTTAACCAATGGTTAGGTTTTGAAAAAGCTGTAAGTGAAAAAAGCTATAACAATGATTATTTTTATTCTTATATGGATGATAATAAAAAAAATATATTTTACAATTTTGATGGTTATTATAAAGGTCGAAATATAGATAATGACATAAAGGGTTATAAATTTAATATAGAAAGTAATGATGAAGAAGTAGCTGCAACATTGGATGAATAAAATAATGTGAAAAAAATAATTTATATATACTATTAATAAAGGCATGAGAATTAATTCTCATGCCTTTATTAATTTTTAAAAGTATAAGTCAAACTAATGTTCTAATTAATTTAGGCCACTAGGTGAGAACTTCTCTGCCAAACAATACTTCATCTACGAACCCCATATGAAGCATGTCTACTATTCTGCATAAGTAAGATTTACCTTTTGTCTACCAGGTAAACTTAGCATCTACAAAATAGAAATGTTTTATTAATCTCGGCATATTGGAATTAGCATTTAATATATTCTCAACACTATTTATTTCATAACCATCTAGTGGTAATGGCATAAGGAAATGAAATAAATATAAGAGTAATTAAGTATTATTATTTTAACAAATATATACCATAAAAAAGAACTACCTGTCTATGGAGATTATAGATAGGTGGTTTTTATATTTTTACGGGAGGTAATGTTAATGATTGAATTAGTATATTTGAAAGAAATGGACAAGCTAAAAGCTATGCCACAAGAGGGACAAGAAACCATCCAAGGTATATTGCGGATATTAGATACAGAATACGGAGCAGATAGAAAGCAATATGAAGACAATGGAGGGTACATTATAATTGTAGAGAGGCAGGAGGATTTCGAAAAAATAAAGAAAAACACATACTTTGATTGTGATAATGTTATTGCCGAATATGTGGATAAAATAGTATGTAGCAATGGGCAAGTGTTAACTAATTCCTTAATAATGTGTAATAGTGATTATACAATATCAATAATAATACCAATGGAATTAACACCACAAAATTTAATAATTTATATGATAGATTAAAAGCCTTAATTGCCGATATAACAAAAGCCTATGTATGTCTCCTATAGATGTGGCAGTAGATTGAAAAAAAGAAATTGTGATGATAAGGAGATACGTAGAGAATACATTGAGGAATTTGTACTATCAGAATTAGAGCGGAACATATTAAATGATTAAGCTATTTCGGTATTTGTTAATAAGATTAATAAACATATACAATAATAATCAAAGAATAATCAAAGAATAATCAAAGAATAATCAAAGAATGAAAAGTCATCAACAGAAATAATAGCTAAAGAGCTTGATGGCATTGATAAGCAGATTAGTAATATAGTAACCCCAATTACACAAGGATTTGCCTATGATGAATTTAAGACAAAGATGGTAGACTTAAAGGAGAAGAAAACTAAATTAGAAGTTACTTTAATTGGGAAGGAGCATACAAGTTAAGCTCCTAAGATAACAGAAGAGCAGGTTAAGAATTTGTTTTCAATGTTCAGAGGGTAATAATACTGTATAATAAAGATTGTAATATCTATAAAAGTTAGGGTGAGTGAATATATAAAAAAACAGGATATGAAATACAGGTAAGGAGACAATAGTACCTTTATTTGCATATGGTGAGGTTAGAAGGGTTTTAAGTGAATTATTCCAATAGGTTATTTTAATGAAGATAATAGGAGGGGTATATTATGAATTCAAATACATTTGTTTGTCTATTGTCGCAGGAAAAACAGGATAAAATTAAAGAGTTGGTTACCTCATATGCAATTAAAGAGGGATACGGTGCTGATGAAATAGAAAAAATGATAGTAAGTGTTATGGAAAACAGATTATGGAATATAGAAGATATTATTGATATAAAGCAATTCCTAATATAAAAAGTATCTTAATAATTAACATAAAATAGCAGGGACAAAATCCTTACTATCTCTTCCACGCATCTTTTAGCTTATATTTTATTTCCTCAGTTATATCATACCCCAATGGGGGCTGACCCCTAGTATGCCTTGCTTGATATGCTGTTTCTTTCATACCTTTCATTACTTAGATTGTTAGGTTAGCTGAATAATATTGTCCATTCCTTCAATTACTGATTCAAGAATTATTGATTCTGGACTTCCATTTAAAATTTCCACTAGAGCAGGTAAAAGCCTTGTTTTCAATGTTCAGAGGCGTTGTAACAGAGAGGAATATACCAGAGTGTAAGAAGTTCATTCAGAATTATGTTGATAAAGTAATTATATTTAAAGACCACGTTGAAGTAATATTCAACGTGGTCTTTACTATTTTAAAGGAGTATGAAGCATAGAAGATTAAGTTATCTGCAAATAAGACTACACTTCTTAATAAGCATAGAAATATTGTGGAGACATTAAAGCTGCTATAAAATTCAAGGTGATTATAGTGGCTTTAATTGTGCTAAATTTTGGGATGGGTGAAAGTGCAAATACATGATTGAAATAATCATGAAAATTTTATAGAAATGATTAGAAAAGGCATTGACATAGCTCGATAAAAGTTATATGATTGAAACAATCAATAATACAATATAAAAATGATTAAAAAAATTAAAAGGAGATGACGTTTATGAACGACAAACAGTATAAAGCTATAAAACTATTAGCAAAGGCTAATTACATGGAAAGTATTAGTGAAGAGTTTAGTACCATCAAAGACAGATTATTGGGCGTATTAGATACTTACATGTATGATACTAATGAGAAAAAACGTGATGCATCCTCATTTATGAAAACTGTAATTGACGAAGGTTGCTTTATAAATGTAGTTAGCTTACACAATCAGTTAATGCATTCGCTTAAGGAAAATAATAAAAAAGAATATGAGGCAATATATAATAGCGATTATAGCAAAAGTGTTAATAGGGCACGTTCTAGAGCTGCACATAACTTTGAAAATCAGCCTAATTTTGAACTAACATATAACTGCAATTATTTAACCGAGGTAAAAGAACCTATTTCAAGAACTTTGGAAAATGCATTATCATATGATGATATTACCCAAACAACTATATATGAAAAACACTTTTATGATATAAGAAAAGAGTATTCAGCACAAAATATACAGCAAAGTTACGCGCGAACTGGATATCCAAATCAATATTGGATTACTCAACAGCCAATTGTACCACAACAACCAATGATTCCAATACAAACTGTTAATGAGCAATATTTTATAAAGCAACCAAATTACTAGTATGAGCTAGTTGGTTATCAAAATGAGTATCCATATTGATATATATATTTTTAGTTGTTAAATAAATATTAAATAAAAGACAATATTTAGAGTTAGTTATATAGTATATTTAATATATAACTAACGCTTATTAAAAATGAAAGGTGACTTTATGGAAGAAAAAACAAAATATTATGAAAATTTAATCGATAAATATATATATAATACAATAATTAGTGTTTCAGAAATAGCAAAATGTTTAGGTATTAATTTAAGTGATATGACTGAAGTAGTTGGTTTTTCAATATCTGCTGTCTCAAGAATTAGAAACAAGGTGAAAAATGAACAACATAAAGCTTATGATAGTTTGCCATATGCTTTATGCATGTTAACTTCAATAGACTATTTATGTATATTTGATGGTATAAAAAGTGAAACTTTATCAGAAATAAAAAGAATGTTATTTGAAAACATGTGTGAACCAGTTCCACTGTATTATGATGCTGATGGTGTAGCGCATAACACAATAAGCATCAATAAGCAAAGATGGTATAAAGTAGAACATGTTGAAGGTAGAGGATTTGTATATCAATTGAAATATTTTATATATCGCAAGAAGCAAGAAGAAAAAGAGGTGCAGCGTTACATAATAGAGAATGAGCTAACAAATATACTTAAAAACTGCAGAATAGCGTTTACATTAATGGGATATAAATATGCAGAAAAACGTTTTGATGAGATAAATAATTTAATAAGAAATACCTATAAAAATAGCAATATTATTTATTTAAGTTCTTTTATTTCTGATGAAAACTATTATGGAAAATTAAGATTACCAGATAAAAAAATATATATGTACGAACTGAAAAGTTGTAGTAAAGAGATAATGAATGAAATGCAAGGTGATGCAGATTGTATTATTGACTTTTATTCTTTGGTTTTAGAAGAAATTAGTGATAACTATGTGCTTTTATTCATAAAGAATGAGGAGGAAAAATTTCTTTATAAAGAAATTTATAAAGAAGAATACCAAGATAAAGTAATTTTTGCATATTATTCATATAACAATAATGCAAAAAAAGCGAGATTAGTTCTCAATTACAAAGATAGTGCTTATATAGTAAATAATACTAACAATGTTTTAGATATGTATGATTTATAGCAACCTTCTTGAAATTGGTTTGTGGGTTTTCTTATGCGTTGATTAGTCTGGTGAAGTAAACCGTACTGAAAGTACGATGCATTTTAACCTAAATAGACATACAATTTAATAGACTGATGAGAATATAAAGTATAATCTACGAGCATTAATTCACCTGTCTCGAAAGCAGGTGAATGGGTTATTCCGTTCCGGGGTTCAAATCGTCATTTTTCAACAAAAATTAAGGGTTCTAGCAGTTTATGCTAGAGCCTTTTTAGTATTGTTCTTAGATGAAAAACAGGATAGTGGTGCCTGTTAAACGACAAAACGGGAAATACTAAACGAAAATGTATAATAATGATGATGTTTTGTTAACTTGAATTAGTGATATATGTATATGGACAGAAATATAACTAATTCATGATAGTGAATTTAGTTTAGTTCGAAAAATGATATAATATGTAATAAATCTTTATATGGTGTATAATTAAAGTATAAGAAAGAGTAATAATAAAATATAATTTTTTATAAAAATGGTATTAACCAACTGTAGTAAGCTAGTAGATTACGGGGATAAAAACTAAATTTTTACTTATATACCAATAGAGGAGGTTCGGGTCGTGGCAACTTACAAAAAAAATCCACCTGAGGCAAATGTCCTTATGGAATCTATGCGAGCAATGGGGTATTCATTTGAATCTGCAATTGCGGATGTTTTAGATAATAGCTTGACTGCGCATTCGAGAAATATACAACTAGTTTTTCCTGTTGATCCACAGGATTGCTATGTAGCAATTTGTGATGACGGAAAAGGTATGACAAATTCGGAATTGTATAATGCAATGAAATATGGATGTAATATAAATGAAGGAAATAGGAGTGAATATGACCTTGGTCGTTTTGGTTTAGGACTAAAATCAGCCTCATTATCTCAATGTAAAAATTTGACTGTTGCAAGTAAATGTAATGGGATTATTTCTGCATATGTTTGGGATATAGATTTTGTTAAATCCCAAATGGACTGGATAATTCAAGAATTAGATGAAGAAGAAATTAGTAATATAAGAGAAGTTGATAGACTGAATGAATTGGAAAGTGGAACTGTGGTTCTTTGGCAAAAATTTGATGTTATAGAAAAATCGACAGGTGATGTTTTCACTACATTGGACAGTTATAAAGAACGTACTGCAGAATATCTATCACTTATTTTTCATAGATTCATAAATTCTGAAAAGCAAAAGCGAGTAACAATTAAAATAAATAATTTTATAATTGTTGGATTGGATCCTTTCTTGGAAAAACACAAAAAAACTAATCCTAGAAAAGAAATAGGAATTCCAATTGAAGATTCAAATGGAATAGAAAGATATATAATTGTAAGTCCATATGTTCTTCCTTTCCAGAAGGATATGGATAAAGATGATTATAAGAAAATCGGAGGAGTACAAAATTATAGAACTAAGCAAGGGTATTATATATATAGAAACGAGAGATTAATAGTATGGGGCACTTGGTTTGGATTACCAAAGAATGAGTTAACAAAAAATGCTCGTATAAAAGTTGATATCCCAAACACTTTAGATGACATTTGGGGAATTGATATAAAAAAACAAAAGGCTACTATTCCGAAAATAATTAGGGCACAACTTAAAAGGGCTGTAGATGAAGCTATGGATATTGCCATTAATTCACAAGTATACCGTGGACGGATACAGAATGTTAATGAAGACTTGGACTATGTTTGGGATAGAATAAAGGTTAGAAATGAAAAATATATTTGTAAAATAAATAGGACATCCAGAATCTTCGATTTTTTAAAAGATGCAGATATTAATGATGACATATTGAATAGATTTGAAATGATACTTGAAGAGTTGGAAAATACTTTGCCATATCAACAAATCTATATAGATATGTCAGGGAATAAGATAGCCGATGAGACTGAGACAGATCGTTTGAGTGATGTGTGTGATAAAGCACGATTCTTAATTAAAATGAGTTTTAAAATGGGTAATTTAGATTTAAATAACATCATTGATAAAATATTTATTTCAGAACCGTTTTGTAAGTATTCTCAATTAAAAGAAAAACTACAGGGGGAATATAAAAGTGGAAATTAACAATATTGAAATCATGAAATGTGTTGAAGCGATTGAACATTTGTACAATATAACTAGAAGTTCTGATGATGTTGATGAACAACAACTTCAGAAGAGTATTGCTATGATTATTGAAGTTTCTAAGTATAGATTTAATGAGGTTGAAGCTAAAAAGGTAAAATCAGAGGCTGAGTATTTGTGCCAAACAAAGCATAGTAATGGGACGAGCATTACAAATGATTATGATCACTATGAATGGTATTCAGAAAAATTGAAAGAAGAAGGTGCATTGGACCCGTTTTTTTGGAGTAGATATAGAAAATATTTGCTCGAAGATCAACATTTAGGACTTAATGATGTAAATAAACTAGATCAAACTACATTAATTAAGTTGATGAATTACCTTGGAGATCCTCAAAGCGAGGCTAAATTTTTTCGTAGAGGACTTATTATTGGGGATGTTCAATCTGGTAAGACTTCGACATATATTGGTATGGTATGTAAAGCAGCTGATGCAGGATACAAGGTTATTATTTTGTTGACGGGAACAATTGAAACATTGAGAAATCAAACACAAAAGCGTGTTGAAGAAGGGTTTGTAGGATTTGATATTTCACGTTGTAATGATGGAGCTCAAACATCTCGAATAGGGGTTGGTAAAGATGGTAAATCACTCTCTGTTACTGCGATGACATCAAGAGAGTATGATTTTGTTGGAAATATGAACAAAATAACAACTTCGTTAGAAAGCAATAAGGTTGTTGTATGTGTAATAAAGAAAAATACAACTGTACTTAAAAGATTATACCAGTGGTTATACAATCTTAATGCTGATCCAATAACTAAGAAAATTCATTACCCAATGCTCCTAATTGATGATGAGGCAGATAATGCATCGATTAATACAAACAAGCCAGAAGAAAATCCTACTAAAATTAACGAATTAATTCGTAAGTTAGTAGATGTATTTTGGCAAGCTTCATACGTAGGCTTTACAGCAACACCTTTTGCAAATGTTTTTATTAATCCAGAAACTACAGAAGACATGTTGAATGACGATTTGTTTCCTAATGATTTTATATATAGTTTGCCTACTCCATCAAACTATATTGGGGCTCAAAAGATATTTTACGAAGGTGGAAAATACAGAAAAGCTTTAAAGTATATCGAAGATGCTGGATCTAATGTTGATAATGATTTATTTAATTGTAAAAATATAAAAAGAAAATGGAATGGAACGTTGCCTAAGAATCTAAAGGATTCCATATATACTTTCCTTTTGGCAAATGCTATTAGAGATTTAAGACATGATTTAGATAAGCCTAGAAGAATGATGATAAATATTTCACACGTTAATGATATTCAACAATATGTGAAAGAAAATGTTGAATCTATTTATACAGAAGCATATAACAAAATAAAATTTGATTTATCACATGATTTGGAAAAAAATAAGAAAATCCCAATCTTAAATGCAATATATACTCAATGGAAAATAAATTATGAGGGGTTAGAATTTACATGGGATCAAATTGTAGATTTGCTCTTTACATCTATAGAAAATATACAAATAAAAGTTATTAATAGTTCTAAAGGGTCAGACAATTCGGATTATGTAAATAATTCAGATTTAAGAGTAATTGCAATTGAACAAGAAGAAAATCCAACTAAAATCAACAAATTAATTCTACAATTAGTAGATGTATTTTGGCAGGCTACCTATATAGGGTTTACAGCTAACTACGTAGAAGTTACAGCTACCTCATTTGTACAGGAGGGGTCTGCCTCATCAAACTATATAGGGGATCAAAATAGCTTTTACAAAGATAGGGATAAAGATTTATTTTATTATAAGCATAAAAAAAATTGGAAGGGAACGTTACCTAAAAGCTTAACTGATTCAATATATACTTTTTTTTTGGTGAATGCTATTAGAGACTTAAGACATGATTTAGATAAGCCTAGAACAATGATGATAAATATTTCTAGATTTGTTGACGTTCAACAATACGTGAAAGAAAATGTTGAACAAATTTATGAAGAAGCGTATAACAAAATAAAATTTGATTTATCTCATGATTTGGGGAAAAATAAGAAAATACCAATTTTGAATGCAATATATACTCAATGGAAAAAAAATTATGAAGGAATAGAATTCACATGGGATCAAATTGTAGAAAAGCTCTTTACATCTGTAGAAAATATACAAATAAAAGTTATTAATAGTTCTAAAGGGTCAGACAAGCTGGAATATGAAAGTAATCCGGGTTTGAGAATAATTGCCATTGGTGGTCTATCCTTATCTAGAGGGTTAACTCTTGAAGGTTTAATTATAAGTTATTTTTATAGAAACACATCAACCTATGATGTGCTTATGCAGATGGGAAGATGGTTTGGTTATCGTAAAAATTATGACTTTTTATTTAGGATTTGGACAAGTAAAAAGTCAGCTGATTGGTATACTGAAATATCAGAAGCTACTGAGTTATTAAAAGAGGATTTGGAGGTAATGAGAGAATGCAAGAGAACCCCAAGAGAATTTGGTGTAAGAGTACGTAATGATAGCAAAGAATTACGCATAACAGCTGCAAATAAAATGAGGATAGCAGCAGATAAAACTGAATATATGAGTTATTTTGGTGACGTTTTTGAAACACCATATTTAATAAATGATTTACTACAAAACTCCAAAAATGTTCAATTGGTGCATTTGTTAATAAAAAATGCGAGGGGCAGCAGTGTAAAATTAGATAGATTAGAAAGTCAAGGTAACCATTATGCATTAAAAGATGTTCCTAAAAGAATTGTTATTGATTTTATAAGTAATTTTAAGTCTTCAAAATATAATCGACGTTTTGATACCAAACAAATTTATCAATTTTTAAGTAGCTGTGAAATATCACAACTAGATTGTTGGGATATCGTATTTTTAGATGGAGATAAAATAGAACCACCACTCGTTTTCGAAGGAGCTAAAATATATTCTCTAACACGCTCTTGTTCAGTTGATGAGTATCGAGATAGGATAAATATTGGAAATAGAGGGAAACTTGCAGGTCCTTCTGATGGGCGACAGTGTTTAAATGACGTAGAGATAATTGAAAATGCTAAAAACAACTTTAAAGCGCAGTATCTACAGGATAAAAAAGTGGAATTTAAAGATAAGCAAAAATATCCTATAAACACATGGTTTAAGTATGTTGAAAAGAGAAATCCTCTTTTGTTAGTTTATTTAATTAATTTGAAAGAAGATGGGGAAGGTAGTCTAGCAACTAAGAAGGTCATTAAAGAATCAACGGAACCATGGGTTGGATTGGCTATGGGCATACCTAATTGTGATGGAAGTAATGCTGAAAAGCATACTTATAAGGTTAATCCGATTTACTCAAAGCAAGAAATTAAAGATATGCTAGCTGAAAATGAGGAGGAATAAGGTCATGTTTAATATACAAGAAAGATTCAAGGAATTAAAATCTTATGGATATTTCATAAAGGCTGATGCTAAGCATATTTTGGATTGGTATATCGGACTTGATGATCAAGGAAGGAAATCAATTAAATTTAGAGCAAAATTCACACCTAGAAATATTATGGGTACAAACACAATTATAGTGAATCAATATAAAAGTGATGACTATAACACATTAATTTTCTCTTTAGAAGACAATGAAATTAGTGGATTATTTTATAGATTTTGCGAAGATTTAATGGAGACATCAAGAAGTATTGACGAGCCTGACTTGGGTTATACCAATATAATAAATAGATTTTCACTATGGAAAAAAATGTTTTTAAAATCAAGGAACGAATTTTTAACTGAACCAGAAATCATGGGGCTTATTGGCGAAATCTTATTCCTAGAGGAGCAATTGTTTGGCCTATATGGTAAACACCAAGCATTATTAAGTTG
This sequence comes from Clostridium sp. CF012, assembly GCF_018861755.1. GTDB lineage: Bacteria > Bacillota > Clostridia > Clostridiales > Clostridiaceae > Clostridium_AD. The sequence goes on along the minus strand of NZ_JAHLEF010000014.1, from coordinate 44,191 downwards.
GAGTGGACAGGAACTGACACATAAGGACTTTTCAAATGATGATACGTGGTATGAGATTAAGACCATGCACAGAGGTAGCCAGACAGTTAAAATTTCATCCATTGAACAGCTTGAAAGTGATAAAATAGGTGAACTTGTTGTATATAGTCTCGAGAAAATGAGTCCAGCTTTTAATGGAATTAAATTAAATGAACTTGTTTCAGAGATATATGAATCATTTGATAATGAGGATGATAAGGGGGATTTTTTTACTAAGGTGTCACTACAAGGATTTACATATAATGACCATTATGATGATTATGTTTATGAAGTCAGCGATTGTAGAAAATTTTTAGTTGATGAAGAATTCCCAAAGCTTGATAGAAATAATTTGATTTCTGCAATTGTTAAGGCTCAGTATGAATTGTCATTGGTTAATATTATGGATTATGAAATTAAATAGATAAAGAGGGGTATATATGGATGTAAATGAATATCGTAAAGAGTTTATTGAAGAACTACGTATGGATGCAGCAATTAATTGTACTGACACGGATGATGAATTCGTAGCTAGGTCATTGGAAATATTGGAATCATTAGGCGAAGTTAGTGATCCGGTTAAGTTCTATTTTGGAAAACAAGGTCGAAGAAATAGGATGATGCAATTTAACGCATATGCGTTTGATGAAGCTGATGGATCCATTATACTTATTATTAGTGATTTTAAAGATACATTTAATCTTGAGACGTTGACAAGGACTCAAATTGATGTATTATACAAAAAAATGGTTTCATTTATTGATGAAGTATATAAAGGGAATATTGGGGACTATTGTGACGATGCTGATCCAACACTTGATGTGGCTAAGGAAATAAGAATTAAAATAGGAGCAGATATTGAACGAAGTAGTATTTTAAAATTTAAGTTCTATATTATTTCGAATTCAAAACTTAGTGAGCAGGTTAAGTCGCTTAAAAGGGAAGATTTATTGGAGAGACACGTTGAATTAAACGTTTGGACTATTGAACGTTATTTTGAAATAATGCAGTCATTTAGTAATGAGCCAATTGTAATTAATGTAAATGAGTTTGGTATTAGTGGTATTCCATGCCTTAAAGCTAAAATGAATGATGAAATAGATTACGATGCTTATTTAGCAATAATAACAGGTAAATTTTTAGCTGATATATATTTAGCTTATGGTAGTAGACTTCTTGAAGGGAATGTTAGAGCATTTTTGAGTATAAAGGGAAAAGTAAACAAGGGGATTAGAAATACAATTATAAAAGAACCAACTAAATTTTTTACATATAATAATGGGGTTGCCGTAACAGCAGAGCATGTTGAATTTATGCAAGGTGAAAATGGACTTGAAATTACATGTATGAGAGATTTGCAGATAATTAACGGTGGTCAAACTACTGCATCATTAGCAAGTGCAATAATCAAAAAGGATAATAAAGAATTATCGAATATCTTTGTTCCAATGAAGTTGACGGTAATTAAGACAACTGGAAGTGAAGATGAAAGAGGAGAAATTTATAACAATATGGTTCAGAAAATCTCTAAATGTGCTAATTGCCAAAATCCAGTTAAGGATGCTGATTTCTTCTCGAATAGTCCGTTCCATATTTTAATAGAAAAAATGTCAAGGAAATATATGGCGCCTCCTATTCACGGGAATCTACATCCTACTGTATGGTATTATGAGCGATTTCGTGGGAAGTGGGAACAAGAGCAAATGAAATTGACAAAATCTGAAAGAGAAAAATTTAAAGCTAAATATCCAAAAGAACAGAAACTAACAAAAGAATTATTAGCTATGTATTTAATTACTTTGGATTGTTTGCCATATGTTGTTGCAAGGGGTTCTGCAAAAAACATGAAGTACTTTGCGGATAATATTGATAGGCAATATACTACATCAAAAGAGCAATTTAATGAATTCTATTTCAAAAGGGCGATATGCGCTGCTATTATTTTTAAGAATGTTGATAAGCTGCTATATAGACAACCGTGGTATCCAAAAGGGGGAAATAAAGCTCAAATCGTGCCGTATACAATTTCTAAGATCATTAACTGTATACCAGTAGGCCTTTCTTTAAATTTTATGATTATATGGCAAAAACAAGAGTTATATCAGTCGCTTATACATGAGGTAGAAATAGTATGTAAGATAGCGCACGAATTTTTAGCTGATTCTCATGGAATTATTGTAAGGGAATATGCAAAGGATGTAAAAACATGGGAAGAATTTAAATGCATACCATACAGTTTGACAGAACGTTTCTTGATTGACCTTGTACCAATGGAAGAAATACAATCTGAAGCAAGACAAGCAAAAAAAGAACAAAAATTAGACAATGATTTAGCATTAGAGATTATAGTTTTGCGTTTTGGTGCGGATTATTGGCGTAGATTATTAAAAATAGGGTTAGAAAAAAAAGTATTAAATATAAAAGAAATGGAATTGCTGAAAATTGGTACACAAATTGATAGTTTAACACCCAAAATTCCGTCTTCACTGCAAGCTAAAAAGATGATGGAAATTAGAGATAAGCTTGATTCTGAAGGAATTGTAGTATAATAGCACTAAAATGAGTTATTACCTAAAGAATATAATATTAATAAATGAGAAATGATTTGAGGTAAAGGTAAAGACTATGTGTTTTATAATTAAAAAAGGAATAGATTATGGGAGAGGAAAATGAGAAAAGAGGAATTTGCTCAATGGTTAAGAGTTGTAAAAAAATTAGGACAGGGGACTATTAGTTCACGTGTATCAAATGTCCTGCGAGTAAATAGGGTAGAGGGAGATTTAGATAAGCACTATCAGGAAAATGATTGTAAAATATTATTAAATAAGCTTGAGTATTCAAAGTTGGATTATTCTGAAAAGAAACCACTAAATCACAAAATAATTATTGATGGAAATTATCTTACTGGAACGGCAACATTAAAAAGGGCCGTAAAGTTATACTTAGAATTTTGTAGGAGCGTTAGTGAGGATATTGATAATTGTACGGAAGTTGCAATAATAGTTAAAACTAAAAAAAAGATAGTTAAAGACATTGTTAAAAATAATAATAAAGAGATAAATAGTATAATACTTGATTCGTATGAATGTTTTACTAAGAAATTTAATATTACAAAAACTGATTTTTATAACTTCGGATTAGAAGAAACAATATATCCATTAGCTGAGAGAGTAGAAGAATATTGGGATGAATTAAAAAAAAGATTATTTAATAATAAAAAAGTATATATTAGAGGATACGGCAGAGATGCTCATGGTACACCACTATATAAAGAATTTCATGTAAAAGTATTTGGAAATGAAAATGTTAAAAAGGATCCAACAAATAATCTACAGCCTCAAAAACTCATTCAGAAATTAACTGGATTTAGACGTAATGATAACTTAATGAATTATCAAGTTTCGCATATTTTTGGTATGACACGTAATGCATTAATGTTTGAAGCACCATGGAATATTGCATTAGTCCCTAAAATAATAGACCCATTAACAGGGCATGAAAGTAATGGAGATTGGGCTAAGGAATATAAGGAGCTATTTCTAAAGGATATATATATAAAATATGCTAAATATATTGATGAATATAATCAACTTGCTAATAAATATGATTTTCAAGGTAAAATAGCAGAGTTCGGTGTTGAAAAGGCATCAGATGTATCAAGTGAATATTTTAATTTGAAAAAGCGGAATAAACTACTATCTGATTTAAGCAATGATTTTAGGTTCTTATAGAACGGATTAATAAATAACGTGAACTATATTACCATAATATATGATGAGCTATTTTATAATACATTATAAATATATATTATTATAATAATAAAAACTTTTATTCACATTATAGTGAGTAGGAGTTTTTTACTTTCTAGGAGGTATTCGTAAATGATAGATACTAATTATTTAAGAGAAAAAAATAGGGTAGCAATAACAAGTTTTCTTCAATGGGAGGATAGAAATGGAAGCTATACAGATAAAAACAGTGATATTGAAGGTGTCAAAAGGATGTTATATGAGGATGCAATAAAATATTTTTTTGGAGTAATAAACTCAGAAATATATTTTGCTATTGCTGATAATATTTTTGAGTTAACATATGAAGAAGTAATAAAGTATTCAAAAGAGTTTAATATCTATGATAAAACAATGTATAAGATGAGACTGTTGTTTAAGCAGAACAATAATACTAAAGAATTCTATAGGAGCTTAATAGATTAAAACTATATTTTTATATGAGTGGGAATATCAATAATAGAGATATTATCTAGAGGTACAATAAGATAACCAACATGTAGTGGCGACAATTGACATAGGAACTAATGTTCGATACAATGATAATATAGAATTTTCAAATACAAGTTACTATAAGTGATAAATTTGAAAATTATTTATAAAAGTAGCAAATATATTACAATTTAAAAGCATATTGTTATTCAATTTTATCTATGATAAAATAGTATGGTCGAAAGGGATAATATTATGGCGAAAGCTCGGAATAATTAGGTTTTGTTATAAATATAATAATTGAAAATGATTTATTAGAAGAAATTAATAATAGATTTGAAGGTAATATAGAACAGAAGAAACAATGGCTGTCTTAAGAAGGGATTGGGAAATATATATGGAAAGAATTAATTATATAAATAGACATCTGAGGACTGTAAGTTTATTTTCGGGAGCTGGAGGTTTAGATTTAGGTTTTTTAAATGCAGGATTTGATATAATATTCGCTAATGACTATGATAGATATGCAGTTGAAAGTTACAGAGATAACATTGGAGATCACATACAATTAGGAGATGTAAATGAGGTACTGGATCAGATACCAGAACATGATGTTCTTATAGCGGGGTTCCCGTGTCAGCCATTTAGCTTGATGGGGCACCAAAGGGGCTTTGAAGATGAAAGAGGGACTTTATTTTTCACTATAGAAACAATATTAAGAAGACATCAATCTAAGATAATAGTTTTAGAAAATGTAAAAAATCTACAAAGCCATGATGGTGGAAACACATTCAGAAGAATGAAAAGAATACTAGAAGAGGATCTAGGGTATATTTTATTCCATGATGTATTAAATTCTGCCGACTATGGAATACCACACACAAGAAGAAGAGTATTTATTGTTGGATTTAAAAGAGAGTATTATGAGCAAAATAATTTAGCATTTGAATTTCCACCACCTACTATAGATTTAGAAACTACAGTTCAACCTACAGTTCAAGATATACTAGATGAAGATGTTGATAGGAAATACTTTTTATCAGAAAAAATACTTAGAACAATAATGGCTACAGGGACTAGGAACTATGTTGCTAGGCCAGAGATTAATTTGGAAGTAGCTAGGCCATTATGTGCTACTATGCATAAAATGCACAGGGCTTCACAAGATAATTATTATGAGGATAGGATAAACCGTGAAAGATTCGAAGATGATGAAATAAGACCTATTTCAAATGTTAGAATGCTTACACCAAATGAATGTAGAATTTTGCAGGGATTTCCGAGTGATTGGAATCAAGTTGTATCTAATACACAGGCATATAGACAATTTGGGAATGCTGTAACAGTTAATGTAGCATATAGTATTGCTATAGCGATTGTACAAGCTTTAAATATAAATTTAGAAATTGAGGTATAAGAAATGGTGAAAATAGAAAAGAAATCTTTTAGCATATTTCAAGAGTTAGCTGGTATTACTAAGACTGGAGAAAAAAAGATATTTCGAAATATTTTGAATGATTTTGTTAATTGTATTTGTCAATTATATAAAATACAAAAAAAAATTATTGTACAGAAAAATGACTATTCAATTGAGCTTTATAACTTCCTTATAAAGCTAGGAGTCATACGGAATGTCGATGAAATATATAAACTAAAGATTGTTTTAGACAAAGATTTTGACGTTATAATGTCTGTTTTATCAGAATATTTAAGCCTTAATGAAATGATAGATACTAACTTAATGAAGTATATGGATTATTATAGAGAAAAGGCAATGATTGAATATTATAAAGATACAAAAAGCCCTACTGTGGTAGATTTCTTTTGCGGTTCCGGTGGGATGAGCTTGGGATTTTATCAAAATGGCTTTAAAACACTGCTTGCTAATGATATTGAAGATGTATGTACAGAAACGTATTCATTTAATCATTCTGAGGTTCCAAAAGAGAGAATTATAACCGGAGATATAAAAGAGATTGTTGATAAAATTGATGAATATATTAATGATGAAGTAGATGTTATAATAGGGGGTCCGCCATGCCAAGGATTTTCAATGGCTAATAGACAGAGACTAATAGATGATCCTCGGAATGTTCTTTATAAGTATTATGTAAGAGGGGTCGAGAAAATAAAACCTAAATTCTTTGTGATGGAGAATGTAGCGGGTATGATAAGTGTCGCAGACCAAGTAATAGAAGATTTTCATAATCTTAAAGGAGCGGATTATGATGTTTGCTATCATGTTTTTAACGCAAGCGACTTTTCAGTGCCACAAAATAGAAAACGTCTGATTTATATAGGAATAAGGTCAGATATAAGTGAAAGGTTACAAATTAACGCAAAAGAAATAATTAAAGAAATAGAATCTTATGCTGAAGGTATGGAGAAGTATGTTTTGCAAGATGCTATTGGAGATTTGAGAGAACTACAACCATTAAGAATAAGAAATTCTACAAAAATGGACACAGAGGAATCAGGAAAAAAGATTGAATGCAATAGAAGTAAGGCAAGTAGTGCGTATGCAGACTTAATAAATCAAGGATCTAGAAATACACTTATTTTTAATCATAAGACAAGATATAATAATGACCGAGATATAGAGATTTTCGCGAGAATGCTGCCAGGAGATAAGTCAGATAGTGAAAGAATAGCAGATATAATGCCGTATACATCAAGAAGTGATATTTTTAAGGATAAGTATTACAAGTTAATTCCTAATAGAATATGCAAAACGATTACAGCCCATATGAAGTTCGACTGTAACATGTATATACATCCAAATCAAGCAAGAGGGTTAAGTCCAAGAGAGGCTGCGAGGGTGCAATCATATCCAGATAACTATTTCTTCTTAGGTCCATATACTAAGACATATATGCAAATAGGAAATAGTGTGCCTCCATTAATGTCAAATGCAATAGCAGATATCTTAAGGAGATATCTTAGAAGATAGTTTTAGAAGACTATCTTCTTTTTTTTGCCCGAGTACAATCAAGATGGTCTGACAATTATAAGATAAGGCATTGACAGGTAAGATCGGGGAGAGTATAATCATGGTAATAGATGAAAGGGAGGTATTATTATGATATATGAAGTTAATGAAATATTAAACAAAGGGGAAGAGTATTTAAAAAAAGTTGGTGTAAGTGTAAAAGAAATAGAATATATATTAGATGAAGATAAGTTTCAGTGTACTTTAGCTATAAGACTACCAGAAGTGTGTATATTAAAAGAAAATAGGTCAACAGGCAGTAGAAGTAAACAGTATCATATCCATTTTACAGGAGATGGAATGAAGAACTTTTACTCACAGATTGAATTGCAAAATGCAATTAGCTCTACTGAAGATATCAAGATAAATATAAGACTAATAAATAAGAATCTAATAGATTTACAAGCAAGGCATAATAATATTAAGAATAATGATTCAGATAAAGAAGTATTTGATGTAATAGAAAATGGGTATGTTTTAAGTAATACAGTTAAAAAGATATCAGTCAGAAATGATTTATCAAAGCAAGTACAATTAAGTAAAATAAAATATGATGGAAACGCATTTTCAAAATTAAGAACATACCTGTTTCCGGGCGATTTATTACTCTTCTATAAATATAATGATAGTGATGAGTATTTAGTTGTAGGTATTCCTTCTGAAAATGCTGATGGTATTAATTTTAGTAAAGGGGCTACAAAATATACAGAGATTGCTGCAAATGAAGAAAATAAGAAAGAATTAAGCAGTAAGAAAATATTAAGTCAACGTAAATTAAAAGAGGTTACTGCTGACACTATTGCAGAAACTATTTTTAATGATGATGAAGATGATGATGAATTTGAAGATTTAGGTAATTATAGTGATGGAAAAAAGAAATTAAGAGAAAGAACAGAAAGACATCAAAAAATAGTGAAGAAGTTAGCTAAGTATTTGGAAGCATGTGGGTTTACAATATATGAAAGTGCAATTGACTGCTTAGCAATAAAAAACGAAAAGAAAATTCTAGTTTTCGAAATTAAAACTTTAGAAGCATCTGAGGTTGATGAAAGAAAACAAATTCGTAGAGTATTATCTCAATTATGTTTTTACGAAGAATTTAGGATGGAAAACTACAAAGGATTAGAATGTACAAAAATAGGTGTATTTGAAAGAAAAATTGATGATAAATACATTGCTTTTTTAAGAAAATACAATATAGAAGCATTTTGGTATATGGGTGATCAATTATGTGGTAGTAATAACAAAATACAAATATTAAATGATTAGTGACATTAAATAAGAGGTTGCTTTCTTTAATGTCAAATGAAATAGAGGATATCTTGAGGAGATATCTAAGAAGATAGTTTTAGAAGACTAGTTCTTTTTTTACCCGAGTACAAATGGGATAGTCTGATAATTATACATTAAGGTGTTGACAGGTAGACTCGGGGAGAGTATAATCATGGTAATAGATAAAAGGGAGGTCTTATTAAGATAGGTGAAGTTAATAAAAGATTAAACAAAGGGAAAGGGTGAGGGTATTTAAAAAAGTTGGTGTAAGTGGAAAAGGTTAAGTATAAATAAAAATTTAACAAGGGGGTCAGAATATGTTTAATAGAGTATTAACAGATATCAATCAATTCTTATCTAATATTGGGGTAACAAATTATATTTTAAGAGGTGAAGATTTTCAGGGGGTGTTTATTAAAAGGTTATCCAATTCCAACATTAATAATGAAGAGAAAAAGGATCTTAAACCTAATGATAAAAGAAATCATCAATCTCATTTAGATGTTCCTGGGAAAAAGAATATAAATTTCTTTTTTTCGCAAGACGTACAAGATATGCATAACAATGGAGAGAAAATAGGAAAATTTATTAATATTGATTTAATAAGAAATAATAGCGATTATATTAATCAAATAGATGTCCCTATAACGAGGGTTGAATTTAAGCGTAAAGAACTAACTTATAAAAAAACAATTAGGGCGACACACTCACCATATATTAGTAGTGGTATTACTGGAAGCACATTAATAGAATGCAGGGCAATATTAAAATTAGGTCATGAGTCTAATGTGCAAGTTCAAATCAATACTCCGGTTCCTACTGATAGATTTAATCAATTTCGCAAAAAACTATATAAAAATGATATATTGGTATTATTAAAAAAGGATGAAGATAATTTTGTAGGAATAGCGATACCATCAGAGGACCTTCATAATTATAATGATTTACAATTTACAATGGCTAATACAGTGATATTAAATGGCGGGGCAGGAATAGACGAGGCAGAAATAGAAGAGGATGAAATAGAAGTAGAAGAGGAAGAAATAGAAGAAGCAGAAGTGGTAGATGATATAAATAAAGGAGATGGCCATAAGCAGGAAGAAACGGTTAAGGAAGATAATACATTTGAACTAGATACTAATAATTTGGAATTTGTACTGTATACACCACCGTTTGGAAATAAAACGCCCAGCTTACAAAGTGGAAATCAAAGAAGAGCTAGGAAAAAAGATTATGATAAAGCTAATAAGACGAATGGGATTAAAGGCACTTTAGGGGAAGAGGCAGTTGTAATTAATGAAAAAGAAAAATTAATATCAATTGGGAGACAAGACCTTGCAGACACCGTTGAATGGGTGTCTAAAACAAAAGGAGACGGATTAGGATATGATATTGAATCTTGGAAGGTTAACGGACAAATTGCAGAAAAAATGTATATAGAGGTAAAAACAACTACAGGTCCAATTAGTACTCCTTTTGAAATAAGTGCAAATGAGGTTGAGGTATCGAAGGAACTTGGAGATAAGTATTATATATATAGAATATTTGGTATAGAAAAGATAACTACTAAAATTAACTTTTATATAATAAATGGTGATATTACAAAACATTTTGAATTAATTCCATCCTCATTCAAAGCTTATCTAAATACAGAGGATATTTAATGGATTGGTAATAATATAAGCTAAATACATGAAGTCGAATTCCATGCAACTAAATTATAGTCAAACATTTTAAATATCAACCATTTATAAAGAGCTATATATTATAGATATAGCTTTACTACATCTATTTCAAGATACATTGCGTCATATAGTGAGAAAACGTTAAATAGATATAAGAATCCAACAGATATTTTTAATATTAACCGATTAGTAAATTTATGAAATTATATTAAGCGTTTTTACAACTTATATAGGATAATATGGTGCACCCAAAAATATAATTCACTGCAAAACTTTGTGAGAATTCACTGCAAAAAATATTTGTAGTGGTGGTACCAATAGCAGTTATTCTAGTATAAGGACTGGCAGGAAATCAGCTACGTCATTTCTTACTGCATAATATAAATAATGCAGTGTATTGTTAGAAGTCTAAGATGGAGTAAGATCTGTCTTAGGCTAAATGAAAATTTTAATAATAGCCACTTCAATTAATTAGTTTAAATTTATCTGGATATGTTAAATTAAGCGCTTTAGAGACTGAACTACTAAAACATCGTTTTAACATCCAACCAAGTCCATTTTCATTAAAATTACTTCTAGATAGCTTTTTAATGATATCTTCATCAGACCACTTAAGCTTTTCCTCTATTAGCCACTTCGTAGATTCTATTCCATCTTCTAATGTCCATTGGCTATGATTTGATATTATAAAATCCCATGACCTAAATTTATTGGGATATGCTGAATCTAATGCTTTATATAATCTCCCATCATAAACATTCTCTAACATTCTCCTTAAGCCATTATCATGAAATATCTTTACGCATATGTATTTCTTAACATCATTATGTGACCATTTCATCTTTTCCTCTATCAACCATTTAGTAGCTTCTATCCCATTCTCTGTCTTCCAATAAATTGTTGGAACAAAGTTCAATTCCCAAGGTTTGAATATATTAGGGTAGATATAATTTATTGCATTATATGTAGAATTATTAAAAACAAACTCTAACATACATCTAAGTCCATTTTCCCTAAATATATTTACATTCAACTTTTCACATATATCTTTGTTAGACCATTTTAGTTTTTCTTCTAAAAGCCACTTAGTAGATTCTCCACCTGTTGTTACTGTCCAATAATTTTTAGGTACAACTTTTATTTCCCAAGGTTTAAATTTATTAGGATAAGCTGAATTAATAGCTTCAAATGGTGATTTATTATAAACTGCGCACATCATTCCACAAAGTTTATTATTCAAAAAAGTTGATGATGAAAACATTTCTTTAATATCACTATTAGACCACTTTAAAATTACTTCTAACAAGTACCTAGTTATCTCAATTGCATTTTTATCAGCATCTGGTTTCTGCCAAAACCCTTTAGGAAATGATTTAATATCGCCAATTAAAACCAGTTTATAAATCTCTATTGCAGTTAATCTATATAAATTTTTTCTTTCTTTTCTAGTAAGCATAATTAAATTCCCCCCCATAGTAACCTTCTCTCATTTGCATACACTTACAACCATTAATTCAATATTTAAACAAATATAATTAATTTTACATTACAAAGCACTATAATACAAGAAAAATGAATAGATAGTTTATCACCCTTGGATTACAAATATAATCATTTTTAAAAACAAAGTATAATTACGAGAATTAAGATATGTCTTAGGCGATTTTTTATATGTAACAATCATAAATTCAAATATATATTATTACCTTGAATAACATATATAGAATTCAAGGAGGATATAATTATGATAAAGTTAGCTCACAAAACAGAAGTAGAAACTCTAAAAGGTTTACCTGCAGAAGTAAAAGAAAAAGCATTAGAAATAGTAACTATTCTTGATGATAATTACGGCGATATAAGGGTTAAAAGGGATCTAGGAGGATATGTACTAATAGCAGAAACCCCAGAAGATGTAAAAACTATAAATGAGCTAATAGATTTTGAATATACTTTTCCAGAGTATGTTGAACTAATATCATGTAAAAATAGTGGTGGCAGCTACACTAATTCTCTAATGCTCCTAAGCAGTGATTATAGTATAAGTCTATTGATTCCAAATATATTAACACCTGAGAATTTATTAATATATTTGGAGGGATAATTGTGAATGAAGATAATATTGAAACAGAAGCTAAAAAAATATTAACTGACTTTGAGCAAGCATTAGTTGCAGATGGTAAAGCACTAAAAACTATAGAGAGTTATATAGGTGACATTAGGGTATTTCTTGGATGGTTAGAATCTAAGGGTAACATCTTTATCGGAAACCTAAAAAGGTTTCATATTACAGCATATAGGAATTACTTAGTCCAAAATAACTACGAGATAAATACCATAAATAAGAAAATTAATAGTCTACAATCATTTGGTCAATATCTAATGGATGAAAAATATCTAACTGAGCAAGTGGTGAATTTAAGAAAAGATAAATTAAAGGTAGCGGCAGGTAGTGAAAAAGAAGTGGAAGTATTCACAGATGCTGAAGTAGAAAGGTTCTTATTTTATATCCAATCGGAAAAAGTAAGAGCTAGAGATAGTCTAATAATACTACTGCTATTGTACACTGGGGTAAGAGTATCAGAACTTGTAAATGTGAAACTAAGGGATGTAGATATGTTATCTATGAACCTAACTGTAGCGTGGGGCAAAGGTGGAAAAAGAAGGGAGGTTCCACTAAAGGGAGAAGTCGTTGATTCAGTTAAGGAATACTTAGAAGGAGAAAGAAGGGTGAATAAATTTGCAAGTAGTGAGTATTTAATATTAACCAATAGGTCGCCAAGGATGGATAGGGATGCAGTGAATAGTGTATTGAAAAAGATGGAAAGTAAGCTGATTATAAGAATGCACCCACATAAATTTCGTCACACATTTTGTACTAGACTGTTAAAAAAAGGAGTAGAATTGACAACTGTTGCAAAGCTTGCGGGCCATTCTTCAATTCAGACAACAGCTAGTTTCTACATCAATACGTCTTCAAAGGACAAGAGGGAGGCTGTGGAACGGCTATAGATGGTATATTTTTCTGCAATAGTAGATACTACTAATCTAAAATATCGATACTAGCAGTATATAGATATGAAATGAAAAATGGAGGTAAAAAAAAATGGCAACACCTAAAAAGAAAAGCAATATTATACAAGAAATAGTAGAGGTTGATGCAATGCCTATAACAAAGATATCAAATGGTAGACAGGCGATCGAGTTTAAAATCAGTGAAGAAGCTAAAAATATAATTGAAGAATTCAAAGAGAATTTAGTGGGAAATAATAAGGCATCAACGACCGTTAAATCATATATTTTTGACGTTAATAGCTTTATTTCTTACATAGAAAGTGTAGGAATAGTATTTACTGGCGAATTCAATACTTCTCAGTATAGTGACTTTATAAAAACTCAAATTGAATTAAAAGTTAAACCTAATACTATTAATAAACGAATAAACAGTTTGCAACAGTTCAATATTTACTTATTATTAAAAAAGTATATGAAGGGTGTAATTATAATATCTAAAAACGATAGACTGCCAATAAATTAATTACTACTTTACTGGTAGATATAGAAGATAATAAAGAATTTAAAAATGAAAATATGTAAGGCGCTTAATCTCAAAGTAATTGAGGTTAAGTGCTATTTTTATGCGAGAGGAATGATAAGGATATGACGAGTTCAATATATTGTGTTGGCAAAATAAATAGAGGGCAAAAGGAAATTATAGTAGCAGAAGATAATAATAACAATATTACTCCTGCTAAAAGGATAAATATAGTATCTATAAAAATGGTGAGGGAAGCAACAATGCTCTATGATATACGAAGAATATCCTCGCCAGCAGATGCAGTTGAACTTGGAAGAAGGTTTTTGGATGAATTAGATAGAGAACAGCTATTGCTATGTTGCCTAGATACTAAAAATCAGCCAATTGCATTGAATGTGGTGTCAGTAGGTAGTCTCAATAGTTCCATAGTTCACCCTCGTGAGGTATTTAAAGTTGCAATTCTAAGCAATGCAGCCTCAATAATATTATACCATAATCATCCTTCAGGTGACCCAACCCCATCTAGTGAAGATACTAGTATTACTAATAGGTTAAAGGAATGTGGAAAACTAATTGGTATCGAACTAATAGACCACATAATCATTGGTTCAGAGGGTAGATACTGTAGCCTAAAAGAAAAAGGAATATTGTAGAGTAAGGAGATATAAAAGATGTTTGATAAAAGTAACAGGTACATCACCAAAGGAATTCAACAGGAAATGCCATTAGAATTACAATTATTAATGTGGAATTATATAGATAAACTAAAAGAGCAAGGGATGGAACTAGACTATTTGCAGGTATTTGAACTAATTGAGCATAGAGCTGATGATATATTCTACCAAATCATAGAACATAGACAAGAAGTACCAGAGTACAATAAAACTTATAAGTTATTTTCAAAGAGAATCATTAATGCAAAGGTATTTGTAATTTGTGATGGAAAGTATGCGACAATGCTTCTGGCAGAGGAATATTAGGAGGACTAAATGAAGAGAAAATTAAGTGATGAAAAATGTTTTAACTATGATAGTAATGAGCTTCTAGGTGTAATGAGATTTGATTTCCATGATGGTGCATTAGCTAATCAATGGAATACGAAAGATTTATTAATTAAGTTGAAGAATAATACGGAAATAGATTTAAAAAAGCTACAAGAAGAATTAAATTACATTCAATTTAACATTATTAATGAGTATAATAAGGTTGTAGAACTATGCAATGGTACAGGATATGAGAATGAAACCTTAATGTATATAGATTTAGATATAGCTAAATATGTAATTAAATTAATTCCAGTCAGAGATACATACTCTTATATTTATACATACATTAAGGAGATCAGTTAATGGACATACTAAAAATAATTAAGATAATTTCGATAGTTCTCCAACTTATAGTAAGTGGCTTATCTCAATCAGAATCAATTACAGGTGCATCAGCTAAATTTGGAGTGTCAGAAAACCTGATAAAAAGATTTATGAAGATATAAATTTTCACTATATATTTATTAAAAATTCAATAAATATATAGTGAGTTTTTATTATGTTAAGTAAGTTCTAAGTTCTACGAGACTATTTTTTTTTTGAAAAATACCGTTGTAATCAATAATACGATTATTATAATATTTTTAGCTATAAAAGTAGTTATATTAAGAATAGGAAAAGAAGTGTTATAATCAAATACATAAATAAAAGAAAGGAAAGATTAAATCTAATGATAGAAACAAGGCATACTGATGAAGAGAAAAATAACTGTGTAAACGAATATCTTAATGGTATGGATAAATGCTATTTATCCAGTAAATATTCAACATCAATTAGGACTATTGATAGATGGATAAAAAAAATTAATGTTGATGAAGTTAAGTTAAAGATAGCTAAAAGGTCCGGGACAATACCAAAAGATATACAAGAAGAAATTCTTAAAATATTGAATACTAATCCTATATTTCAAGGCTTTAATATAGCAGAATGGAATGAACCGAAGGTAATTAAATACATAAATAATACATTTGGTATTGAGATAAATAGGAGGATGGCGAAAGCATTAATAGAAGATGCAGTAAAAGTAAATACTATTCAATATGAGGATAGAGTGGACAGCTACATAGAACAATTCGATACTTTAGGGTATAGCATAGTGCTATTAGATTACATAAAAATAGGTAAGATTAGTAGAATAGAGATAGAGTCATTGGAACTTAGAAAATATACAAAAAATAAATTAGATGTTAACCTTGTAATTGCTAGGGCAAATGATCATATATATTTAGATGTAATTGTATCAGAAATTAATATAGTAGATAAAAGTAAAATAGAAATTATTAAGACTTCGGAAAAGGAAAGATTAGACAGACAGGTGCTTCAAAGAAAAGTAATTGTAGATGATAAGTATGATATATTAAACAAAATAAAGAGGCTAGAGGGTAATGAGAATATTGTATTTATAACAACCTATGATAAAGATATTGATAAGCTCATAAGGAAAAGAAATAAGATAAAATATTATATAGTGAATGAAGGTATATATAATAAACTATTACAAGAGAAATATGAAGGTATGCATGGTAAATCTGTAGTTGATTATATGAATAACGAGAACAATAAAAGTAGAAGATATGAGTCAGTTAGGGATATAAGTGAAGTAGTATGGGGGAAGGTTAATGATTATGTATTAAAAATTACAAAATATAGAATTGATATAGAAGAAAACGCAAAGAATACAGAAAATAAAACTTATAAAATGAAGAATGATGAAGAAAAAATGAGAAAAAGAATGGTAATATTAAATCATAATTTTATATATAACATTTAAGACAGAGAACTTTGAGCTCTGTCTTTTAATTTACAGTTAATTACATAGAGATGTGATATATATACTATTAATCTATAATAAATCTTGTAAGGAACACAGAGAAAAACATAGAGGAGGAATTAAAATGTTTACAGATAAACAGTTGGAAGAGATTGAACAAATGGGAATAAGTATCTGCAAAAACACTTTTAAAGTTAATTACTTTAGTCCTAACAAGTTTGCTTCATATATTAAAGGGAAATCACATCTGATTTACAACAAAGGAGAATTCTACACGTACAATAATGGAAAATGGAGCAAGGTAGATGAGTTAAGAGTTTTTAAGAGGTTAAGAGCTCAACTTCACAAGTATTTTGATGACATTTGGAGCACTAAGGTAGAACGGGAATATGTAGAAGCATTGAAGAGAATAGTACTACATAATGAAGAATTAAATAGTTATAAGGATTACATAAACATGCTAAATGGAATGTATGATTTAGAAACACATACTTTAGTAGAACATAGTCTAAAATTTTATAGCACTATTCAGATACCTATTAACTACGATGAGAATGCTGAATGTCCTAACTTCATGAAGTTCTTAGATGAATGCTTCTTAGGTGATGAAGATTCAAAGATCCTTTCACAAGAATGGGCGGGATATTCTATGACGGCAGAAGTAAAGGCGCAAAAGGCACTGGTACTTTACGGTACAGGTGCTAACGGTAAAGGAGTATTCATTGATTTAATAAGTTACTGTATCGGCAGTGAGAATATATCAAGTGTTGCTCTTAATGAGCTTAATAAACCTTTTATGCGAGTATGCTTACACAATAAGCTTGCTAACATATGTAGCGAAAATGAAAATAATGGTGCAAGTCTTAACACCCAGTATTTTAAGATGATAACAGGGGAAGACGTAATAACTGCTGAGCAGAAATATAAACCAGCCTTCTCATTCAAACCTACAGCAAAGATTATTATGGCAATGAACAATCTGCCACATACCAAGGATACTAGTCATGGATTTCAGAGAAGATTGAGTGTTCTCCATTTTAGGAATACTGTTGCTGAAAATAAAAGGGACAGAAACTTGAAAGATAAGCTAAAGCAAGAGCTACAAGGCATTTTTAATTGGAGTATATTAGGTCTGAAAAGATTAAAGGAGAATGAATTCCGATTTTCAGATTGTAATGTTTCTAATGAAGTAATTAAGAACTATGCAAAGGACATTAACCCTTTTATATGTTTCTTTGAAGAGTGTATTGAAAAAGCAGAGGAGTCCTATAAAGAAGATAAGAAAGTAATCTATAACACATTTAAGGTATGGGCAGATGCTAACGGAATGAAAGGATATGCGGATATAAGTACTAGGAAGTTCTGGGCGAAATTCGATGAACAGTTAAAAGTTCTAGGGTATATGGGCAAATCTGGACATTCCAATAAATTGAACTATCATACTGGAGTAAGAGTGATTGGAGAGTTCAAAATTGATATAAACAATCCAATTTATAAATACTAAAACTTTAATTGGGGAGTATAGAGGGGGTGATTGGGTGGAATTAGGGTACATCAATTTCATGTAAATCAATGGGTTGGGGGATTGGGTAAGTTTATTATTAGAAATATTCATAAAAATATTTTTAATAATAAATATAAAACATGGGTAAGAAAGCTCCCATACATCCAAACATAATGAAATCAACGAATTCCAGGTGTTTTCAATACACCTAAATATGTCCATGAATAACCCAAAATAAAAAATACAAGGTAATGGGTACAAAAAGCAATCAAATAAAAGATAAAAGGAGAATGATTAAATTGGCAGTAATAAAGAGAAGACCAGTACCAACAACAAACGCTACAGAAGAAACGAAAGTGAAAACAGGTAAAGAAACAACAAGAAAGCCTAGAAGACCAATAACTGAATTACTGGAAGAATGGAAACATTCAGAAAAAGAAAAAGAAAAAGAAAAAGAAGAAGGTTCAGAAGTAGAAGAGGTAGAAGGCTTAGCAGTAGAAGAAACAGAAGGTTCAGCAATAGAAGAAGGACAAGAAATTAAGGAAATAGATACTCAAGAATATAAAGAAATAAAAACAGACATCATTCAAGAAACCAATAAGAATTATAACCTAGAAAAATTTCAACCATCATCAAGTAAGAAAATAAGTAGAAGCAATCTAGTAGCAGGAGTTATGTCAGTTGTAAACTCTAAATATGCAAAAAGAGTGACTTTATCAAGAGGCTTAATGGATAAGTTAAACAATCCAACTAAGGTTGCAATATCATTTTCAGATGAAAGTATTGCAATAGGAGTAACATTACCAAATAACAATAATCAATTAGATGTCAAGATAATGGGCAAGAACGGGGTTATTTATTCAGCAGGAATTGTTTCAGAAATAACTGATAAGTATAAGTTGAATTTCAGTAACAGAACATCAATAACCTTTTCAGAAGTTGAATACATTAAATCAGATGGATGCACCATTGCAATAATTAATGCTAAGCAAGTTAAATAAGGAGGTAAAGAAGATGGACAAGTCAAAAAGAGTTGATGAGATTATGGATATATTAGAAAAAGTGATACTAGAGTACATTCAAGTAGAGAAAGTACCTAAGAAAAAATAAACAATATACATAAAGCTTGGTATTAGATGTAATTACAATAACTGATATCAAGCGTACTAATAAAAAATTATAAATATATATTATTAAATAGAATATGGAGGTTATCAATAATGAAAAATCTTAATGAGTACCCAGAAATAATGACCGCTAAAAACATAGCTGAGTATATGGATATAAGCTATGCCAAAGCTCTACATATGCTAAAATATAGTGATGTACCTTGCCTTAAAATAGGGCATATCTTTAAGGTCTCAAGAAATGTCTTTGAAGCATGGTTAAATGAACCCAATAAAAAGATAATAGCTTAGATTTATGGGGGGAGTATTTTCCCCTGTTACATTATAGAGGAGGTAATAAAGATGGCAAGAGGGCATATAAGAAAAAGAGTATACAAGAGCGGTATAACATGGCAGATTACTATTGAGCTTGGTCTTGATGAAAATGGTGAAAGGCAAAGAATGTTTAAATCCACTTATGGCACTAAAAAAGAAGCCGAAAAGGAAATGCAACAAATGTTGAATGAGCTAGATGGTGGGACATTTATTGAAGATACAAAAATCACCGTAGCTTCTTATTTAAGAAATTGGATAAAGATTTATGTTGAACCAAACCTTGCTCCCACTACAATAGATGGGTACAAATCTAATGTTGAGAACTACATTATCCCTAAGATAGGGACGATATTATTACAAAAGCTATCACCTATGCATCTACAAGATATGTATCTTAAGTTATTTCAAAATGGACGTTTAGATGGCAAAGGAGGATTGTCTCCAACCACAATTAGAGCGATTCATAGGACTCTAGGTAAAGCACTAGACCAAGCACTAAGAATGGACCAGATTAAAAGAAATGTTTCTACTCTAGTTACAATACCAAAAGTGAAGCCCTATAAAGCTGAGATATATGATGAAATAGAACTTATTAATCTATTAAATGTTGTTAAAGGCACAGATATGGAGGTTCCTTTAACATTAGGAGCTACACTTGGATTGAGACGTGGTGAGATATTAGGTTTAAAATGGGATGATATTAATCTAAAGGAAAATAAAATGACCATTAACAATAACTTAGTTAGTACGATGGCAGGGGCAGTTTTTACAACTCCCAAAACTAATAAAAGTTGCCGCACACTTGAATTGTCAGAAGGAATGTTAAACTTACTTAAGAAACACCGGTTAACGCAAAAGGAAAACAAACTAAAGCTAGGAGATGCATATAATGACATTGATTTAGTTTGTTGCTATCCTGATGGGAATTTCTATGTACCTAAGAATTTCAGTAAGAAATTCGCTTGGTTCCTAAAGAGTAAAGGATTAAAACATATAAGGCTGCATGATCTGAGACATTCTAATGCCACGTTAATGCTGACCTATGGGATACCTGCTAAAGTAGCATCAGAAAGGTTAGGACATTCCTCAATCAGTATTACCCTTGATCTATACTCTCATGTTACTGCTAGTATGCAAAAGGATGTTGCTGACAAGATTGAGCAGGGTATATTTAATAGATTAACTGCATCTGCTAATTAATGGGAACTACTCTTCGACGAGTGGTTTCTTTTCTATGTGTTTTAAGAATCAAATTAAATAAATATTTTGCTTTGAAATAATATAAAAGAATAATAATACTATATAATTGGCAAGGAGAAGGATTATTTGTATTTATGAGGAATAATACAATTATAATAATAAAAGTATAAAGGGGTTAATCAATGATGGACAATAATTGGTTACAAGGTAATACACTTGGTGGAAAAGAGAAGTATTTTTGGTGGCTTTATGATGGAGAAAAAATTACAATTAAAAGAAAAATAAAAAACAATCCTGATTGCATAACGCAACTTTCAAATAATCAAGTTGATATGTTAATGTTATATATTAAGCAAAGTGGTAGAACACCTTTAGCAAATAGTATGACAAAAATTGAAGATGGAACAGAAAAAGATGGTATAGGAAAATACATTTATAACGATATTATAAAAGATAAAAGAGTAGCACAGTCTGCAAGTCAATTGGTTTCAATATTTCATCGCATTAATGTATTGCACTATAATGGAAAGAAGCGCAACATGGAATTTTGGATCAATAATATGAATTGGAAAGAAATCATTTTAAGTTTTATGAAGCAATTAAACGAAGATATTAATTAAGCTACACGTAGTTTATAATGATAAACATCTGAAAAAATGGATACTTTGAAGTTAGACAATAACTAAATTTATATATTGCCTAAAGGTAGTTGTTGCTAATATCTAAAAGGATGTTCCTAATAATATTAAACGTGGAGTGTTTAATAGAACTGCTTCTTCTAATCTTAAAAGGGAACTACTTCTTAAAGAGTAATTCCTTTATATGTGTAAATTTAAATTAATCTATAAATAAATCATCTATTTTCTTCGCAGTAATTGCCTTAACCAGGCTTGTTGTCCTATTAACTATTATTCTAGGATGATTCACATAATCTGCGGTAAGCGGAATTGGATTTCTTAACTCTTTTACTTCTGATAATACCACAATTTGGTACTCACGCCATGAAAGTATTTCCTTCCCAAAATTAGGGTCGCTTAACAAAGCTTGAAGCTCTGGTAAATCAAGTATTTCATTGCCAACAACGTGACGATATATATGGGATACTTTTCCTACATGACTAATACAATTTGGTAAATCACACTGTGAATCTCCATAAAATAAAATATTCATCATTGGAGTAACCATTCTGGTTGTTGTAAAAAAACAGATTTTATATTTTACTAGAAAATCCATATACCACTTATGCTGTGTGGCGGTAACTGCTTCCCTCACATCTTTTACTTTTAAATCATCAATAACAACTGTCTCCATCTTACTTTTTCTCCCTTCAATACTCTCAATATGAGTATCTATTATCTCATTTAGATACTGGTTTAAACTTTTGGGTTTTGATAAATTTGTTAATAGGTCAAACTTTCGTTCACTCATGCGTAAAAGAAATTTTTTATCCATAATTCACATGCCTTTCACTAAGTGATATCATTCACTCTGTGAGTAGATGATATCATTCACATACGAAGATGTCAATAAAAATATTTAATATGCTTCAAGGTCCATAGTTTAGTTAAATATATTTTTGTGAATGTTAGCAAAGGTATAGACAAAACAACTTTATTATGACATAATAAGCTTAATGGCAATGAAGCTACTTGAAGTTACTTGAAGCCACTTGAGGAAAGTGTAATTGCTTGAGGTTAAATAAGGGTTATAACGACATGATGGTTGTGACAACTTCTTTTTATTATTTTAAATATACCATTAAAGGAGGGAAAATGAGCATGAAGACAACGAAAACTGAAAAAATATTAATTTATTTATGGGCAAACAACGGAGGAATGGATTTAGAGGTGCTTTATCAGTTAATGAATGCAATTCAGTCATCTTCTGAACGTCATAATATTAGGGGAATTTTAAGTAGTCTTAAAGCGAGAGGATTAGCTAATAATCCTAAGCATGCTTGGTGGCAAGTAGTTTAGCATGGCAACAGAAGCATTATGTGCTTCTGTTGTTTGTGATTATTCTGTCATTAATATAAAAAAGAGAGGGGAGTAATGTGCAGATGGATAATAAAGATGTTCTAGAAATTGTGGTTTTGTTTAAAGATGGGAAATATAAGCGAGTCAATTCAATGGAATCCTTCAAGGATTTATTTGATAATAGAGAAAGTGAAGATGAGAAAAGTGATGTTGCCATCAAGACAGAAAAGAGATTGGCAGAAATGTTTACTTCTCATAGGTATTCAATGTATACCAGAAAAATACTAATAAATATTGCTGCAATAATGCTGGCTAGCGCTGAAAATGAATTTAATGCATCATTTAATATAAATAGTATTATTGGTAGGATTTCGAGTGTTGCAGTGATAACTAAACAAACTGTGTCAGATAAATTATATCGTGCGATGCATTTAAAATCTTGGGATTATCACAGAAAGATTATGGATTACCTTGATAATTCAGAAGAAACTGACGATACGTTAGAACAGCACTTAGTCAAAAATGCCAATAATGTATATGATAAAGAACTAATTAGTGATTATTTTAACGGTAAATTTTTTGATGTAATGGGAAATAAATAATAGACAGATAGAAAACACAGGGGGTAAGTGAGTAGGTATAAAACGAAGTAAGAATAAATGATTTTCATCATTTTTGATTATGTTGAGCAATAAATAATGTATAGAGATACTTATAAGTTTTTGTTTTTATAAATAATTTTGTGTGACGCCCATACGACGACAAAATGGTCGCCACTAAGCCATACCAATAATAATTGGATGAAACTGAAAGTAACAACGTCCGAAACTAAACATCAATAGAAGCAAGCATCTTTCAACAGGGGCTACTACAAGAAAAGTCTTCAGCACAACTCGAAAACAGGCGAACGGGTTATTCCGTTCCGGGGGTTCGAATCCCCCTCTCTCCGCCAAGGATTTTAAAGGGTTTGTAATCCTTTTTCATATTATATATATAAAAATATATTCAAGAAAGTACGTATGATTTTTCGAAAGAAAAAGAGAAGTCATGCGTACTTTTTTTGTCTTTTTTATGGTTTTCCTTATCAATAATATTGAAAGGTGGAATTAAAATGAAAATAAAAACGAATAAAAATGAATAAAAAGAACAATGAAAAAACCTTTGAGGAGGGGTTTAAAGAATTTATTAATTATTGTAAGGTGAAAAACTTAGCAAAAGATACAATTAGATTTTATGATGGGTGTTTTAATTCTTTTACATCACACGTAGATGAAAGTATATTGATAAAGGAAATTGCAAGTAAAACTGTAGATAGCTATATTTTATATCTATATGGTAGGGGGATAAGAAGTGTGTCCACTAATACATATATAAGGGGTATACGAACCATACTGTATTACTTTATGAAACTCGAATACCTTAAAGAGTTTAAAATTAATATAATAAAATCAGAGAAGAAAGTTAAAGAAATATATACTGACGCAGAATTAAAAATATTACTGATAAAACCAAACTTGAAGGAATGTGCTTTTACAGAGTTTAGAACTTGGACAATCATAAATTTCTTCCTAACTGTTCCTGTTAGAGCAGGTACTTTGGTAAGTATAAAAATAAAGAATTTGGACTTTGAAAGTGAATTGATAACATTTGAAAAGATGAAAAATAGGAAACAACAAATATTGCCGATGGGTAGAATTTTAAAATCAATCTTGCTTGAATATTTACAATATAGGAGTTCTGAAACAAGTGAAGATTTTCTATTTCCCAATGCTTATGGTGAACCTATGTCAGTTAGAACTCTTGAAAAGAGTGTAAAAAGTTATAACAATAAGAGAGGGGGAATGCGTTCAGGATTGCATATTTTCAGGAATGTATATGCGGAAAAATAGATTATAGCAGGTGGTGATATATTTCGTTTACAAAAATTATTAAATCACAATGGTTTGAATATGGTAAGAGAGTATGTTGATATGTTTACAGAGGATTTGCAGAAGGATTTTGATAAATTTAATGCACTAGAACAACTTCAAGATAATAGAAAGCATATCAAAATGGGTTGAAGAGGGCAATAAATCTTTTCCATTTCACATTTATCAAGTAGTGAAGACTAAAGTGGAAATTTATAAAATAGTGATTTTACAAACATTAAAGCTAGAACATTATTGTGTTAACAAACAAATTTTTTTCACTTAATAATTGGAAAGAATAACCTGTATACAGGGTACGATAAATATGATGAAGCCGATAGGGTAAAGAAAAATGTTACAAATAGGAATTTTTACGCACCAGATACAAAAAATAAATTTGGAAGCAAAATGCATGATTTTGAAAATTTAATTAAACAAGGCAAAGATATTATTAGTACCCACGCACTATTTAAATCTATCAAACCAGATTTCATAGAGTGGATTTATATAAATGGGTATACGTTAATATTAGATGAAGTTATGAATGTTATTGATACTGTACAAGTTTCAAGGCATGATTATGATGCATTGATTAATCAAGGGATAATGGAGATGGAAAGTAACGGAAGAATTGTATGGAGTGAAAATTACATGGATTATGAAGGGGAATTTAATGACTTAAAGCACCATGCAAGCAATCATAATTTATATCAACACTCTAGAAGCAGTAATGGAGCAAATCAATCATTGGTATGGACATTTCCTGTATCCATATTTAAAGTATATTCTAACATACTTGTTTGAGGGCCAATTACAAAAATACTATTATGACTTACATGATGTTGATTACCAATACAAATCAATTGATTGTGTAAATGATAACTATGTTCTTTCTGATTATAAAGGAAAAGAGGAACAAGATAGAAATGGTATAAAACTATTAATTAACATTTATGAAGGTAATTTGAATAAGATTGGAGATGAAAAATACACATTATCCTCCACATGGTTAAAAGATAAGAATAACCTACAGCAGTAGTTTTGTATCTTGTAATGTCAGAGCAATAAATGATTTTTCTCATAAAAAATCGTTAGCATATTTAGTAAACAGATTTCTTAACCCTATAGATAAAGGGTTCTTCCAAGATAAAGGTATAAGTGTTAATGAAACAAAGTGGGGATTAAGTGAACTTATCCAATGGATTTGGAGAAGTAGGATAAGAAACGGGGAAAATATTACTCTTTATATACCATCGTTAAGAATGAGAATGTTATTAATTGAATATCTCAATGGGGAAATTTAATTGGAAAACAGTCAATGTTTTAGAACTTTAAAGGTCCTAAATAATTAAAAGAATGGCGTAACCATGCGTGTTTGAGAGTGTTTATCTTAAAAGGGAATTAAAAGAGAATTAAAAAACATATTAAAATGTGTATTTACGATTTTAAATATAACGTCTATATATAAGTAGTATTAATATTTCTTAGCTAGTAATTAAAAAAACTTTGATAGTAAATATTATATAGGTGGTGCAGGTATAAATATTCCGATAATAAATTATACTTAAAGTGTAAATCCAATGCACTAGGAATTGTTTAATGATGATTTAAAGGGTATGTAGTATGTTGCTAAAAAGTTATTAAAAAAATACCCCCAACTTCTCTTTTAAAAGAGGTCAAAGGTATTATTTCAAGAAATATTTTATTCTTTATAATTGCATTTCATTAAAAATTATTTTAATATACTTTTTTGGACACCGACATTAATTGATTTTCCATCAACAACACCTTGTATTGTAACAGTGTCACCTTTTTTCAAACTAGCTATTTTATCAATTTCTGTTTTTTCATCAAAGAAACATTGAACATTTGTTATTGCAAAGTCTTTTCCTGCCGAAAGTATAATGAAAGTTTGTCCAAGCATAACACCAATATCGTCTATTTTCCCTGTTGTTTCAATGGTTTTACCTTTATAATCTTTGTCTGCTTTTACTTCATTTTCTTCATAAGCTTTTGCTAAAACAACTGCCGAAACCTTTAATGCTTCTACCTTTTTTTCTACAGGTTTATTCTTAGCAGTTGTACTTGTAGCAGGAGCTGTTGTACTAGCACTCCCTTTATCTCCACCCATTGCCGAATTGATACCACCTAGAATAACAAGTGCTAAAATAACAGTTAATACCTTATGTTTCATAAAAAAGTTTCTTTGGTCTTTGCCACAATGAACACATTTGTTTACACCTTTAGCAATTTCTTTACTACAAGCTTTACAGTTTACCATCTTTGCCATTTGATTGTCCCCCTTAGTTTTTTTTCCATTCACAATTATATTGTAATTTTAGTGCTTTGTCATCAGGTAATGAATGGGAAAAACAAGGTGTTTGGGTGGGTGATAATATGTGGATATAAATGAACCCCTACACAGTTTTAATGTAGGGGTAAACGATTATTATATTTTTTCAATTTTAGAAATTAAACCATCAATAGTTTTTATAGAAAAGCATTTTGTATTGTATATATTATATTCACCCAATAATCTAGTTATTCTTCTTCTTTGCTCATCATCAATTAAGATAAAATCACAATATGGCAATAAAGTTGATATATTTTCAATGTCTTTTATATCACCTGTAGGCAGAATAAGTTTTTTTGATGTAAAAATATCAGTGGTTAAGAGTGTGCTTATATGAATGTATGGTATCATTCTAAATTCTTCAGATTTCAGATAATCTAAATAGTCTTTTGATGAAGAACTACCTCCAAATTCAATCCATTTTTTTATAGGATTAAAGCATTGAGTGAATAACTCCATATCATCAAATGAATTTATGCCTTTTCCTTGCATTAACGTTCCAAGTTTAATTATATTTGATTTTATAGCAGTATATGTTCCTAAATATTCATCTTCTAATTGTTCATCAAAATTCTTTCCTTTGTAGTAGGTATCTTTTAAACATTGGAATTGATTATTTAGCATAGTCTTTTTCTTTTTCTTTTCTTCTAACCGATCATTTGATGGATTTTCAACAATATTAATTGTAATAGGGTTATGATTATCGATTTCAGTAGGTAAGTTTTCCGAAAGTGCTTTTCTATAATCAAATACGCAATTTTCCTCATTTCTCAAATAGAATTTCATCATGGTTAACTTTTGGGTTTCTATTATTAGAGATGAAAAATCAAACCTAGCTCCATTGGTTAATTTTAAAAATGAAGTTATGGTTTCATAAACCTTTTCTTCCAATTCTTCTATTTGGTCATTTAGGACACAAATTATTTTTCCCTATTTTACTTTTCTTAAAAGTAAATTATAAAGATTTGTTATTCGTACATCAACTCTTTTACCAATACCTAATTTGTATAGTTCAATTAAAAAGAAAGCATCTAACCAAATAATTGGGATTGATGACTTGTTTATTGTTATTTTCACTTCGACCTTCCCCTTTATCTAAAGTTATATTTAAAATCATATCATATTAAACACAAATATATTGATTATGGTATAAGTTCTATATTATATTGTGATATTATTAATGTAATTAGACAAAAGGACATTTTTTTAACAGTATTACATCTGTTGGGGTGCATCTGTTAATATATATGACATACCGTTACAAAACCATTTGAAAAGTTCTATTTTTTCTATGAATACTGTAATATTTGACCATATAAGAGAGTGTACTCGGAAAACAATAATTAACAATTGCTATATTTAAGAACAAAAATATTTATTTGGATGGAAAATCATATGTAGATTAATTGTAGGCATAACAAAGAAAGCTTTTTCATACCCTATTTTAAAAAAGCCGTAGGCTGGTTATTGAGTTAAAACTGATTATAAATTAGGCAGCTATATTCCTTCCGAACAATGCCCCAATTACGAAGCTGGTGTCCACAAATTTTACCATGAGGAATACCTTTATCATCAAGTTCAACAAAATCACTACCTGATGAAGGTTTTGAAGAACGTGAATTTAAATCAATAATAGGATTTATTCCATAATGCATGCATAAAAGATAAAAGGCATTAGAATCATATGCAGAATCTAAGGCTACAGAATGAAATTTAATTTCAGGATAAAAATCTACAAGCTCTTTAAGTTCATAAACACCGGTAACAGAATCATGCCGAGCTGCACTAACAAATTTAATATGGATAGGTAGGCTGTAAAAACTATCACAGGCAGTAAACCCGTGATATGTATGACCATAGTAATAGTGTTCATTAAAGCTATCCCAACCCCAGCTAGCACTGGGAGCGGTAAACTTTCGATAACAATCACAACGCTCTCCAAGTTTAAGTTTGCAATCACAAACTTTTTTACCATAAGGCGAAGCTTGTGTAGGCATACAGGTTCCATCTTCGGCGATATTTAGTTTAGAAGGGTCACCCAAAATGTCCATTGATAAAGAAGGAATAACAAATAATTCTTTAAGTATGTTGTTCATTTTGGATTCTATTCTGTCAGAAAGCTTAGAATTATCATATTTTAAGATCCTTTTAACTAAACGTTCGACCACACCAGATTTGGAGTTATTCATCTTTTGGTTTTTCTTTTGTTTTTTACGTGGTTTACGTTTAATTTTACGCAGTTTGGATTTATATAGGATTTTATCCTTATGAATCAGCCTATCCATAAAATCATAAAAAGTACCTATACCAGGAATTTGATCGGCAAGTACGCCTTCGGCTTTAGAAGGCGAGTAGCAAGCAGGAATAAAGCCTGACAGAATTGCATAAAACGGTTCAGAACGTAATGTCTTTATCCAAGATGATATGCTAGTTTCTTTACAATAAGCCATGACGATAAGTGATCTGAGTAAAGCTACCGCATCTTTGGGCGGAGCCCCTTGATTAGATTTGGAATAAGTACTTTGTATTAGAGGGACAATTCCTGTTAGGTCGGCAGACCAGATTTTTGTTATTATTGAGCTACGCTCAAACAAAGTAATTTGTTGATTATTTTGAATAAAGAATTTTTCTAAAAATGTTTCAACAAAATCTTGATATTGAGTATGTGAAGCCTTAACAGTTAACATAAAAATCACTCCTTATAAATGAAAAATGGAAATAATACACATAATTCATTTTGCGATTTTTTTATTGCTGTCAAGGATTATTTCAAAGTATTTAATTTAAATAAATCGATAATACTACGGATAGCTTAGATTATATAGGCTATCCACAAGATATAAAGCTCGAAGAAATTCTAGGGTGAAGTTGATATCTAGATAAAAATGAACCTAGAATTAGCAATGGCTTGAGAGTTTCCGAGAGTACTAGTGGATGAGTATGGGGTGTTTTAGCAATTGGAACAGGAGGAAGAAAGCCTGTAAATAAGCTTAGGTATATTTCTGTAGATACGGCAGTAGACTACAGAAAAGAGATTGCGATAACAAGGAAATACGCAAGGAATACGTTGAGGAGTTTTTACTATCAGAGTTAGAAAAAGTATATTAAATGGTAAGGCTATGCCAATATTCGTTGAAAAAATTAATAAACATATATAGATGCAATCAAAAATGAAAAGGGTTCAATACAGATGATAATAAAGAGTTTGGGGATATTGATAATCGGATTAATAATATAGTAAACGCAATTACTCAAAAATTCGGCTATGATGAATTTAAAGCAAAGTTCAGTGGATGTATATTACTATTTCTATAATCGGGTACAGCCGACATACGTGTAAAAACCGGCCACATTATGGAAGTAATATCCATCATGTGGCCGGTTTTAAGTGCTTCCATTTGAAAATTAACGATATCTTTCAAAAAGTATATTTTTTGGAGGGGATAGGCAAAAACACCTTTACTACAAAAATTCCAACATTAAAGCTCTCAAAAGTAATAGTGATAAGTCACTTTAACCTTGGTTACAGGTATGATCCATCTACCCCAAATCTATTTAGTAATTTTAACTCTATCTGGTGTACATATAGTACCTTCAGGAATGTTTAAGTGACCAGTACTATCTAATTTATAATCTTTACCATCAATTGTAAATTTAGAGTTTTCAGTATACCCAAATTGAAAAAAATCATTATGATTATATCCATGTTGTAGATTTGTAAGGTCCTCTTGAGTATATAGCCAACCACTTGGTCCAAGAAGCACTTTTTCAGAGTTATTATCAAGTTGAATCATTTTTCCAGTCTCAGCACCCAAACTTTCCAGTCTAGCTCTTACTTCTTGGCAATTTGGGAAAAAGGTTCTTAATAAATGCAACTTTTCATCTAAAGGATAATTGCCACCTATAATTTTGACTAATTTAGTTGATTGAGCCATATCATTAAATTCATCTTCCGAAAATGCTTCAGAAACATCTTTATTAGGACACATATCATAAAAAAGTAACCCTACATTATTATTTTCTTTTACAGATATAGCCGCATACCCATGCATTAAAGTTTTAATTTTATAATTTGTTCCACTACTCACATTCAAAATATTATTATTAAATTTAAGTTCATCATAATCACCCAAAGTATATTTGTTAGTAGTTGTATTAATAGTATTAGTACTATTTGTTTTTTTATTAGTACTTAACGTATTATTATAGTTATTTCTATAACTCATAAGTGATGATACTCGATTATACAAGTGAATCCCTCCTAAAATTTAGTTTAGCTACATAATTATCGACAATATATAGGGATAGTTTAGTTTTATTTGAAATTATATACAAATAAAACTATATTATACTATACTAGAGACTAACATGTAGGGGGTAATTATGAAAATTTTACAAAAAAAGAGTAATGAGAATGACTTTGGGAGGGTGATGACAATGAAATATACTTATATTATAGATTATAAAAATAATGATAAATTACGTAAAAGCCTTAATGAATTAACTGAAAAAACATTTGGCATTAATTTTATAGAATGGTACAGCAATGGTTTTTGGGGGGAAGAATATATCCCTTATTCTTTAGTTAATGATGAAAAGGTTATATCGAATGTGTCTGTTAACCTAATGGATTTTGATATGGATGGTACAAAGAAACATTACGTTCAGATTGGCACAGTTATGACAGACAAAGATTATCGTGGTCAAGGATTGAGTCGTTATCTTATGGAAAAGGTAATCGATGAATACAAGAACAAAGTAGATGGAATTTATCTGTTTGGTAATGATAGTGTTGTAAATTTCTATCCCAAATTTGGTTTTGTTAAAAGTAAAGAATATCAATATAGCAAAAATATTTATTCTATAAGTAATGTAAAGAAGATAGAACATGTCGATATGTCGGATAAAACTAACTGGAAAAATCTGTTTTATATAGTGAAGAATAGTATAAGCAACGATAGATTTAGTTTGGACAACCTCGGTTTAGTTGCATTTTATACAACAGGTTTTATGAGTGACTCGGTTTCTTATTTGGCTGAAGAAGATACTTACATTATTGCAGATGTTAAAGAAGAACATCTTTTTATTTATCAAATTATAGCAAGTCATAAAGTAAATTTAGAAAAAGTAATCAGTTCCTTTGGCAGTGAAATAACAAAGGTGACACTTGGATTTACACCATATGATGGAAATGGATATACTATGGAAGAATTTCACGAGGAAGATTGCACATTATTTATTTTAGGAAAAGATTTAGAAAATATCGAAAAGAAAAAGCTAATGTTTCCAACTTTATCACATGCGTAAGTTAAATTAAAAGTGGATAATTATATTAAAATAAATTATTAGTACAATATATAGTTGAGTTAATTTTTTGAGCTACGGTAAATAATTGTGAAGTAAGATTATTTATATTTTATACAAGGAAGGTATGTTATGAGAGTTTTGATACTTATGGGGAGTTTTAGGCATAATGGTAATGCAGCAACGTTTCTTAAACCTTTTATTGATAAGTTAAAAAGCATGGATGTTGAAGTCGAATATGTAACTTTAACCGATAAGAATATTTCATATTGTGATGCATGCTGGACTTGCCAAGATGTATTTGATGGCTACGGTTGTCCTAAAAAAGATTATATGCAAGGTATATTTAAAGAAGTTTTAAAAGCGGATTGTTTGATTTTAGCAACTCCAATATATACATGGTATTGTACACCTCCAATGAAAGCTGTATTAGATAGGTTTTATGGCATGAATAAATATTACGGCAGAACTACTTGTGGATATGAGCTTGAATATGGCATAAGTCCTTTTGAAGATGGGATTAAGCGCCTTTGTCAAGATTCACATCTTGAGTATGTTGGAAAAATCTCGCCAATATTAAGGGCCCTATCAGAAATGTTAGGGTCCTTTTGGTATGGATTGATGCAGTTGATTTAGTTATTAAGCAGAAGGGTTTGCTTATACTTACCTAAGTCGCTTTCCTTCGGATAATAAAGCGACTGCCTTTATTATGCGTTCCGATCTAGTCACCTCACGCTTAGCCGAAGTGATCCAATTTACATATTCCTTCTGGGCTGTGAATGAGAGTGATTTGAAGGTTGATACAGCGATTTCATCACAATTCATTACAGATGCAAAATCTTCAGGAACTTCTACTAAGCGCACTTCGATGTCTTTTTCTAAGGTAACAAATACTTCGTCGCCAAATCCCTTTCCGATTTTGTTTCGAATTTCCTGTGTAAGACCGAGCATGGAACAGCCAACCATATTTACAACTGATCCACGATATTCGACTCCATCAAAAGTTGCTTTAACTTTAACACGTTTGGAACCGAAGACCTCTTTAACGTCAAATGGCGGCTCAACATAAGCTGCATTTAAGCTTTCATGCTGTTGTATAATTGCCTTGAATTCATGGTTCATTAGTGCCACCCCTTATTTTTATATGTTTAATAGAGTTAATCAATAACCTTATTTACCATTATAAAAGAATAGGGTGCCAGTTACAACAGTTGCTGGTTTATCAATAATTATTTCAACCTTTGTGTTTCAACTTTGCTACATCTTATTATAAATATCTATGGTAAAATCAAAGTATGGATAATATGAAAATATTACATTTATTATTTGAATTGTGTTTTATAGGATTAAAGATATGAAGATAAGAATTTTAATATAGCTAGAAAGAGAGGTTGAATATGAATAAAATAGTAGAGGTATGTTGTGGAAGCTATTATGATTGTCTACAAGCTTACAAAGGTAAAGCAGATAGAGTGGAATTAAATAGTGCACTATATATGGGGGGATTAACTCCTAGTATTGCAACTCTTGTTTTGACGAAAAAGAATACGGATTTAAAAGTTATTTGTATGGTAAGACCTAGAGGTGCAGGTTTCTGTTATGAAAGTGAAGACTATGAAACACTGCTATTAGATGTAAAGAGTATGATGGAGCATGGCGCAGATGGAATTGCTTTTGGTTGCTTAGATGACAAAGGTAATGTAAATGTTTCACAAACGAAAGAAGTAATTGATATCATTAAATTGTATGGAAAAGAAAAAGAAGTAGTATTCCATCGAGCTTTTGATTGTGTTCATGATCCTTATGGGACAATCGAAATTTTAATCAAGTTAGGTGTAGATCGTATTCTAACTAGCGGTTTAGAAGATAAGGCTGTTCAAGGAATAGAATTATTGAAAGATTTACAATTGAATTTTGGAAATGAAATTCAAATTTTAGCAGGTAGTGGAATCAATGCTAAAAATGTTAACCACTTTATGGAATATACCGGGATTACACAAGTACATAGTTCTTGTAAAGCATGGTTAAAAGATAAAACTACTACTACAAATCATGTTAGCTTTGCTTATAATAATGATGATTTTGCCTATGAAATAGTAGACACTAAACTAGTTGAACAATTAGTTGAAATCGTTCATAAGTAGGATGGGAAAATTTAGAATGATAGGAGCTGGTAAATATGTTTAGTGAATTTTCAAGTACTGAAATAGTATACATAAAAAAATTCACCGAAAGTTATGAAGATGATGAGATTATAAGGTTTTATGATAAGAATTTACAGGGAATGTATATGCACAATTTTACACTTATCAAAAACAGTGTTTGTAGAGATAAGTTTAGAAAAATAATTTTTGATGAGTTAGAAAAAAGAAAGGATGAAAATGCAAATTTTTTAAGAATAGAGTTTAATTTTTCTATCGAGGATAATTTTATTAATAATTTGCCTGTAGTTCCTGAGGTAACCAAATATGATTACATGTATATTGATCCCAAAATGAATGATTATTTAGTTGGAAATGAAGGGTGCATAATAAAGAGGGCCTCATCAGAACAAATATTAAAAGAGGGCATAGAAGTCGATATTTTAGCAAATGAATCAGCTATGGGTACTGAATTTGCAAGGAAAAGAATATATAGAAAATCAGAGGTATATAAAGAACTAACTTCCAATTTAGATTTATATGTTTGTACATATAATGGTATATCTATTGGAAACTGTGAATTTATGTTGAATAATGATATTGCTAAAATAGAGGATTTTGATATATTGAAAAGCTATCAAAGAAAAGGGTTTGGCACTTCTGTATTGAAATACCTATTAGAAGAGGCAAAAGAGAATTGTGTTGAATTTGTTTATCTTATAACTGATAGTTGTGGTACTGCAAAAGAGATGTATGAAAAATGTGGCTTTAAGAAAGCCGGAGAAAAGACAGAACTATTCTTTGATTTAAGTTAAATTTTTAAGGGCTCTAGCAATGTCTGCTAGAGTCCCTTTTGCATGCGTTTCCCTCAAAATTGGGTCTTATTAATATCCTTATTTTATGATAAAATTAAGTATTAGGATTACCTATCCTTTGATTGGAGAGTTTAATATGTTAATTAATGAAAATTTTCTACTAACGATTTTAGAAACCATTTAAAGGCAAGCCTTAAAGATGATTAACTAAAAAATATAATTAATTGAAGGAAGTGTTATTGATGATTGGAAAAAGATTATGTTTAGGAGATACCATAGGGATTATTTCTCCTGCTAGTCCAGAAAATATTGAAGCAATTCAAAAAGGTATTTTATTTCTAAAAAATCAAGGCTTTAATATAAAAGAGGGAACCCATTTATATGATAATTGGGGTTATCTCGCTGGCAAGGATAAGGACAGGGCAGCAGATGTTATGGAAATGTTTAAAGACCAAGAAGTAGATATGATACTCTGTATAAGAGGCGGATATGGCTCAAGTAGAATACTTCCCTATCTAGATTTTGATGTGATAAAAAAACATCCAAAGATATTTGCAGGTTTTAGTGACATAACGGTTTTTCTAAATTCATTTTATGAAAAATGTGAACTTACTACCTTTCATAGTCCCATGGGTAGTTCTAATCTAGAAGATATTGAAACTTTTAAAAGTTTTATGTTCACTTTTATGGAAGGGTATAAACCCTATGCTATTAAAAACCCAGCTGGATTTACTACTCACTGTATTACACGCGGTATTGCTGAGGGTAATCTTATAGGTGGTAACCTTTCCTTAATATGCAATTCACTTGGAACACCCTATGTAATTGATATGAAAGATAAAATACTCTTTATAGAGGAGATTGGTGAGGAACCTTATAAAATTGATAGAATGCTGACACAACTCCTATTAGCTAAAAAACTTCAGCAATGCAAGGGAATTATTTTAGGTCAATTTAATGGGTGTGACTTACCTCACTATGAAAGAAGCCTCACCTTAGAAGAAGTTTTTAAGGATCGCTTATACAACTTAGGCATCCCTATGTTTTCAGGGTTTTGCTCAGGGCATGACTATCCTAAACTAACTCTTCCAATTGGCGCAAGGGTTAAAATGGATGCAGAGGTGGGAATTATTTATGTAATGGAAGCTGTAGTAAAATAGTATTACAATCATTTTTATTGTTCCACCAGTGGTATTTCTATGATTTTGCTAGAGGCTGAAGTTCATTGTATCTAAGCAAATGCTATGATATAATACGGTTAAATTACAAAATTCGGCAAAATTCGTCAATTTAAGGTACTTTATTAGTAGTAATTCATTAGCTAAAGGGGGAGAAAAGGTGCTTTTAAAGAAGATGAAAATAGGTCAAAAGATGCTCTTAGGGTTTGGACTTATAACCGTTTTAATGTTGTCAGTACTTGGATATGCTTATATTAATTTTACTAAACAAAGTGCGAATGTGGATCTTAACCTTCACACATATAATGTAATAAGAGCGTCAGACACTATACTTATTAGTCTAATAAATATGGAGACAGGGTCAAGGGGATTTGCATTTACGGGGAAAGAAGAATTCTTGGAACCTTTTAATCAGGGGAAAATTGACTATAAGAGTCAATATAGTAATCTTAAACAGCTAACAACAGATAATTATCGTCAACAGGATAGGTTGGATAGTCTTAATAATTCACATGAAATCTGGTTACAATGGGTGTCTAGCCAAATAGTAGAATTTAGGCGTAAGGTAAATATTGGTGAGGCTAAAATTGAAGATTTAATAGTTATTGCTCAATCTGGAAAAGGTAAACAACAGATGGATAATTCACGTAAAATAATCCAGGATATAATTAACGAGGAGCAAGATTTGCTTAAGACACGGAATAACAATCTTCTTAAAATGGAAAAACAAACTGTCATCCTACTTTTTGTGGGAGGGGTGTTAGTTACACTACTAACAGTTATTATATCAATTTTGTTAGTTAGAATGATTGTGAATCCAATTGTGACAGTAACAAATACCTTTAAAGAAATATCAGAGGGAGATGCAGATTTAGAGGTTAGATTAATGGTAAGTTCCAATGATGAGTTAGGGGATATGTCTAGATATTTTAATACCTTTATGACTAAGCTTACAGAAATGATTCTAGATAATAAAAATCAGAGCTGGCTAAAAACAGGCGAGGCCGAATTAAGTGAAAAAATTCGAGGAGAGCAAGATCTAGTACCACTATCCACAAATATAATTACTTATATCGCTAAATATATAAATGCACAAATTGGTGTAGTATACGTCAAGACAAAGGATGATACTTTTAATTTTTTTGGAAGTTATGCTTATAATCCACCAGAAAATTTATCAAAGGAGATTAAACTCGGTGAAGGAATTATAGGACAAGCTGCTTTGGAAAAGCGAACCATCGTCATTACGAATGTTCCTGATTATTATATTAAAATAGCATCTGGATTAGGCGCTTCTGTTCCTAGAAATATTTTAGTTACACCATTTATATATGAAAATGAAGTTTTAGGAATTATTGAATTGGGATCATTCAATGAATTTACTGAGATGCAATTAAAATTTATAAAGCAAATAAGTTCTAGTATTGCTATTACCATACATTCTGCAGAGGTAAGACTTAAAATGAAGGAACTACTACATAAAACTATGGTGCAGTCAGAAGAATTGCAGTCTCAACAAGAGGAGCTTAGACAAAATAATGAGGAATTAGAGGAACATACTAAATCTCTAAAGAAATCAGAGGCACATCTAAAAAAACAACAGCAAGAACTAAGTGTAGTAAATGAAGCACTTGAAGAGAAGGCTAAGGCACTTGAAATTACAAGTAAATATAAATCTGAATTTTTAGCAAATATGTCTCATGAACTTCGAACTCCATTAAATAGTATATTGGTTCTTTCACAGATGCTTGCTGGAAACAAAGATGCAGTATCCTTAAGTGCTAAGCAGTTGGAATTTGCAAAAACCATACATTCATCTGGGGGAGATTTATTAAAGCTTATTAATGATATTCTAGATTTATCTAAGGTGGAAGCAGGAAAGATGGAAGTTAATTTTGAAAAAATATTTTTCACAGAATTAGAGGGCTATGTAGATAGCTTATTTAGACCAGTAGCAGCGCAAAAGGGGCTCTATTTTAAAGTCGAAATTCAAGATGGTTTGCCAAAAAATATTTTATCTGATATGCAGAGAGTGCAACAAATATTAAACAATTTACTTTCTAATGCAATAAAATTTACTAGTAATGGTGGAATAACTATGTCGGTCCATTCTATTAAAGAGCATGGTATTTTAAACTTTCAGGGTAAAACCGAGAAGTTTATAGGAATATCTATAACTGATACTGGAATTGGAGTGCCCCACGACAAGCAGGCTCTTATATTTGAAGCATTCAAACAATCTGACGGCACCACCAGCAGAAAGTATGGAGGTACTGGTCTGGGACTTTCAATTTCAAAGGAATTAGCAGGACTTCTTGGAGGGTCAATTCATCTAGTTAGTGAGGTGGAAAAGGGAAGTACATTTACGTTAATACTCCCATACCAGGCAGAGAAAGGGAAATTATTAGCAGTGGATATTGAAAAAGGCACAAATACTTGGCAAGTAGAAGAAAATATAATAGAAAACATAATAGAAAATAATGAAGTAATAGAAACTAAAAATATAGATGATAGACGTATTATAAATGCATTTGAAAAATATATACTTATCATTGAAGATGATAAAAAATTTGCCAGTATTCTAGTGGAACTTGCTCATGAAAAGGGTTATAAGTGTTTAATTGCTGAAAACGGCTTAACAGGAATAGATCTTGCAATGAAATACAAACCGGATGCTATTTTACTAGATATAGGGCTTCCTGATATCAGTGGTTGGAAAGTTGTTGAAAAGCTTAAGGGGAATAGTGAAACTAAAAATATAACTGTACATGTAATCTCTGGGGGAGACCATTATAATTCCAAAGAAAAAGTGAACAGTGTTTTAGGGTATCTTAAAAAACCAGTAAGTGTAGAGAGTCTTGATGTGGTATTTATGGAAATTCAAAATAGTATTTCAAAGCCCCTTAAAAAGGTTCTTATTGTAGATGAGAATAAAGCTGATGGTGGAAATATAGTAAAGGTCTTAAGTGAAAAAGGTTTTCAGATAACATTATTAGATAGCGGAATAGAAGCATATAATATACTAAAGACTGAATTATTTGATTGCTTGATAATGGATTTAAAGAGTAAAGATATATCTGGTTTTCAGCTCCTAGCTAAGTTAGATAAGGAAAGTATAGAGAATTTGCAAATTATAATTTATACAGAAAATGAACTTTCGTGGCAGGATGAATTAGAACTGCAGAAATATGCTCAAAGTATTATTATTAAAGGAACACGCTCTGCGGAAAGGCTTGTTTCTGAAGTAAGTCTATTTCTTCATGATTTAGATTCAAAAATAGAGGAAAAGAAAATTAAAGTTATAAAAACCCAACATGAAAAGGAAGATGCATTAAACAATAAAAAAATTCTTGTGGTTGATGATGATATGAGAAATATATTTGCGCTTACCAGTGTGCTAGAAGAAAAGGGTATAAAAGTTGTTGTAGGACGTAATGGAGAAGAGGCTATTAAAAAGCTTTATGAAAATTTAGATATAGATTTAATTTTAATGGATATTATGATGCCTGACATGGACGGATACACAGCAATACGTGCAATTAGAAAACAAGAAGGGTTTCATAAAACGCCAATCCTTGCAATAACAGCAAAAGCTATGAAAGATGACAAACAAAAATGTATTGATGCTGGAGCAGATGATTAT
Source organism: Clostridium sp. CF012 (assembly GCF_018861755.1). Taxonomy (GTDB): domain Bacteria; phylum Bacillota; class Clostridia; order Clostridiales; family Clostridiaceae; genus Clostridium_AD. The sequence continues at coordinate 4,192 of NZ_JAHLEF010000014.1, read as the reverse complement.
TTAACAAAGCCAATAGATATGGATAAGCTTATTTCACTTTTAAGGGTGTGGTTATACAAATGATACAAAGTGAAACAGATGAGAAAATTGCAAATGAAGAAATAGAGATTCAGCTTCTACTAGAAGCTATAAATATGAAATATGGATATGATTTCAGGAATTATTCAAATGCTCATATGGAGCGTAGGATTCACTATAGAATGTCTTTAGCTGGAATTGATAGTATTAGCGAGATGCAGCATAAAATCCTTTATGATGTGGAGTTCTTTAATTTGGTATTATCAGATTTTTCTATCAATGTAACGGAAATGTTTAGGGATCCATCCTTTTACAGAGCTTTCAGAAAAGAGGTTATCCCTATACTAAAAACATATCCCTTTATAAAAATATGGCATGCAGGGTGTTCTACCGGTGAAGAAATATATTCAATGGCTATTTTACTAAAAGAAGAGGGGTTATATGATAGGTCACAAATTTATGCTACGGATTTTAATAAAGTAGCCTTACAAAAGGCAAAAGAGGGAATTTATAATATTGATGATATTAAAGAGTATACTTACAATTATCAGCAAGCGGGAGGGCAATGTTCATTTTCAGATTATTATATAGCACAATATAACTCCGTAATATTTGAACCATCACTTAAAAAGAAGATTACTTTTGCGGAGCATAACTTAGTAACAGATGGAGTTTTTGGTGAAATGCATGTTATTATTTGCAGAAATGTTATGATATATTTTAATAAGAAGCTGCAAAGTAATGTAATAAAACTATTTTCAGATAGTCTATCTAATGGTTGTTTTCTTTGTTTGGGATCAAAGGAAAGCATTAAATTTTCAACTAGCTTAGATAGCTTTGAAGAATTTATTAGCAGTGAAAAAATTTATCGTAAAAAATATTATCTTTAGATTTATGGAATAGGAGTGGGTGAAATGAAGTTTAAGGCTGTAGTTATAGGGGCGTCTGCAGGAGGGTTTGATGCAATTAGCACGCTACTTATGGGCCTAAAAGAAGAATTTAATGCCCCAATTTTAATAGTTCAGCATTTGAGTGCACGTTCTAATAATTATATGGTTACGCATCTTAATGGAATATGTAAAATAAATGTAGTGGAAGCTGAGGAAAAGCAAAAAATACACTCTGGAAATGTCTATGTTGCTCCGCCTAATTATCACTTATTGGTAGAAAAAGATGAAACACTATCTCTTACAGTTGAACCAAAGGTGAATTATGCTAGACCTTCTATAGATGTACTTTTTGAGACAGCAGCAAATGTATATGGGAATGGGCTTATAGGAGTAATTCTTACTGGTGCAAATGGTGATGGTGGCATGGGACTTAAAAGGATAAAGGAATTGGGCGGGCTAACTATAGTTCAAGATCCAAAAACAGCAGAAATAAATTCAATGCCAATGAATGCAATAGCCATGACCAAAGTTGATTATATACTTGACCTTAGAGAAATTAGTAGTAAACTTGTTGAACTAGTAGGGGGAAAAAATGAATCAAATAGATGATATTAATATATTGATTGTAGATGATAGGCCAGAAAATTTGTTTGTTTTAGAAAATTTACTTGAAAATATGAATTGCAATATTATTAAAGCAACATCAGGAAATGAGGCCTTAAGCCTAATGCTTGATTATGATTTTGCACTTGTGCTTCTCGATGTACAAATGCCTGACATGGATGGATTTGAAACCGCAGAGCTAATGAGAAGCAGCGGTAGAACACGGTATATACCAGTAATATTTGTAACTGCCATAAGTAATGAACAAAAATGTATCTTTAAAGGTTACGAAGTAGGGGCTGTAGACTATCTTTTTAAACCTATTGAACCAGTAATACTCCAGTCTAAGGTTAGAGTTTTTATTGAGTTACATAGTCAAAAGAAATTAGTGGAAGAGCAGTCTAGATTACTCCAGTTAAAGATTCAGGAATTGATAGAGCTTAGGGCTGATAATTTCAGATTGGAGAATCTATCAATTTGTGATGGCCTTACTGGTATTTCAAACAGACGACACTTTGATCAGTATTTAGAAATAGCTTGGAAAAATAGTATACGCTCTGGTAAACCAATATCTTTAGTAATGGCAGATATTGATTATTTTAAAGCATACAATGATAATTATGGGCACTTAAAAGGGGATGAAAGTCTTATTAAAGTTGCAAAAACTATGGCATCTAGTGTAAAGCGCCCATTAGATATGGTGGCACGATATGGTGGAGAGGAGTTTGCTGTAATTTTACCAGAAACCGATATGAATGGAGCAACTATAGTAGCTGAGGATATAAGAAAAAATATTGAAGCACTAGCTATTACCCATAACTATTCTAATATTACTCCTTATATTACATTAAGTTTAGGAGTTGCAACAATGATACCAAGCCATTTCAATTCAATGGAAGAATTTGTTGATAATGCAGATAAGGCTTTATATAAAGCAAAATCCCATGGACGTAATATTGTAGTTTCATAATAGAAAGGGTATCTCTTTATTGTATAAAAATTATGAATGTTAATTATAATATAAAAGTATGGTATTAGATAAAACCATACTTTTTTAATTTATCTATTGCTTTTTATTTTATATGTGATAACATATCTTTATATCGTAATATTGCGATATAAAGATGAAAATAAAATGTTTTAAATTATAAATATATCTAAAAAGGAGAGTATAAATTATGTTTAATTCTAAGATTAAAAATGTTACTGCAGAAGAGGCTCATAAACTTTTAAGCGAAAACAGGGAGTTTATTATTTTAGATGTAAGAACTAGAGAAGAATACGATGGTGGTCACATTCCAGGAGCAAAGCTTGTTCCAGTTCAGATTCTTCCTATGAAACTTGCTGAACTTGATAAATACAAAGATAAGCCAGTACTTGTTTATTGCGCATCCGGTGGAAGAAGTCCAAGGGCAGTGGATACATTGGCAAATAGTTCGTTTAAAAATATTTATCATCTCAATAGAGGGATATGTTCTTGGGGATACAGTCTAACTAGATAATAGTCAAATAAAAATTCAAAGGGGGATGGGAAACTCGATATTGAGCTTCTCATTTTTTAATATAATATTTGAAAAAATAAACTTATTGGCAAAATGGCTAAAAGTGTATATACTTTACTTAAGAATCTAATTATGGGAAAATAGAAGTGGATATGATTAAAATCCTAGAGAGATTTAAGATATTATTGCACTAGGGTCTGCAGCGATGGTAATAGAAGCTTATTTAAAAAGTATTTAGGTGATAATAATATTAGGAGTGATGGTATGAACCCAGTAGCGTTTTATATTTTTGGAATTGGTGTAATGTGGTATGGAATATTTATAGGGGTAGGAATGGCATTGGCTATAATACTCGCAAGTTATACATGTAAGTATAGAGATGTTAATTATGACTCTCTTCTAGATGTAGTGCTTATTTCTCTACCAATTGGTATTATAGGTGCAAGGCTATATTATGTAGCTTTTGAGTTCAATGATTATAGAAGTAATTTAATAGAGATATTTAATATTAGAGGAGGCGGACTTGCAATCCATGGTGGAATTCTGTTTGCCTTAGTAACCGCATATATAATTGCAAAGCGTAAGAAGATGAATTTCTTTAAGATGACAGATGTTGCGGCGCCAACAATTATTATTGCTCAGGCGATAGGAAGATGGGGAAATTTTTTTAATTCTGAAGCCCATGGTGGTCCTGTATCCTATGAGTTTATAAAGAAATTTCCGAAATTTATTCAGCAAGGTATGTATATAGACGGAGTATATTATCATCCTACTTTCTTATACGAATCACTATGGGATTTCGCCGTGTTTATAATACTTATGATTCTTTTAAGAAAAAATAAGAAAGTTGGTATTGTATTCTTTTCATATATTGGACTCTATTCAATTGGTAGATTTTTCATAGAGGGTCTAAGAACAGATAGCTTAATGTTTGGACCTTTAAGAATTGCTCAGCTAGTGAGTTTGTCTGGAATTGTAATCTGGGTGGGATTTTTAATTTTATCTAGGTATAAAAAAGTAGAATTATAGTATGTGAGAGAAGTATAAAAATAAGCATCAGTGGCTACGTAATAAAGTGGACCCTGTGTCAAGGACATTCTAAAAAAAGAGCCTTAAAAATACCCTAATATCATATTTTCTGATATTAGGGTATTTTTTTAAACTTTTATAGGGTACTTA
>NZ_JAHLEF010000013.1 GCF_018861755.1 Clostridium sp. CF012 | reverse complement strand
TTTCATCGCTCGACTTGCATGTGTTAGGCACGCCGCCAGCGTTCGTCCTGAGCCAGGATCAAACTCTCAATTTAAAAGTTTACACTTTTTATTTGAAATGAATAATCTGCGACAACTGTTAAGTTGTTACGCAAGCTCATTACATACTTTTTAGTCTTACGACTAAAATTACTTTTTTATCTAAAGTAATTAACTGGTCTAACGAAATATTATTTCGCTATTTTACCTATTTCTCTGTTTAATTTTCAAAGACCAACTTTATTTGCCATCATGTGACGACTTCTACAATTTTACTATTTAATTCACAAATTGTCAATATATTTTTCTGTTTTTAAAATATTATTTTAAGGTTAGAAAATTAATTAACTTTTAAAATTAAACTGTTATTGTTTCTCGCTCGTGACGACAAGGAGTATTGTATCAAATCTATTCCATCATGTATTTTAAGTAACTCTATTTCTTAGTAGATTATAATCATTTTCCTATATATACCTTTATTTTTCTCTAGTTTACTGCTTGAGATACACTAGGTTCATTATATTGTAAATCAAAAAAGGTACCTATCCCAACTTTTTTGGAATAAGTACCTTTTTTTCTTTAATATTATATTTTAATCATCTGTTTGATCAGTTATTTCTAATTCATTATCTTCATTAAGGGTCGTTTCTTCAATATCTTCTTCTAACGAGTCATCTTCTAAAGAGCTATCATCTATTAAACAATTCCCCTCAACATTAATTTCATCACTACAATTTATTTTAGCTATAGCAACGATATTATCACCTTCACCGTTCTTCATTAAAGTAACTCCCATAGTATTTCTACTTGTAGTTGATATTCCAGATACATTTAATCTTATAACAATACCATTACTGTTTATAAGTATCATTTCGTCTCCGTCTTTTACTATTCTAGCACCTACAAGTTTTCCTGTTTTTTCCGATACCTTATAAGTTATTACTCCCTTACCACCTCTGTGTTGAAGTGTGTATTGTGATACTACGGTTCTTTTTCCAAAACCATTTTCACTTATAACTAAAAGTTCTTCTTCTGGTCTAACAATATTCATAGCAACTACAATGTCATCTTGTCTTAGAGTTAAGGCTTTAACTCCAGTTGCCGTTCTTCCCATACCTCTTACATCCTTTTCACTAAATCTTATGGAATAACCGTTTCTTGTAGCAAATAGCATTTCGCTATCTCCTGTAGTAATAGCCGCTCCGATTAGTTCATCATCTTCTCTTAAATTGATTGCATTTAAACCATTTTTTCTTATAGATGAATATTTATCAAGGGATGTTTTCTTAATTAAACCATGTTTAGTTCCCATTATAAGGTAATTATCTGCTGTAAATTCTTTAAGAGATATAACAGCTTGAATTTTATCGTCGTTTGCCAGTGGTATAATATTTACTAAGTTTGTTCCCTTAGCTGTTCTTCCACCTTCAGGAATTTCATATGCCTTTAATCTAAATGCTTTTCCTTTGTTTGTGAATAACAAAAGATTATTGTGAGTGGAGGTTATAAATATATGTTCTACAAAGTCATCTTCTTTAGTAGTAACACCTTGTATTCCTCTACCCCCTCTTTTTTGAGCACTATAAGTGTCAGCTGGAAGTCTCTTTATATAACCTGCATGAGTTAGAGTTATTACAACATCTGTCTCTTGAATTAAATCTTCCTCATCTATGCTATATGGGTTTTTTTCTATTGCCGTTCTTCTAGTATCACCATATTTATTTCTAATTTCTATAAGCTCATCTTTAATTATGTTAAGTAATACCATTTCATCTGCTAAGATTTCTTTTAAATAATTAACAATTTTCATTATTTCGTTATACTCATCTTCAATCTTATCTCTTTCAAGACCTGTTAATCTTCCAAGTCTCATTTCAACAATAGCAACGGATTGTTTTTCTGATAGTTCAAATGCATTCATTAAACTTTCTTTAGCTTCACTGATGCTTTTAGATGCTCTTATTAAACGAATTACTTCATCAATGTGGTCTAGTGCTATTTTCATACCTTCTAAGATATGAGCTCTAGCCAAGGCCTTATCTAAATCAAATTGAGTTCTTCTTCTTACTACATCTTTTTGATGTTCTAGATAATAAACTAAACACTGTTTTAAGTTTAATGTTTGTGGTTCTCCATTTACAAGGGCTATCATTATAACTCCAAAAGTGTCTTGCATCCTAGTATGTTTAAATAGCCTATTTAATACTATGTTAGGGTTTGCATCCCTTTTTAGTTCTATAACAACTCTCATACCTTCTCTATCTGATTCATCTCTGAGGTCTGATATCCCATCTATTTTCTTATCTTTTACTAAATCTGCAATACCTTCAATAAGTTTTGCTTTATTAACCTGGTAAGGTAATTCTGTTACTATAATTGCATTTCTGCCTTTATTCTCTTCTATGTCTGTTTTAGCCCTTACCAGAATTCTTCCTCTTCCTGTTTCATACGCACTTTTTATTCCAGCTCTCCCTAGAATAATTCCTGCTGTAGGAAAATCTGGACCCTTTATTTTTGTCATTAACTCACTTATAGTAACTTCAGGGTCATCAATAAGCATTAATACTCCATCTATAATTTCTATTAAATTATGTGGAGGTATATTTGTTGCCATACCTACTGCAATTCCCGTTGATCCATTAACTAAAAGATTAGGAAATCTTGACGGTAGCACAGAGGGCTCTTTTTCTTCTCCATCAAAGTTAGGAATAAAATCTACTGTCTCTTTATTAATATCTCGAAGCATTTGTGTTGTAATTTTGCTCATTTTAGCTTCTGTATATCTCATGGCAGCTGCACCATCACCATCTACAGAACCAAAATTTCCATGACCATCAACCAAAATACATCTTTGAGAAAAATCTTGAGCCATTCTAACTAATGCTCCATATACTGCAGTATCACCATGTGGGTGATATTTACCTAAAACGTCACCAACAATTCTTGCACACTTTCTATATCCCTTTTCTGGCGTCAACCCTAGTTCGTGCATAGAGAATAATATTCTTCTATGAACAGGTTTAAGTCCATCCCGTACATCCGGAAGCGCACGACTTACAATAACACTCATAGCGTAATCTATATAGGATTTTTTCATTTCGTACCTTATATCAATAGGTAAAACTTTTCCCTGATTATTCATCTGTTACACCTCTTCAAACAAAATATTTTAACAATACATTAAAAATTGTACCACAATTATCCATGTGTTATGGTAATTACACTAACCGACTATATATCTAAGTTAAGCACTTTCTTAGCATTTTCTTGTATAAACTCTCTACGAGGTTCTACTTTATCTCCCATAAGAATAGTAAATATCTCGTCTGCTGCCATTGCATCATCTACATGCACTTGAAGTAAAACTCTCTCCTCTGGATTCATTGTTGTGTCCCAAAGTTGATGTGCATCCATTTCTCCAAGACCTTTGTATCTTTGGATATTAGTATTACTATCTTTTCCACCGATTTCAACCAGATAATTTTGTAACTGTTTATCAGTATATACATAATGCTCTTTCTTACCCTTAGTAACCTTAAACAGTGGAGGTTGAGCTACATATACGTGTCCTCCTTCTACTAATTCTTTCATGTATCTATAGAAGAAGGTTAGTAATAGTGTTCTAATATGCGCTCCATCTACGTCCGCGTCTGTCATAATAATAACACGATCATATCTTATTTTTTTTACATCAAAGTCTTTTGCTATACCAGCACCGAATGCAGTAATCATGTTTCTGATTTCGTCAGATGCGAGCATTTTATCAATTCTTTGCTTCTCAACATTCATTATTTTTCCTTTAAGAGGAAGTATAGCTTGGAATCTTCTATCTCTACCTTGCTTTGCTGATCCTCCAGCTGAATCACCCTCGACCAGGTATATTTCACATTCCATAGGATCTTTTGAAGCACAATCAGATAATTTTCCAGGAAGAGTAGTACTTTCAAGTATTGATTTTCTTCTTGTAAGTTCTCTTGCTTTTTTTGCTGCATCACGAGCTCTAGCAGCGTTCAATGATTTGTCTATTATTTTTTTACCAAGCTCTGGATTTTCCTCTAGTACATTGCTGATAGCCTCACCAACTATTCCATCAACTATGCCCCTTACTTCACTATTTCCAAGTTTAGTTTTTGTTTGACCTTCAAATTGAGGATCTGTAAGTTTTATAGATATTACTGCTGTAAGACCTTCTCGTACGTCCTCACCAGATAGATTTTTATCATTTTCTTTTAAGAAACCAAATTTTTTAGCATAATCATTTACTATTCTTGTTAAGGCGGTCTTAAAACCAACTAGGTGAGTTCCACCCTCTACTGTATCTATATTATTAGCAAAAGAAAATAAATTTTCTGTGTATGTATCGTTGTATTGCAAAGCTATTTCAACAATATACTCATCTTTACGTCCTTCAATGTATATAGTATCGTGGATTTTCCCTTTATTTCTGTTTAAATAATCTACAAAGGATTTTATTCCGCCTTCGTATAAAAATTCTTGTTTTTTATCTTCTCGCTCGTCTGTAAGGGTTATTTTTATACCTTTATTTAAAAAAGCGAGTTCGCGAAGTCTCTGAGATACTGTTTCATAATCAAAATCAATTTCCTCAAAAATTTCTGCATCAGGCATAAAGAAAATTTTTGTTCCATGTTCTTCTGTTGTTCCTATATTCACTAGTGTACTAGTGGATTTTCCCTTTGAGAATGTTTGTTTCCATATTTCACCATCTACTTTAACTTCAACTTCACAAATTTCAGACAGAGCATTAACTACAGATGCTCCAACACCATGAAGACCACCTGATACTTTGTATGCTCCACCACCAAATTTCCCACCTGCATGAAGAACAGTCATTATAACTTCTACAGTAGGTATTTTCATTTTATGATGCATTCCTACGGGCATACCACGGCCATCATCTATAACAGTTACAGAATTATTCGGGTGTATAAATACATTAATATTCTTACAGTATCCCGCCATTGCCTCATCTATACTATTATCTACAATTTCATAAACTAAATGATGAAGCCCTCGAATACTAGTGCTACCTATATACATACCAGGTCTTTTTCTTACTGCTTCTAATCCTTCAAGTACTTGTATTTGACTCTCGTCATAAACATTATTTATTTCCATGTATATCCTCCTAATCTACTCTACAGCGCATAATATACAGTTTCTGTTCTTTTGCATAGTGTTTGCGATGATATTGGTGATAAGTATATTTTACTTTTTTTATCTACCTCAGCAATAACAAAAGATTTAGCAATATTATTTGTTATCCTCTCGACAAAACCATCTTCTTCAGCCATTCTTAAAAATTGAATAGTGTCTGAGCTATACATAGTAGTTTCCATGTCAAATATACCTATAATGTCTTTTATAGGCACTACTACATTTTCTCCCAAATGTAAAAACATATAATGTCCTCCTTAATGATCCATTGTAATGGTTTGAATCTATGTAATTTCTTTTAATTTACCTGAAATAACCTCAAATATTTTATTTTCAGGTTTTAAATATTTTCTTATATCGTTAATTCCAGTGCAGGTAATTAACGTTTGAACTTCGTTTATAGAGTTTAATATATATTCTTGCCTTTTTGTATCTAATTCAGACAAAACATCATCAAGTAATAATACTGGATATTCACCAGTTAATTCTTTTATTATTGCTAGTGCTCCGAATTTAATAGTTAAAACTGCCGTTCTCTGTTGTCCTTGCGATCCAAATGTTTTAGCATCTATACCATTAATATCTATAGAGAAATCATCTCTATGTGGACCTACTGATGTAGTTTTAGTTTCTAGGTCTCTTTTTCTATTTTTACATAGAAGTATATACAAGTTTTCTTGTATATTAATTAACTCCTTAATAGGTGTTAGATACTTAATTTCTATCATTTCACTTTTAGATGTTATATCACTATGTATTACTTTTCCCTTTTGGTTTAACTTCTCTATATAGTTAATTCTATCTTTTATTATAATTGCACCAAATTCACTAAGTTGCTTATCATACACATCTATAATATCAATGTTTGTGTTCCATTTTTTTATAGTCGTGTTTCTCTCATTTAAAACTTTTTTATATTGCGTTAAGCTATGGTAGTAACGACGGCTTAACTTACATAACTCTATATCTAGAAATTTACGCCTATATGATGGAGAATCCTTAACAATATTTAAATCTTCAGGAGAAAACATAATCACATTGAAGCTTCCTATGAGCTCTGACATTTTTTGAACTTTTATAGAATTTATATTAACGCCTTTTCTACCTTCTTTAAAAATTTTTATTTCTATCTTTTTATCTAATCTAGTTTTACATACATAAAGCTTTATATAAGCTTCTGTTCCATTCCAGTTTATTAACTCTTTATCTCTATTTGTTCTGTGGGATTTAGCTAAACTACAATAATAGATTGCTTCTAAAATATTTGTTTTTCCTTGGGCATTATCTCCCACAAATACGTTAGTACCTTTATTTAATTCTATAGCTAATCCATCAAAATTTCTAAAATTTAGAAGTTGTAAATATTTTATATGCATACAATCACCTAATATAATTATAACATATATATATAATTATATTATTTAATATGTATAAATATATTTGCATAATTTTTTATATTAAATACATAAATTGTGCACCGGATAATTTTTAAATAATTTTCCGGTGCATTCATATATTTTAAACTATTTTATAACTCTCATTGTTAAATTCTATTATATCGCCTTTAGTTAATTTTTTACCCCTCTGAGTTTCTATTTCACCATTGACTTTAATATCTTCATTTTTTATATAGTATTTTGCTTCTGATCCCAAACAAGCTATTCCAGCCCATTTCAAAAAAGAATCTAGCTTTATTATATCTGTTTCAATTTTTATTTCATTCATTTAAAAACCTTCTTTTCTAAAATATTATTATAAATATCTCTTTGTTAATTATTTGTTGCTCTTATTCTTACTGGCAATACCATGTACGTACAATTGTTTTTTTCTTTGTTTTTTACCACACAAGGATTAACGCCACTAGAAAATTCCATAATAATTTCTTCCTCTTCCATTATTTTAAGGAGCTCTATTAGGTATTTTGAGTTAAATGCAATTTGAAGAGACTCTCCTTGCAAAATTATATTTATTTCTTCTCTAGACTTTCCCAATTGAGAATTAGAGGTAATTATCATGTTATCTTCTTCTATATTAAATTTAACTAAATTAGTATTTCCCTCTTTTGCCATAAGAGAAGCTCTTTCTATACAGTTTAATAATTCAGACCTTTTAGCTGTTATTTTCAAGTTATATTCTTCTGGTATTATTGAACTATATTTTATGAATTCACCTTCTAGTAACCTTGATATAACCTTAGTTTTCCCAATATTAAATAGTATATGGTTTGGTGTGAATGTTATATTAACAGGTTCATCCGTTTCCTCTAATATTTTTGATACTTCACTTAAGGTTTTACCTGGAATTACGGCAGTTATATTAGAATCATTATCTACTGGTTCACTTCTAAATGCAACTCTATAACCATCTAGTGCTACAAGATTAAGTTTTTTATCTTTTATTTCAAATAGGACGCCTGTAAGTATCGGACGTGTTTCATCTTGAGCAACTGCAAAAATAGTACCTTTCATCATGTTTTTCAACACTTTTTGAGATATTGAAAAAATCATATTTTCAATTATATTTGGCAAACTAGGATAGTCTTCACCGTTCATATGAATTATAGTTGCGTAGGATTTTTGGCAAACTATTTTAATAGCATTATTGTCATCTGTTGTTATTTCAATTGTACTATTAGGTAATTTTCTTATTATTTCACCAAATAGCTTTGAATCTAAAACTACCGTTCCGTCTTCTATAACGTTCGCAGTAATTTTAGCTTCAATGCTTAGATCAATATCAGATCCTATAAGAGTGACTTCTCTATTACTGGCAACTATTAATATACCTTGTAGTACAGGCATCGTTGATTTTCCAGTAATTGCTTTTTGAACATTTGATATTGCTTCTTGTAATATATTTTTTTCACATATAAATTTCATAAAAAAAAGACCTCCTTATCCACATGGGAAATTTATTAAAGATAGGTAAGATAATAATCTAAAAATAGTAGTAATAGTAGTAGGGGCTGTTGATATGTTAGAAACCTATCTTAGCCTTCTGGCTTCAACAAAGTTAGGTAAAACTATTTGTGGATAAGTATGCAAAAAAAAACCATAGTTATCCACAATATCCACAGCTGTGTTATATGTATTATTTTATACACAGCATTATATATAAATAGTATCAACACCTGTTAGTAAATTAATATACTATTTCTGACTTATCTTTTTAGTTAGTTCGGCTACGTTATCTTGCAGATTTTCATCTTCTTTAAGACCTTTAGATATTTTCTCACAGGCATGAATTACAGTTGTATGGTCTCGACCTCCAAATTCTTCACCTATTTTAGGCAGCGACATATCTGTAAGCTTTCTGCACAAATACATTGCGATTTGTCTTGGGAAGGTTATGTTTCTAGTTCGTCTTGAAGACTTGAAATCCTCAACTTTTAAATTAAAATAGCTAGAAACTATATCTTGGATTAGCTCAATAGTTACTTGCTTTGAATTTCTACTGGATATAATATCTTTAAGTGCTTCTGACGCCAAATCTATTCCAATTTCCTTATTAGTTAGAGACGAAAAAGCTACTATTCTAATAAGAGCGCCTTCTAGTTCTCGTATATTAGATTTTATTTTAGTTGCAATATAAACCATTACTTCATTTGGAATATTTAAATTTTCTACATCTGCTTTCTTTTTTAAAATAGCAATTCTAGTTTCAAAATCTGGAGGTTGTATATCAGCTATAAGGCCCCATTCAAATCTAGAACGCAATCTATCTTCTAGAGTTGGGATCTCTTTTGGAGGTCTATCACTAGATAAAATGATTTGTTTGTTTGCTTCATGAAGATCATTAAATGTATGGAAAAATTCTTCTTGCGTACGTTCTTTGCCTGCTATAAACTGAATATCATCAATTAGAAGCACATCTACATTTCTGTACTTGTTTCTGAATTCTACGTTTTTGTCATCCTTAATAGAATTTATAAGTTCATTTGTAAATTTTTCCGAAGAAACGTAAACAACCTTAGATTTTGGGTTGTTTGATAATATATAATGACCAATAGCATGCATTAAATGTGTTTTTCCAAGACCAACTCCTCCATATATAAATAGGGGATTATAGGCCTTAGCAGGGGATTCGGCTACAGCAAGAGACGCGGCATGAGCGAACCTATTACTATTTCCAATTACAAAAGAATCAAATGTATACTTTGGATTTAGTGTTGCAGACATTTCATCATTAACTATCAAGTTATTTCTTTCTGCTTCTCTTTTGGCTTTCGGTGTTTCAATTTCTGCTACTTCTTCAGATAATATAAAGAATTCTATTTTATATGTTTTAGAAGTAAGTAATTTAACGGCATTCATTATTAAATCCTTATATCTATTTTCGAGAATGTCTTTGGTAAAATTATTAGGAACACCTAATTTAAAAGTATTATTATCTAAGGCCATAGGTTCTATACTTTTGATCCAAGTATTAAAACTAACTTCTGTAAGCTCGCCTTTTATTATATTTAAGGTTTTTTCCCAGATATCTTTAATTTGGGTGTTCATGTACTACCCTCCAGTTCAAATAAAAAAAATATTTTATGTAAAAACAAACAATGTATAAACAGAGTTATAAACAATAAATAAATACACTATGTGCTGTTGATAAATAACATTAAAAATATTCACATGTTAATAACTATGTTAACATTTTTAATAGCAATTAAGTTATTAACAATTATAAAAAAAAAGTATTAACAGATAAAAAAAGGAATAAATCTATTAATATAGCTAAAAATAGTTGTGCGAAAACACGTTTTGTACAATATTATAGTAGTTATTCACAATTTTGTCCACAAGTTGTGAATAACTTTATTAATATATAGGTTATTCACAGTTCTTTCTTATATAATATCAAAAATATACAAGGTGTTCAAGAAGTTATCCACAAAAAAATATATTAATATAAAATATATCAACAATATTAATTAAAATGGTTATCTTGACATTATGAGGTTGTGAATATATAATCTAATAGTAAAACCATAAATATGCGATTGAAATATTATTGTTATAATTTAAAGGTTATAGAGAAGGGGGTGTAGTAGATATGTTCATGACTTACCAACCTAAAAAAAGACAAAGAAAGAAAGAGCACGGATTCAGAAAAAGAATGAAAACCGCTTCTGGTAGAAACGTTCTTCAAAGAAGAAGACAAAAAGGTAGAAAAAGATTGACAGCATAAAGGCCGCTAATGTGGCCTTTTTCTGCAATTTGCTGAAACGAGGGCGGCTAATATGAATTTTAATGTTAAGAAATACAGAATTAGAAAGAATACTGAATTTAGAACAGTATATAGAAGAGGAAAATCTTTTTCTAACCTACTACTAGTATTATATATCTATAGAAATGGCAAAGATCTTAATAGGTGTGGAATATCTGTAAGTAAAAAGGTCGGAAAAAGTGTAACTCGAAGTAGAGTTAAAAGACTAATTGGTGAAAGCTATAGGCTTAATAATGAAGGATTAAAGACTGGTTATGATTTGGTATTTATTGCTAGGAATCCTTCTAATGGTAAAAATTATAAAGAAGTTGAGAATGCTTTAAAGAATTTGCTTAAAAAGGCAGGTTTGATTAATAATGAAAAAAATACTTATACTGGGTATCAAAAGTTATAGAAAATATATATCACCTCTTAAGAGGCCTTGCTGTATATTTTATCCTACATGTTCTCAGTATACTTTAGAAGCTATTGAAAAGCATGGAGCAGTTAAAGGCTCTATTATGGGAATTAAGAGAATACTTAGATGTCATCCTTATAACAAGGGCGGCTTTGATCCAGTTAAATAACCACTTGGGAGGTTTTATATTTGAATTTAGATTTCTTAACTCTTCCACTTGAAAAGTTCTTTTATCTATTACATAGTGGAATTCATACGGTTATATCAAATAATAATATATCATTTGGACTCGCAATAATTCTTTTCACAGTTATAATAAGGATATTATTGTTGCCATTAAGCATTAAACAAACTAAATCAACGGCTAAAATGGGTGCAATTCAACCAGAAATGAAAAAAGTTCAGGAAAAATATAAAAAGGATCCACAAAAGTCTCAGCAAGAAGTAATGAAGCTTTATAAAGAAAATGGAGTAAATCCAATGGGTGGTTGTTTACCAATGCTTATTCAAATGCCTATTTTATTTGCTTTGTTTGCTGTGTTTCAAAAATTAAATTTCCAGGGCGCTAGCTTTTTATGGATTACGGACTTAACAAAAGCAGACCCTTTATATATTTTACCAATATTGTCTACTGTTACAACATATTTTTCATCAAAGCTTATGCAACCACCAGGTGGCGGTGCTCAATCTAAACAAACTTCAACAATGAACACTGGAATGGCCCTTATGATGGGATTTATGAGTCTTAAATTCGCTGGTGCATTAGTATTGTATTGGGTAGTGAACAACGTAATACAAGTAATACAAACACTAGTTATAAATAAGATGGAACTTGGAAAAACTGATCTTACAAAAAAAACAATTTAACACAAGTGCCTAATTTTGATATTGAGAAAGGCGGGTGTCTTACGGTATGAAGATTATAGAAATCATGGGAAAGAATGTAGAGGACGCAATTAATAATGCGTTGCTGGAATTAAAAGTTACAAGAGATAAAGTAAAAGTGGAAACTTTAGACGAGGGTAGTAGAGGGTTTCTAAATATTATTGGGGTAAAACCTGCGAAAATTAGAGTTACAGTTAAAAGAGATGGTCTATATGAAGCTAAAAAGTTCTTAACTGAAGTATTGCAATCTATGAGTATGAAAGCGGAAATAGAGCTTAAAGATGAAAATAATGAAATTAGGATTGACTTAATTGGACCTAATATGGGACTATTGATAGGCTATAGAGGTGAAACACTAGATTCGCTTCAATATCTTGTAAGTTTAGTTGTAAATAAAAATCACGATGAAGAGTATAAAAGAGTAATATTAGACACTGAAAATTATAGAGCAAAAAGAGAAGAAACACTGAAGAGACTTGCATCAAAGATTGCCTATAAGGTAAGGGTTAGTGGTAGAGTATTAAAACTTGAACCTATGAATCCTTATGAGAGAAGAATAATACACTCTACGCTTCAAAATGATTCATATATTTATACCTTTAGTGAAGGTGAAGAACCCTATAGAAGAGTTGTAGTTGACTTAAAGAAAGCCTAAGGGCTTTCTTTTTAAATTTACAAAACATAGTGTAATATTAATTATATTCTTAAGTTTCAAAGTTATATTTAAATATATTTTCGAAGAAAAAAGTTCTAAATTCATATAGATAGCACTTCAGTTGATGATTTAACATTGAACTTTACGAATATTATTAAAAACACTTATAATAGGGTAATAAAAACCACAGAAGTTGCTTTGATATAATATATTTTAATAGGATATAATAGTAAATACTTATAAAATTAGGAGGTCATATTTAATGAAAGAATTTGATACTATAGCTGCAATAGCAACTAGTATAGGTGAAGGTGGTATATCTATAATTAGAGTATCTGGGGATAAGTCTATTAATATAGTAGACAGCATATTTATAGGTAAAAATAATAGAAGACTTCAAGATTTTAAATCTTATACTATGAGATACGGTTATGTTATAGATAAAAATGGCAGTAAACTTGATGAAGTTATTATTTCCTATATGAAGGGTCCTAAAAGTTTTACCGCAGAGGATACTATAGAGATAAATTGCCATGGTGGTGTGGTTGGTACTAATAGAATTCTACAAGAAGTTATTAGAGCGGGAGCAAGAATGGCAGAACCCGGAGAATTTACTAAAAGAGCATTTTTAAATGGTAGAATAGATTTAAGTCAAGCGGAGGCAGTCATAGATATAATAAGAGCTAAGACAGAGCTTAGTATGAAGTCCGCCCTTTTGCAATCTGAAGGATCAATTTCCAGGGAAATAAAAACAATAAGAAATAAATTACTTAGTGTAATTGCAAGTATAGAGGTAACTGTTGATTATCCAGAAGAGGATATTGAAGAAGTAACAGCAGGAATGGTTAGCGGCGATGTTGCTTCAATAATAAATGAGATAGATATACTACTCAGTACGGCAGATGAAGGGAAAATTCTTAGAGAAGGCTTAAGCACAGTAATAGTTGGTAAACCTAATGTAGGTAAATCATCACTGCTTAATGCTCTAGTTAAAGAGAAAAGAGCTATTGTTACGGATGTACCAGGCACTACTAGGGATGCAATAGAAGAATATATAAGTATTGAGGGTATACCCGTTAAGATAGTAGATACAGCAGGTATAAGGGAAACCGAAGATATAGTTGAAAAAATAGGAGTACAAACATCAAAAGAAAAAATAGATGAGGCGGATTTAGTTATCTTAATGTTAGATTCAAGTATGAAGCTCAGTCATGAAGATAAAGAAATCATTGAATATATTAAAGAAAAAAAATACATTGTTCTCTTAAATAAAAGCGATTTAGGTGGTAAAATAGAGAAGAGTGAGTTACAAAGTCTGAAATCAAAATATATAACTAATATTTCAGCAAAAACAGGTGAAGGATTAAGTCAGGTTAAAGAAAATATAAAAGATTTATTCTTTAATGGCGAAATTAAAACTGAAGGAGTTTTTGTTACTAATAATAGACATAAGCAGTCTTTAATAAGAGCAAAGGAAAACTTAGAATCATCCCTAAATGCATTAGAGCATACTTTAGCTATAGATTTAGCATCCATTGATATACGTAATGCATGGATGAATTTAGGAGAGATTACCGGAGAGGCTTTAGAAGAAGATATTATACATAAAATATTCTCAGAATTTTGTTTAGGAAAGTAGGTATAAATATGAAATATGTTGCAGGAAATTTTGATGTTGTAGTTATTGGAGCTGGTCACGCAGGTTGTGAGGCAGCTCTAGCAGCTGCAAGAATAGGATGCAAGACTTTAATTTGTGCTATAAACTTAGATAGCGTGGCATTAATGCCATGTAACCCCAATATTGGTGGCACAGCTAAAGGACATTTAGTAAGGGAAATAGATGCTCTTGGGGGAGAAATGGGAGTAAATATTGATAATACATATATACAATCAAGGATGCTAAACACATCTAAGGGTCCGGCTGTGTTCTCGCTCAGAGCTCAAGCGGATAAAAAAGCATATGGACAAAGAATGAAAAATGTATTAGAAAAGCAAGAAAATTTACAATTAAGACAATTGGAAGTAGTATCTATAGATATTGAAGAACAGAAAGTTGTGGGTGTTCTTACTAAAAATGGAGCATATTTTACAACAAAAGCTGTAATTATAGCCTCAGGAACATATTTGAAATCAAAAGTTATAATTGGAGATTGTACCTATGATGAAGGGCCTAGTGGATTATTGCCAGCTAATGAACTTTCTAAATCTTTAAATGAAATAGGAATAGAACTCCGAAGATTTAAAACCGGAACACCAGCTAGAATAAATAAACGGTCAGTTGATTTTTCTAAAATGGAAGCGCAAGTTGGAGATATAGAAGTAGTACCATTTTCATTTATTAGTGGAGACATACATCGAAACCAGATAAGCTGCTATTTAACTTATACAAATGAGGACACTCATAACGTAATTAGAAAAAATATTCATAGATCCCCACTGTATAATGGATCTATTGTGAGTACAGGTCCTAGATATTGTCCTTCCATCGAGGATAAAGTGATGAGATTTGCAGATAAGGAAAGGCACCAAATATTTATTGAACCTGAGGGTGAGAATACTGAGGAAATGTATGTTCAAGGTATGTCTAGCTCACTTCCAGAGGATATTCAGGTTGAAGTGTTAAAAACAGTGCCAGGACTTGAAAATGTAGAAATAATGAGAACTGCTTATGCTATAGAATATGATTGTATAGATTCCACTGATTTAAAGCTTTCACTGGAATTTAAAAATATTCGGGGGTTATTCTCAGCTGGACAAATAAATGGTAGCTCGGGATATGAGGAAGCTGCCGCTCAGGGTATTATGGCAGGAATTAATGCTGCACTTTATATTCAAAATAAGGATCCATTGATATTAAAAAGATCTGATGGATATATAGGCGTTTTAATTGATGATTTAGTTACTAAAGGTACCAATGAGCCATATAGGATGATGACCTCAAGAGCGGAGTATAGATTGCTACTAAGACAAGATAATGCTGATTTAAGGTTAACTGAAATAGGATACACCGTAGGACTTGTTAACGCCTTTAGATATGAAATATTCAAGACAAAGAAAATGCAACTAGATGAGGAACTGAGCAGAATAAAACATCTGCAAATTACAAATAAAAAAGAAATTGAGGCATTCTTAATTTCTTGTAATTCAACGCCATTGAAAAAGCCCATTAGTCTGTACGAACTTATAAAAAGACCGGAGCTTGATTACTATATTGTAGAGAAACTAGATCCGCAGAGGCCGCAGTTAAATAAATATATACAACAGCAAGTTAATATTGTGTCAAAATATGAAGGTTATATTCAAAAACAATTAGACCAAATTCACCAATTTAAGAAGTTTGAAAACAAAATTATATCAAAAGATATAAATTACGACAATATAAAAGGATTAAGGATAGAGGCTATGCAAAAATTAGGCAAAATCAGACCGGAAAGTATAGGGCAAGCTTCCAGAATATCAGGGGTATCACCTGCAGACATGTCTGTTTTAATGATTTATATTGAGCAACAAAATAGAATTAGGAAAGAACAAGAATAATTTGGAGGTGAAGAATGCAATATTTTGATATAATGAATCAATCTAGCGATAATGAAGGACTTGAGTTCAATGAAAAAAAATATGAGCAATTTATGAAATATAAAGACCTCATAAAAGAGTGGAATGAAAAGGTAAATTTAACCGCAATAAAAGAAGATGAAGAAATAGTAAAAAAACATTTTATTGATTCTATAAAAGTTTTTAAGTTTCAGGAGCTAAGGAATGCAAAAAATATTATAGATATTGGAACTGGAGGAGGATTTCCAGGTATTCCTATGAAAATAATAAAACCTGAAATAAACATAGTTTTATTAGATTCACTAAACAAGAGAATTAATTTTTTAAATGTGGTAATCAAAGAGCTCCAATTAGAAAAAATTAAAGCTATTCATGGAAGAGCGGAGGATTTTGCACAAGAAAAGCAATATAGAGAAAAATTTGACGTAGCAGTTTCAAGAGCCGTTGCCAATTTAACAGTACTGAGTGAATTTTGCATACCTTATGTAAAGGTGGGGGGGTACTTTGTTGCAATGAAGGGACCTGCAGTTGAAGAGGAAATTAAGTGTTCCAAGAATGCAATCAGAATGCTAGGCGGACGTATAGAGCATATAGAAAAGGTACAAATTGAAGGCAGTGACCTTAACCATAATTTAGTTATAATAAGTAAAATTGCAGAGACTAATAAGAAGTATCCTAGAAAAGCCGGAATGGTTACTAAAACCCCACTGGGTTAACGACATTTCAGAAGGTGGTCATAAGCATTATAAATGGTAATCTAATGTTTATAAAAGAAATTTTAAGTTGCATAGGTATGTCCTTCTAAAGCTGTTAATATTCCAGCACCAGGTGATGAATAGTGTTATAAATTGTCGTACGAAAAATAAAAAAAAAAGAAGGAAATGAGCATAAAATAGAGAATTGTTAATAAAAGGAAAAACTTAAGGATGGTATATTATGCAAAATGATGTAAAATATGTATCTATAGAATTAATTTCTCCAAACGTCTATCAGCCTAGAAAGCATTTTAATGAAGAAACTATCCAGGAGCTTTCACAGTCAATAAAAGCTTACGGAATAATCCAACCTTTAACAGTTAGAAAAAGCGGTGATATCAGATACGAACTAGTAGCAGGTGAAAGAAGACTAAGAGCAGCAAAAAAAATAGGACTTCAGCAAGTTCCAGTAATTATTATTGATATTACAGATAAAGATTCTGCTGCAATTGCGCTACTGGAAAATTTGCAAAGAGAAGATTTGAATTTTCTTGAAGAAGCATCAGCTTACTATAATCTCATCCAGGATCATTCTTATACACAAGAGCAATTAGCACAGGTAATAGGGAAGAAACAATCAACTATAGCTAATAAGTTAAGGTTATTAAAATTGGATAAGCAAATTACAAATAGTTTGATAGAAAATAAGCTTACTGAGAGACATGCTAGGGCTCTTTTAAAATTAAATGATATAAATATCCAGAAAAAAGTACTTAAAATAGTTATTGATAAAACACTTAATGTTAAAAATACTGAAGAACTTATTGAAAAAGAATTATTAAAGCTATGTAGGGATGAAGTGGCTACTGATGGAAAGAAAAAAATCAAGGGAATCTTTTCTCCTAGAGTTTATATAAATACTATCAAACAAGTTTTTGATAAGTATGGAATAAATGCAGATTATAAATCTAGAGAATTAGAAGATAGTATCGAGGTAACGATAAGAATACCTAAAAAATAGATTATAAAAAACAGAATGTTTCACGTGAAACATTCTGTTTTTTTTATTTTTTTTGAAATATTGAAAATAATACTATTAATATATTTAACATAAATATATAATGAACTATATAGAAAAATTGATTTAGGCACATTCGAGTAAATAATAATGTAAAATACAATATTAACTTTTCTTTTTAATTATTTAGGTGTATCTTGTATAGGAATGAATAATATTATGAAGGGCAGGTGTAGTCATGGAAACCATATGTATTTTTAATCAAAAGGGAGGAGTAGGTAAAACTACTACGAATATAAACTTATGCTCTTACTTAGCATTACAAGGTAAGAAAATTTTAACAATAGATATAGATCCTCAGGGAAATACCACTAGTGGGCTCGGATTTGATAAGAAAAAAATCAAGCTATCAATGTATGATTTGTTAACATCAGATATTTCCATAAGGGAAACTATAAAAGAATGCGAGCTAATTAATAATCTGTATATAGTACCATCGAAAATGGAACTTGCAGGTGCAGAAGTAGAATTGATAAATAGAAGTAATCGTGAAAATATACTAAAAGAGAAACTTAAAGAAATTGAAGGCGAATTTGATTATATTTTCATAGACTGTCCACCTTCACTGGGAATTTTAACTATTAATGCTCTTACCGCTGCAACTAGCGTACTAACACCTATTCAATGTGAATTTTATGCTTTAGAAGGTGTTGGACAGTTAGTAAATACAATCCAATTAGTTAAAAAATCTCTAAATAAAAAACTAGAAATTCAGGGTGTAATTCTAAGTATGTATGATAATAGAACTAAACTATGCAATGAAGTTGTATCAGAAGTGAAGAAATATTTCAATGATAAGGTTTATAAAACTACAATACCTAGAAATATAAGACTCGCTGAAGCTCCAAGTTTTGGATTACCAATTATGCTGTATGATGATAAATGTAAGGGTGCAGAAGCTTACGAAGAATTAGCAAATGAATTCTTAGAAAGACAAGGGAGATGATATATTGTGAACAAAAAATTTGGATTAGGTAAGGGCCTGGGAGCATTAATACCTGAAGAGGAAATAATAGAGGACGGTTCCTCGGTACTTAAAATATCTATGAATTTGATTAAAGCAAATAAAGATCAACCAAGAAAAAGCTTTGACCCTGAAAAAATATCAGAACTCGCACAATCTATAAAAGAACATGGGGTAATTCAACCAATTATATTAAATAGAGAAAATGATACATATACAGTTATAGCAGGTGAGCGAAGGTTCAGAGCGGCTAAAAGTATTGGACTTGTGGAAATACCTGCAATTATTATGAATATAGAAAGTAAAGAAGTGTTAGAAATATCATTAATAGAAAACATTCAAAGAGAAGACCTTAATCCAATTGAAGAAGCTTTAGCTTATAAAAGACTATTAGTAGACTTTAATCTTACTCAAGAGGAAATAAGTAAAAAGGTATGTAAATCAAGAACGGCAATAACAAACTGTATGAGATTATTAAATTTAGATGAGAGAGTTCAAGATTATATAATAGATGGAGTTATTTCTGAGGGGCATGGAAGGGCAATACTGGGCATAAATGATAAGGAAATTCAGTATGGAATTGCTCAAATGGTTATAGATGAGAGTCTTTCAGTGAGAGAAACAGAGAGATTAGTAAAAAATCATGAAAATGAAAAAAAAGAAAAGGTGGTTAAAAGTGAAAATAATTTATATTATAAAGATATAATGAATAAATTAGAGAATAGATTTGGTACGAAAGTATTTATAAATTCTAAAAATAGAAGCAAGGGTAAAATAGAAATTGAATATTACTCAGAAGAAGATTTTGAAAGAATTTTAGAAGTTTTTAATATATAATGTTTCACGTGAAACATAATCGAGAGGATGTAATTCATAATGCAAAGTATATTCAATTTTATAAATAGTGCGCAGATATATATAACATTAGCACTTATGACGCTTGTATTTATATTAATCATAATAATCATAATGACCTATGCATCTTTAAATAAATTAGAAAAAAAGTACAGAAAATTAATGAGAGGCGTAAACAATAAAAATTTAGAGGAAATGGTTGTATCCTATTTGGATAAAATTGATGAGGTTAAAGAAGAAAATGTGGTTATGAAACAAATGTATGAAGAAATAAGTGATGGACTAAAAACTTGTATTCAAAAAACTTCAATGGTAAGATATAAGGCTTTTGATGATGTTGGAAGTGATTTAAGCTTCTCAATAGCACTTTTAGATGGAAACAATAATGGTGCTATATTAACAAGTATTTATGGTAGAAACGAGAGTACAACCTATGCTAAGCCCATAGATAAAGGGATATCTAGGTATGATTTGTCCGAGGAAGAGAATAAAGTGTTACAAGGAGCCATTAGTTCTAAAAATAAATAAAAGATTATGTATTATTAAATTTAATAATAAAAAACCTTTTTTGTGGCATACTAAAAACAAAGGGGTTTTTTATGGTAATATGTATTTCAGAGGAACTTGAATATTTACAGGATGAACTAATTAAAAGAGGATATACTGTGATAAATAATAGAGACAATAATACCTATTGTGATGCAATAATATGCAAACTTAAAGATGGGGGTCTTATAAATCTAAATATGCAAAATAATATACGAAGAGAAGGTACTTTAATTATAGATAGTGGAAGTAAAACTATTGATGAAATAGAGTATATATTATGTAATAGAGTATGTAGTTCAATATTTTAAAAAAATAACTCTTTAATATATTATTAAATTGTATGATAAATATGTACAAACCTTGTAAAAAATCTTCAAGATACATAAAGGTACATTAGTCTTCAAGTTTGTTGTTTATTATCATGGAATTTGTATAAAATCCATGTGCAATAAATAAAAATCAAATATAAAATCTAAGCATGCTTTAACAACTGCCTAGGATTTTATATTTGTTTTTTTTATATAATAGTGTAATAAACAGAATTCCTTTTGGGGTGGGGCAGTTGACAAAGTAAACTAACCTTCAACATCTTTAATATTGAAATCCTCATAAATGGAGTTGATTTTTCTTCCGCCTACAGTTTTGAGTATTGAATGATATAAACCATTTGCAATGGCATCGGCAAGCATCATCACTGTATACAATCTCGTATTTTGAAGAACCATAAATTCAAAGGCTCCAGATATATTTACAACTCCAGTTATGCTTAAATTACCTACTTTAGGCAAATTTTTATTCATAGCAGCACCAGGGCTTAAGGGTTTTTCTTCAACAATAATTTTTCCTACATTTTGCAAACTTCCAAGGCAAGCATCAATTGCAATAATATATGGGTCAGTATAGGTATAGTTAATTTCGTCAATTGTTTCACATAAATTTTTGGCGTGCACCGGGCATTCAAGACTGCCGTAAATGTGAATTTTATTTCTAACTAAAAATTTAAGTTTATTTCCAACCAAGGGGCCTAAACTATCACCAGTAGATCGGTCGGTTCCAATACATAAAACAACAATAGGACGTGAGCATTTAGCTATGGGAAAAATATATTGACTTATAATATCTCTTAATTTAAAAGTACAATCTCTGGACATAGAATCTAAAATAACTTTTTCTAGCATAAAAAAACCTCCTATTTGGATTTTATCCATGTAGGAGGTTTTTTATTCTATAAAACTTCAACTTTTTTCAATATATTGTAAAATACCACTAAAAACATACAGAATAACATGCCAATAAGACCATTTGCTTTTAATCCTATAAATATAGAAGCAAGAACTGCAACAGGATTAATACCTAGTGATGATGAGACTATTTTAGGTTCTATAATTTGTCTTACTATGGTAATAATCACATAAGATATTAGAAGTCCTAAGGCAGCAACATAATTTCCAGATATAAAAAATATTACGATTAGTGGAATATATATAGCGCCTATACCGAAGATGGGGAGCAAATCAAATATTCCACATAATATACTTAGAGTTACAGCATACTTAACTTTGAAAACTAAAAAAACAATTAATGTTTCTAAAAATGTTATAGTGATTATAAGTAAGTAAGATAGCAAATAGTTTTTAAACATTTTTTTTGATTCATCAAATATATAATGTACTCTATCTCCATTTTTATTAGGAATCAAATCAAATATTTTATTGCTAGAAGATGATAAATCTTTTGTGAAAAAATATGTAGTAAGTAAAGTAAATAGTAAAACCATCAAAGTATAAGGGACAGTAGACATAAAACCTAGGGTTAGGGAAAATATTTTTGTAGAGGCATCCATACTTATATTTAAAGTCTTGGTTATATAGTTAGAAATGTTTGACTCAATATTAGTGAGAATGCTGGGGTCTAAATTTTTATAATAGTTTTTTAGATTGCTAAAGAAATCAATTATACTATCTTTGTTATTAGAGAAATAAGATTGAATATTTTTTACTAATTGTATTGTTTCTGAAGTTATAGTGGTTACAATTAAGGATAACAATATAACAATTACTGTGAAAAATATAGTAGTAGTAAATAGTGAAGCTATAGTGTTTTTAATTTTGAATTTTCTCATCAAAAATTTTGTTGGTATCTTAAGTAGTGAAGCTAGAATAAGAGCTAACACAAAAGGGAGTGTATATCCAATAGTTCCGAAAAAGATTACAAAAATAAAGGTATACAAAACAAAGAACACAGCTAACTTATCAATTTTTTTTAGAATGTTTTCCATGAAAAAAAATCACACCTTTCTAATAATAGAATTGAGAGAGCTCAGGGTATAATTAATGTCTTTTATATCGTTAAAAGGTCCAATGCCAAATCTTAAAGCACCAGTTGGATATGTGCCAATGGTTTCATGAGCCAGCGGTGCACAATGGAGACCAGTTCTCGTTGTAATTCCATACTCTGTATCTAGGATAAATCCTAATTCTGAATTGTCGATTTTTGTAGAATTAATGGAGATTGCAGCTATTCGCTTAGAGCTGTCCATGGAACCATAAACTTCAACAGAGTTTATATTTAATAAACCACTTATAAAATTTTCACACAAATATTCTTCATGCTGGCAAATAGAATCTAAGCCACGGGTATTGATAAAATTAAGCCCGTCTAAAAGCCCTGCTACACCTGGGCCATTTAAGGTCCCGCTCTCAAATTTGTCAGGTAAAAAATCTGGCTGAATAATACTAGATGAAAGACTACCAGTCCCACCCTCTATAAATGTAGTACACTGATCATTTAAATTATCGTCAATTAAAAAGCCGCCTATACCTTGAGGCCCCAATAAACTTTTATGACCTGTAAAGGTTAGGGCATTACAATTCAGTTTATAGAAATCTAAAGGCAGAACTCCGGCAGTTTGAGCAGAGTCTATGACAAAATAAATACCTTTTTCTTTACATATTTTACCTATAGCTTCTAGTGGCTGAATTGTTCCAACAATGTTAGAGGCGTGAGAGAGAACTACTAATTTTGTATTAGGCTTAAGTGCATTTATAAAGTCTTCTACATTTAGAAGACCTTCTTTTGAACAAGGAACAATATCGAGTTCTATAATGCCCTTTTGGCAAAGGGAGTTTAAAGGCCTTAAAGTAGCGTTATGATCCATTGAGGAGGTTATTACATGCCAGCCCTGCTTTACAACGGATTTTATAATAGTATTTAAAGAGGTTGTAATATTTGGTGTAAAAATTACATTTTCAACCTTATCAAAGTGAAAAAAATCCATTAATGCATATCTACAATTTAAAATAACTTTATTGCCTGCAAGGGAAGCAGTGGATGCACCTCTTCCTGGATTTGTGCCTATGTTCGTCATATAATTCATCATTGAAGTATAAACTTCAGGTGGTTTCGGAAATGTAGTAGCTGCGTTATCTAAATATATTTTCATTATTTCCTCCAATTTTACAAAATAAAACAATAGTATTCCTACATTCTATAGAAGATGCAGTATCTATCAATATTATCGATAGCAAGTTAAATTTTGTTTTGATATAATTTAAACTACAAATAGTTTATAATAGACTTAGCTGAAGAATGAAATGTAAATTTTTTCAGCTAAAAACTATTTATTATTACATTATAATTACTTATTTAAGATTAACATATAATACAATATTATAATCCAAATTTCTGTAAATGTATATGAAATCAATAGTTATAACAACGAAAGGGGTGTGACGGTTTCAAGTTAGTTTTGAAAAAAACTAATATGAAACTCAAATAATATGAATAATATAATAGATTGTAAGGGCTTACTATGTCCAATTCCTGTGGTTAAGACAAAAAAATATTTTGATTCAATTGAAAGTGGAGAAAGTACAGTTATCGTAGATAATTTAGTTGCTAGAAACAATGTAGTAAAATTAGCGGTCGGCAGTGGATACACGAGTGTTGTAGAAGAAAAAGATAAATTATACTTTATTAATATAACAAAAGACAAAAATGATGTAGTAAATGTAGAAATAGATGTAACTAAAAAATTAACATTGCTAGTATCTACTGATAAGTTAGGCCTTGGGGATGATGAACTAGGGGCTATACTTATGAAAAGCTATATATTTGCATTATCAGAAGCAGATACAATACCTAATGATATACTCTTTATTAATGGAGGAGTAAAACTTACCACATCTGATTCCCCAGTACTCGATAGCTTAAAGAAGTTAATTTTCAGAGGAGCAAATATTTTAGTTTGTGGAGTTTGTCTTGATTTTTATAATATAAAGGATAAGCTTTCTGTTGGAGAAATTTCCAACATGTATACTATTGTGCAATTGATGAATAATGCAGATAATACTATTAAACTTTAGAGTATAGGATAGGGTGAAAAACATTGAATAAATATTATATAGTAACATTTCAAAACACACATGAAGCTATGAGAGCAGAAAGAGAAACTATAAAGAATAAGATAAAGGTAGTAGTTATTCCTACACCTACGTATATAACTAAAAGCTGTGGGATTAGTTTAAAAATAGAAGAAGAAAATATTCAAAGAATATTTAAACTTGTAAAATCAGAAGATATAAAAGTAAAAGAAATCTTCCTTAGGGATGGAGAAAGCATAAAAGCTATTGAAGGTGGGATATGTAGTGAAGGTATTTAATTTAGGAGACATTGTTGAAATGAAAAAAACTCATCCTTGTGGTAGCAAGAACTGGGAGATTGTTAGGTTGGGTGCAGATATAAAAATCAAATGTTTAGGTTGTGGAAGGCTTGTGATGCTTCCAAGAATTAAGTTTGATTCAGGTGTAAAGAAAATTATAAAAGAAAATGCAATTAACAAAGAAAATGTGGTTGCCAAAGAATAATAACTTGATTTTTGTATAATTAAGTGATATAATTTATTCTTGTAATCCCTGCTGTGCAATGCGCAGCCGTTAGTCCGAGGGGAGGAGGTGAAATTAATGAGAAAATATGAAACTATATTCATATTACATCCATCATTAGACGAAGAAGCTGTTAAAGCTAACGTTGAAAAATTTAAAGGTGTAATAGAAAATAATGGTGGAGTAATTGAAAATATTGATGCATGGGGCAAAAGAAAATTAGCCTATGAAATACAAAAAGTTGGTGAAGGCCACTATACATTAATCAATTTCAATTCAAATCCTGAATTACCGAAAGAATTAGATAGAGTATTTAGAATTACTGACAGTGTTATAAGACATATCATAATAAATCCAGAAAAATAGGTGGTGCTTTTATGAATAAAGTTGTTTTAGTTGGTAGATTAACAAAAGATCCTGAGTTGAAATTTGCTCAAGGAACAGGAACAGCTGTAGCCACTTTTACTGTAGCCGTTAATAGAAGATTTAAGCGAGAAGGTCAACCAGAAGCAGACTTTATACCAGTGGTTGTATTTGGCAAGACAGCGGAAGCTACTGCTAATTATATGAGTAAAGGTAAGCTTATAAGCGTTTCTGGAAACATTCAAACTAGAAATTATGAGGCTAAAGACGGAACTAAAAGATATGTTACTGAAGTGATTGCTGATGAAGTTGACTTCCTTGAATGGGGAGACAAAAAAACATCAGGAACGAATACTAATCAAGGTGGATATAATGGCGAATCAAATGCTGGATCTAACGATTATGGCAGTGCTAGCGATATAACACCAATTGATGATGGAGACATCCCATTCTAATATTAGGTAAGGAGGAAAAAAACTATGGCTATGAACGAACGTAAAAGAAGCAGTGGCGGAAGTGCTGCTGGCGGAAACAGAAAGAGAATGAAAAGAAAAGTTTGTGCTTTCTGTATGGATAAAGCAACTGCAATTGATTATAAAGATATAAATAAATTGAGAAAATATGTTACAGAAAGAGGAAAGATTCTTCCTAGAAGAATTTCTGGAAACTGTGCAAAACATCAAAGAATGCTTACTGTATCTATCAAAAGAGCAAGAAACATAGCATTATTACCATTTACTACTGAATAGTAAATTTTTACTAATAAATAGTAAATGACTGAAAGCAGCGCCTTACGGTAGCTGCTTTTATTTTTTTAAAATAGAAATAAAGATTTCATTGAATAATGAAAATATAAATTTAAAAATATATATGCATCAGTGTGATTTGTAGTATACTTGTAGTTATAACCCATAAAATGTAAACCTTAGAACTATTAAATATTAGATTAGCTATTTTCAGATTATATACTACGCGTATATAAATAAACTTTAGTTGCATAATATCAGAAAAATAACTAAAATAGAGTTATAAGCATAAGCCTACAGGGGGGGATGATATACTATGAAAAAAGATGATTTTAATATAATGTCTAATGTTAAGCTAATTGAAAGTTTGAAGGCTGAGCTACTATGTATAATAGGTGATTTCTTCAAATTACTAAGTAAAGGAAGCAATGTTGCTCAAGACTCTATACTAGATTGCATTTCAGGGGCAATAATACTTTTATATATATTAGCTGAAAGGCTAGGATACTCCAATGTTGCTGTGGACGAGAGTATGAAAAAGAAACTAAAGGTGGGAATAGTTGAAGGAGATAACATAGAAAAGGATGGAAAGGATTTAAGTAGATTATATATACACATAAAAGGAAGGCAATAATGGAGGAAAAAATGAAGAATAACGATTACAGTACAAGGGCAATGGTAGAGGCTTCACTTATGGCTGTTATAATTTCAGTAATAATGATTATAATAGGATACTTGCCCTTTGTAGCATTTATAGGAACATTACTATTACCAATTCCTGTGGCAATACTCTATATAAGGCATAACAGCAAAATAACAATCGCGGCTATTGTACTCAGTATAATTTTAGCATCCTTAGTCTATAATCCAATAATAGCAATACGTTCAGCTATAACTTGCAGCGTTGTTGGTATTGCACTTGGTTATTGTGTTAAGAAAAACAAAAAATCATCTATAACTCTATTATTTTTAACTATTGGTTCTGCAATATCTAATACATTAACCATAGCTTTTTCTATGTTATTTATAGAAAAAGTAGGTTTTATGAATTTTATTACAAATAAATTAGAGTTTATGAAGCAAAGCATGAAGGTCTCTGTGGACCAAGTGAAAACAATTTACATGCAAGCAGGAATAACTCCAAATCAGTTGAAGCTTTTAGATGAAAACCTTGAAATGATAAAAAAAATAGATGTTATGCTAGTTTTGGTGGTAATACCTTCAGTTATTTTCCTTTTCTCATTTATATCAGCTTATTTGAATTATATAGTGTCTAGAGCAATATTAAACAAGCTAAACTATAAAATGCAGGAAGTATTACCTTTTAGCAGAGTTTATGTTTCTAATATAGTAGGAGCGGTACTTATAGGTACGGTGTGCATTGGGATAATACTTTCATCGAAAAAGATAACTGGTGGGAATTATATACAAAATGCCTCTCAGATTCTTACGCAGTATATATTTATGATAAATGGCCTAGCGGCAACTACATATTTTCTAAGAGTTAAAAGAAATTTATCTAAGCCATTAGTAGTAATAATCATAGGGTTAACAACACTTTCGTCTCTGGGCAATATTTACTTTTCAATAGGACTCATGGAAATGGCTTTTGACTTTAGAAGGCTTGATCCATATAGAATTAAAAGAAAATAATTGGGGGCGAATTATGGATAATAAATATAATTACTTCAATGTTAATAATAAAATATATATGGTGACCATGGCCCTATTTATATGTATAATATTTTATTATGGACATTATGAAGTAGGAATACTTACACTAGGATTATACGCCATACTAGTGGTATACAATATTTACAACACAAAGATTAAAAAAAGTGAATGGAAACAGTTTATTGAAAATTTTTCCTCGAAACTTGATATAGCAACTACAAGTACTTTAGTAAAACTTCCATTCCCCTTAATAATTATAGGGTATATGGGAAACATTTTATGGTACAATCAAAGTGTAACCACAATGCTTGAAGGTGAAGATCTTTTAAATAAAAATATCAGGGATATAATTAAGGATTTGCCTTTAAAACAAGTTTTAGAAGGTAAGAAGAATATATTTCCAAATATTAAGATAAAAGATAATTATTATGAAATTTATACAAATATTGTGGATACAAACGAAAATAAAAATGTTAAAGATAAGATTATGCTTTTATATTTTTATGATATAACTGAAAAAAACAATCTGATAAAAGGTATTAATGGTAATAGAGAAAGTGTTATGCTAGTAGAGGTTGATAATCTTGATGATGTTATTAAAACTACAGAAGAAGATAAGGCACCGATGCTTGTAGCTGATATTGAGAGAACAATAAACAGCTATGGACAGAGCGTAAATGCGGTAGTAAAAAAATATACATCAAATAAATATGTTATTATAGTACAAGATAAGTATATTGAAAAAGAAATAGAAAAGAAATTTGATATACTAGATAGTGTTCGCGAAATAAGTAATGGTAACAAGCTTGCAGTTACTTTAAGCATAGGAGTAGGAAGGGGAGAAGATACACCACTAAAAAACTATGAATTTGCGACTTCAGCGAAAGAACTTGCCTTAGGTCGTGGCGGTGATCAGGCAGTAGTAAAAAAAGGTGATAAATTATCCTTCTTTGGAGGGAAAACAAAGGAAGTTGAGAAAAGAACTAAGGTTCGTGCGAGAGTTATTGCTCATGCGCTAATGGATTTGGTAAGTGAGAGTGATGTGATTTTCATTATGGGACATAAAAACCCTGATGCTGATTGCTTAGGTGCAGCAATTGGCCTATATAGTATTATTAAAAGTACAAATAAGGAATGTTATATTATTCTAGAAGGAATAAGTACTGGAATAAAAAGCATGATGGATATATTTGTGGAAGATGAGGAATATAAAAACACTTTTATATCAAGTGAAAAATTTAAAAGTGTTAAAAAATCTAATAATCTGCTTATAATAGTAGATGTTCATAATGAAAGTCATGTGCTGAATTTCGAAATAGTTAAAGAGGTAGAAAAAGTAGTTATAATTGACCATCATAGAAAATCACAAGATTTTATACAAGGGGTAGTGCTTAGCTATATGGAAACTTATGCATCCTCTACTTCGGAACTAGTTACAGAGATGATACAATATATGGTAGATAAGCCAAAACTTAAGCATATAGAAGCAGTGTGTCTACTCGCAGGAATATGTATAGATACAAAAAACTTCTATTTTAAAACAGGAGTTAGAACCTTTGAAGCAGCTGCCTTTTTAAGGCGCCATGGTGCGGATACTATGGATGTTAAAAAAATGTTTTCTGATGATTTAAATGTTTATTTAAAAAGAGCTGATATTATAAGGTCAGCAAAAGTTGAAAATGAAATTGCTATAGCAGTTTGTTCCCCAATTGTACAAGATACAGTACTCGCTGCTCAAGCAGCGGATGAGCTTCTAAACATTACTGGTATTGAGGCGTCATTTGTCATTATTAAAATAGGAGATGAAGTCTTTGTTAGCGGAAGGTCTCTTGGAAAAATTAATGTACAGTTAATACTTGAAGCCTTAGGCGGGGGTGGACATATGACTATGGCTGGTACAAAATTTACTTCAATGGATATTGAAGAAGTATTAGTGAAATTAAATGAAGCAATAGATGAATACTTAAGGGAAGGTGAAAAATAATGAAAGTTATTTTATTAAAAGATATTAAAAGTGTAGGTAAAAAGGGAGATGTGGTAAACGCCGCAGATGGATATGCGAGGAATTTTTTATTTCCTAGGCAATTGGCCCAGGAAGCAACAGACCCAAATATGCACATATTAAATAAAAAGAATGAAACTGAAAGAAAAAAGAAAACCGCTGAAATTGAGGAAGCACAGAAAACAGCTAATGAGCTTAAAGATAAGGTTGTAAAAATAATTGGAAAAGCTGGAGAAAATGGAAAGCTTTTTGGTGCAATTACAAATAAAGATATAGCAACAGCATTAAATAAACAATGTAATTTAGATATTGATAAAAAGAAAATAGTAACAGATACAATAAAATTATTAGGAACTTATGAAGTAGAAATTAAAGTATACCCAGAAATATCTACTAAGATAAAAGTTCTTGTTTGTGAGGAATAATCATAAAAAAAGAAGGGAGGAAACGCTTTAGTATATAAATTGATAGTGTTATCTATTTAAAGCGGATTGAGCTTGAAGACATTACTTGTTAATAAGATGGGTGAACCCATTGTAAAAGATACCTTACCACTAGATACACAAATTGACGTTTTATATGAAATAATGAGAAACGTAATAGATGAGAGCAGTATAAAGGCTAAAACTATAAAATTTAAACTCCAGAAGTATATAAAAAGCGAAGATATATATAAAAGATTATATGCATTAAATAAAATTATCAGCGATGGTAAGGGAATAGATATAGTACCGAACCAAAGTAATATTCATGAGGTGTTAGACAGCACTAATGACTTTCTTACTGAAGAAATAGCTAAAAGATATGTGCAAAATAAGATTGAAGCTGAAGTAGAAAAAAATCTAATGGAAAAGCAAGATAAATATATTGATGAGGTAAGACTTAGCATAATCAAGAAACAAAAGGGCCCTGAAAATGCTAAAACTCTTAAAAAATATGAGGAACTAGAATTACTTGATAGCAGAAAACTTACGAAAAATATACAAGCTATGTTAAGACCGGATAGTTTTAGTGAAATAGTTGGTCAAGAAAGAGCTATAAAATCATTGCTATCTAAAATGGCATCCCCATATCCTCAACATATTATTCTTTATGGACCACCAGGAGTTGGTAAAACCACTGCAGCGAGGCTTGCTCTTGAGGAAGCTAAAAAGCTAAGTTACACTATTTATGATAAAGATGCTAAGTTTGTAGAAGTGGATGGTACAACACTAAGATGGGATCCAAGAGAAATAACAAATCCTCTACTGGGCTCTGTTCACGACCCAATATACCAGGGGAGTAAAAGAGATTTAGCTGAAACTGGAATTCCTGAACCAAAAACAGGTCTTGTTACTGAAGCTCATGGAGGAATATTATTTATCGATGAGATAGGAGAACTGGATAATATACTTCAAAATAAACTTCTTAAAGTACTAGAAGATAAAAGAGTTGAGTTTTCATCCTCTTATTACGATCCTGAAGATGAAAATACACCTAAATATATAAAATATTTATTTGATAAAGGTGCCCCAGCAGATTTTGTTTTAATAGGGGCTACAACCCGCGAACCATCAGAAATAAATCCGGCATTAAGATCAAGATGCACTGAGGTTTACTTCGAACCATTAACTGCGAAAGATATTGAAACTATAGTAGTTAATGCTGCTAATAAATTAAAAGTTGAAGTGGCGGATGGAGTGGCAGAGACCATTAGTAGATATACTATTGAAGGAAGAAAGGCTGTAAATATCTTAGCAGATGCTTATGGATATGTATTGCATAATAGAGAATTAACAAAGAGTTCTAAAATTAAAATTGAGCTTAAGGATCTTTTAGATGTCATATCTATAAGTAGATTAACACCCTATGAGGAATTAGATAATGAAGTTAAATTTGAAGTTGGTCACATATATGGACTTGGAGTATCAGGGTATATAGGATCAACTATAGAAATAGAAACATCAGTATTTGAAGCCAAGGAAAAAGGTAAAGGCCAAGTAAGGTTTAATGATACTGCAGGAAGTATGGCTAAGGACTCAGTGTTTAATGCTGCCTCAGTAATAAGAAAGACAACAAATAAAGATATTAAGGATTACGACATACATGTAAATATAGTAGGTGGAGGTAAAATTGATGGACCATCCGCCGGAGCAGCTATAACTGTATGTATAATTAGTTCACTTTTAGATAAACCTTTAAGGCAAGATATTGCAGTAACTGGAGAGATATCACTTAGAGGTATTATAAAACCAGTAGGCGGCATATTTGAAAAAATTTATGGTGCAAGAAGAAAAGGAATTAAGATGGTTATGATTCCTAAAGATAATGAAAAAGAAGTACCTATTGATCTTGTGGATATTGAAACAAAAGCTATATCAACAATTGAGGAACTAATGAAATTAGTCTTCGCATAAAAAACAAGTAACTATAATTAATGGCCCTGTTAATCATCACCTTCGGTGTTGCGATATTAGCAGGGCATAAACATTACTTTAGGAGAGATGAAAAAAATGGATACACCTCTTAGAAGTCTGCCTTATAACTTAGAAGCAGAGCAATCAGTAATTGGATCAATGCTAATAGATAAAACTGCCATATCACGTGCAGTAGAGGTTTTAAAAGGCGATGATTTTTATAGAGATTCTCATAAAGTTATATTTAATGCTATTTTCGATTTATATCAAAAGGACACACCTATTGATATGATTACACTACTGGAGCATTTACGTTCTTCTGAAAAACTGGAAGCCTCAGGGGGAATCACTTATATTACAGAGATAAGTAACTCAATACCCTCTACTGCTAATTTAAGTTCTTACATAAAAATTGTAGATGATAAGTCTATTTTAAGAAAACTTATTAGAGCGTCTACGGAGATTATGGAAAATTGTTATAATAAGCAAGACGATGTAGAGGCAGTTATGGATCTTGCAGAGCAAAAAGTCTTTAATATAGCTGAGAGAAAAAATTCAAGTGACTTTGAACCAATGAATACTGTACTTGAGAGAGGATTCTTAGAAATAGAAAGAATCTTTAATAATAAAGGAGAAACAACAGGAATATCTAGTGGGTTCCCAGAACTCGATGAGAAAACCGCTGGATTCCAAAAGGGAGACATGATTCTTATTGCTGCCAGGCCTTCTATGGGTAAAACTACATTTGCACTAAATTTAGCTGAATATGCGGCCCTTAGGGGAGGAAAAAGTGTAGCCATATTTTCACTGGAAATGTCTAAGGAACAGCTTTCCTATAAATTACTTTGTTCAGAGGCAAATGTTGATATGTCAAAGCTTAGACATGGTAGTTTAGAAGATAAGGACTGGGAAAACATAGCGAAAGCCTCCGGGCCACTAGCTGCTGCTAAAATATTCATTGATGATACAGCAGGAACTTCCGTTATGGATATGCGTTCAAAATGCAGAAAACTTAAAATGGAGCATGGTATAGATATGATAGTTATAGATTACCTTCAACTTATGTCTGGTAGTAATCCAGAAAGTAGACAACAAGAGGTATCAGAAATATCAAGATCTATTAAAGCCCTTGCAAAAGAGATGCAGTGTCCAGTTATCGCGCTCTCACAGTTATCACGTGCGCCAGAGCAAAGAGCTGACCATCGACCTATGCTATCGGACCTTAGAGAATCAGGATCTATTGAGCAGGATGCTGACCTTGTTATGTTCTTATATAGGGATGAGTATTATGACCCTGAGACAGAAGATAAGAACGTAGCAGAGCTTATAATAGCAAAACAAAGGAATGGTCCTGTAGGTACAGTAAGACTTGCATGGATAGGTCAATTCAGTAAATTTGCAAGGCTGGATGTTATTCATAGAGATTAGATAATAATTTATGTAGACTGAAAATTTTTCTTAGAGGATGCTATAACAAAAGTATATGTTGCTAGAAATGCGTTCGCGTCGCTAAGTAATTCTAAAATTTATTTTATTTGTATCTGCTAAAAATCGCAAACTCGCTTCGCTCAAACATGCGATTTTCTTAACGCTGCTACAAATAAAATAAATTTTGAATTACTAGAGCTTGCTCAAACGCATTTTACACGACATATACTTTTGTTAGCAACCTCTAAGAAAAAAAATTTATTTCGAAAATTGATATTGTTTTTTTGATGGTATAACTAAAAGTATATGTTGGTAGAAATTAATGACGTTATTTAGATTAATTTAACGTCTATTTTTGTGTAGTGAATTCCTATATATAAATTTTTATTTATTAGATAAATGTGTATAGAATGGGCTGATAAGGGCATTTGGACTAGTAGATATATATCTACATTTATATATATATCTACAAATGTAGATATATATAAACATTTACAAATAGGTAGATAAATGTAGATATTATACACAGTTATCACTTTATCACGGCAATATTGTGCCTCAGAGAGAGGAACGGACCCTAGAACCAGGCAATTAAGTAGTAGACAATCAAGTTATGTTTTCGAAAATCTCTTATGTACACCTCAATTTAGTGAATTTCATGGGAGTTATATAATTAATAGCAATTTAAGTAGTTTAGTATGATAGGATAAGGAAACTTTATAAGTTTTCTTATCCTATTTTCGTTTTAGTATAGATATATAAACATTTGTAGATATATCTATATATGTTTACAAGTAGTTATGTA
This sequence comes from Clostridium sp. CF012, assembly GCF_018861755.1. GTDB lineage: Bacteria > Bacillota > Clostridia > Clostridiales > Clostridiaceae > Clostridium_AD. The sequence continues at coordinate 86,743 of NZ_JAHLEF010000013.1, read as the reverse complement.
AACATTTACATATAATCTTACAAATGTTTATAAAATATTTTGTTATAAAAGAAGGAGTTTACATTAAAATACAGAATATATAAATACAAACCATTAAATGAAATAATTAGGAGGAAAGAAAAATGAACTTAACAGATATATCAAAAAAATACCCTGTGCTAAACAAAGTGTTGGCCTCCGTATTAACTGTAGACATAGGAAATACCTTTACAAAAACAAGTACCAATGTAATATTTGCTAGTAGAGTATCTTCTGTAAGTAAGCATGGGTCAAGGGCTACTGGAATAAGTAATGTCACTTGGAATGGGAAGTTTTATACAGTAGGTAACAAAGAAGGTAAACTTAATATGGAATCTAACAAATACATGTCAGATCATTATAAGTTGAACTTACTTAATGCTATTGCACTAAGCTTTAAAGGTGATACTAAGATAAAGGTAAGACTTGCTGTGGGACTTCCTGCGGAATACTATATAGATCACAGTATTCCACTTAAAAATGAAATCAAGAAGATGGAAAGACAATCCATAACAATAAACAATATAACATATGATATTGAAATATTAGATGTACAAGTATTTAAACAAGGTGGAACATTAAGTGCGGAGACTATGGAAATGTTTAATTATCCAATGTTGTTACTTGACTTTGGTGGTGGTACTTTAGATGTATCTCAATGGAAATATGAAAAAGATGAATTTGGTAACAAGGTGCTTGGAATGACTAAGGCTAGTAGTTTTGCTCAACATGGTTTTGAGCCAACAATAGAAGCCTTGCTTACTAAGTTTAACTCTGCTGAAGGCTCTGACGGAAATTATGATATATCAGATGCTATTGAATACTTAGAAGACGATGAACTACCTTTTGGAGAAACAAATGTATTACAAGACATTAAGGACTTAGTGTTAAGGCCTTATGTAGAGAAAGCAATTAGCTCAATTAATAGTTCTTTTAAACCGAATACTTGTAAAGATATAAGAATAATAGGCGGGCCAGCTGATTTATTACTAGACTATTTACAAACTGAGTTCAAAAAAACTGCGCCAAAACTAATAGATAATAAAGATCCTCAATGTGCTAATGCTATATTATTTGCTGAAAGATATAAAGAATTGTTAGTGCTTGAATACTTAGATGGAAATAAAGAAGCTGCTGCAACTACAGAAGCAGGACAATAATCATGGGAGCACTCCGTAAAACTGTATCATCAAATTTAGGAGAGGATACAGATAAAGACTTGATTACTTATGTGAGCAATATGGAGAAGAAGGGTATCAATAATTCTAAACTTATAAAGCAGGCTCTAAGATTTTACAGGGACTATGGGAATAAAGTTAAGCAATTAGATACAGTAGATATTGCAAACATTTTAGATAATCCTGAAGTTAAAGAATATATAGGTAATATAGTTGGAGAGCTTTTTAAAAGTGCTACACCAAATTCAATACCACAAGTTAACGATACCAATACTGCAAAAAAACTAAAAAGAGAACAGCAAGAGAAGGATATAGATTCTATTGAAAATGATTATAGAAAAAAACTTAATTGTGTGAAAGATATGTCTCTATAGTTTGGAGTGGTGGCCAGGCTACTCCTTTTAATTAGATAAATGACATGCATATAGTAAAATGTGGCCACATATGATAAAATGTGAATATGATATTTAAAATAATGTGAAAAGGGTGATTTTATGTTCTGTCATAATTGTGGGTCTCAAAATGATGATGGATCTAATTTTTGTAAAACCTGTGGTATCAATTTATTAATTCAACAGAATAAGACTGAAGTAAGGACTATTAGTGATAAAAACTGGTTAGTTGCACTATTACTTTGTGTTTTTCTTGGAGGAATCGGCATTCATAGATTTTATGTAGGCAAAATTGGTACAGGAATTTTAATGATTTTAACCTTTGGCGGTTTTGGGATATGGGTATTAGTTGATCTGATTACAATTGCTACTAATTCATTTACTGATATAAATGGGTTACAATTAAATAAAAATATATATAACTACTAAAGAGGATTAAACCCTCTTTAGATATGCTGAAATAGCTCAGTTGGTAGAGTAACGCACTCGTAACGCGTAGGTCGAGGGTTCGATCCCCTTTTTCAGCTCCAATTTTATAACATAGAAAAAAAGCTTAAGTAGCGATACTTAAGCTTTTTTTTATATCTTAAAAATTGACACTTTTAAAAAAACATGAATAATAATCCACATACTGAAGAAAATGTATATAAAATATATATTTAAATTAGTGATATTGATTAAGGCTAGCTTAGAAAGGAGATTTTATGAAAAAATTAAAAAGTGACTTAATTGCATTAAGTTTTATGGCATCTATTGCAGTTTCTATTATTTTTTATAAACTCTTAAATAATGGAGATGGAGATATAAATAGTTTAATAACAAATGTAGATCAGACAATACCATTTCTAAAAATATTTATACTACCATATATAACCTGGTATGGATATATTGTTATAGGATTAATATATCTATGTATGAAAAACCGTAAAACTTATTATACTTCTCTTATTAGTTTAAATATTGGTCTAGTGATATGTTATATTATATATGCAATTTTTCAAACTACAGTGCCTAGACCAATAGTCGCTGGTTCAGATATATTATCTAAATTAGTAAATTTGATTTATAAATATGATAATCCTTTTAATTGCTTTCCAAGTATGCACGTCATAACAACTTATATTATTATGAAAGGAATTAATGGTACTGAAAACAATATAATTATAAGTTTTATTTTTAATATAATAGGAATACTTATAATTATATCTACCCAATTTGTTAAGCAACATGTGGTATTGGATTTGGTATTTGCTATGCTATTAAGTGAAGTAATATTTAGATTTATAAATAATGCTAAAAAAGAAGATATCGTTATCTTATTTTATAAAAGGTACAAAAATATATAAAGTAAGTAAACTATCTATTATTAGCGGTAGGGATAGTGATAATGCTACAACGTTATTTTGTAAATTTTCCGCGTATTTTTTATAGGCATAAATGCAACAGGGTATACTTACTATAACTGATAGAGCAAATCCAATAGGAAAAGTAATAAATTTTGGTAAAAATGAAGCATATTTATCAAAGGAAATATTGTATACAAAATAGCATTTAATTAAGATTATAAGAGAATAAACAAAAACAAATAATAATTTTCTTTTTTTATCTGGAAGTTTATATTCAAACATAGAAGCTATGGAAGAAATACATATAGAAGGAATTATCCAAAGTGAGCCATAGACAAGAATATATACCATGCTAAACATCCAGCTTTCAAAGGTATCATTTAATGCAAGTATTGCTTCAGATTTTCGATTGAAATTATGAGCTTTCCTAAAATCTTCTCTGCTAGAAACCATATTAACATTCAATTTATCCTTAGCTATAAATTCACAAAAAATTACAGTATCATTATAAACAGCGGGATACATAGAAGAATGTCTAGATCTAGATAAGGGTATAATATTAGAAATAGCGTTGCCATCAAGCGTTATTTCCAGAATACTTGTATAAAATTCTTTCTTCCCAAATACTCTACCACCAACAATTAAAAACTTAGCAGCATTATTAGATTTAAAAGAAATAGTATTGTAAAAAGGGCTATTATTAACTTTTTCAGTGTACTCTGTAACCGTGTAGTCATCCTTAGCTAGAGAAAAAGTAAGAAGCTTTTGACAATTTAATTGATCTACATACTTATATTCTAAAAGCATATATGCATTTTTACCATCCGTAGAAAGAGCGCTAGCGGTATAACTAACTCTGCTCCATTCAATAACTTTACCAGCAAGTTTAGTGTTTGAGGCTAATCCATCTTTTACATAAAAGTAGTTAATACCTTGAGAACCTTCCATATATGAGATAAGATATTGATCATTAAGTTTAGTTCCTGCTATATAAGACGGATCATAGCCTGTTTTAATTATAGTATTTTTTTTTGATTTTAAATCTATAAATTTGATTGTATTTTTATAAGACAGGGCCATTACGTGATCATCTAATTTGATTCTTTCTTTAACCTGCTTGTCTTCATATTCTTGTATTAAATTAAGGTTATTGTCTAATTTCAAAGTATTTAATGAGGTACCTTTATCATTATGATTAAACCAGCTTAGATAAATAAATTCATCGTCTGTAAAGATTTCTATGCTAGTAGTTAGATTAGTTTTAGCAGAAAAAGTTTTAGCACTTTTTTGTCTACCAAGAGTATCTAAGCATAATAGTTTTATGGTGTTATTATCGTTATGTGCTACTAAAAAATTCCCATTAAACCTTAATATACTTGGAGTTGTAGTAATATTACCAGAAGAAATTAAAACTTCTTTAGACCAAGTAGAAGAAGGTGGTTTTATCCTTTGTTTATAATTCATGGAATAGTGAAAAATAGAAATGGCAATAAACATAAAGCTTAAAACTATAATAAAAACTCTTTTTTTCATATAGATACCTCCAAATAAAATAGGCACATCAGTGGAATCTTATTCTGTATTAATTTATAAATTTCGGATCAAAAACATTTTGTAACCCCTCACCTATAAAATTAAAACAAATTATAGTTAGGGCTATAAGAGTAATGGGTATAAAAGTTTGATAGGGGTAGAATATAAAGGCAAACTGAGATTGATTAGCGACTAACCCCCAGCTTAAATCAGGGGCTTGTACACCAAAACCTAAATAACTTAAAGTAGCTTCATTAAGCATAACTGAAGGGATTTCCAAGGAAATAATAACTATGGCAGTATTAATAAGATTACCTATTAAATGGTTACTTATAATTCTTGCTGAGGATGCACCTAGTGAATGAGCAGCTAGTATATAGTCTTGTTCTTTGAGCTGCAATAATTGGGCCCTAACAATTTTGGCAATAGTGCACCAACCGGTTAAACTCATTGCTATAATTAAACCAACTATGCTTGGGGTAAGAATCATATAAATTAAAAGAATTATAATTAAATTAGGAACACATAATATTATTTCAACTATTCTCATAATTATATCATCCACAATACCGCCATAATATGCACATATACCACCATATATAATTCCAATTATTAAATTAATGGAGGCTGTAATAATACCAATAAGCAAAGATATTCTGCCTCCTAAACATACTCGTATAAAAATATCTCTACCAAATCCATCTGTACCAAACAAATGGTCAAGGGAGGGTTTAAAGTTTTTAGCATATACATCGCGATTATCATATTGATAATCACTGAAAAGTGGTCCCAAAATAACCATTGTGATAATAATTATTAGTACTATTAGTGAAGTGACAGCAAGCTTATTTTTAAAAAAGTTTTTAATTGGATTTTTAATTTGTGGTAATTGGGATAAGGGTTCATCAAAGCACCTATCTGTAGAATCAAGAATAATAAATTTTTTTTTATTTAAGGAATTCATTTTATTACCTCCGTATTATGAAAAACAAAACATACATATTAATGCAATATATAACATATTATACATTAATATGTATGTTTTGTAAATGTATAATATGTAAATGGTTTAGGTGAAATTATAATAATATTGGAGGAAAAACAATAATGATGTATAATTAAAGAGTATATTTAAGTTGTGTAATTTATTTAATAGATATAGAAATATTAAGCACTTATATCAGCATAATGTATTATATATAATAAGTTCAATACAATATAAGGAGATAAATATGGAAATTAAGAAGATAAGTGAAATAAAAAAAGGTGATAGGATTGAAGGCTTTTTTGTTATAAAATCTGTAGATAGCAAGGTTTCCAATAACAGTAATACAAATAAATATTTAGACTTTAATTTAGGAGATGCCACAGGGGATATAAATGCTAAACTCTGGGAATGTAATGAAGAATTAGAAAATACCTTTAAGCAAAATATTTTAGTGAAAATTAAAGGTAGTGTAAATGAGTGGCGAGGAAAGCTTCAATTAAAAATTGAAATGATAAGACTATCAGAAGAAAGAGATGAAGTTAACATTTGTGATTATGTTGCAGTGGCACCATATTCACCAGAAAAAATGTATGATGATATTTTAAATTATCTATCTAAAATCAAAAATATAGATATTCAAAATATAGTTACAAATATTTTAGGTGATAATGAAGATAAGCTTATGCATTACCCCGCAGCCAAGTCTAATCATCACGCTATAAGATCAGGGCTTTTATATCATACAACTACAATGCTTAAAGCAGGAGAGAAATTAGGCGAAATTTATACTTTTTTAAATATGGATTTATTATATGCAGGTATAATACTTCATGATATTGGAAAAATATATGAGATGAATTCTAGTGAGCTTGGGATTGTATCCGAGTATACAGTAGAAGGTCAACTTATAGGCCATATAGTTCAAGGCATTAAAATGATAGAAACAGCAAGTCTCCAGGTTAAAGCGGATAAGGAAGTATCTATGTTATTACAACACATGGTGCTAGCTCATCATTATGAAGCGGAATACGGAAGCCCTAAAAAACCTATGATACCGGAAGCGGAGATGTTACATCATTTAGATATAATGGATGCAAGAATGTATGATATGAATAAGGCATTAACGGATACCGAGGAAGGTAAATTTTCAGAAAGAATATGGTCCTTAGATAATATAAGTATTTATAAGAGTTTTATTAATAAATAGATAAAAAATATTTGGATAAGGTGATAAGAATGAAGGGAATAATAGATAGATTTGAAGGAGATTATGCTGTAGTAGAACTTCGGGATGGAAAAATGATGAATATACATAAAATAAAATTGCCTACTGGAGTAGAAGAAGGTATGGTTATTAATATCGCAGAGGTTATAACTATTGACAAGGCCGAAACTGCGAAAAGAAAAAAAGAAATAGAAAAATTAACGGAAGGTTTGTGGGATGAGTAACATATATTCGCATTTTAAATATACGAACTATAATTAAAAATAAATTATTAATATTCGCGTTTTGTATTGACTGGAACATCTCGCTCTGATACTATTAAGTGGGTAAACAAACACTTGTAATTGTTATCTGTCCGAAATTAACACAGGACTGATAATAAATAATAATCGTTATTTGCCTAAGAGTAATGCAGGAGGGATAGCAATTAATAGTTGTTATCTGCCCTTAAGGAATACAAGGGGGTATGTGAAATGAAAAAAAAATACGATGTAGTTATTGTAGGAGCCGGACCCGCAGGAATATTTACGGCACTAGAAATTACAAATAAAAAACCTGAACTTAGTGTACTTATAGTTGATAAGGGAAGAAGTATTGAGAAAAGAAAATGTCCAGCTAGAGAAAATGGCAAATGTGTTAAATGTAATCCTTGTGGGATAACATTTGGATGGTCAGGTGCTGGAGCCTTTTCAGATGGTAAGCTTTCTCTAAGCCCAGAGGTGGGTGGAAGACTTCTTGAATATTTAACTGAAGATGAATCAAAAAAATTAATAAAGTATTGTGATGACATATATATAAAATTTGGAGCAAATGAAAAGGTATATGGACTTAATAGCGATAAGGTGGACGAAATTAAATACGAAGCAAGTAAACATAATATTCGTCTTGTTGAATGCCCAGTAAGGCATTTAGGAACAGAGCTTGCCTATGAAGTTTTAAAATCTATGTATCATCATTTAATGGATAATACAAATACTGAATTTATGGAACTTAGTGAAGTGGAAGATATTTTAATAGAAGATAATAAAGCCACTGGGATATTATTAAAAAATAAAGACGGCGTGGTTAAGGTTGATGCAAAGTATGTTGTAGCAGCACCGGGTAGAGGTGGGGCAGAATGGATTTCAAATGAAGCCAAAAAACATAACATTGTGGTTACTAATAATGCAGTAGATATTGGACTTCGCGTAGAGGTACCTAATTCTGTTATGGATCATCTAACTAAGGACTTGTATGAAGCAAAATTAGTATATTACTCTGATACCTTCGACAATAAGGTTAGAACCTTTTGCATGAACCCAGGTGGAGTAGTTTCAGCAGAATATTATGATGATAATAAGATCGCAGTTGTGAATGGTCATAGTTACTCAGATCAAAAGCTTAGAACAACTAATACAAACTTTGCAATGCTTGTATCTACTACTTTTACAGAGCCCTTTAATCAACCTATTGATTATGGGAAATATATAGCTCAGCTAGGTAATATGTTAACTGGCGGAGGCATAATGGTTCAAAGACTGGGGGATTTACTAAAAGGAAGAAGAACAGATTATGATAGACTAGCTAAATCAACTACTGTCCCTACTTTGAAATCAGCAGTACCAGGGGATTTAAGCTTTGTATTGCCACAAAGGCACTTAACTTCTATAGTAGAAGCATTAAAGGCTTTTGATAAGATAGCACCAGGTTTGTATAGTAAAAATACACTACTCTATGGGGTAGAAGTAAAGTTCTATTCTAGTAAGATTAGTACAAATGATAAATTTGAAACATCTGTTAGTAACTTATATACTATAGGTGATGGAGCAGGAATAACTAGAGGACTAATGCAAGCATCTACAACTGGTGTAGTTGTAGCTAGAGACATAGCTAAAAAGGAAGACTAAGAGTATTTAAACTAAATCATTGGTTATATGAATATTAAAAGTGTATAATTCAATATGTAGTAAACATAAGATACAATATAATTTCACAACTACAGTAATTAAAAAGTTGTGAAATGAAGAAAGCGAGGAATTTATATGTCAGCATTTATTATTTTAGGAGCCCAGTGGGGAGATGAAGGTAAAGGTAAGATGACGGATTATCTTGCTGAGGGAGCTGATGTGGTTGTCAGATTCCAAGGCGGAAATAATGCGGGTCACACGGTAGTCGTAGGAGAAAAGGAATATAAACTTCACTTAATACCATCAGGTATATTATATAAAGAAAAGCTAAATGTAATAGGAAATGGTGTGGTTGTAGATCCAGAAGCACTATTTAAAGAAATTGACTACTTAGAAGCGCTAGGCGAGAACATAACGCCAGAAAGATTGATGATTAGTGATAGATCACAGGTTATAATGCCATACCATAAAGAGTTAGATAATTTATATGAAATAGCTAGAGGCGAAAATGATATCGGAACTACTAAAAAAGGTATAGGCCCTTGTTACACTGATAAGTTTGAAAGAAGTGGAATCAGAGTTTGTGATTTAATGAAAAAGGATGTTTTCAAAGAAAAGCTTAAAACTAGTTTATCAATGAAGAATGATATAATAACAAAAGTATTGGGTGGAAAAGCTTTAGATTTTGATACTATATACACTCAGTATTTAGAGTATGCAGAAAGAATGAGACCTTATGTAAAAGACATATCAGTTAAGATTTTCGACGCAATAAAATCTGGCAAGAATGTTTTATTTGAAGGAGCACAAGGAACTTTACTTGATATAGACTATGGTTCATATCCCTTTGTAACGTCATCAAACACCATTGCAGGAGGAGTTTGTACTGGAGCTGGCATAGGACCTACTATGATAACAAATGCTGTAGGAATAGCTAAGGCATATACTACAAGAGTAGGAAAAGGACCATTCCCAACAGAACTTGATAATGAAGTAGGAGAATGGATTCGAGAAAAAGGCTTTGAATTTGGTGTAACAACAGGTAGAGCAAGAAGATGTGGATGGCTTGACCTTGTTATATTAAAAACTGCAGCAAGGATTTCAGGACTTACTAGCTTTGCTGTAACTAAAATAGATACCTTAGCAGGACTTGAAAAAATTAAGATTTGTGTAGGATATGAATTTGAGGGAAGCGTTATAGATTATTTCCCAGCAAGTCTCGAGGATTTAGCTAAATGCGTGCCAGTATATGAAGAGTTTGACGGTTGGGATGCAAGTATAGCCGATGCAAGAAGTTATGAAGAAATTCCTGAAAATGCAAAAATATACATAAAGAGAATTGAAGACTTTACAGGAGTTAAAGTTTCAATAGTATCAGTAGGACCTAAAAGAGATCAAACAATGATATTAACTGAAATATAGAATATAGACATACCTATTGTAAAGGTAATCTTTGTAATAGGTATGTATTATATGTTATAGGGAATTATAAGTATTGTGGAAATAGTTTTAAGGTATACATGTATATACTAAAGATTAAAAAAGTGCGTACTTGTAAAATAGAAGCATATACAATATAATCATAATGAGAATGAGAATGATAATTAAAGTTAAATAAATCTATTTATTTGTTAGTCGAGTTCTGATATAATTATTTCAAATTAAAAAAAAGCGAGGTAGATACTATGATAATAACTAAGGATATGACAATAGGTGAAGTTGTAAGACAAAAACCAGAATCAGTTGAAGTACTAATGGGATTTGGAATGGGTTGCGTAGGATGTCCTTCAGCACAAGCTGAAACATTAGAAGAAGCAGCGATGGTTCATGGTCTTGATTTAGAAGCATTAATGACTAAATTAAACGCATAAAAAAATTAAGACACTTAGCAAATGCTAAGTGTCTTTGCTTTATTTTTTTATCTTTTTAATGGACAGTATTACGGGTATGGTGATTATAGAGGCTATTATAGCTTCTGGGACACCATTTATCACTGCTATACCATAAATGGTCTTGGCAGCAATGGAAGGGTCTATGCCTTTAGAAACAGCAAATTTAGCTGCATATAAAATATATATCATAGTAAGTACACCAAAAGTGTTAGTTAAAGAGCCAATAACAGTAGCTAGGCCAATTTTTAGGCTATCTTTTTTAATAAAGTTTAGCTTATAAACATAGTAAGAAGTAAGACCAATAAGAACCCTTGGTAATACAGATACTAGAGGATTTATAAAAGCAAAAGATAGTATATTTGGAGCCATAATATTTTGCATAATGCTAAATACTCCAAATATTAATCCAATAGTCATTCCAACCATAGGTCCACCTAATATAGAACCTATAATAACAGGAATATGCATGATAGTAGCTTTTGCGCCAGGCAGTGGAATAAAACCATACCCAGTTAATCCGAGGACTACACAGATAGCTGATAGCATACCGATAGTTGTAAGTTGATGTGTTTTTACCCTTCTCTTTTCAAAAGAATTATTAATCATTTTTTTCCCTCCGCTCTTATTCCATAAGGATATAAGTCGATTTTAATCAAGTCTTTATTAATAGTTCAGTTTCATTATGAATACCGACAACAATATTTTATCACTAATTTAATAAAAATTACAATAATAAAAAAAAATTTATATGAAATATTACTCTAATTTTAATTTTGTAGTAGAATGAAAGGTATGTGATTAAGCTAATAAATGTTTACTATATTAGTTTGATATTATTTTAACATAAAGAAACTAAAATTACATAAAAAAATAATTGTTTCTCAAAAACGACAATAATAGGAGGTAAAGTATGACTAGAATTCCAGTGGTTACAGAAAGAAATTACAATATTCATTATTATGAAGTAGATATTCATAAGAGAGCTTTAATTACAAGCATTGTGGATTATCTTGGAGATATGGCAATGTACCAAAGTGAAATATTGGGTGTTGGAATAGAGCATCTTAAAGAGAAGAAGATGGCTTGGGTGCTATATAAATGGGACATAACAATGGAGTCATATCCTCTATTAAACGAAACTATAAGGGTGAAAACTTTTCCATATTCCTTCAGAAAATTCTATGCCTATAGGAAATATGAAATTATTAATGCAGAAGGAGATAAAATAGGATATGCCAGTTCTGTGTGGATTTTAATAAATACAGATAGAAGGCGTCCAATAAGAATTATGAAAGATATGTATGCGACATATGGTATAGATGAAAGCAATGATACACCTATAGAGATTGAGGACATAAAATCAATAAAGATAGTGGATAGCGAGAAAAGCTTCCAAGTTAGGTATAGTGATATTGATACGAATATGCATGTTAATAATGTTAAATATGTTGCTTGGGCTTTAGAAACGGTGCCAAAGGATGTAGTACTAAATTGTGAATTAAAGAATATTAAGGTAACCTACGAAAAGGAAACAACCTATGGAGAAATCATAAAAGTAAGCACAGAAGTTATAAGAGAAGAAAACAAAATAATATGTAGACATAAAATCATAAATGAAGAGGGTACTGAGCTCACACTATTAGAAAGTACTTGGATTTAAGATTTTTTTCTTAGATTATGCTATAAGGTCAAGTATATGTTGCTGGAATGCTTTCACGTCGCCAAGTAATTCTAAACTTTAGCATTCTGAGCAACATATACTTTTGTTAGCATAATCTAAGAAAAAATTATAAGTCATTATTGTTTCCTAGGTTAATAAATCTATTTAGATTTATTAACCTATTCTAATACTACTTACACATTTACCATCCTTAAAATCTATTTTAACCAATCCCACATCATTTAAGGTAATCCTTAAGGGTTTAAATCTATCCAATGAAAAATTAAATACACCCTTAAGCTCTTCAGCGCTTAATCCTATGGCTAGTGTACAATGAGGGTTCCAATGTCCTGGTAAATAATAGGAATTGGATTTTTCATTGAAAGCTCTAAATTGCTCATGAAATTTACTATGAATATTTAATAATTCTTCAGTTACAGTAGGCTTTAAGAAACAAGTACCAGTTACGGGAAACACTCCAAGTATATCAAAACAAGTATTAATAGGTTTAAAGTTAGCTTTAAAGACTAGAAATTCTTCAGTAAAATCTACTATGTCTATATCCTCATATACTGACAAGGCTATATGGGGACATATTTCTTTAATGTCTTTTAGACTTGAATCTATGTGTTCATGACTTAGCTCATCCCAAATACTTCTTACATATAAATCAGATTGTTCGTTTAGAAATAATTCTACCGCATACATAAAATAACCTCCCATAATTTTATATTTTGTTAGTTGTTGTTAAACTTCTAGAATTTTATTATCTATTTCATATTTAACCCTTGCAATAAATTCACTCAAGGAAGATTTCCCCTCATCTCCATTTTTCCTACTTCTCATAGAAACGTTACCTTCTTGCTGCTCTTTTTCTCCTATAACTAAAATATATGGTACTCTCTCATTTCTTGCTTCGCGAATTTTATAACCAATTTTTTCTACCCTACTGTCAAATTCTACTCTGATGTTATTTTCGTTAAGGAGGTCTGCAACATTCTTTGCATAATCAGCAAATTTTTCTGAAATAGGTAATACTTTTACCTGTACAGGTGCAATCCAAGTTGGAAACTTACCTGCAAAATGCTCTATTAATACTCCTATGAATCTCTCTAAACTTCCAAAGATTACTCTGTGTATAACTATTGGTCTATGCTTTTCACTATCACTACCGATATAGTTTAGATCGAATCTTTGAGGAAGTTGAAAGTCTAATTGTATAGTTCCACACTGCCAACGTCTACCTAGACTATCTTCTAAATGAAAATCAATCTTTGGACCATAAAATGCTCCATCACCCTGATTTATCTTATATTGCATATTCATCTCGTTTAATGCTGCAGCAAGGGAGCTTTCTGCTATTTGCCACTCCTCATCGCTTCCCATAGAATTTTCTGGTCGTGTTGAAAGTTCAATACTGTATTTAAATCCAAACCTTGAGTAAACTTCATCTATAAGTCGGATTACACCCTTTATTTCTTCTTTTATTTGCTGCGGAAGCATAAAAATATGAGCATCATCCTGAGTGAACGCCCTTGCTCTCATAAGCCCATTTATAGCTCCCGACAGCTCATGTCTGTGTACTCTACCTAATTCTCCTACTCTTATAGGTAAATCCCTATAAGAATGAGGTTCTGACTTATAAACAAGCATACCGCCTGGACAGTTCATTGGCTTAATTGCAAACTCTTCTTCATCAATATTAACTGTATACATATTTTCTTTAAAGTGGTGCCAATGTCCTGAAGTTTCCCAAAGCTTTCGGTTTAAGATTACTGGAGTTTCAATTTCTACATATCCAGATTTTTTATGAATACCTCTCCAATATTCAATTAAATTATTCTTTAAAACAACACCATTTGGTAGAAAAAATGGAAATCCTGGTCCTTCCTCCATAAATGAAAATAGTTTTAACTCTTTTCCTAGCTTTTTGTGATCTCTCTTTTTTGCTTCTTCAAGCATAGTAATGTAAGCATCTAATTCACTTTTTTTAGTAAATACTGTTCCAGATATCCTTTGAAGCATCTTATTATTTTCATCACCTCGAAAGTAAGCTCCTGCAATAGATAAAAGCTTAAATGCTTTAATATATGAAGTGGATGGAACATGTGGACCTGCACAAAGATCAACAAACTCTCCTTGCCTATAAAAGGATATAATTTCTCCCTCAGGTAGATTATTAATCAATTCAGCTTTATATGGTTCTTCTTTTTCCAGCATAAGCTTTATAGCTTCTTCCCTTGAAAGCACAAATTTTTCAAGCTTAAACCCTTCTTTAACTATCTTCTCCATTTCCTTTTCTATTTTTTTTAGAATTTCTGGAGTAAATGTTTCTTCTGAGTCAAAATCATAGTAAAACCCATTGTCAATTGCAGGACCAATAGCAAGCTTAACATTTGGATATAACCTTTTTACTGCTTGAGAAAGCACGTGAGCTGCAGTATGTCTTAATGCCAATCTACCTTCAATGTCTTCAAACGTTAAGATTTCTAGGTCGCAATCACAATTTATTTCAGTCATAAGTTCTGTAGCTTTACCATTTATTCTTGCAATCAAAGCTTTTTTAGCTAGTGCTGGACTAATGTTCATAGCAATATCATAAACCTTTGCACCTTGTTCAATTTGAATAACATTTCCATCCTTTAACATAATATTTAACATAAATATTTCCTCCTCTTATATAAAAAAATTATTAAAAACAAAAAAACTCGTCCCTAAAAAAGGGACGAGTATACTCGCGATTCCACCCAAATTATAGCAATCCACAAAATGTGTATTACTATCACTCGATACCTTTAACGCTGGTTTGCGGAGATACTTACTAAAATTCAGTATTCAACTCAGAGGCGGTTTTCAATAATACTTGCCTTAGAAACCTCTCAGCCGATGGGTTTCGCTCTCTGTTACAACAGTAAATTATTTACTCGTCCTCTTCAATGCTTTATGATATAAAATTAATAAAAACAAAAAAACTCGTCCCTAAAAAAGGGACGAGTATACTCGCGATTCCACCCAAATTACAACAATGCACAAAAAATGTGTATTACTATCACTCGATACCTTTAACGCTGGTTTGCGGAGATACTTACTAAAATTCAGTACTCAACTCAGAGGTGGTTTTCAATAATACTTGCCTTAGAAACCTTTCAGCCGATGGATTTCTATCTCTGTTAAAACAGTAAATTATTTACTTATCCTCTTCATAGTCTTTACTTTGTTGCTATTATATACCCATTGTATTTTAATGTCAATATTTATTGTAATATATTTTTTCTTATAAGAAAATCATATTTTCGATGTTTGTCCGCAATCATTTAAAAATTATATCCTTAGTTATAATACCGACACTTGATGCCTTTATATGTGGATTTGACTTTAACTGCTTTAATTCCTCTGGACTACCATAAACCACTACGCCTATTATATCTACTTTATTTGCTTCTAATTGATCTTTATTTTTTAGCATAGAATATATATTACTAAATTTATTTTTATAATACTTATCCTTGAAATCAAACTGGAGATTATCTATATACTTCTTGTAATTGTTTGATACTTCATTAGCTTCATAATTAAACCATCTAGAACCCTCAAATCCTATAAAATAGTACTCTGAAATAAATGTGGCTTTTCCATCATTTTGGGAGGCTTCCTTTTTATATTTTTCCAATTCCTCATCTGTATAACCATCGATTAGTAGCTCAGATATTTGAACTTTTGGTAGAATACCTGAAACTTCATTAATTTTATATTTTTTATCAAAGGATAAAGTCATCTCTAATAGTGAGTCAGAACTTACTTTGTTAAGTAAGGCTAAATCATTTCTATATTCCTTGTACTTAACATCCGGGTGAAAGGCCATCATAGTTAAATTGCCTGAACTATCAAAATTAACTGGCCACTCACCTGCCTTTTGTCCACCACTATTTGAAGACAGAATGCGATTTGGCCCTTTAATATTTACTAATCCATAACTGCTATTTTTATTATATATATCTACAGATTTCCAATTGCCAATTTTTTTAGAGACTGTATATTGACCACTTGCACCAAAAAAACCTATATCATCATTTGCTTTGCTAATATAGGTATTAGGTTTTGTAATCTCAAGCATTTTTTCAACTTCAGCATAATATTCAGTCCCGATTTTAAAAGTAACCATAACATTAACCTTAGTAAACACTGCATATAGTGGTATCATCACAAGAATAACTATTACAAGTATTCTAATAGTACTCAGAAATTTTGATTTATTGTATGCTTTTTTTAGTTTTTTATCATCAAGTAAAAACTCTATATTATCTTCTTTCATAATTTTCCCTCCACCTTTCCTTGAATTCTTCTCTTGCCCTGTAAAGATAAGTCTTAACTGTATTTTCAGGGATGCCAAGTAATATAGAAATTTGTTTATAGCTTAAGTCTGCCTGGTATTTCATAAGCAGTAAAGTTTTATATTGCTTCTTTAAACTTTCTAATGTTTGTTTAATATACGTACCTTTTTCCACTACTAATATTGAGGTTTCAACTTCGTCATCACTATAAAAATTATTACAATACTGCTGTTCATCCAAAGAGAAACTTAATCTGTTATTTCTTTTTTTAAAGGTTCTAAAAACATTAATGGCTACAGTAAATAGCCAAGAACGAAGTTTTTCTAATCTCACACCATCCATATGCTCCATAGCCCTAGTAAAGGATTCTTGAACGATATCTTCAGCTTCTTGCTTTGAACAGCCAAGCTTTACGAGATATTTGTAAATAATACTCATTTGGCTTATATATAATTGCGTAATAACATCGTCATTCATTTTAACCTCCCTCTAAAGCTACTTAAGACTATCGGAATGTGGAATTGTATACAAAAATATATATAATCTTTTTTCGAAAAGGCAATAAGAGTTTTATAGAGGTGGAAAATGATTAATTCGAAAGGGATTTATAATAGTAATTTTCGAAATTGGGTATTTTTTCTTGGATTATGCTAACAAAAGTATATGTTGCGCAGAATGCATTGTAACAAGCTTTAGTAATTCTTAATTTATTTTATTTATAGATGCGTAAAGAAAATCACATGTTTGAGCGATAGCGAGTTTGTGATTTTTAGCAGATATAAGTAAAATAAATTTTAGAATTACTAAGCGAAGTGAAAGCATTCCAGCAACATATACTTTTCGTTATAGCATAATCTAAGAAAAAACTCTTAACTAGGAATAGGATGAGTCACTATTTAGATGCATTAATAGCTGCAATAGCACCAGAACTCCAGGCCCATTGGAGGTTATAACCACCGCAATCTCCATCTACATCTAATATTTCTCCAGCAAAAAATAGATTGGGTACAATATTTGATTCTAGAGTTTGTGGGTTAATTTCTTTTGTATTAATGCCTCCTGCAGTGACTTGAGCATTGGAAAAAGAATTGGTGCCTGAAACTTCAAATTGCCATTGCTTTAACAGTGCATATATAGCATTTTTTTCTTCTAAGTTTAGATCAGAGCAAGGTTTATGAAAATCTTCTATGTTAACTTGTTTTAAAATTATTGGAATGATTTTTTTATGAATTATTCCAATAAATGAATCAATAATACTACGACTTCCAAATAGTGACCAATGACTTTCTAAAAATTCTTTTAGATTTTCAGGAGTAATAGTTGGTAACATATCAATTTTTAAAGAAACTTTAGTATTTTTAGATAAACCATAAGAAACAGTCCTGCTAAGTTGAAGAATAGGAGGACCAGAGATGCCATAATCAGTGAAAAGTATTTCTCCAAATTCCTTTTGGACATATTCACCATTTATAAATATTTCTGCATAACCGTCGAATTTTACTCCAGATAGTGCCTTTAACCTATTATAGTTTAATTTAAGCTGTACAAGGGCCGGTACCAGCGAAGTTACACTGTGGCCTAATTGTTTAGCCAGGGTGTAACCAGAACCGTCAGAACCTGTCTTAGGGGCAGATTTACCTCCTGTAGCAATAATTAACTTATCACACTCATATGTGTCACTATCCATGGTGGAAATTTTAAAACCATTTTTATTTTTAGTGATTTCTTTAGCTTTTGTGTTTGTATACACAGGAATATGTTTTTCTTCTATTGCAAAGCGTAGTATATCAATGACTGATGAGGCTTGCAATGACATAGGAAACATTTTGCCGCCATCTAAAGTAACTAAAGGTATGCCTAAACGGTTAAAAAAATCTATAGTTTGCACTAGGCTAAAAGAATTTAGTGTATGCTCAAAGAAATATGGATTTTCACTATGGTATCTATTGGTATTTATGTTTTCATTACTAATGTTACATCTTCCGTTACCGGTGGTTAATATTTTTTTGCCTATTCGATCAGTTCCTTCAATAATGGCTACATCTATTCCAAAATCTTTTGCTATAAGTGCAGAGGTTAAACCAGCGGCACCTCCGCCGACTATTATAAGAGAATGTTTCAAGTAAATCTCTCCCTTCGAGAAAAAATATATTTATAATATCGAGTGTGCTATCTACAATTTTACCCTAAAACTGCGCCCTTTAATATTAATTTTTATTTTATGTTATAAAATCAAAGTAAATGTTTAGCACTAGTTGGCAACAAGGTAAGTATTCACCGTGATGGACTACCTTTTATTTATATGAGAAACCACTGAATTTATTGGATTCGTGGATTATATAAAAAAATAAATAAATAAAAACATGGAAATATGTTGACACTTGAAGAAAAATTATGTATTATAGTTTATGTTGGGTTGCGAGACGGAAGCACATGATAAATAAAGTAACAATTTAGTATGGCTCCTTGGTCAAGCGGTTAAGACACCACCCTTTCACGGTGGTAACAGGGGTTCAATTCCCCTAGGAGTCACCAATAAAACATATATGGGAGCATAGCTCAGCTGGGAGAGCATCTGCCTTACAAGCAGAGGGTCACAGGTTCGAACCCTGTTGTTCCCACCATATATGGCCCAGTGGCTCAGTTGGTTAGAGTGCCGCCCTGTCACGGCGGAGGTCGACGGTTCGAGTCCGTTCTGGGTCGCCATGTTTTTTTAGCTAGCATGGCTCAACGGTAGAGCAGCTGACTTGTAATCAGCAGGTTGTAGGTTCAATTCCTATTGCTAGCTCCAAAAAAAACACAACACAATAAATTAATATGGCTCCTTGGTCAAGAGGTTAAGACACCACCCTTTCACGGTAGTAACAGGGGTTCAATTCCCCTAGGAGTCACCAATAAAACATATATGGGAGCATAGCTCAGCTGGGAGAGCATCTGCCTTACAAGCAGAGGGTCACAGGTTCGAACCCTGTTGTTCCCACCATATATGGCCCAGTGGCTCAGTTGGTTAGAGTGCCGCCCTGTCACGGCGGAGGTCGACGGTTCGAGTCCGTTCTGGGTCGCCATATGCCTGCTAGCATGGCTCAACGGTAGAGCAGCTGACTTGTAATCAGCAGGTTGTAGGTTCGATTCCTATTGCTAGCTCCAAAAAAGTCCTAAACATTTGTTTAGGATTTTTTTTATTTTTTGCAAAATTACAGACAGTAATACTTTTAATTATAATTATTAATAAGCTACCATAAGTGGTATAATAAGTATTACAAAAGTATTACATGTAATATGTAAAATTATTGTAAAATGAGGGGGATAAAAATGTATAAAAGGAACAAAAAGGCTCTTAGTATGGTTATTGGGGTACTTATGCTATTTAATCTTTTTAGCACTATTGCACCAAGAGCAGTTAATGCTGTGGAAACAACAGGCACCGTAAAGATTACAATTCTAGGAACGTCAGATATTCATGGAAGATATATGCCATGGGATTATTCAATGGATGCACAAAGTATGGCAGGCAGTTTGACACAAATTTATACAAAAATCAAATCAATTCGAAATGAGAATCCAAACACAATTTTAGTAGATGCGGGAGATTTAATTCAAGACAACTCTGCTGAACTTTTTAATAATTCGCCAAAGCACCCAGCTATGATTGCACTGAATGAAATGGGTTACGATGTATGGAATATGGGTAATCATGAGTTTAACTTTGGACTTGATGTGCTGGGTACTGCAATTAAACAGTTTAATGGAAAGGCTATTTCAGGAAATATTTATAAAGAGGATGGAAGCAGATTTGCTCCCGCATATACAATTATTGAAAAAGAAGGGGTTAAAATTGCCCTAATCGGAATGGATACTCCACTAATTACTCAGTTTGAAGCGGGAACTGATCATCTAAAAGGACTTAAAGTAATGAGTCCCATAGATGAAACTAAAAAGGTAATTAATGAACTAAAGGGCAAAGTTGATGCGATGGTAGGGGTTATGCATATGGGTATTGATAATGAAAACAATATTGCAGGTACTGGTGTACGAGATATCGCAAATGCTTGTCCAGAGTTAACAGCTATTGTAGCAGGGCACATGCATAAGCTTGTTAAACAAGAAACCATAAATGGAGTGTTAATTACTGAACCTAATAAATATGGATCGGCTTTATCAAAAATAGATTTATCATTTAAGAAGGTTAATGGAAAAATTGAATTAGATAAAAAATCTAGTGAGGCTATAGTGATTGATAGTAGTATTCAATCAGATAAAGGACTTGAAAAGTCTCTTGAACCATATCATAATATCGCTCGCGCGGATGCGAATACAGTTGTTGGGCAGTTGAAAGGAATAGATCTTGTTCCAACAAATGAAATAAAGGACATACCCCAGGTACAGATAGAGCAAACGCCTCTAGCAGATTTCTTTCAACAAGTTATGCTTTACTATAGTAAAGCCGATGTAGTAGGAATGCAAATTGATAATGATAAAGCAAAGCTTAATGTTGGACCAATAAAGAAAAAGGATATTTCATATAATTATCAGTATGCAGGTGGAGAAGTAACGGTCTTTGAATTAACAGGTAAAGATTTGAAGGAGTATATGGAGTGGTCTGCTGGCTACTTTAACTCAACTAAGCCTGGAGATGTTACTGTAAGTTTTAATAGTAATAGGCGTGCATCAAAATATAGTACAAATGATATGTTTGGTGGAGTTAAATATGAAATAGACATTACAAAGCAAGAAGGAAGCAGAATAGTAAATTTAAGACATATGAATGGAACTACAATAAAAAATGATGAAGTTCTGAAGCTTGGCATGAATGATTATAGAATGCAGGCATTAATAGGAAAAGGTGGAGTATTTGAAGGAAAAACCTTTAAGAAGCTTTGGAGTTCAACAGATAAAACTGCTTTTGGTGAGGAACAAGGAACAATAAGGAATCTTGCAATTAAATATATAAAAGAAGTTAAAAAGGGTACTATAACATCAAGTATTCAAGACAACTGGAGGATACTAGGTGTTGATACAACTTCATTAGAAAGAAAAGATATAGTTAAACTTGTAAATTCCGGAGTACTTGAAGTAGAAAAAACAGCTGATGGAAAATATACAAATATAGCATCAATAAATATTAAGGATGCTACACCTCTGGATGAAATAAGTGAGCTATGCAAGAAGGCAAATATAGAGCCAGGAAAATTTACTTCTGGAATTAGTAAGGGTGAATTCTACCATAAGTTAAATGCAATTATGAATCCTGAGCCAGTGGTAGTTAAGCCTGAAATACCAGCGCCAGTAAAGGAAAAAGTAAGTAAAACATACGGGGTAGTAACTTCATATGCTCTTAATGTTAGAAGTGGGGCTTTAGCAAAAACTAAGGTTATTGGATATGTTACTAAAGGGACAAAGCTTGAAGTGTTAGGAATGACAAACAAGTGGATTAAGATTTCTTATAATGGTAAAGTAGGATATGTTTATAGTTCATATGTTAAAATTTCAAAATAAATTAGTTTTTACAAATTGTATTAATAATTTATAATTATTAATACAATTTCAAAGTTTATAAAAAAGAATAAAGCACACATTACGTAAAATGCATTTAAATTAGTCTTAGAATTAATTCATGAAGACTAATGCATCTGTGTAGTAATATGTGCTTTTTTAATATTGTAGAAATATTTATATTATTTTGGTTTACTCAAATTTTTCTTTATTCTTATATCGTCACAAAAGAATTTGCAAGCGGTAAAATTACCAAGTAATCTAGAAGTTATTCTTTCAGAATAGGTATGTAATAAATTTTCAAGAGTTAAATTAGTAGACACTAGCATTTTCTTTTGTTTTAATAACTTTGTGTTAATCAGATTAAACATTTCCATTTTAGTAAAATCTGAAATTTGCTCAGTACCCAAATCATCTATTATAAGTAAGTCACAATTTATCAATAGCTCTTCTAAAGAGTTGTCCCCATTAAACCGAATTTCTTTTAAACCTTTTATCAATTCTTCGGCAGTCCTATATACTACAAAAGAGCCTTTGTCCATTAATTCCTTTGTAATGCAGTGAGACAGAAAAGTTTTTCCTGTGCCAGGCCCCCCGTAGAATAATAAATTTTCATCAGAGGTGTGAAAATTCTTTAAAAAGCTCATAGACGTAGATAAGATCTTTTCCATGTTCTTTTTTGGAGATTCTGATGCATGTTCACTTTTTCTAGAAGGATAATAATCCATTTTAAAATTATCGAAATTATGATCTTTTAACAAGCCGCGAAGTTCAGAACCAGTGTAATAGACATCTATAACCTTTTGCTTAAAACAGGAGCATTTATTATTTCCAAGAAAACCGGTATCTTTACATTTATTACATCTATAATGTAAATTCAAGTATTCCATATCAAAACCATTAGAAACTAATAGTTCAGATTTTTTAACTCTTAGATCTACTATTTTTTCTCTTAGATCACGTAAATATTCATCTCTATTGTGTATGCTTTTTAGTGCACTAATAGATAATTCTATACATAGCTTACCTATTTTGTGATCCAATTCAATAATTTCAGGATGAGTTTTTTCTATGTGAGTTTTTCTTGTTCTAAAGGCACTCTCTTCTTCTTCTCTTACCCTATCATATAAAGCTAATATTTTCGTTTGATATCCTTTAATCATTATTATCCCATCCTAGTAATTTTTTTTCTAGCTCATCAAAGTCATAGGCTCTTTGTTCATAATCATTAAAACTTCCTTTGGCAGGTTTTCCACCAGCAGTATTGCCTTTAGTAGAAAGTATTCGCTTTTTATCTTTTTTCTCAATATCCTCCAGTGAGGTTATACCATCTTTAAACCAACTATTTAAAATTCCATCAATGTATTTAAAATCAGCTCGGCCCAGTCTATCAAAACAGATATCGCAAGCTTTAAATATTACTTCTAGCGAAAATTTATAAACATTTATCCATTTATCTAATATTTGTTCTTGAGGTTTCATTATTTCTGGGGCCTTTATTCCTAGGTAATTTAATATTTTTCTAATATTTATCCATTTATCCTCATGTTTTTTTATATAGGATTGGGCATCTTCAATATTTTTAATGTTAGCATCATGCCATGCAATTGCAATAGTTTCAATATATCTATAGTCAACTTTACCTTTTGATACACAATATTGAATTAAGAGAAGTATTAGCTCTGGTGAAAAACTATAATCCTTTTGCCAGCTTAAGTACATAGTCATTTCTTTTGGCGAAAGAGGTTTAGCTAATAGCTTTTCAATATCTTGAAGCATACCTTTTATTGAAGAATTGGTTAATTCCTCTAGTAAATTTATATTTCTTATATTTTCATCAGGAACATCTAATAAATCTAAAAATTCAATGTTAAAATTGCCCATATTGTCAATGGGAGTCATTTTAATTAGACTCTCATCATTCCAATAGTTCCAAGCATTAACAACATCAGTTTCTAGAAGCCCAAGGGTATTGGCTATAACTGAAGACGTAGCACCTATTTCTCCGGATGCACAATATTTTAGCCCAAGAAGGTATACTTTAACGAATTCTCCCCTAGCTCTAGGCATAAACTTATCAATAAAAATATTACTCACAGGAGTATATTTATAATTTTCATTTTTAAACATGAAAGTGCTCATAAAGTCACTACCTTTCTTTTTATATTATAGAAATATGATTTTAAATAGAAAAATTGCAATTTATTTATAGTATGTACATTATATTTAAGATCACAGTCTATAAAAATTTTATTATCCAAAGTATAGTATACCATATAGTTAAACATAGATTTAAAAAAATATATTTCAATAATGTTTAAAATTAGCCATATAGGGCATATTAAGTAAGTGCCATAGGAGGTATAATATTGAATATTATAAAGAGAAACAAAATGAAAATAAGTGTTATACTCATAACACTTATACTTACAGCTACTATTATGTATTTTAACGTTTATAGGTTTAATGGTTATAAGGTTTCTATAGGGAAAAGTACAATAACCTATGTAAAAAGTAAGAGGGAATTTAATAAAGCATATAAACAATTACAGAATGAAATTAAGTCTAAATATAAAAATGTAATTATAAAAGAAGATTTCACTGTAGATAGTGAAAATGTAGATGATGTTGCTATGTTTATGAGTGGGGATAACCTTAAGAATATAATGTTAAAAAAATTCAATATAGTAGTGGATGGATTTCTAATGAAATCAGATAATAGGAAAATAGCATATGTGAGATCCGAAAATCAAGGAAAAGAGATTTTGGATTCTGTAAAAGACTATTACTCTAATGAAGCTAAGCTAAATAGTATTACAAAAATAGAAATAGTAAATAAAATCAGTTATGAATCTGTTGTGGTTAAAATGGGGAATTTATATGAAAATTCTGAAATTGTGAGGGAATTAATAAAATATAACACTAGAGCTCAAGTACCCTTTATAAATATCAAAACCGTAGGGAATATAAGTAAACAACAAGTAATATACCCTACTACAATTATAAAATCCACCGGTACATTAATGAATGGTGTTAAAAAGATTCAACATGAAGGTAAAGAGGGCATTAAACAGGTTACTACTGAGGTAATAGTCCAGAACAACAAGAGGGTATCTGAAAAGGTTTTAAAGTCGGAAATTATAAAACCGGTTCAAAATAAAGAAATATTTATGGGGAATTATAAACCCATAATACTTGGGCTTAACTATATGAATACCCCGTCAAGAGGTAGTATAAGTTCAAACTTTGGTATGCGCTGGGGGAAAATGCATAAAGGAGTTGACATAGCGGCGGCTTTTGGCGCAACAATAAACGTTGTATTAGATGGCACAGTTACTTATGCAGCATGGCAGGATGGCTATGGTAATGTAATAAAAATCGATCATGGAGAGGGAATAGAAACTACATATGCACATTGTAGCGTTATTAATGTTAAAAAGGGTGAAGTTGTAAAGCTCGGAGAAAAAATAGGAGAAGTGGGAAGTACTGGTAATAGTACAGGACCTCATCTACATTTTGAAGTAAGAAAAAATGGAGAGGCCCAAAATCCTCAAAAATACATAAAATAAAAATAAATGTATGAATAAAATTATGTTAAAAGTAAAAAATACATAATAAAGGAGTGATTTTATGCCATATAAAGAAATGAAGTCGCCAGCAAAAGAAAAAGATAATAAGCCTAAAAAGCCAGAAACTATTGAAGCTTCTGATATGAAGAAGCAAAAACGTAAATCTGCAATAAGATTTGATGAATAATAAAATGGATTTTCAATAAATGGGTTTTATAAAAAGAGCTAGCAGCTCTTTTTATTTTTAAGAAAGATTTATAATTAATCATTGCTATAATAGTAATTAACTTCAGTAATATTTTAAATGGTAACATAAGTTACTGTGATTTTAAGCTCTATGCATTATTATTGATATATAGATTAAAAGAATAAATAGATATAGAAAATTAAGAATGTAGAGAAGGAGGAATAATAATGAGCGCTTTTTTAGCACCTATTCATACCTGGTTATTTAATAAAATTATATTAGCAGAGGAATTAGAGAAAGACTTAAAAGAAGTTTATATAGATAAATACAGTGACATTGCAAAAGAGGTGGGTGAGAAGTCCCTAGCTTACGGTAGCCCCATAGATACCACGAAAAGTATAGAGGATATAATTGATAAATCAAATATACATGGGTGGTTACAAGATAAAATTAGCAAAGTTGAAACTAGAACAGCATTTGTAATAACAGAAATGATTAATAAGTATGGAGAAGAAGCAGAAGCTATTGCTATGTTAAGTTTTAATAAGCAAGGTAAAACTGTCGGAGAAACCTTAAAAGCAAAAGAAATGCCAGAAGGAGCAGAAGAATTATATAATGCTCTTAATATTTATTTGTTAGAAGGTATGCCTTGTGATAGGGTAACAAGGGTTATAAAATCAGAAAATAACATATTAGAATGGGAAACCACAAGCTGTATTCATAAAAAATATTGGGAAATGGTGAATGGAGATGTAAATGTATTCTATAATCTTCGACATATTTGGATTAAAGCATTTATTGAAAATTCTAATGAAAAATATACCTATAATTTTATTGAAGGCTTAGAATATAACGGTTCAAGGTCAGTAAATCAAATTATAGCCAAGTAAATATATAGATTGGTTTTTAAAATTGAAGACACCTTTAAGAGCGAAATAGCGCTAAGAATGTTTTAAACATTTTTAGCGCTATTTTCTTTTATAGTTAATAAAAAAGTTTTCGATTATAAAACAAATAGATGAAAATCAATACAAATAATGGTATAATGCTCTTATATTTATATTTGAGTTTAATTAAATATATCAATAAATGTCTGAATATTATGAAAATATTTTATTTTTTAATAAATAGGAGGTTAAAAATTATGGGTTTAATAGATGAAGCTATATTTATTGAGTATGAGCAGTTGCCTGTTCCAATAATATCTTTTGATAGTCATGTTAATGTTAATTATTTAAATAGTGAAGCAAAAGATATACTAAAAAAGATAAACATGTTTGAGTATAGTTATGAAAATAAAACTGCTATACCAATATGGCTTAATATAAAAACCCAAGAGTTTATTAAAAGTGAGTGCAAGCGCCAAGAGTTCATAAAAAAAATTGTAGCCAAAGAAACACATTACTTCCTTCAATTAATTTATAAAAAGATACTTGATACAGAGAATAATTGTAATGAAATAAAATTAATTATTAATGATGTAACCGTGCACCTAGAAGCAATGGAAGAAATGCAGAAAAAGTCAAAAGAAATGAGAAATTTATTTGAAGAGCAATTAGTGAAATTAGAAAAAATAAATTCACTAAGTATTCTTGCAGCAGGAATTGCTCATGATTTCAATAATATATTAGCTATAATTTTAGGAAACATATACATTATCAAGAGATATTTAAATATAAGCACTAATAAAGTATATAATAAAATTAATAATAAGTTTTCTCAAATTGAAAAATTAACCTTGCAGGCACAGGATCTTAACCAACAATTAATGAATTTTTCAAAAGAGGGAGTACCAATCAAAAAAAATATATACATAAAAAAGCTAATTAGGAAAACCGCTAATATGGTATTAAGCGGCTCCAATAATATGTGCAATTTTTCAATAGCACAAGATTTATGGCCTGTGAAAGTAGATGAAGGACAAATTCGTCAAGTTATTAATAATCTATTAATAAATGCTAAGCAAGCCATGCAAAATGGAGGCAATATTGAGGTAAGTGCTAATAATGTATATGTAGATGAAAAGAATAAAAATAATATAAAGCAAGGCAAATATATAATGATCCGGATAAAAGATAAGGGAAAGGGAATTCCTAAAGAAAATATAGAAAAAATATTTGAACCCTACTTTACAACAAAGGATGATGGTACAGGCCTTGGACTTGCGGCCAGTTATTCAATAATTACTAAGCACAATGGCTATATATATGCAGAATCTGAGTTGGCAGTTGGTACAAGTTTTTATGTTTATTTGAGGGCTTCAGAGGAAGAAGTGAATATAGATAAGATTAAATGTGAAAAAGTGATACAAGGTACTGGTAAAGTTCTAGTAATGGATGATGATAAAAATATCAGAGAAATTAATAGGCTTATGCTTATGGAACTGGGGTATGCAGTAGAAATGGCGAAGAATGGGGAAGAGGCCATTAAAGCCTATAAAAACTCAATTATGCAGAATAGTACTTTTGATGCGGTAATAATAGACTTAACTATACGTGGAGGAATGGGTGGAAAGGAAACCATTGCAGCGCTTTTAGAACTTGATACAAATGTAAATGCAATACTAGTAAGTGGATATAGTAGTAATTCGGTAATGGATAACTGTACGAATTATGGGTTTAAAGAGTGTATAAGAAAACCTTATACAATAGAACATCTAGCTAATGTGATTTACAGGGTTATAAATAAAACAAAATAATTTCAACGCTTAAAACGCTTAGAAGGCGTTTTATTTTTTTAGAAAGAACCTCTTTTCTTAATCTTATAATTTCGAGAAATCATATCTGGAATCTTTTAAGTATATTAGCATTTATATATGGATAGCATAATATTTAAAAGGAGGTCATAATTTGAAACGTATGAAGGGAAGAGAAGTAGGCAACCAGGAATACGAAAAATTTAAAGATGGACTAGATAGATATGTTAAAATTCAAGGAATAGAAAGTAAGCTAGTAAATATACCTACAATAGTTACAGGTCTTAATGAGGATGGCACCATAAAGCAAGAACAAATTGAGCCTTACGCATATGAGATAGTTGAACAAGACAAAGGATTTACGGATTAAGTTCCAAAAGATAATAGAGCATACAAACACAGGCGTAATTTAACTGTTTTGTTCTATGCTCTATTTTATACGTTATATTTTATAGTGGTTTTATTGCATACTGGGTTGTTTTTATTTTGGTGTAAATTTAACACAAGATAACCCTGATGATTGTTTTACCAGTATGGAAGGCAAATTCAAAGATTTGAAACCATAAAATTTACAACCTTTAGGGAAGGTTGGATCCCAGGTTACATAGTAATATATGCATTTATAACAATTTATTTTTTCATTAACCATAAAGGACTCCTTTAAAAAATTGTTTTTAAAAAAAATTAAAATATTCAAATTTAATTTAATAATAGCATATTTTAGCACATAAAAAAATAGATATAGTTTGTTTTAAAACATATATCTATTACAAAAGAATTTAACCACCAAGGGTTACATCTTGCTGATTATACCAAGTCAAAGCCGTTGATAAATGTTCGGGCTTGAAATCAGGCCAAAAGTCATCTATAACATAAAAGTCAGAGTATATGGATTGTAGAGGTAAGAACCCACTAAGACGCCTTCTTCCACCCCAACGAATAATTAAATCTACTCTAGAAATATCATTAGTTTTTATGCAATCAAATATATTGCTTCTTTTACTACTTTTATTTTTATCAAGATTACTTAGGTCCCATTCCCAACCGTAGTTCACTAGAAAGTTTAGCTTTATACCGCCCTTGCCAAAAGTTTTTCGAGTGGTATAAGGAAGTAGTTCTTTAGGAAACATAGGTGAGTTACTATTTCCTACTACTAATAAATCGGCATCCTGTGTACTTAAAAGCTTTACTGCATCCACACAAGCTTTAACAAAAGCTTCTCTCTGCAAGGGTGGTCTTTTTGTATTATCAGTAGTAAACCCATAATAAGTTATTTCTTTTACGCCTAAATCTTTGCAAATTTTATACAGTGATAGACCAGGATCTAGTCCAAAGGTATATCCTTTATCTTTTGATAGTCCATTGTCTACAGACCACCTTCTATTTCCATCGGGAATTACTCCAATATGATTTGGTACTCTCATCTCATCACCCTTTATTTATGAATTTTTATAACATATAAATCATAGTATCTCCATTATTACTATATTAATCCATGATATTTATAAGATTTCAATACTTTATAAGTGTATAATGTTATTAATTATAGATAATACATAAAAATACTTTCAATTTATAGTTTTATAGTGTAAAATTACTGAAACATTGGTTAATACATTTGGACTATAATTTTATTTATTATTAAGGTATCAAGATAAGATAAATTTCTTGCTAAGTGGGGTGAATTAATGAATAAAACAAAAAGAGATATATTTCAGTCGGCAATTAAAATTTTTTCTAGCAATGGCTATGATGGATCTACTATGGATGAGATATCCGTAACTGCCGGAGTAGCTAAAGGCACGGTTTATTATCACTTTAAAAGTAAGGATGAAGTTTTTAAATACATAATTACTGAGGGAGTAAGCTTACTTAGGCAACAAATTGAGTGCATTATTAAAGGACCAGGTGACTATTCCTATAAATTAAGAGAACTTAGCAAAAATCAGTTAAAATTGGTATATGAAAATAAGGATCTATTTAAGGTTATAATGAGTCAAGCATGGGGCGGGAAAATAAGACATTCTGAACTGAGAGAATTGTTAAAGTCATACATGGAAGACATTGAGAAATTTCTAATCAAGGCTATGGAGGATGGAACTATAAAAAAATGTGACTCTTCTTTTTTAACATATACATATTTTGGAACCCTAGGATCCATAGCAGTTTATAATGTTATAAAAAATGATAGTATGAAACTAGATCAAATTACAGATAACTTCATGGAGAATCTGTTAAATGGGATAAAATAGAAAACAGTAAGATCATTCTAGAGAAAAGAATATCTTACTGTTTTTTTTATTTACAAAAAATATATTGACTTTTTAATAAAAAAATGTAAAATATATATATGACTGACTGACCAGTCAGTCGAGAAAAGGTTATTATAAAAAATTTAAATAAGGATGAGGTGATAATATGAGCTTTTTAAAAGTGGCAGGGAGAGATATTTCAAGCATATTTAAAAATAGATTCATACGAGTATCGGTAATAGCAATTATTATAGTTCCACTTTTGTATAGTTTACTTTACCTTGATGCTTTTTGGGATCCATATACCAGGATTAAGGATATGCCTGTAGCTGTGGTAAACCAAGATAAAGGAAGCATAAAGGATGGAGAAAAAGTTAACTATGGAGAAGATTTAGTAAATAATCTCAAAGATAAGCAAGATGTAGGTTGGAGGTTTGTTACAAAGAAGCAAGCTGAAGAGGGGATTAAGGGTAAGGACTATTATGCTATGTTTGTAATTCCAGAGAATTTTTCGGAAAATGCTCTAAGTTCCACGAAGGGCAAACCTCAGCAAGCTAAAATATTATATAGTGCAAATGAAAAGAGGAATTTTTTAGCAGCACAGATTAATGGTAAGGTTTTAGATCAGCTTAAATCAGAACTAACAAAAAGTATGTCAAAGGAATATGTAACAGTAGTATTTGATAGTTTATATGATATTAAAGAAGGAATGAAAAAAGCTTCAGATGGAAGCAAGGAACTCGCTGATGGTTTGGTTACCGCAAAAGATGGTACAAGTAAGTTAAAAGACGGAGCGGGAAAGCTTAATAGCAGTGTTCCACAAATGATGGACGGTGTAGGGAAATTATTAGTAGGTTCTAATACATTAACTACTAAACTAGGGGAGCTTAATGCGGAGGTACCTATAATGGTGAGTGGAGTAAATCAGCTTTCTTCTGGTGCAGATCAGTTAAAAAATGGATTAGTACAGCTTAACAACCAAGTACCAACTATGGGAGCTGGGGTGAATAAACTTAATGAGGCATACAAAACTCAAATTGTACCCACCACTGGAAAACTTAAGGACGGAGCAACGGAACTTGCTTTAGGGCTTGGTGCAGCAAAAGAAGGAGCAAGTCAGTTATCTGATGCGGCAGTTAAGTTAAAGGATGGCTCATCACTTCTTACAGAGGGCTCAGGTAAACTTGATGCAGGATATGCTCAAATGAAACCAGGCATAATTGCGATCAAAGATGGAAGCGTAAAAGTTGCTGGAGGAGTAGATGTTTTATTAGATAATAGTAAAAAATCTCAAGCATCATTGAAGAAAGGAGTAGATAATCAGCTAGGAGAATACTTAAAAGCTCATCCAGAAGCGATGAAAGATCCCAATATGCAAGGCTTTTTATCTACACTAAGCGCATTAAATAAAGCTTCTGTGGACGAAAATAACCTAGCAATGATGACCGAACTTCAAATTGGTGCACATAAAGTAGCGGCAGGAGCAGGACAATTAGAAGCAGGGTCCGCAGCTTTTGTAGATGGTTCACAAAAGTTTGCGCAAAGCACTGTTGTTTTTGCAAGTGGAGCAGATCAGTTTTCAAAAGGAACGGTGAACTTTGCAGAAAAAACAGGTACCGCAGTTGTTGCAGCAACCCAAATTAGTGGTGGTCTAGATAAGTTATATGCTGCTATGAATGGGGAATTTGGAAATGGACTTTCACAGCTAAGCGAGAATGTGACCGCATTAACTGCAGGTGTATCGAAGTTATCTGGAGGTTCAGTGACTTTATCGGGAGGGCTAGCACAATTTAACGAAAAAATGCCAACTCTCGCGGATGGAACCTCAAAACTAAGCGCAGGTTCAGCGGAGCTTACAGGAGGAATCGGTACTTTAAATGGAAAATTACCTATGCTTAAAGATGGGGTAAATAAGTTATATGATGGTGTTAATAAATTAGATGATGGTACTATTAAATTAGTAGCTGGGTCTAAAGAACTTAATGAAAAGCTTGCATCAGGGTATAATGACCTTGCTAATAGTTTGAAAAATGACAGTAAAACTATGGCAGCTACATTTTCGGAACCTGTAGTTATGGATCAAGAAGCGATAAATCCTGTTAAAACTTATGGTGAAGGCTTTACTCCATATTTTATTCCACTATCCTTATGGGTAGGAGCGCTAATGATGTTCTTTGTAATTACAGATAAGGTGGATGAAGATATTGCAGCAAGCCCAGCTTCTGTAGTAGCAGGAAAGTTTTTATCTTATGGAGCTATAGGATTTATGCAGGCAACACTTGCAAGTGGAGCTGTAATGTTATTAGGCCTCAGACCAAATAACATACTGTTATATTTCTTATTTAATATTTTCTTATCATTTGTATTTATAGCTATTATTCAATGTATGGTATTTTTGCTTGGGCAAGTAGGAAGATTGTTATCAATTATATTATTAATTCTTCAACTAACTTCTTGTGCAGGTACATTCCCAATTGAAGTTGTACCTAAGCTATTTAGGGTTTTAAATCCACTTATGCCATTTACTTATGCTGTATCTGGATTAAGAGAAGTAGTATCAGGTGTTGATTATGCTGTGTTTACAAAAGATATAACAGTGCTTGCAGCAATGTTATTTGTATTCTTATTCACCTCTATATTAATGAAGGGTCATGCAGATAAGATGCAGAAACTAGTGCAAGGCAGAAAAGAACAAGCATCAAATATTACGGACTAGCATAAAAAAGGATATAATATGATAATTAATATTATATCCTTTTTTTATTTTTTGAGATTATACAAAATAACTTACAATACACATCAGGCTATGATAAAATGATATCGTGGTAAATAATGTAATGAAGGAGAGGGAAATGAGAGATTTCGATGTTAAGAAAATAATTCAAATAACTTTACTTATAGTACTAATTACAATAGGGTTTGCTTTTATAGTTGCGAAAATCCAGGGAAAAAACCTGTTAACCACAGTGAAGAATGTGTCAGTATCAAAGGGAAGTGGAAGTATTGACGAAACCAGGGAATTTGATATAGTGCCTATAAGCAAGGTTAGGGTGGATACAGTAAGCTCTGATGTTAATATAATATTATCAAAGGAGGATAAAATAGTGGTGCATTTTCATGGCACGGCCTCTGAGATGAGTAGGGCACCTAAATTAGAAACTAGTTTAAATGGAGATACACTAGATATATCAATAAAATATCCAAATCAAATTATGTCTATAATTAATTTTAGTTTAAACACAAAATTAGATTTGTATATTCCAGAAAAATATAAAAAATCTATGGAGATAGAAACGGTATCAGGGGAAATAAATATCGATAAGCTTGAGGCAGATAACTTTAAGGCAAACACAACTTCAGGAGACGTAAATATAAATTCTCTTTTAGCTGATATAACAGATTTCAGTAGTGTTTCAGGTGGTATTGATATAAAAGTATTATCATCTAAAACAAACGGATTTGAGACAACTTCAGGTGATATAAAAGTTGAAGCGATTACTGGAGATATTAAAGCAAATTCGGTTTCGGGGAGCATTACAGCATTATATAGCGAATTTAATAATGAGGTAGCAGCGGAAACAGTTTCAGGAGATGTAGAGTTAAGTCTTCCACAAGCATCGGAATTTAAGGTTGATTTCAGTAGTACATCTGGAGAATTAGATAATGATTTCCCGCTAGTAGTAATTGGAAAAGTGGAAAAGCGAGATATCAAAGGAACTGTTGGAAATGGTCAGAAGAGTATTAGAATAGAAACTATTTCTGGAGATGCGGCTATAAATAAAAAATAAACATTAAAAAACACAGGTTAATTTATAAAAATTAACCTGTGTTTTTTAATTTGAAATTTACATATTAATTAAAGACTCTATTCTAAAATATCGTTGAATTTTTTTCTGTAGCCGCACTTTCTGCATAACTCTTCAACCGCTTCTCTCCTAGAAAAGCCATTGAAAATGTCCTTTGACCGTTGGCTTTCAATTATTTCAGAAAAAGGAGTTTCATGAATATTGCCTAGGTTAATCACACCTTCTCCATCGAGGCAGCAGGGTACTACTGTTCCATCTACTAATATAGCTACTTGGTTTCTAAGACCATAACAAAAACCAGGGCTATTATCTTCTTCTACCTTTAAATCTGGCCACTGAAATTCATGGTCTTGATTTAAATATACCTTATCACAAATTTTAATGCCGCGACCAGGGTGTATTTCTTCTTCAATTTTATAAGGTAGATTGAAAGCATTTTCGATTTCAAAAATCAAGTCGCGATTTTTCTTAGCCTCAAGGTTTGTGGTATTATCCACATCAAGGTTCCATAACCTTAGAGAAAATAAAGTATCCGTTATGGCTATGGATTGTTTCACAAAGGAGATAATATTATTAACATATTCATCCTTGTTCTCGGCGCCTTCATTGCCGTCAAAGCTATGCAGAGAAAAATTAACCTGTCTTAATGCGGGCTTTAGGATTATTTTGCCTTGAACTTTTATTAGAGTTCCATTGGTGGTAATATTAACCTTAAAACCTTTTGCATAACTTAAATCCAAAAATTCATCTAATTTTGGATGTAAAAGTGGCTCTCCTTTAACATGAAAATATATATAATCCGTATGAGGTTTTATTCCGTCTAATATTTTGCTAAAGGTTTCTAGGGTCATAAATTCAGGAGCCCTAAGTGTTTGCGGACAAAAACTGCAACAAAGATTACAAACATTTGTAATTTCTATATAAAATTTTTTAAATTTTTTCATTAATTATTCTCCAATCATAACTAGAATTTGGGTAAGGGTAGAGGTATAAATAGTAATGTAATGATTTTAACATGACATTCATATAGATTGTATCATATAAAAATCTGAAACTATTATGTATTACATGAAAGTTAACATAAATGGTTGTTTTTAATAAGGCCCTTAACTTATATATGAATAATAAATTACCATAAAGCTAAAAATATATTTAATATTGAAAGGGAGGAAGAAATTATGGCGTTATTAGGAAATCCGTTTATTGCAAATGTACCAAGGAAAATGTCAAATGAAGAGCTAGCACAAGCAATTCGAGTGGACATTTCTGGTGAGCTTGAGGCCATCATAGGCTATGAAGCTCATGTAATGTCTACAGATGATGAAAATGTTAAAAAGATTTTGAATCATATTGCAGATGAAGAAAGAAGACACGTTGGGGAACTGCAGGAAGTTTTATATATGTTATCTCCAAAGGATTCTCAGTTTATGGAGGAAGGCAAACAGAAAATTAAAGATCAAAAGGCTCAAAATTTTCAGAAGCCTTTGCAATAATATTTATTGTTATAAATTTATTTTTAATAAAGTAATATTAAAAATAAAATCGCCATCTTTTAGGATGGCATTTTTATTTTATTTGGTGCCCACTTGACCCTGCCTTATAACTCTTTAAAAATAAATTGAAAAACTCATTTATTACTTGTGAAGAGTCAGTTTCTCCATTTATTTTTAATACTTCCATTGCAGCTTCTATTGTGCATAAGTTACCATCTACCACACCTCTTCTTAAATCATAATTAGAATTAAAAGCTGGTTCTAATGAAATGATTGGTAGGTTTTCTAAATAGGCGCTTCTTCTAAATATTTTTCGGGCCTCTTTCCAGGTGCCATCTATAATAATAAATGCAGGTATTTTTCCTGTATTTTCATATTCAACTTTACGGCTCTCAGTTTCATAATTTTCTATAGGAAAAAGCAAGAAGGGCTCATATATTTCATTATTTAAATTTGCTACTAATTTTTCAGGTGTTTTCGTTCTTTCCCAAAGAAAAATCTCTGTGGAATCAGGATTAACTAGCTCGAGTAGTCTTGCAGTATTAGAAGGCCTGTAAAATTCTTTTTCCGTAGAAAGAATCCACAGCTTTGCATGAGTTTTTATTTTAGGCGCCTTATCACATAGGCAATTTATAATTGGTAAACCACATTTACTACAACTACCATATAGACTTGTTATTTGTTTTACACTGTAATTTGAATTCATTTTTCCTCCTAAAAACTTTAATTGCTTTTCCTATACTCGTCCTTAAGAATACTTAATTTTAAAGTTTGAATGCTATATCTAGGATACCATTAGTCGTAATTTCAATTAGCTATCAAGTAGATGGTTTCTTTATTAACAGATTGCTAAGTAAATCATCTATTATCTTTGTGGCTTTTTCAATAAAGTTATCCATTTCTTCCTCTGTTAAATAAATAAAGTTATCTTTAGTTTCATTATTTTCTCCTAAATAAAATTCAGTAATGTATTTTACCTTATTTTCAAAGGCACTGTGTGGAAAATAATCCAGGTAATCTGGTACACTATCTATATTTTTAAATAATGTATTAAATATGCACTGTGGATTTTTTTCTAAATATATATAATCAAGCCCGTACCAATCCTTTTTTATAGTCCAAATAAAACTTGCATCCTTTTCTAATCCTTCTTTGTATAAAATCTCATTTTTCTTCTGAATAAATAGTTTTGACCATTCAATATCAGTTAATAAATGTACAAAATATCCTATTTTAAAGGAGAACAACTCATCATTTTCTCCTGTTTCACTATTATTCAAATAGTTGTCCCAAAAACTTTGAGCATTAATTTCGTTGTTTTCTCCCTCCCAATGTGTGATTTTTTTTTTCGGATTAAAGATACTATAATCTTCATTAGGTACGCCGGCGTCAGGACTAATATTTCCTACTATGAAAGGTTTTGTTTCAAAATCATACCCTTTTTTTAGAATTTCTTCTGCTATTCTTAGATGTGTAATCCAAGTTGCCATTTAATACACCTCATTTTTAAAGCATTTTTGGTTTATCCTATAATTACATTATAATTCATAGATTGGAACATTAATATATAAAAAAAGAGCATAAGCCCTTTTGAATTTACTATTTATATATCCTTCATTCTATAATTATTTTTTTATTAGGGCTAAAAGCCAACAGCTATGCCCATACACATCATGTCAATATATTACATTGAATTTCATTTTAATAAATTCGAATTCTCCTCCATTTGTCTTTTGTATATATTTCTCTATAGGCTCGAATCCAATATTCTCATATAATTTTATTGCCCTTTCGTTAAAGGCGGCAACTGACAGTATTACATATTTATTTCTATAATTTGTTTTTTGAACTGCAAAATTCATACCTGAAATCACAAATTCATGGCCAAGACCTATTCCTGATAACTCCGGCTTAAGACCAAATCCCAGACACATAATCTCATCTTCAAAGTAGACTGAATAATATCCAATTAATTTATTTTCTTCATTTAACACTGCAAAATAATGACCATCCCAATTCTCTTCATTAAGAAAATCATTTAAATCTTCTTCATCAGCTGTCATATCATAGAATGAATAAATTCCACTATACTTCCATTCATATGATATTTCATGTGAGTATACTTTATTCATAGGTACAAATTTATAAGGCACTGGTGATCCTCCCTCCACTTTTTTAATTATGAGCATCAGCTGCAAAACTTCCTATAATAAATAGATTTCTATCTAATTTTTTTACATCTCTTGGAAATCCTTAAATAATAAACTTGGCTGAATGTCCGTATTATTCTGATACTTTCCACTTGAATACTTATCATATTCTCCTTCGATATTATGGTAATATATTTGGCATATCTCAACACTCGGGTATATTCGTATAGGTTGAACACAAAATATTTCCAATGTCCAATAGCCACTAAAGCCTACATCCCCAAATCCAGCTGTAATATGAATGAATAATCCAAGCCTGCCAACTGAGGACCTACCTTCTAACATAGGTACATACTTGTCTGTCTTTGTATATTCAACAGTTCTACCTAGGTATAACTTTCCAGTTTCAAGAAGTAATCCCTCTGGGGGTATAATCAACTCTTTTGTTTTGTTATCTTTCTTCATATCCAAAACAGAGTCTTCATAAACAAGTAGTCGGTTATGTAGCCGTAAATTGTAACTATTGGGGTTAAGCTGTTTATCTACAAATGGTTCAATAATAATCTGATTTCCTAATTTTTTTTTAATTTCTTTACCTGATAATATCATATAAATATCCCCTAACTATTATTATTATTATTATTATTATTATATTCGTAAAAATTCCGTTTCTTAAATTAACTCTCTCCTTAGAGATTGATCTTCAGTTTCATTAAGCTCTATAGCCACCTGGAAGAAAATCGTCACATTTACCTTAGTATACTATCATTAAATGTTATTATCAACGAAACTGTCAACAACTATACTGATTAGTAGGCATGTTAATTAAATCATCAAAACTCCTCATTATATAAAGTACTTATTTTCAAAAAGCAAGAGGACCGTAAGAAGATGGATTCTTCTTACGGTCTAAAAATAATTATAACTACCAATTCCACTAAAAAGTACAATAAACAACGGAATAATTACAACTTATCCTTACATAACGAATAATCTCTTTTTATTATAGCCAATATAACATCATCTACAAATTCGCCCTTCATAATGGTTCTTTCTCTAAAAATGCCCTCTTGAAGAAAGTTAGCTTTCTTTAAAGCTTTTACAGAAGCATCATTACCAAGGGTTACTTCAGCTTCTATCCTATTAAAACTCATACTCTCAAATCCAAATTTAACAATAACCTTTATAGCTTCAGTCGCATATCCTTTATTCCATTCATCACGATTAAAGCCATACCCAATCTCACTTCTTATTGAATCATCATCAAAAGTTCCCAAGCAGCAATACCCAATGATTTTATTATCACTCTTCTTTGCCACCCCCCATGTAATCTCTTCTTTATCTTGAAATTCCCTCCTATAACGATTTATTATAGTAATTGCATCATCCTTTGTAGCAATTGGTTTATACCAGTCATATTTAGCAACCTCAGGATCACTATAAATTTTAAATATATCCTCTACATCCGCTGAAGTTACCTCCCTATATATCAATCTTTCAGATTCCAATTCTGGGAATATATCGAAACAAGACTTGTTGATTTTCATTTCTTGCGTAACATTATTATTTGTCATTTAGTACCACTCCTTTTAATATCTCCTGTACTTGCTTGTACAAAGATTTACATCACTTATTAACCACATAATATGGCATTCATTACAAAGAAATATTTGCATATGATTTTAAATAGCTTTCTTGTAAATTATATTGTCGTGTCATAATTTTTCTTTAACCTAGCCTAATTATAATGTTATAGTGTATTAAAATAAAAGATAAAGAACATTTCTATGTTGTTTTTTATACAAAAAAGCTACCACTCATTATAATAGTAGTAGCTTTAGTTCTATTTATTTTTTGCATATACGATCTTTTTAATACTGTCAACGGAAAGAAAAAATTCCTCAGCTAAATTTTTAATTTTACCTCCACCGATATACTTCATACGTATATCTTCATTTCTATTTTGTATACAAGTTCGATATCCTGAGTTTTCTCCCCATTTTTTTCGTGCTTCCACTTGAGAGGGAATATAAATATATTCACCTTGAATATATTTTTGAATTTCTCTAACTAAATTATCTGGTAAAACTGTTTTAACTTTTACATATTTCATAAAACTCAGCTCCTTATATTTTTACTTAAATTAAGGAAACAAAGCCTGTATATGTATGAATTTTAATTAATAAAGGAGATTAAATTACCTACCCCTATGTAAATTGTAGCTGCAAGTCATACCTACAGACTTTGCATAGAGTACTCTGAGCTTTTCATCATTTTTAAATATATTTTTCATATTAATACGCTCCTAATAATAATATTAATAATATCAAATTTTTAACAAATTATCAATTAAAATAGAACTCTTAGACTACTTTTACATAAATGTAAAAGTAGTCACTGCAGAGACGTTTTCAAAGGAGGACCCACTGAGTTTGATAATTAACATAAATCATTAAGATATTAATATAGTTTTAAGGGTTTAAGGAAGCATTGGGCACAATCTCATTTTTTTTCATTTCCACGTTTAAAATTTCCGGTAACCTTTGCTAAAATTAATTGAGCCTCTTTTGAATTGGCGTTCCGTATTTTAGCTAGAAATTTTTCGCTTTCTTTACCTTTTAGAATCAATACTTGCTTGCCGTACCAAAACACAAAAACTTTGTTATCTTTTGATACCTTATACGAAAAAAACTGTTCTTCAAGCTTATTGCGCTTGTTAATTTCATTCAATTTTAATGCGTCCCCCTTAAAAATTTATACCAAATTATCTAATAATTTATTTGTTTGGATTACATATATTTTGTATTTCATTTAGTTGTTTTTCTAAAGAGGCAATAACGGTACCATTGCTCTCAGTCTCTATTCCGTTATATTCCAATGTAACTATACCTGGATTTGTGTAATTAAGTACCCATTCTAATAATTTGTAATCTTCATTTTCCATAGATTGATGTGTATCTGCTGGAAAACCATCTTTATCATAACCGGAACCATTTACGTGAATTTCTACAACACGATTAAGTGGTAGAGTGCGAAGGTAATCATGAATATCCCAGCCGCGATATTGTGCTGTAATCTTTGCGTGTGTTAGATCAAGCAAAAATGACACATCATTATCTGCAAACAACCTCTTATATTGCTCTGGCATAATATAAGGATAATGATCAAATAGTATACGATCTTGCGGTGAATCAGGAGTGTTCTCTAAGAGCAATGGTACTGCTAGGTTCTTTTTAAAAATCTGAATTTGTTTGCTCATATGTTCATATATATCTTCATCTGTCATACCTTGATGCATGTCTGAATTTTTAATTGAAAGATGCAGACCATAATGTGGAGAATTACAATTTTTAAGGAGACTATTTGCAAAATTAAAATCTATCATTTCTATATTTTTCATTCCTGTGTGCTCAAAATATCCCAGGCCGTGTAGTAAAATTGGTCTCATTGAACGCATAGTTGAAAACTCTTCATTAAATGTTCCCCATGCACCAGACTTAATATAATCTATTTTAACAGCATCTTTTTCAATAAGAGATTTTAAAAATTTTGACCAATTGCATCCAATATACATATTTTACATCATGCTCCCATCACATCATTGATATTTTTATTGATAGTCCTTCGCATGGATAATAACATGGGACTAAAATACTTCCTCCAAAATTTATTAGCATATAAATTTGCAGTTTCAAAATCCACATGAATACAGGATATATTGTTTAGACTGCTATACTCATTTATACTTTTTAACAATTGCGTCCCAACTTTTTTACCTCGATACTCTAGCTTTATGTAGGCGCCTATTTCATCGATTAATCCACAGTTGTAATCGGTCATATCTATTGGGTTATTATTTTTTGATATACTTAAGTTAATAAACCCAACTGCCAACTCTTTATCCCAGGCAATAAATACATTACTTTTCGAGATGATTTCAGAGATTTCTTCTTTTGATATTCGTTCCCTTTTTAGAAACAATGGTGCAGACTTATAATAATCTTCTGATTCTTCTACAAGATCATATAAAGTGTTTATATCCTCAGAACTAGCTTTTTTAATTTCAAATAGACACTCATTGTCCCCTTTAACATTCAAACCACTGAAGGCATCTATAAGGTATGAACCGTACCCTAAATCAAATAAAATATCTTTTAATTCTGTATCATTATAAAAGATGGTCCACATATGATTTAAGATTCCTTTATTAATCCACTGCTGTGAAATGTTCTTATATAATGAAAGATAAGCACTTTCCTTGTATTCTTCCGTAGCACAATGTCCTATTGCAGGGCAAAACACTGAAGATTCTCCATTAAAAGGAAATTCATCATAAGCCAAAAAACCTACTATTTCCTTATCTAATTTTGCTACTATAGCACTGTTATTTTCAACCTTATTATTTAAAAAACTTTCAAGCTCATTTATATTATTCACCCAATAAGAAGGAAAATCATTGTTATTATCACAATAGTTTTTATACTGATCAGTCCATATCTTTATAGCTTTGTTAATATCTGTTTTTTGCATATTACTTACTTTACATTCATAAACCATTTTTATTACCTCACTTGTATATTTGTTTTACTTTACCATTTTACAAATAATACTATTAAGAACAAAGGTAAAGAATAATTATAGTTATTCTTTATATTTATAATTATTTAGCAGGAATATGATTTATAGCTTTTTCTTTAAAAAATACTGTACTATACCATTTGGATAATCAGCAAGCTTTGCGAAAACTTGATAACCACATGCTTGATAAAATTCTGGTGACTGATAACTAAATGTACAGGTATGAGAGAACATGCACCCATTGTCTTTTGCTATTTTCTCTGCTTTAGATATAAGTACCTTACCAAAGCCCTTTCCCCTATAGGCATCGTCTATCCACATAACATCAATATACATACTAAGATTAAAGGTGTCACATAATATAGCGCCAATAGGTTTACCTTTTTCCTTTAAAAATAAATTTATATTAACATCTGGCTTTTTTAGCAAACCGTATGTTTTTCTAACATTATGTTGAAGAAGACCTTTGCAAACTATGTTCGAATCTTCCTCAGTATAGCTGCTGGTCATGCAGATACCTCCAGGTAATGATTCATTAAAAGCAAAGCCACCTTGCTCAAAACTACGTGTATATAACTTATGATTTATCAGCTTCATAAGAATATCAATATCCCATATAAATGCATCAACCAGTACCTCTTTACCTTTTACGGTTTGCGTAACCTGCTTAAGTATTTCTCCACCAAGATAGCGGTAGAATTTATTTGACTCGCTGCCATGCCAGTTATAAATGATTAACTGGTCCACTCCGTATTCTTTAAACTCAACTAGAATGGTTGCCATGAGTTTTAAACCTAGTGCTTTTTTACGATATTCTTTTTTTACAAACAAATAATTTAGTTCTACACCATGCTTGGCATCTTCTGTTTCTGCAAGACTTCCGCCTACATATCCTAAAAAAGTATCACCTTCAAAAGATCCATAAATGCGCCTAATATCGTCACATTCCTTATCATTTAACCAAGTGGAAACAAAGGAAAGCTCCTCTCCTACATCCATTGAATCATAAGGAATGATGTCAGCAAAGTCATCATTCCAGCATTGGTAGTTTAGTTCTACAGCCATTTGTAATTCTTCATGTGTCAACTCACGTATTATCATTCTTTCTCCCCCTTAATAAAAATTATTTACTATATAACTTTCTAAAGGATATATTAGATATAAATAGTTATAGCGTACTTAAATTTATCAAACTATGTTATAATAAGTCAAAATATACATTTATAAGGTGTATATGGGTGAAATGTTGGTACTTAAGCTTATGTTATATATAGTATATAATTGTAGATTGTGATATAAGGGGGAGTTGAAATGTGGAATAAAAGGTTGACTTTTTTGCTAATATTTTTGTTGATTGGATTTGTAGGAACTATTGGTATTGTTAAATTAAATCAGTTTAAAGATAAGAGTTTATTTACACAGGATAAGTGGATTAGAGAACCAGGTAAAAGATATTTAATAGTAGAGGATATGTTGAAAAAATATGATTTTGAAAAAATGACAAAAGAGAAAGTAATACAATTTTTAGGAAAACCAGACGAAAAGTTTGAAGGTGGAATAATGATAGAACGTCTCAATAGAAACCCGATTAACACATCTGACCCT
The DNA here is from genome assembly GCF_018861755.1 of Clostridium sp. CF012. Lineage (GTDB taxonomy): Bacteria > Bacillota > Clostridia > Clostridiales > Clostridiaceae > Clostridium_AD. The sequence goes on along the minus strand of NZ_JAHLEF010000013.1, from coordinate 42,466 downwards.
AACAATATATTCTACTTCACTAAAAAAGGGTTAATGCCAGAAGAGATTAGTGGGCTTTATGTTATGTTTAATAATAAAGGTAAAGTTATTAATTATGCAATAGTACATTTTACTACATAACAGGGGGATAGTATGTTTAATGCTATCCCAATAATACAAATTAGATTCTCATTTCTAATAGATGATCTATTACTTGTGGTACTTGTAAAATATTATTTTTTATAAATAGTGGATATATATTTAAATATTTAATCTTGTCTATATCTTCCCAGTAAAAAGAATGATTATGTTGGTCAGTGTCTTTAAGAATAAACTCATTTCCTTTATTTATTAATCCGTCATCAGTTATATCTAACAAATAATAAAAACATATTTCGTGAAAGTTCTAATCAAGGTTTTTTTCGTGGAAGAAATTTTCATTGACCCACAACATGCGATTAACTTTAACTTCAGCATTTAATTCTTCTTTTATTTCTCTAATAATTGCATATTCACTTAATTCATTCATGGCAACTCGGCCACCAGGAATATAATAGTAGGGTGAATGCTCACCTTTCATAATCAATAATTTATTATCATGAATTATAATACCAGCTACTCTATAATTAAATCTTCCCTCATCAGTTTTAAATGAAATATCCATATTTAAAATCCCCTTATTTAAGCATTTATTTATTAAATATAAACAATTTTAACAATAAATAATAATTACGTCCTAATAAAATTATTAAAGGTTGTTCAATATTTTCTCAATAACATCCTTTCCCAAAATCACATTATGACCTGATATACAGGTGTCGAAATCAATCTCCCTATACTTTAAAAGAGTATCAATATATATAGATTTTTCACAATAAATATCAGGTATTATTTGATCCATATCGTCACCTATATTATCGCCTACATTAATGACTTTATCTTCCTCATCTATTACACTTATGGAGTCAATAGTATGCCCAGGTGTGCATATAATCCTTATTTTGTCTTCTGGAAAATAAAGTTCTTTTTCAAAAACTAAATTAGGAAGATACATTTCTACTTCACCATAACAATACTGTTTATTCTCATTTATCATATCTTCCCATTCGGATTTAATTATTTCTCTACATAATTTATGAGATATAATTATACAATCTCGTAATGAGCTGTTTCCCCAAATATGATCCCAATGATAATGTGTATTTATAACAACAATAGGCTTATTACTATTTTTTATATATTCTTTAATTGGATCAATACTTAAAGATCCTAGTCCTGTATCAATGATGTAATTATATTTTTTGCCCATAATTAAATGGAGGTTTAGATCCCACTCTGAAGAGTTATTATACGTAAATAAAACCCCTCTGTTTTTAATTTTTTGAATCCTCAAAACTTTATCCCTCCTGTTTTAGTCAATTAATTTTACCTGTTTATTTTCCTCTTAAAATTTCTTGATAAATCTTTATTAACTCATAGATATTTAAAATTCCATGGACAATACATGATTTACAATGGTTATTGGTTCTGGTAGCCTACCTATACCAGCTTTTTCACTTTTCATTGCCATAGTTCCTACTTCAGGTTCTAAAAATTTGTAACCAAATATTTTAAGTTTTTCTATATTATTTTGAATAATAAGATTTTCATACATTACAGTGTTCATGGCAGGAATAAATAATACTGGCGCCTTTGTTGCACTTATTGAAGTAGAAACAATATCGTCAGCTATACCATTGGCTATTTTACCAATGATGTTAGCTGTAGCAGGAGCAATAACAAATAAATTTGCGTTTTGTGCAAGTGATATGTGGTTAATATCTGCATTGCCCATACCAGCATATAAACTAGTAGTTACTAAATTAGCTGATATTGATTGAAAAGTTAATGGAGTAACAAATTTAGTCGCTGACTCACTTATTACAACGAACACATTAGCGTTTTGTTTTTTAAATTTACTAACTACATCTACAACCTTATATACTGCTATTCCGCCGCATACACAAACTACAATGTTTTTATTTGTTAACATATTTACATTTCCTCCATCCAACTATAGAACTTATTGATTTAGCATTCTCCTAAAATAAAATTTCTAACTAAACACTTTTCTGAGATGTGATTGTCTTTTCTACAAAAACAATTTACTGTATTTTAGCATAACGATACTTAAATTAACAGTTATTCTTAAAAAAGGTAAACTAATACCTTGGCATATATATAATTTTGAAAAATTAAATCATCACCTGCGCAGCTATGCATCTTCTTCGAAGCTGCAATATTAACGACTTTATAAGGAGATTTAGACTTCCACTGAAGTTTTCCTTTTGTTGTAGTATGTGCTCCCCACTTATAAAAGTGGGAGACTTTCTTCCTGAAATGTCGTTAAACTGAGGCAAGGAAAATATTGGTGAAATAAGGGTTCAAGCGTTTCTGACAGTGTACTTTGCTAGAATGAATAAAGATAAAGAATTTTGAAATACATTGTAGGGAGTATAAGGTGTAAGTAGATTTAAACTCACAAATAACATTGTTTAGTTGATCTAATTGGGGGTATAATAATAATAAAGAGATAGTAGATATATTATTCATATATTGATTAATATATGAGGTGATAAAATGTTCAAGGAAGAATATTCATTGCAATTTGATAATGAAGAAGTTATTCACAAAATAAAAGAGTATCTGTATAGTAAGGATAACATTGTAAGTGCGTATATTTTTGGATCCTTTGGTACCGAAGATTTTACAAGCAAAAGTGATATTGATATTGCAATACTTACAAATAAAGATATCACATATTCAGAGTGTCTTATAATTAATTCAGAACTAGAAGATATAATTGAAATTCCAATGGACTTAAATAATATAAGATCATTACCAGAGTATATACAAGTACAAGTAATTATGGCAAATAGACAATTATTTAATAAAGATGATGTTTTAGAAGAAAAATATCTAAATGGATTAAATCATTGGATAAAGACAGAACTTCCATTCTGGAAAAAGCTTATGACAGCTAATTAGAAAGGGTGATAATTATAAAAAAGATAAATTTAACTAGGCTTAGCACAACTATCAGTAAGGCTGAAAAGTGTGCTTATGAATTAGATTTATTTTAACAAGTCATAGTTACAATAAGGTATAGACAATAAACGTCTATACCTTATATTTATTTTATGACAATTTATGACAATAATATCATTTTAAATGACATACATTATTATAAAAATGACAACTTTTATTGACAAAATGATAATCATAATTTACACTAGAATTATAGACAGGAGGTAATTATTGTGGAACTTAGAAATAGAGTGAAGGAATTACGTGCTAGATACAATCTTAGCCAAGGTGATCTTGGTAAATTAGTTGATGCATCCAGGCAGACCATAAGTCTTATAGAAAGAGGAGATTATTCCCCATCTATTTTATTAGCTTTAAAAATAGCAAAAGTATTAAAAGTTACCACGGATGAACTATTTTATTTAGAAGGAGGAGAACACAATGAAGAAATATAAGGGACTTATATTAGTAACGATGGTATCAGGTATATTGGGTGCATTTATGGGTTTTTTTTCAAAGGAATTATCAGAATTTAATTTCACTTTTACTGGAAATATAAACGATTATATTTTCAAAATATTCTTAGGGATAACTTGCATTTTAACTATTTTTTTGATTGTAAATTTGATTTACATAAGGACAAACTATAAAAAAATAAATTTAGATGATATCCCCAAAAGCATTGAAAGAAAAATAGCAAAAGCCATAAACTACAGTACAGTGCAAGTAGTATTAGGATTAACTTGGGAGGCTATTGTAATTAATAAGAATTTTGATAGAAAATTATCATATTTAGTACTCTTCCCAACAATGGCCATATTTGTAGGGCTTTTATTACAATCAATCACCATAAAATATTATAATTATTTATATCCAAATAGAAAATTGAATATCTTTGAAAATAAAGCCGAAGAAAAGTTTTTTCAAAAATTAGACGAAGGCCAAAAATGGGTTACATTTAATTGTAGTTATACAACCTTTAAAAAAATGCAATTTGTATATGCCGCAATAATTATTATATGCATTGTTTTATCTACTTTTATTTATGTACCAATGATATTACCTATAGTAGTAGGTCTACTATGGATAATTCAAATATCAATTTATATGATTGAAGAAAAGAAATATGAAGAGTAATAATTTTTTTAAAAATAACAGGAGGGCTTCTAATGATTGAAAAGAAAAAAAATATAAAACCTAATAAGAAAAATAATTTTTTTGCTCCAATTATGTTTTTTGTGATTTGCGCAGCCGTTGGTTTTTTCATGGGTAGTATTTCAAATACCTATTTAAAGGATTTTATGAATGTACATGTTAAGAGCAATAATCTATTTGTGGAACTACTTAAAGTTTATGGACTAATTCTTATATTCATTGTAGGATTTCTAATACACATAGTTATCCATGAAGCAGGTCACCTTGTTTTTGGACTTATGACAGGATATTCTTTTGTATCCTTTAGAATCGGTTCCTTTACTTTAATAAAAGAAGATAAAAAGTTAAAACGCAAAAAATTTAACATACCAGGCACAGGGGGTCAGTGTCTGATGATGCCACCAGATTTAAAGGATGGCAAATATCCCTTTGTTATATATAATTTTGGCGGAGTTATAATGAATTTAATAGTAGCTATAGCAGGAATATTAGTTGTGATTTTTGTAGAAGGAATTACATTTCCAATAGACGCCATATTAATTCTAGTTTCTGCAGGGGGCATAGTCGCTGCATTAACTAATGGAATTCCAATGAAGTTTTCAGGAATTCCTAATGATGCATATAATGTATTATCAATGCTAAAGGACCAAGAAGCTAGAAGCTCTTTTTATGTTCAGCTTAGGGTTAATGGAATGCAAAGTCTAGGTACAAGAATTAAGGACATGCCCCTTGAAATGTTCAAGCTGAAAGAGAACTCAGACCTTTGTAATCCACTGAATACGGCTGTTAGGTTAATAGAATATAACTGGCATCTTGATAATATGGATTTTGACAGCGCAAAACAATGTATTGATTCCTTTATACCTTATCTTGATAAATTGGTTGCTTTATTTAGAAATGAAATTAATTGTGAGCGAATGTTTTTAGAGCTTGCTAGCATTTGTGATAAAACTTTTATTGATGATTTGTATGATAAGAATCTTAAAAAATATATAAAGGCAGCAAAATTTATGATTGGTAAGAAAAGACTTCTTATGGCTTATGAAGGTTTTTATAATGAAGATAAGAATAAGGCTTTAGAATATTATGAAGATACAAAGCAGTTAGCTAAAAAGTATCCTGTAAAGGGTGAGGCTGATATGGAGATAATGATTGTAGAGTGGATTAAGGGAAACTTGAATTATTCCTAAAAACATGAAAAATGCAAGTTTCCTGTATAATAAAAGAATTAAATCATCATCTGCGATGCTGCAATATTAACGACTTCAAAGGAGACTTTCCTTCTGAAATGTCGTTAAAGAAAATATTATTTAGTAATAGGAATCCATATTTCACAAGTATAATCATCAGAACTTGTGTCTCCCGGCGGGTAAACCTCAATTTCATAATCAGCTGCCCGTTTATAACCACATATTGGGAACCACTCAGTTGTTATTCTTGCCCACATTGCATCAATTGGGTGATCCTTACCGCTAAAGCTACCTGTTACAGTGAATACTGCCCATTTATTCGCTGGAATAGTATAGGGCTGCAAATCGGTTAAAACATTTGTATCTTCCTGTGCACCGATTGCAAGTAAAGTTTCCCCATTCTCCAGCGTTTTTGTGAAACCCATTTGCCACATCGGTGCGCGATAAAGATTGTAAACAGCTCCGATTTTCTCATCGGTGCCGCCCTCTAAAAACTCCTTCCATGTACTCCAAACCTCCCCTGAAGCCTCTTTCCATTCATTTTCCATAGTATTTGCTGATTGCCTCTTGATATGCTTAACCATTCCAACTATATTTATGGCCTGTTTTTCTTCAATACGATATTCCATCTCTACATCTCCTTTAATTGAAATATGAAAAGTGATGCGTGGATAGGCTTTAAGCTTTACTCCCAAAGTGCGCGCTACTTTAGGCGTTACACCATGCATTCCTAAAAAAGCACGAGTAAATGCATCAGGTGAATTATATCCATACTTCATAGCAACATCAATTACTTTTTCAGTGCTGTTTTGTAAATCTAATGCTGAAAGGGTTAATCTCCTACGACGAACATACTCAGATAGAGATATGCCTACAATGTAGGAAAAAACACGTCCGAATTGATGCATTGAGCAGCAAGCAATTTTTGCTACTTCATCATACATAATGTCATAAGTTAAGTGATTTTCAATATAATCCACTGTTGCTGTCATTCTATTAATCCAATCCATCTTGCATCCTCCTTTCTTATTTAATTGTAACAAAGGTAATGTTAAATTGCCCTGCATTTTAGGTACAAATATGTAGGGTAGGTGGATACAGAATATAAATCACATTGTTAATTAAAAAAAATTCACATATACCCAAATATTTTTATAGCGGGCAGAGCTCTTTATAAAACATGATTTTTAGCTAATTACTTTATCCACTCATCTTTTAATATTGAATATAAAGCCAAATCGTAAAAATATTTATTATCACGCAGTTTAGCTTGTCTTAAGGTTCCTTCGAGCTTCATTCCACTTTTAATCATTACCTTTCCAGAAGCAATATTATTTGTGTCATGCATTGCTGCTATTCGATTAAATCCAATTTCAGAAAACAAATAGTCAATTACTGCCTTTAAAGCTTCACTCATTATTCCCATGCCCCAATATTTTCGTGACATACAATAGCCTATTTCACAAGAACAGCACGTTTCATCGAACCTGACTATAGAAATATCACCAATAACTTCATCAATCTCTTTGAATTTAATAGCCCAATAAAAGGTATTATTCTCATACCTTTCGACCACTTGATCTATAATTTCTTTAGTATCTTGCACATTATTATGCGGCTTCCAAGATAAAAACTTTGTAACCTCACAATCATTTGCCCAATTTTTAAACATATCAGCTGCGTCATCAGGTTGATATTTTCGCAGTAAAAGTCTGTTTGTATTTATTATTTGGGTTCCTTTATGAATTAACATAATTTCTCCTTTTAATTTAAATTAAGTGCTCATTTTATGTTTGTTTTGAATTAATTTGTTATATTCGTTCTCAAGAATTATGAATATTAATGCATCAAGCATTTCATTAACTATTCTAGTTCATTCCAAAGTTCATCGAAAACTTTATTCTCCATTTTGAAGAAAATATGAGAATTGTTATAATATAAATATCCACCCTTAAAAAGTCGTAGCTGCACTTCGCTGCCATCATTTAAAATTATATATACAATCTTTTGGTTTGTATCTCCTTGGTCATTAAAAAGATAGGATAGGCTCTCTTGTGTATATGGAATTGTATTTTTAAATTCACTTACAAAGTTGTTTAACGACTGAAGATCCTTCAGTTCTTTATATTCTTGCTTATTATAGTTCCAGCTTTCGAACTTTTCTTGTTTTGCCAACTTTATATTATCTTCTATTTTTAATTTGCCAAAAACATCATCACCTGTTCTTATCGTAATTCCATTGAAACATTCAAAAAACTCCGGATATATGGTTCCTTCTCGTTTATCATATGTCATTATTCTAAAGCTTTTATCGTAACCCTTAACGGAGTATACATCCGCTTTTCCTATACTTGATGCAAAATCAACTGCATAATCCTTCTGCTTGCTCCACTCATCTATATTTCCTTTTGTAGTACCGAGTTTTTCACCAAGCAATTTTTCCGCACTCTCGGGATTTATCCTTGTATCAGTTTGGGTATATATTCTGCCTTGATATACAATAAGGCCTATCATGTTAGCATTTGCATTTGTGTTTTTCGGTAATTCTATTTTTGGTATATTGATACTGTACTTTGAACTTATGGTACTAGTTGGAGTAGTGTTTTTTTCCTCTGTGAGATTATGACCTATTATTCCAAGTGAAAAAACTATGATAAGACCTGCTGCAATTGAAGCCGTGATCTTCAAAGAAAACTTATTATATTGTTTGTGTGATATTTTTTCCGACAGTCTTTGCTCCATTTCCTTATCTGGTACGAGCTTTTCGATAACATTCTTAATATCAGCTTTATTCATTCATATTCTCCTTCCAATTCGATTTTTAGCATGTCCCGACCCCGTTTCAAGCGCATTTTTACAGCCGATTCTGTAATCTTAAGTGTCTCTGATATGTCCTTCACAGTATAATCTTCAAAATAGTACAGATATATGACAGCCTTATACTTAGATGACAACTTCAAGATTTCTTCCATAATATGAATGTCAGATGGAGTGTCATAGTAATTTTCAATATGCTCCATCTTAACAACTCGCTTATGCCACACGCTACGGAGCATATCTTTACATATGTTGGTGGTTACTCTAATGATCCATGCTTTTTCATGTTCTTCATTAATAAACTGCGGATGCTTATATACAAGCCTCATGAATGCCTCCTGCATAGCTTCTTCTACATCTTCTTTATTGCCAAGATAGACCATGCAAATTCTAAACAGCATATCACTATATAAACTGTACTTTTCCGAAAAATTATCACCGAAATTATCACTGGACTTTTGCAATGAAGTTTGCATAAGATAAAACCACCTTTCATACATAACACGAATAGGAAATGGAAATAGTCACATATATTTTTAATAAATAATCTAAAAATTTAAAAGCGTGTTCCGATTGATGAATCAGACACGCTTAGTCAGTGGAATGAACAAATTTCACAAGTTTATACAATTGCAACTTATTCGTTATATACTAATAACGAAAATAACTAAATGTGTAAACATAAACATTCATAGACCTGAAATTTCAAATTACGTTTTAAAATGAAGACGTCCTTGAACCTAGCCAGACGTGGCTTGGTGAAAGCGAATTCTTCATGCATTTCTCTAATAATAGCTGCTTCACTTTTTTCTCCAGCAATAACATGTCACATATGTATGTCCCATCAACCTGGCAAAAAATCTTTCGTTTGCGACCTTTTTTGAAGTGAGAAATCTCCTTTTAAGTTATGTACATATGCACGTTCTGTGAATATCACATGTTATCTTATACTTTCTTTACTTAATAGAAAACACCTTTATAAATCAAAGGTGTTTTTTATAACATCTGGTAATACACTATATATTGATTTTCCCATCCTCTCTTCAAAATATTGTTTGTTTTTGAAAGTTGCTTTCCATTTATTAATAATTTGATCATGTATCCCATGCCTTAATGCTACATCAACCATTCTCTTTTCCATTAAGCAAAATCCGCTTGGCAATGCTAGTGCATCACATAATTGTATCAATCTATCATAATCATCGTATTCTGCAGACTCAATGTAATTTTTAATAAAGATATATTCTTCATCACTACAGTAATCCCATCTTCCAAAACAAGTTCTTATATCTTGGCAATCAAATGAATGAGTTAAACAAACTTTTGCTAGCTTATAATAGCCCTTTTCCATAGCAAAATTATAACCATGCAAAATATGCTTCATATATGAAACCCCAAATCTTACACCAATGTCATGTAGCATTCCTAATACTAATGCAACATCTGGGTTTAAACCTTTACAATTCTTTGCTATCAACTCTGCTGCCCTTCCTGCATTAATTGAATGTTCAATCCAAGGACCAGGATTTAACTTTTGTCCTTCTAGTAATAGTAATTTTGCCTCTTCTATAGTTGGCATACCTTGTCCCAAATGATTTATCATAATTGTGTACCCCCTTTAATTACATTTATTAGATGAAGTCCTTAGGCACTACACCCTAAATTTTCACTATCCAAAACCCTTTTTAGTGCACAAGACATTAATTATAAATCAACCATTATGATACCTTTAATTTGAAATTTACAAATCAAAGTACATACTTACTTTTCAGCTATAACACAAATACATTGATTTTTCTCTTGGATTTCAACTGTTTTAAATCCTATATCCTTTAGCAATTGTTGAAGTGAATTATTTGTATTATACTCTTTCATATGATAATTAATTTTATATAGTTCTGAAAGTATCAGGAATTTTCCACCCTTACTCAATACTCTAAATACCTCTTGTATATCTTGTTTTACGTTTGGCCAAAAATAATGAGTCCTAATAGCTGTAATGCAATTAAAAAAATCATCACTGAAAGGCATAGACGAAACACTCGCTTGGCTTATTTTAATACTACCTACTTTAACCTTTTGCTTATTTTTTTTAATCGTAGTTTTAACAGCTGCTTCTGAATAATCAATACCAAATATATTAGTTTTAGGATACATTTTTGATAACATATACACTGTTTTCCCTCCACCACATCCAATGTCTAATATTTTGTTATCGGTACAGTTTATTTGCCTCAAAGCCCATTTGTTTAGGCCTGCATCCATATTATTCATAATTCTTATCATCGTAATGCCTACTAAGCCCTTTGGATTTTTGCACTGTTCAACTAATTGATCTACAATTTTCACTTATATTTACCTCCTGATATCAATAATACATACCTCACCTTTTCATTCACTGTATCTTACTTTTTAACTTGTTATTGCTAATAAATTCATTAAGTTTTATTCCATAATATATTTTGGCGTTTTTTATATTTATTTTCTAATACATATGTGCAAATAATGGTGCAAGTAATAAATAACAGTACTATAATGTATATACCAACTTTAACAGGAGTGGGAACTTCACTTGTTGTATCATATATAAGTTTAAATCCTGTCATACCATGATTGTAAGCATGTAAAATAATAAGAAAGAAGATATTCTTGCATTTTTTGTATATAATACAGAATATGAATCCTATAATACATGCATTTAAAAATGGACTACCTACAAAAATATGCACGAAGCCAAATATAGCTGATGAAATGAGAGCCGCTTTTATCCAGCTTTCTTCACTCCATATATTGATAAAATGATTATACAAAATGCCCCGAAAACAGATTTCTTCTACGAAAGAGACCATAAGCCAGTAATAAATAAAGTCTTTAAGATAATCCATTTTAAATATTGAAAACTCTATTTTTATTGCACCTTTTGTAAAGACAGATAATGCATAAAAACTTAATAATAGCAATGTTTCAAATAATATAAAACAAATAATACTATCCAATAAAAGTCTTTTTTTAAATCCAATTATATTTAGCGGTATCTTAAAGTATTCTTTATTAAGTAGAATGAATATAGTAAATATAATTAGACTTAACATAATTACTCATCTCCCTCCGATGATTGATCATGTTATTTTTTTCGTAAAATAACATGATGAAAGGATGCTATGGCTTTATACTCTTCCAACTCACTTACCTTCAATTCAATTTCCAACATCCGTTCTTGCCATGTGTTATTCTTTTGGATTTCCTGGTTTTGCTGTAAATCCCAAAATGCTCTCATACCCAGGATTCTTTCTATTTTAAATTTATCTGACCATTCTAATATGTTTGTATCTTCATAGTAATTAATAGCGCCAAACTGCCGTGCATGTCCATTCTCGCCTTCTAATAATTCATTGGCATGTTCAAAATTATTCAATAACACTACCATCTGCATAACTCTTCCGGCCTTATTATGTTTTAAAATAGAAAGATATCCATTGGTCTTTAATATCCTTGAAAATTCTCTAATAATTTCTTCTCGTTTATCTGCATACTCAAAAACATTGTGACACAATATCACATCGAATGATTCATCTTGAAAATTCTTAAGTTCCCTCACGTCTCCTTTTATTTGTATATAATCATTTTCTGTAAATCTATTCTGGAGCATCTTTTCATCTGGCTCAATTGCTATAACCTCATTGTCTATAGCAAAATGGCCTGCTGTCATGCCATTTCCACTTCCAAAATCCAGAACTCTTTTATTATGTATGAATTTTAGCTGTTCCCATGTCATTTTCTTTTGCAATAACTCCCAAGGAGAAATACCTTTAATAGTCATTCTTAACACCTCTTATTATTTCATTTCTATTTTAGCTGTCTCAAGCCGTTTATCTAATGCATTTCTATTAAATATATAATCACTACCTATTTTTAAATAGGGTATTCCAGACCCCTTATCACTAACAAGTTCTATTAATTTGTTTTCTGAAATTCTTAAATATATAGATGCCTCATCTAAACTATAATTATCTTTCGGAATTCCTTGATTGTTCTTGTATGGATTTAAATTGCTGCTTATATTATTTAATCCAGAACCAATATCTCCTAAACCATTTCTAACATATTCGCCATTATTTTTCATTCCTTTTGTGACTATAGACGCACTAATAATAATTGAAATTGCTAAACAAAATATAGAAATAGGTAACATCTTTTCTTTTAACATAATACACCCCCCATAATGTTTGTTTGTCATATCTTACAAATGTGCACTAATAAAAAAACTTAATGTGGAATTAAAACTTATATTAATATATCATTTCAACGTCTCTTGTTGCCGACGTTTTTGAGCGCTATTTTTTTGATTTTCATAGGTTGAAATATACACTTGCATGTATAGCTTGTCCCCCCTCAAAGGAGTCTCCAGCCAAGGAGAACGGCAACGTTTTGTTATGTGGAGTTTCAGTTCTTGTACTCTCTATGATACGTGCGGTTTCCACTAATCTATTCATTATTTACCTCACTATAAAAGAAGAAAGTGAATTAACTCAATTACACATAATGCACATTTCCTACGCTAAACAGGATTTCACATAATCAACGGGTACATCCATACGGACAGCAGTTTCTTCAATAGAAAGACCACTATTCAAAAATTGTTTAACAACCATAACCATATTTTCGCCAACTTCAATGATGTGCTTATCCAAATCATAGAACCGCACCACTCTCTGCCCCCATGAATGTTCAATTAGTGGATGTAAATAGTCAATATTTTTTATATCGTTCAGCTTTTCTACAAAAGCATCCATATCCTCTTCTTCAAAATACAGTTCACTCGCATTGTTACAGAAAACAATTTCACTATCCTGTTTATGGATAAAGTCATTCCAAGTCTCAACAGTCTGTAATCCAATACTACCTGTCAAAGTCACATTTGCTCCGAAGTCGGCAATAACATCTAAGCCTAATACATCATGATAAAATTGTTTGGCTCTTTCCATATCTTTCACCACAATCAATGTACTTGTATATTTCATCTTTTTTATCCTCCTCATAGAGATTATATAAATAATCATTACTTCGCTGTTTTCTACAATTATTCATCTATCATAGAAGTAAGATTGATGCACTATTTAAGAATGTTGCGAAAAAAATATACTCTAAATTTTGTGAATAACAAAACAACAATAACTACAATTTATATTTTTTAATATCATTTTTTTCTCATAATTATAGATTGAAAATGACGTTTTCCTCCTGTTTCAATTCTTTCAAAACTAATTAACTCAAAGTAATTTGAAACAACTTCCTTTATGCTTATATCAGTATAAGACGAGAAAAATCGATGTGGAGTATATATATCATCCGGCCATATGCCTTCTGAATCCTCACCACCATATACTCCCATATAAAATAATCCTAAAGGATTTAGTACACTACTAATTTCTTGTAACACTAAACGTAGATTTGATTTTTCAACATGCAATAGTGAGTTCATTGACCATACAGCATCAACTTTTTTACCAATTTGATGAAGATTATAAAAATCTAATTCATAAGATTCAATCCCTTTTTCTCGACATAATTTAATCATTTCACCTGATAGATCAACAGCTATTACATCGACATTGTTATTCATAAAAAACTTGCTATCTTTTCCAGATCCTGCCCCAATATCTAAAAGATTAGACTTACCTTCATTAAATAAAAGTTTCTGAAATGAAGCTCTTGGCTTTACCTTCCATTCTTGCAATTGTTTTTTTTCTCTTTCATGAGCGTGATTATTATATGACTGTTTTAAAATTTCTTTTGTTTCACTTGTCATCATATAGCCTCCATATTATTCATCTTTCTTTATTACATAATATCTAACAACTATGGCTCAATTAAGTTAATCCAAATAACCTATGAGCAATCACTTTTTTATTATAAATTACGTATAACGTCTCGAGTTCCAGATGTTATACAACCCTGACTATTCATAAAATATAGCTAATTTCCGACGTTGGTGTCGTGCAATACAACTCTAGCTGAGATTATCACACACATTTTGAGATTATTTCCTCACCGGTGCATAAAATTTTAGCTTGTCATCTTTCAAGTCACAATACTTAAACCACATATATTTCATTATACTTACATTAATTGTTATTATCAACAAAACTTACAAATAACATGCTGGTTTAGTGATTAATAACAGAATATTTCAATTTATTACCACCTCTTGTAATCCACATAAACCCTTAAAATATCTACAGTAGACACCATATATATGTAAATATTACAAAAAAACAAAAATGCATTATTATAAGAGATGGCTACATAATTTTACAATTTTACTGTAAATACTGAGAACAAGGGCATATATGTTTGCTGAAGATGTAATACAAAAGCAATGCTAGTATTTTTTAGGGTATTTATTCCAGAGGTAATGCTTAATGATTTAAGCCGTACAATAGTAATTAGGGGGTTCGAATTTTTAAGTGAGACAAGAAAATCCAAAGGATAGAAAGACTTTTAGGTGTGCAGTGATTTATATTAGTAATCTGAGGGAGAAGAATGTTGATATAGATTTCATGGCGGATGATAATATGGTAAATTGAAGAACATAACGACACTTAACTTCATAATATACATAGTGTATTTATATTGTGGAGGTAAAACTTTGAAAAAATTAAATCCAGAAAAGCTACAAGTTAATTTTGGCGCTGGGACAAGTGAAACAAAACTGATTATTCCTAGAAAATATACCCTTACTCATTCAGATATTACGGGAGAACTATTTTTAACAATTTCAGCAAAATATGATTATAATAAAATCACCAATATGAGGGATGAAGTACTAGCAGAATGGAGTATGGTTAATGATGATTACGCCCTAATGGTTAATATTATGGCAGATAAAGAAAAGAACCCAGTAATGTCAGCTATACGTAATGATATATTTGTAAAAGAGCTCCCTTTAGCAATAGAGGCAATTGTTTATGGAGATAGGGAGCTTTTAAAAAATAATGTTTTTTTATACAAAGCACCTATTTATGTGAAATTTAATTCTGTTTATCCTATGTTTAATCGTCTAGAACCATGGGGTACTCTGTCAGATTATAAGTAAAAATCTTTAATTTAGCATCCATATAACATAATTTAAAACCCCAGCAAAAGATACCCAAGCTATATAAGGGATCATAAGATAAGCGGAAGGTTTATCTATCCTATGAAACTCAAAAGTAGTTAAAAGAATGAATACTAACAATAGTAGTAATTCTAAAAAGGCTATTGCATAGAGTCTAAATCTGAAAAATATAATGGACCAAAGAAAGTTGAAAAATAACTGAGTACCATATAAAATCAATGCTTTTCGTGTTTCCTCTCCTGATTTACCTTTCATCCAAATTCTATAAGCAGCTACAGCCATTAAAAAGAATAGAATGGTCCATACTACAGGAAAAATCCATCCAGGGGGTGAAAAGGGAGGTTTGTTGAATTTTTCGTAATCACTAGATGAGGTCATACTCAAAAATCCACTTAAAAGACCTATGCCTTCTGCTAGTAAAACGCTAATAATAAGAGCAATAACGCTTTTTTCACCTTTTGCCTTAAAAATACTAAACATATCCTATCTTCCTTTCTATTATTGTTTATAATAGAGCTCCTAGTTAAAATAAAATATTTTAACTATATATTTTATAATATATTTATTTAGAAGTTATTTTATACCAATAAGAATGTTGGGTTAAGGTTGTCGCTCTTTTTAGCTTGAAAGCTAGATATATGAAAAGTGTTGCTTTAAGTTATATTTTCATATAATTTAAAGCAACACTTTAATTTTACATATTAATTTTTCATAAACCTTCTGCATATGAGGTTCATTGCTATATAAATTGACCTCATCTATTGCAATCCATTTCACAGCACTATTTTCATCCTCTTTTACCACAAGAAGTTCTTCTTCATCAGCTTCAACTAAATAAGCAACTGACAAATGTAAATGTGCGGATACGTAGTTTCCTCTTTTTATATGACCAAGCACAGGTAATATGTCCAATGAGAATATATGCGGAAAAACTGGGTAAACATTTTGTACTCCAGTTTCTTCTCTTGCTTCTTTAATTGCAACAGCCAGTAGATCTTCATCTCCGTCTGCATGACCACCTGTCCATGACCATGAATTATATATATTGTGGTGTACCATTAACACTTTATCTTTTGTTTTATTTACTACAAAGCCGGAACTTGTTATATGAGCCACGCCGTTGTCCCTAGTTAAGATATCATAAAATTTATTTATACAATACTCAATTAACTCTTTATCTTTTTTTTCTTGTTCATTATAAGGGATATAATCATTTATTGAATTAATCCAATTCAAAGTCTTCTCATCTTCTCTCTAAAGCATTATTGTGACTATGATTTTTATTTTTTAGGATTTTTTGTGGCTAGCTTAGTTGGTTTTATAGTTTTCCACCTTTTTAGTTTATAAGTATTTCTTGTTAGGAATTTTGCCACAAATTTAGGAAGCTTCATTTTTATTATTTTATTAGTTACTATTTCTCTCATTTCAATTACGGTAATATCAGGAGAGGTAAATTTACCATTTTCATAACAATGACTGCAATACATTTCACTTAAGCTTCCGTCAGCTTCGGTTCCAGCAATTTTTTTATCTTTATCTAGAGGCATTCCACAGCTTTGACAATTTATGTATTTCTGTATCTTCATTATATTTCACACTCCATTTCTAATATGTAGGCATATTTTGCTCTAATATAGATTAAACTTTTAATTACATTCTAGACTATAATATGTAACTTGAACATATAAATAGAAACAATTTTATAATTTTATATTTTCCTTTATCTGTAACCATTCTTTTTTAAGAATAATAGCAATCTCGAGCTGCCTTATTATTATTATTATTATATTTTTTCCTTGTATCAATTACATACCCACCTATAATTAAAAATAAACAGTTACATATCAAACCATCCTTTACGTTTAAACCATAAAAACATTTCGATTGCAATAAAAGCCATAATTATCAAAATTATAAAATAGCCATACTTCCAAGTAAGTTCAGGCATGTTTTGAAAATTCATACCATAAACTCCTACTATAAATGTTAATGGTATAAATATACTTGATATAACAGTTAAAACCATCATATGTTTATTCATACTAGATGAATTTATGGACAAGTAATTATCCCGCATATCTGAGGTTAGTTCTCTATTAGAAGTTATCATATCAGATAGTTTAACTAAGTGGTCGTGAATATCAGAAAAATATAATTTGTGTTCATGAAAGCCTATAAGTCGCTGCGAGTTTAATACTCTATATAATAAATCACGCATAGAGTTTATAGTTTTTCTTAAATTTAACAAATCGCTCCTTATCTCAAAAATTTCATTCATAAGGCTTCGGATATGTTTTTTTGAAACGTTATTTTCGATTTCATCTAATTTGGCTTCAATTTTATTAATAGCCGGAAAGAAATAATCAACTATATTATCTAATATTCGATGGGCAATATAAGAAGGCCCTTTATCCCAATTTTTCTCATCTGTTTTTACTCGATGCCAAGCTTCATCTAGTTCATTTAATTCAGTGCTATGATAAGACACGATGTACTTATTGCTTACAAAAAGAGAGACCTCTACTGGATCTAAAGTTTTTTGATTTAGAGCATTAAGCACAAAAAAATTATAATCATCATAATAATCTAGCTTAGGACTATTAAATGAAAACACACAATCTTCTATGGACAACTGATGAAAATGAAAATAACTATCCAATAAGGATATTTCTTCTTGGTTAGGATTATTAAAATCCATCCAATACCACATTATGTTATCTTTTGATAAATCATCTAAAGGCAAATCACAAATTAGCTTTAAATCTTTTGTAATGGCTATAACACGAACCAAATAAATCCATCCTTTCTGCGGGAACTTTATTTTTAATACAAATATTTTGTACATATTAAAAATCCGTTATTTTCTTAGTTATGAGAAAGTAATCAAAATAATTAAATCGTAACAATTTCATTATAATACAATAATTACTAATAACAACGAAAACATTAAACTGTTTTACATTCAAATAAATAATTTTTAAAACATAGTAAATACTAATAGTTATGGGAATATAAAACTCTATTATTAAAAAACAATTCAAAATAGTTATAAAATACTTTCTTCTTGACATATAATATAAAAATATATATACTTTGACTATCAAACTATTTGAAAATCAAAGTAAAGGGAGAGGATAATTATGAAGTTACCTCCTTTAAAAATTGGAGAATTAATAGCAAGTGTTCCTATAATTCAAGGCGGTATGGGGGTAGGCGTATCGCTTTCAGGTCTTGCAGCAGCTGTTGCAAATGAAGGTGGGATAGGGATAATATCTACTGCTCAAATTGGGTATAATGAAGAAGACTTTGGAACTAATGCAAAGGAAGCAAACAAGAAAGCATTAAGAAATGAAATAAGACGCGCTAGAAAGCTCAGTCCTAAGGGTATCATAGGAATAAATATTATGGTTGCTATGAATAATTATGAGGAAATAGCAAGGACTGCGTTAGAAGAAGGTATAGATTTAATAATATCCGGTGCAGGACTTCCACTTAATTTACCTAAAATAGCTAAAGGCTTTAAAGCAAAGCTTGCACCTATAGTATCATCAGCAAAGGCAGCTACAGTTATATCAAAAATGTGGGATAGGAAAGATAATTGTACCGCAGATTTAATTGTTGTTGAAGGACCTGAAGCAGGCGGACACCTTGGTTTTTCTATGGAATCATTAATAGAAAAGAAAACTCAAGACCTAAAGGACATAGTTAAAGAAGTTATTGAAGCAATTAAGCCTTTTGAAGAAAAGTATAATAAGAAAATACCTGTAATAGCTGCTGGCGGAGTCTATACTGGAAGGGATATTGCGGAGTTTATAAAACTAGGTGCAGCAGGTGTACAAATGGCTACTAGATTTGTGGCTACTGAGGAATGTGATGCAAGTTTAGCTTTTAAAATGGCATACGTTAATTCAAAAGAAGAAGATATAAAGATAGTAAAGAGCCCTGTAGGCATGCCAGGAAGAGCTATAAACAATGAATTTATGAAATGCGTCTTGGAAAAGGGATGCAAAGTGGATAAATGCTATTTATGCATAAAGGATTGTGACCCGAGACAAACTCCTTATTGTATTACAGAAGCCTTAATACAAGCGGTAAAAGGTAACTTAGATAAGGGACTTATTTTTGTGGGAAGTAATGCCTATAAAGTAGATAAAATAGTTTCTGTTAAAGAACTTATGAGTGAACTAGTGTCAGAGGCAGAGCTTGATTTTTAATACCCTTTCGGCATGGGTGGAGATGATTGAATTTCACTTTAAATATTAAAATTTGAATTAATTAGGAGTACATTTATGTTTATGGTAAAAATATTGACAAATAACTGGTACACGGATATACTTTGATTATCAAAGCATTTGAAATCAAGGTATGGGAAATGGTGATAAACATGAGTAAATCTGTTAGCGTTGTCAATGAACTTTTAGTAGAGACATTTAGTGATATATTGCAAATAGAGCAGAAGGCGCTTAAAGAAGGGGTACTTAATGATCTATCAATAACAGAAATTCATACTATCGATGCAATAGGGATGTACCAATATAGAACTATGACAGAGGTATCCCAAGATCTTAAAATAACTTTAGGTACTCTTACTACAGCTGTAAGCAAACTTCTAAAAAAAGGGTATGTAGATAGAAAAAGAGGGGAAGAAGATAGAAGGTCAGTGATGATTGCCCTTACTAGAAAAGGGAAGCTGGCCTATAGAATACATGATAAATTTCACTCTGAAATGGTGCATGCAACTATAGATGGTCTTAATAATGATGAAGAAGAGATACTAATAAAATCCCTAGAAAAATTGAATAATTTCTTCAAAGAAAAATATAAATTATAAAGTTAATGAAAGGGGCGATTAAGCAATGAATGAGGTACAGATAATTGGTACAGGAAGTTATGCTCCTCTAAACATAATGACTAATCAACAAATGGCAGAACTTGTAGATACTTCTGATGAGTGGATAGTTTCTATGACAGGTATTAAGCAGAGACATATATCACAAGGTGAAAATACCTCAGACCTCGCCACAAAAGCTGCTTTAGAGGCATTAAAGGATGCGAATGTTAATGCTTGCGATATAGATCTTATAATTCTTGCAAGTACATCACCGGATCAATTTCTTCCAGCTACCGCATGTATAGTTCAGGGAAATATTGGAGCGGTCAATGCTATGGCCTTTGATATATCAGCAGCATGTACGGGATTTATATTTGCCCTTAATATAGCAGTTCAATTTTTAAAAACTGGTAACCGCAAAAGGGCTTTGATAATAGGTGCTGAGGTACTATCAAAGATTGTTGATTGGACAGATAGAAACACTTGTGTACTCTTTGGGGATGGTGCAGGAGCAGCAGTAATTGAGGCAGGTAGCACGCCAGGGATTATTTCTGTAAATTCAACTTCAGAAGGTGAAAAGGGTGAATTTTTAACTTGCCCAACTGTAGATGTAAAAAACACTTTTACAAAAGGGAATGAAGATTTTAAAGCAACACTAAGTATGGACGGTAAAGAGATTTTTAGATTTGCAGTAAGAGTTATTGAGAGTAGCATAGATAAAATTTTAAAAGAAAACAATTGTACACTTGGTGATATTAAGTATGTAGTTTGCCATCAAGCAAATTCCAGAATAATAGATTTTGTTGTTAAAAGATTGAAGTCTGACAAAGATAAATTTTATGTGAATTTAGACATGTATGGAAATACTTCAGCAGCAAGTATACCCATAGCTTTAGATGAGATGAACAAAAAGAATTTATTGAAATCGGGAGATAAAATTATACTTGTAGGCTTTGGCGGTGGATTAACCTACGGAGCTTCATTAATAGAATGGACCATAAACAAATAAAATATTAGGAGGAATTAATAATGGTATTTGAAAAAGTTAAAAATGTAATAGTTGAACAATTAGGTATAGATGAGGTAGAGGTTACAATGGAGGCAAATTTTGCGGATGATTTAGGTGTAGATTCTCTTGAAATATTTGAGATTGTAATGTCATTGGAAGAAGCTTTTGAAATCGAAATACCAAATGAAGATATCGAAAACATTAAGGACGTAAAGGGAATTGTTAAATATATAGAAGCAAAACTTAAATAATAGGAATTGTTGGGTTAGATAATTAGAGAACTGAACTACTAAGTATATTAAAATTTAGTTTCCTTCAGTACGTTAAAAAAAGCATATATTACGTGAAATGTAGTTTTAGTAATATATGCTTTTTTTCTATAATTATCTAACCCTAACTATATAATTTAAGGAATCAAGGAGGGGTAAAATGTTTAATTCTGTATTTTTTGAAGATTTAGGTGTAAAATATCCAATAATACAAGGTGGAATGGCTTGGGTTGCGGATAGTAGCTTAGCTTCTGCAGTATCTAATGCAGGGGGTCTAGGTATTATAGCGGCAGCCAATGCACCAGTTGATTATATAAGAGATGAAATTAGAAAAGCAAAACAGTTAACAGACAAACCTTTTGGTGTGAATATAATGCTTCTCAGTGAGAATGCAGAAGAAATTGCACATCTTGTATGCGAAGAAGGGGTTAAGGTAGTTACTACAGGGGCGGGAAACCCAGGCAAATACATGGAACTTTGGAAGGCACACGGAATTAAAGTAATCCCCGTGGTACCATCTGTGGGGCTTGCTAAGCGTATGGAGAGAGCTGGAGCGGATGCAGTTATTGCAGAAGGTTGTGAATCTGGAGGTCATATTGGTGAACTTACAACTATGGCGCTGGTTCCTCAAGTTGTTGATGCAGTTAACATTCCTGTAATTGCAGCGGGAGGCATAGGTGATGGGCGAGGGGTTGCAGCAGCATTTATGCTTGGAGTACAGGGAGTTCAAGTGGGAACAAGGTTTTTAGTAGCAAATGAATGCACTATACATGAAAATTACAAGCACAAAGTATTAGCCGCGAAGGATATAGATTCCGTGGTTACAGGGAGAGCTACAGGGCATCCTATTAGGGTTTTAAAAAATAAACTATCAAGACAATTTCAAAAGCTTGAGAAGGAAAATGCTTCTGTAGAGGCTTTAGAGGAATTAGGCCGAGGATGTTTACCAAGAGCTGCAAAGGAAGGCGATACAGATATGGGATCTGTTATGGCAGGTCAAATTGCTGGACTAATAAAGAAAGAACAATGTTGCAAGGATATTATTCAAGAAATGTTTACAGAGGCAGAAGTAGCTATTAGAAAATTTATATAAAAGAAAATATTATTATTTGTCATGGATAAATTATTTAAGGAGGGAAATTATGAGTAAAACTGCTTTTATTTTTCCTGGACAGGGAGCCCAATATATTGGAATGGGCAAGGAATTATTTGATAATATAGAGGTTTGCAAAAATATATTTAATATAGCAGATAAGGAACTTGGTTTTGAATTAAGTAAACTTTGTTTTGAAGGTACGCAAGAGGAGCTAAGTATCACAGAGAATACACAACCAGCTATTTTAACTACTAGCATAGCAGTTCTAATGGCATTAAAAGAGCAGGGCATAGAATGTGATGTAACTGCAGGACTTAGTCTTGGAGAGTACTCAGCGCTTGTTTGCAGTGGAGCTATGGATTTCAAAGATGCTATAAAGCTTGTTAAAAAGCGTGGAAGATACATGCAGGAGGCAGTACCAGTAGGAATAGGAACAATGGCAGCTATAATAGGGCTAGAAGCTAATTACGTTTACGAAGCTTGTAGTGAGGCTAGAACTTCTGGCATAGTAGAAATTGCTAATTTAAATTGCCCAGGACAAATAGTAATTGCCGGGGAAATAGCAGCGGTGGAACTTGCTTGTGAAAAAGCAAAAGCAAAAGGTGCCAAAAGAGCAATGCTTTTATCCGTAAGTGCACCCTTCCATACCTCTATGCTAAAACCCGCAGCGGATAAATTAGAAATTGAGCTTCAAAATATAAACCTTAAAGAAATTACTATTCCCGTGATGACAAATGTTACTGGTGATTATGTAAAAAACAAGGATGATATAAAAGTTAATTTAAAACTTCAAGTTATGAGTTCTGTTTTATGGGAAACAATTATAAGGAATATGATAAAAGATGGCATTGATACCTTCGTAGAGATTGGACCGGGTAAGGTATTAAGTGGTTTCGTTAAGAAGATAGATAGAAAACTTACAGTAGTGAATGTAGAAGACATGGCATCTTTGGACAAAGCAGTACTACTACTTAAACATTAGAATTGATTAAGCAGTAAAACTGATTAAGTAGTTATATTGATTAGTATGCAGGAGCTTATAAGAATTTAAGTTACTATAAAAGATGCAAAGGAGCACAGATATATGTTAAAAGGAAAAACAGCAGTAGTTACAGGTGCTAGCCGTGGTATTGGAAGAGCTATAGCATTAAAGCTAGCAAAACTTGGAGCAAATATAGTTGTTAATTATAGAAACAGCGTAGATGCAGTACAGGAAGTAGTTAAAGAAATAGAAGCTTTAGGAGTTAGAGCACTAGCAGTTCAGTGTGACATAAGTAGTTATAGTGATGTAGAGCATATGATGAAAAAATGTATTGAGGAATTTGGAAGCTTAGATATTTTAGTTAATAATGCGGGTATAACAAAAGATGGTCTGTTAATGAGAATGAAGGAAGAGGACTTTGATAGCGTTATAGATATTAACCTAAAGGGTGCTTTTAATTGCACAAGGCATGTATCAGCTATAATGCTTAAGCAAAGAAGTGGTAGAATAATAAATATCTCCTCAGTGTCTGGACTTACAGGAAATGCAGGCCAAGTAAATTATTCCTCGGCAAAGGCAGGTATTATAGGAATGACTAAGGCTGTGGCTAGAGAATTTGCAAGTCGAGGAGTTACTTGTAATGCAATAGCACCAGGATATATTCAAACAGATATGACTGAGTCTATGCCCTCAAAGGCAAAAGAGGCTATAATGAATAATATTCCATTAAAGAGACTTGGAATGCCTGGCGATGTGGCAAATGCAGTAGCATTTTTAGCCTCAGAGGAAGCTTCATACATAACAGGCCAAGTTATAAATGTAGATGGTGGAATGGTAATGTAGCAGCAAAAGCAGTTAATACAGCACCTTTAGGCGATAAAACACCTCTAGGTGATTAAGCACTTTTAGGTAATAAATTAAAGGAGGGTTCAGTTTATGAAAAATAGAGTTGTTATTACAGGCATGGGAGCAGTTACTCCTATAGGAAATGATGTAGTTAATTTTTGGGATAATGTAAAAAAAGGTACTTGTGGAATAGATGTAATTAAGTCTTTTGATATTTCGCAGTTCAAATGTAAGTTGGGCGCAGAGGTTAAGGATTTTGATGTAACAGTGGCTTTAGATAAAAGAGAAGCTAGAAAAATGGATAAATACTGTCAGTATGCAATGGTTGCAGCAGACGAAGCCATTAAAAATTCAGGACTTGACTTAAATGATATAGATAGTGAAAGATTAGCAGTTATAGTTGGTTCAGGAATAGGTGGACTTGGTACTATTGAGCAAGAACATGCAAAGCTTATGGAAAAGGGTCCAGGTAGAGTGTCACCATTTTTAATACCTATGATAATAGGAAATATGGCAGCTGGAAACATTGCAATAAAATATGGCGCTAAGGGTAAGTGTACTAGTGTAGTTACTGCTTGTGCTACAGGAACTAATGCCATAGGAGATGCTTTCCATATGATACAAGATGGAAGAGCGGACATAATAATAGCTGGAGGAGCAGAAGGATCAATAACTCCGTTGGCTTTAGCAGGTTTTGCGTCTTTAACGGCTTTAACTAAAAGTGAAGATCCGCTAAGAGCATCTATTCCTTTTGACAAAGAGAGAAGCGGTTTTGTTATGGGAGAGGGTGCAGGAATAGTTATACTTGAATCTTTAGAGCATGCTAAAAAAAGAAATGCAAAAATATATGTAGAGATGAGTGGTTATGGAGCGACTTGTGATGCGTATCATATAACTTCACCGGCGCCCAATGGAGAAGGTGCAGCAAGAGCAATGGTAATGGCACTTAAAGATGGCGATGTTAAAGCCGAAGAAGTATCTTATATCAATGCACACGGAACAAGTACTCCCTATAATGATAAGTTTGAAACAGCAGCTATAAAATCTGCTTTTGGAGAATACGCATATAAAATACCTATCAGTTCAACAAAGTCTATGACAGGACATCTACTGGGAGCATCAGGAGCTATAGAAGCTATAGTATGTGTAAAAGCCTTAGAAGAAAGTTTTGTGCCAGCAACTATAGGATATAAGGTTCCAGATGAAGAGTGTGACTTAGATTACGTTCCAAACATTGGGCGCTCAAAAGAGCTTAAATATGCAATGTCTAATTCACTAGGCTTTGGTGGTCACAATGCTACCATATTATTTAAAAAATGGGATGGTAAATAATTATGGATTATAAAAATATTCAGGAGTTAATAAAAACCGTTAGTGAGTCACAGCTTACATCCTTTGAAATTGAGACAGAAGGTATCAGAATAAAGATGGAGAAAAAAGAAGAGCAGGTGGTAGTAGAAAGAATTCCTGTAAATGTTTCACCTGCTGAATCCGTTATTAATGATGCGTTAAATAGAGAAATTATAGCTACAAATCAAAGGGCCGCAGAGAAAATACAAAGCAATATAGCTAGTACTATAGAAACTGTAGCAAATATAATACCTGATGAAAATCTATTTGTAGTTAAATCACCAATTGTTGGAACTATGTATTCCTCACCTAGTGATGAAGCACAAAATTTCGTAAAAGTTGGTTCTGTGGTCAAAAAAGGAGATACACTTTGTATTTTAGAAGCTATGAAGCTTATGAATGAAATTGAAAGTGAAGTAGATGGAGAAATTGTAGAAGTGTTAGTTTTAAATGAGGATATGGTAGAGTACGGACAGCCATTGTTTAAAATACGTAAAAAATAGTGGAGGCAAAGCAGTTTAGGGTTATAATCTGTCCACTGATTTATATTAGTGAAAGGTGGAAGCGATAAAATGGAAAATATAAAAGGTACTACTTTAAATATAAAACAAATTCAAGAGATTATTCCTCATAGGTATCCATTTTTATTCGTGGATAAAGTAGAGGAATTAGAGCCAGGAAAAAGAGCTGTAGGGTATAAGAATATTACTATGAATGAGTATTTCTTCCAAGGTCATTTTCCCACAGAGCCTGTACTTCCAGGTGTAATAATAATTGAGGCTCTTGCACAGGTTGGAGCAGTAGCTCTTTTAAGTATGGAAGAGTACAAAGGTAAAATTGCTTACTTTGGTGGTATTAATAAAGCTAGGTTTAGAAAAAAAGTTGTTCCAGGAGATGTACTAAGGCTTGAGGTAGAAATAATCAAAATGAAGGGACCTGTTGGAATTGGAAAGGCAGTAGCTACAGTAAATGGAGCAAAGGTTGCAGAAGCTGAAATTACATTTGCAGTAGGGATCTAATAATAATTTTAAGTACAGGGAAGGTAAATAATATGTTTAAGAAGATATTAATTGCTAATAGAGGCGAAATAGCAGTAAGAATAATTCGAGCTTGTCATGAGATGGGAATTCAAACTGTGGCAGTATATTCTGAGGTAGATAAAACTGCCCTTCATACACAAATGGCAGATGAGGCTATATGTATAGGACCAGCTAAATCTAAGGATAGTTATTTAAACATGCAAAATATCCTAAGTGCCACAGTGCTTACAGGTGCAGAAGCAATTCATCCTGGATTTGGATTTTTATCTGAAAACAGTAAATTTGCACAGATGTGTGAAGAGTGTAATATAAAGTTTATAGGGCCAGATTCACAAAATATCGATAATATGGGTAATAAGCTAAAGGCACGGGAAATTATGATAAAGGCTGGAGTACCAGTAGTACCTGGATCAGATGGAGAGGTTGCCTCAGAAGCGGATGCCATAAGCTGCGCTGAGAAAATAGGATACCCTGTAATGATAAAAGCTTCAGCAGGTGGCGGGGGACGAGGTATAAGAGTTGTTACAAAAGTAGAGGATCTAATAAATGCATATAATACTGCTAAAACAGAGTCAAAAACAGCTTTTGGTGATGATACAATGTATATGGAGAAATTCATAGAAGAGCCAAGGCATATAGAGTTTCAAATACTTGCAGATGAGCATGGAAATGTTATTCATCTTGGAGAGAGAGACTGTTCTGTCCAAAGGCGGAATCAGAAGGTAATAGAAGAGGCACCAGGACCTGCAATGACGCAGGAACTTAGAAAACAGATGGGTGATGTTGCGGTTAAAGCAACTAAGTCTATTAATTATAAAAATGCTGGAACCATAGAGTTTTTATTAGATAAGTATGGTAAATACTATTTTATGGAGATGAATACGCGAATTCAGGTAGAGCATCCGATAACGGAAATGATAACAGGGGTAGATTTAGTTAAAGCTCAGATAATGATTGCTTCGGGACAAATGCTTCCTTATAAACAAAAGGATATAAAAATTGAGGGGCATGCTATTGAATGTAGAATAAATGCAGAAAATCCAAATAAAAATTTCATGCCTTGTCCAGGTGAAATAAAATCACTTCATCTTCCAGGAGGAAATGGAGTAAGAATTGATAGTGCAGCATATCAAGGGTATAAAATTCCGCCTACCTATGACTCTATGATAGGAAAACTAATTGTACACGGAAAAGATAGGCAGGAAGCACTATGTAAAATGAGAAGAGCCCTCGGAGAGTTTATAATCGAAGGTGTGGATACTAATATAGACTTCCAATTTAAAATAGTAAATAATGAAAATTTTATAAAAGGGAAATTTGATACTAGCTTCATTAGTAAAGAATTTAAAAATCTTTAAAAAGCAGCTAAATTCATGCTATAAATTGTAGTGTAGGTATGTTTTTAGAAAGGGGTAGCTATATGTTTGAGTTTAAACGTATATTTAAAAAGAGTAAGTATATTGAGGTCAAGAATTTAGAAAATGAAGATGGCGAGAAAAAACCTAATATTCCTACCGGAATGTGGGTTAAATGTGAAACTTGCGGTAAGATCCTTTATAATAAGGATTTAGAAAGCAGTATAATGACCTGTGAGAATTGTAGAACACATTTTAGGATTGGATCTAGAGAAAGAATAAATTACACTATAGATAGTGGAACTTTTATAGAATACGATAAGGATATGATTTCAGATAATCCTATAGATTTTGAAGGATATGAAAATAAACTTAAAGATCTAAGAGCGAAAACATTACTAAATGAAGCTGTAATAACTGGTGAAGGAAAGATAAATGGCCAGACTACAGTAATTGCAGTAATGGACAGTAATTTCATGATGGGAAGCATGGGTTCCGTTGTTGGAGAGAAAATTACAAGGGCTATTGAAAACGCAACAGATGCTAAAAAGCCAATTATTATATTTACAGCCTCAGGGGGAGCTAGGATGCAGGAAGGTATATACTCTTTAATGCAAATGGCTAAAACAAGTGCTGCTATTGCAAGACATAATGAAAAAGGGTGCCTTTATGTAACGGTTCTTACTGACCCCACCACCGGAGGAGTTACAGCAAGTTTTGCAATGCTTGGAGATATAATAATAGCTGAGCCCAATGCACTAATAGGGTTTGCAGGTAAAAGAGTTATAGAACAAACAATAAAGCAGCAATTGCCGGATGGCTTTCAAAGGGCTGAATTTCTGCTTCAAAAGGGTTTCATAGATAAGGTCGTGGATAGAAAAGCTATGAAGGAGACATTAACTGAGATACTGAAAATTCATTCATAGCTAATATAGATTGACAAAAAGTAACGATAGGGAGGAGATTTTATGGGAACTTTACCTTTTGAAAAGCACATGTATGAACTTAAAAGTAAAATTGATGAACTTAAGAATTTAGCAACAGAGCAAAATATGGATTTAGGAAAAGAAATAAGACAGATGGAAGTTAAGCTCTATAATATGCAAAAGGAAGCCTATAAAAATTTAACTGCCTGGGATAAAGTAAGCATTGCAAGGCTTGTGGAACGTCCTACTGCTCTTGATTATATAAATAGAATTTTTGAAAACTTTATGGAGCTACATGGAGATAGATATTATGGTGATGATTCGGCTATTGTAGGTGGAATTGCACTACTTAATGGTATTCCAGTAACCGTTATAGCTCAGCAAAAGGGAAATAACACAAAAGAAAATATAAAGAGAAACTTTGGGATGCCAAATCCAGAAGGATATAGAAAAGCCTTAAGACTTATGAAACAGGCAGAAAAATTCAAAAGACCAGTTATTTGTCTTGTAGATACTCCAGGGGCATATTGTGGACTAGGTGCAGAAGAAAGAGGCCAGGGCGAAGCGATTGCTAGAAATCTTATGGAAATGTCAAATTTAAAAACACCAGTAATCTCCATAGTCATAGGAGAAGGTGGAAGTGGTGGAGCTTTGGCGCTAGCGGTAGCGGATGAGGTTTGGATGCTAGAACATGCAATTTATTCTATTTTATCACCGGAGGGTTTTGCTAGTATATTATTTAAAGATGCAAGCAGGGCAAAGGAAGCCGCTAATACAATGAAAATAACAGCTCAAGATTTAATTAATTTTGGAATAATAGATAGAATTATAAAAGAGCCTCTAGGAGGAGCACATACTAATGTAGATGAGATGGCATTAAGTATTAAGCGTAATTTAGAGGAGTCAATTAATAGATTAATAAGAGAGCCCATAGAATCATTACTTACCAAAAGATATTATAAATTTAGAAAGATTGGCAAAGTAGTAGAATAAATAGTAGGTTCAAAGAATAAATAATAGATTAATTGAATAATTAATGTGTTTGATTTTGGTGTGTTTAAGAAAAGTATATATACTTTTCTTTTTTTTGGTATTGAAGTGTATGTATAAATCATACATAATAGAGAAGAGAATAATATTTACCAGAATGGCAAAGGGGAATTGAGTTATGAGTAAAACACATAGTGCTACAATTTTAGTAATAGATTCAGGATGCGATTTACCTTTAGATTATATTGAACAAGAAGATATAGTGCCCATAGGTTTAGTATGTAATTTTAAAGGTGAAGCAATAGAGGATGACTTTGGGAAAAATTTTATTCGTAAGGGTTTTTATGATGCTTTAAGGCAAGGAGAAATGCCTACTACCTCACAGATAAATAGCCAAAGATATGTAGAGGTGTTTAGTAAGTATGTATCGGCAAAAAAATCTATTATATATATTGCCATGTCTTCTGGATTATCAGGAACTATAAATAGTGCGAATATAGCAAGAGAAACAATACTTGAAGACTTCCCAGAGGCAGATATAAGTATAGTTGATAGTAAATGTGCAAGCCTTGGGCAAGGACTTTTAGTTTATTATGCTTATGAAATGATAAAAAATGGAAATTATAAGGATGAAATAGTTACTTGGCTTGAAGAAAATAAACTTAAGATTAATCATTGGTTTACAGTTAATGATTTAAATCATTTAAAAAGAGGTGGAAGAATATCCAGTTCTGCTGCAACCGTTGGTACCTTGTTAAATATAAAACCTGTTCTATTTATGGACAATGAGGGAAGGCTAACTCCTTTTTCTAAATGTAGAGGAAGAAAAAAGGCAATAAACACCTTAGTTGAAAAATTTAAAGAAAGAACAAATCCAAATGTATCACAAGTTATTGCAATAGGTCATGGGGATTGTATTGAAGATGCATTAACGCTTGAGGCCTTGGTTCGCGAGAATGGAAATGTTAAAGACGTCATTTTAAATTATGTGGGTACAGCCATAGGGTCTCATACGGGACCAGAAATATTAGGATTATATTTTATAGCCGATGAAAGATAGGGGCTAAACTATATTGTGGGCAATAAAATCGCAATTATAATTTTATTTAATAAAGTAAAAGGGGGATGCCACTTGGCATCTCCCTTTTATAGTGTAGAAAACTATTCTGTTTCTTTTCCTAATTTTTTAGATTCTTTAGAAACGCCTATTTCATTTGCAGTTTCCATTCTCATTTTAGATAATTCTTGTTTTGTTTTTGGATTAGCTTTTTTATTATCTTTGCTGTTTTTGTTGTCTTTATGTGCCATTGAATAAACCTCCTTGTATTGCTCAAGAGTAGAAAACAATTATTGATTGCTTTGTCTCTTGCTAATAAATATTTTCATTAATAATATAACCACTATTATGAAATGTATTCCATAATAGTGTATTTTATTAATATAAAAATAAATAGATTAGCCTGTGGATTTATTATTTATTTGAATGTGATTTTAATGATATAATTAGTATTAATAAGAAAACTACTTAGGAGGAAGCATTATGAATAAGACAATAGGATTTATAGGTTGCGGCAATATGGCACAAGCTATGATAGGTGGAATAGTAAAATCTAATTTAGTTCCTAGTGAAAAAATAATAGCAAGTAATCCATCAGATAAGAGTTTAAATAAGGCAAAAGAAGAATATAATATTTTAGTAACTTTGGACAATGTGGAAGTCGCAAAGGTTTCTGATATAGTAATACTGGCTATAAAGCCTAATAAATATTTTGAGGTTATTGATGAAATAAAACCATATTTGAAGAATGAGGTAGTTATAGTGACTATAGCTGCAGGGATAACGCTAGAGAGTATGAGTAATGCACTGGGATCCACTGTAAAGGTTATAAGAACTATGCCAAATACCCCAGCGCTTGTAGGCGAGGGAATGAGTGCGCTGTGTGCTAATAAAAATATAACTAAAGAGGAATTGCAAGAGGTAGTAAAGGTTTTTGAAAGCTTTGGAAGAATAGAAATATTAGAGGAAAATCTTATTGATGTAGTGCCAGCGGTAAGTGGTTCATCCCCTGCTTATGTATATATGTTCATTGAAGCTTTAGGAGATGGCGCTGTGCTTCAGGGAATGCCAAGAGACAAGGCATATAGAATGGCAGCTCAAGCAGTACTAGGAGCAGCTAAAATGGTGATAGAAACAGGAGAACACCCAGGTAAACTTAAAGATAATGTATGTTCCCCAGGAGGAGCTACTATAGCGGCAGTATATACCTTAGAAAAGAATAATTTTAGAGGCTCAGTAATTTCAGCTATGGAGAGTTGCAGCGAAAAGGCAATTAAGATGGGTAAAAAATAATATTAATTGCAAAACAGCCTAAGAGTAAATTTTTGATTTCTTAGGCTGTTTTTTAGCATCCGAATATTTTTTAGGAAAGTAGTATTGAAAGCTAACACACAATATAGTTCAACGAAGTAGAGTGGAGTTGCTATAGCGTGG
Source organism: Clostridium sp. CF012 (assembly GCF_018861755.1). Classification (GTDB taxonomy): domain Bacteria; phylum Bacillota; class Clostridia; order Clostridiales; family Clostridiaceae; genus Clostridium_AD. The sequence continues at coordinate 9,957 of NZ_JAHLEF010000013.1, read as the reverse complement.
AAGAGAGTTTATACTTTGTTTATAATTTGTTTATAGAAAGTAGAGACATGTACTTTAAAATAGAATTATGAAAGACTTTCATGGTAAAAAGTAAATTTAAAGCAAAAGGAGATTTTACAATATGAAATTAAATAAAAAAACAGCAACCATCATAAGTTTCGCTATAGGTACCATAATGTTTACAACTACAGCGATGGCTCAAATATTAACAAAAAGTGGATATGATCAGCTTAAGGATTCTTTTAAATATACAGCAGAAAGTTGTACCACGAAGCTTTCAAGCTATACTATGGACATCTCGATTATTCTAAAGGATAATGCTACTGTTATTTATTCTCAAAATTCCCTTGATAAAGTTGATGTGAAAAATGGAGCTAAGGAAACCGTATCAACTAGACTGGAGGGTTCAAAAAAGACAGAGGATTATAACTACTCTGACAAAAATAGTTCTATATTTAAAAACAGTGAACAAAATGTTTATTATACAAGTGATTTCAAAACCCCTCGTGAAAACATAGCTTCTAACAACCCTTTTAAAGAAAAAGAAGCTGGTGATATGGAAAAAATTGTAGATGCACTTGTGGGTAATTTAAAAGATGCTGTTGTAGTTACTGAAAATTCAGATGGAACGAAGACTTTATCTGGATCACTTAGCGAAGCACAAATACCGGCCCTCATTAACGCAGTGGTATCTCTTCAATCTAAGAGCCAATTGGGATACAGGACTGATAATGAGAGCAGCAGGCCTCAATTAACAAAGGATGTATTTGTGAAAGAAGTTAAGGGGAATATGGTAACAACTAAAGAAGGGTTAATTCAAAGTGTTCTTGGAAGTGGAATAATTTCTGGTAAAGATGAAAAAGGCACAGAGCATAAATTGACATTCGAGTTACTAGCGAAGGTGACGAGTCTTAACTCAACTAAGGTTAATAAACCTGATCTTTCTGGTAAGAAGGTAGAAAAAAATATAGAACAAGATTATAGCAAATTATCTAATCCTGGAAAATATATAGGAAAATATAAAACAGATATTTTAATTGATAAGGGAGAAACGTTTGTAAAAATAGGTGAAGAACTCTTAGATGTTACTGCAGTAGACAATAAGGGTATTAGCGTAAGGCATTATATAGAATATGCAAAGGGATACGAACAATATGCAACGGATAAGGATGACTTTAAGTTTGAAGCAAAATTTGATGAAAACAACAAATTAAATGCAAATTTCAATGCTCAGGGCGATTCAAATAATGCTACGAAAGGTAATATATCAATCGATGCACGATCAGCAAAAATATACTTTAATTTAGATGGAAGCAGAAGTGGAAATGTGATTTCTGATGGCCAATTCAGTAAGGTATTTAAATAATAAATAAGTTCACTAGCATTAAAGGCTTGGAACTCTAAAAAACATACAAATATGGCATATGAAAATAAATAACAAGTGAAATATCTATTATACTGGCTTGCTATTTATTTTCATGTGGCTACTAAATTTGGGAGGTATATAAATGGATAAAGTTATTGAAATCAAAAACCTTTCCAAGATATACAAAAATGGAAGAGGTATAACAGATATTAACCTTGATATACATAAAGGCGATATCTTTGGATTTTTGGGACCCAACGGTGCAGGTAAGACGACTGCTATGAAAATCATGACGGGACTTATAAAACCAGACAGTGGAGATGTTAAAATTTTAGGACATAGTATATTGGAAGAACATGAGCTTGCAATGCAAAAGGTAGGTTGTATTATAGAAACAGCAGAATCCTATCTATATTTAACGGCTTATGAGAATTTAAAACAATTTTCAAGATATTATAAAGATGTTGATGACGAGAGAATTAATGAAGTTTTAGAACTTACGGGAATGTTAAAATATAAAAATGAGAAACCAAGAAAATTTTCACTTGGGATGAAACAAAGATTAGGAATTTCCGCTGCAATTTTATCTCGTCCAGAAGTTATTATTTTAGACGAACCCTTAAATGGGCTTGATGTTGAAGGAATGATTTCTATGAGGAATATAATAAAAGATTTGGTAGAAAAAGAAAAAGCTACATTTTTCATCTCAAGCCATCTTATTCATGATGTGGAACTTACTTGTACTAATATTGGTGTACTATACGATGGGAAAATGCTTAATGTTGATACAATGAAAAATATATTAAACAATTATGCTTCCCTTGAAAATTATTTTGTTAGCGAGGTAGAAAGAAATGGTAGAATTTAAAGCTGCTTTAACAAATGAGATTGAAAAACTATATAAAAGAAAAAAAGTTTTGGTTGCGGTGATTATATCACTTATTTTCATCATAATAGGACAGTTATCCATGGTGGTATTGAGAACTGGTTTTGGACTGCGCGGGGTTTCTAGTATGGACTTTCCTATAATGGTACTATCAGTAGTAGTAAATACAATTCTTCCTCTATTTACGGCGCTTGTTACCATAGAAAGCTTTTCAGGAGAATTTTCACAAAATACTATGAAGATAGCACTTACCAGACCCATTTCAAGATTGAAGTTTTACAGCGCAAAATTAACTGCAATTATGTTATTTATACTTGCCAACCTTTTATTTGTAATGGTTTTTTCAATACTAGCTGGCTGTCTTTTTAATTCAAACTCCTTTTCTATAGGAAATGTTTTAAAAATCTTAATTTCTTACGTTGTAACATTAATTCCTATGGCTATTTTATCCATAATAATCGTGTTTTTCACAAATATAATTAGAAGTGGGATAAGCGTATTTTTCCTCTCTATTTTTGTTTTCGTTACGTTTAAAGGACTAGGAATTATATTTTATAGACTTTCTGGAATATTTATTACCTCAATGTTGAACTGGTATACACTGTTCCTTATGGAGACTATTCCTACTTTTAAAATCTTTCTTCAGTTTATGATGATGCTCAGTTATGGTATAATATTTTTTACAGCGGGATATTATTTATTTGATAAAAAAGAATTTTAAAAGTTGAAATTAAACTAATTTAAGGGATTTTTGAGGTGATAGGGATGAACATAAAAAAGCGGTTACTTCTTTCCAATACTATAACTATAGTAATACCTTTTGCAATTACAATTATAGCTGCATTCCTATTTATTTTTGTATCCTCAAAGATGTTTAATAGGGATTTAGGTTATGATAATTTTAAAAAATTTATATCTATAAAAACGGAGTTATCTGATACTAAAAGTGTAATATGGAAACAAAATTCTGAGGATATAGAAGATCCAAAGTTTCAGAAGTATTTGCACCAGAAGCTAGCAAATATAGATGGAGATCTTATAATTCTTAAAAATAATACTGTTATTTTCACTTCTAAGGATGTAAATAAAATTGATATAGAAAAATGTTTATTAGAATCTGAAAGTAAAGCTCAAAAGAAAATAGTTGTAATTGATTCTAAAGCCTACATGGTGGAAGTAGCACCAATTAGATTTAAAGATGATGTGATAGGACATGCCATTTTATTGGCACCAACTTTTGAGTATGCAGGTATTCTTGAAAAGTTTATTATATTTATCCTTGTGATATTCCTTACGACTTTTATAGCGGTTAACATAGTTATGTCCTATCTGCTCTCAAAAAGGATAATAAAACCATTATCTCTTTTAAAAATAGCAGTAGGAGACATTAGTAAGGGTGACTTAAGCATTGAAATTACTGAAGTTGGTGACCAAGAAATTGTGGATTTATGTGCTGATTTTGAAAAGATGAGAATACAACTTAAGGATTCTATTATTTTGAAACAGAAGTACGATGATAATAGGACAATGCTAGTATCTAGTATATCCCATGATCTTAAAACACCTATAACCTCAATAAAAGGCTATGTTAAGGGTATTTTAGATGGGGTTGCGAACACTCCTGAAAAGGCAGAACGTTATTTAAAAACTGTTTATTCTAAGGCGGAGCAGATGGATGTTATGATTGATGACTTATTGTTATACTCTAAATTAGATTTGAGCCAACTTCCATTTAACTTTGAAAAAACGGATATTATAGATTACTTTAATTACTGTATTCATGAGAGTGCGCTAGAACTAGAAAAATCAAATATAAAAATTTGTTTAAAAAACGACCTGAAAGCATCAAAATACGTTAAAATTGATAGAGAAAGATTGATGAGGGTTATACTAAATATAATTGATAATGCTCATAAATATATGGATAAAGAGCAAGGGGAAATTACAATAATGCTTCGAGAAACTAATTCTAGTATTATTATTGAGATAAGGGATAATGGCTCTGGTATTGACGAGAAGGATGTAAATAAAATTTTTGACAGATTTTACAGAGCAGACTGCGCAAGAAGTGAAGCAAGTGGAAGTGGACTTGGACTTGCCATTGCAAAACAAATTGTAGAGGGCCATAAAGGAAAAATATGGGCAGTGAGTCATGAAAGTAAGGGTACAAGCATTTTGATATCATTTGGAAAAATATCAGAAGGGTAGAGGATTAATATGAAAAGAATTTTAATAGTTGAAGATGATGAATGCATTGCTGAACTGGAAAAAGACTATTTAGAGCTGGAAGGCTTTGAAGTTAAGATATGTAACAACGGTGTAGACGGACTAAATGCATTAAAAACCAATGGATTTGACTTGCTAATTCTGGATGTTATGCTTCCTAAAATAGATGGATATACTATTCTGCGTAGTTTGCAAGAGGAGAAAGACATTCCAGTTTTAATGGTTTCTGCAAAAAAGGAAGATATTGATAAAATTAAGGGGCTCAGTCTTGGTGCGGATGATTATATTACAAAGCCCTTCAATCCCAGTGAACTTGTGGCTAGGGTTAAGTCACATCTTAGAAATTACGAAAGAATAAAGAATAAATTTAAAGGCGGCGTCAAAAATAGTACGATTATAATAAGAGGTCTAGAAATAAAAAAGGATTGCAGACAGGTATTTATGAATGGTGAGACAATAAATTTAGCTCAAAAGGAATTTGACCTATTGCTGTATCTAGCTGAAAATCCCAACAGAGTATTTAGCAAAGATGAATTATTTGAAAAAATTTGGGGATTTGATGCTATAGGAGATACTGCAACTGTTACAGTACATATTGGAAGAGTGAGAGAAAAAATTGAATCATCTACATCGAATCCTCAATATATTGAAACCGTTTGGGGCACTGGGTACAGGCTTAGGGTATAAAATATATTCTAAACTTGTGCTTTTTCTAATCGGTGGTATTTTTTGGATATACGGGTAATAAGGTTTACTGGTAATGTTTAATATGAGTAATAAATATCATAGGACAAGCATATATATTTAACAAAGATCTTAAAAATTTACAAAATCTATTGACTTACGAACAAACGTTCGCTATAATATGAATATAGTATTAAGGGTAAAAATACCTGTAAAGTATTTTTTAATATATAGCTATTGTATTTTATGGACCACTTTAGTGGATTATTTAACTGGAGGTAAAACAATATGGAAACAAAGGATTTATGGGTTAAGATTAATTATTCACAAGAGGGTAATGACAGTTTAGCAATAACTTATACTGAAAGTACAAGCAAGGTTAATCATTCTTCTAAGTATCTAATTTGTGGTGGGATGTATAATAGAAATGGTGGAACTATAATGTTTAAGGCTAAGAATATTGAAGAAGCTACAGAAATAGCTAATAATAATCTAGTAGCCAATGCTGGTTCTAACAAATATGAGAATCATAAAAGGATTATATAGTAAGATTCCCAGGGCTAAGGAATAGAGGCTTTTAGGAAATATAAAGTGAGTTGAGTAGCCTAGACCTGATTGATTAAGTTAATTTATGATTTTTAATATAAAAGGATATTCTGATATTTCAGAATATCCTTTATAGCGTTTAAGTTAAAATAGTGGTTAATATTACAACCCAGCGTATGACTTAACGGATAATTAAGACATACTTATAGAATATTAAATAGCAAATTCAATGTTTTGAATTACAATATCCAATTGATCCACTAATGAAACCGGAGATCCAACCTCTCTTGAATTGGCGGCGGACCCTCTTTTTATAATTTTAACTTCTGGTCTTAAACCAAAGTTAGGAAATACAGCGGTTACAACACCAATATCACCAGTGTTTAGTTTTACTAGGGTTTCAGGTGGGTAAGGAACAACTGCCTTAGAAAATGCTTTAACCATTTCATAATCAAATTGAGTATCTCCATGGGCCGGTATATATTCTACAGCATCATTAGGACTCATAGCCTTTCTATAAGGTCTATCCGAAGTTAGTGCATCATACACATCGGCAATAGCAACAATTCTAGCAAATCTATTTATAGATTTATTCTTTACATTATCGGGATACCCGTGTCCATCCATTTTTTCATGATGTTGAAGAGCAACAATTCTAGTGGGAGCAGATATATCCAAACAACCTTTTAAGTAATCATAGCCTTTTGTAGTATGCTGCTTTATAAGCTCAAACTCTTCATGGGTTAAGGGGCCAGGCTTTAAAACTATATCTTTTGGAATAAGGACCTTACCTATGTCATGTATCAATGCACCCATACATAAAGTGTAAAGATCATTTTGATTTAATTGTAATTGAACTCCGAGTACCAGAGAAATCACAGCTACGTTTACAGAATGTTGATAGGTATAATTATCCATGCTTTTAATGTCTACCAAATTAATCATTACATTTTTCTTGCTTATAATTTCGTCAATTATATCTTTGGCAATACATCCTATAGATTCGAAATAGGTTTGTTTTTCTTTGGCAAATTTTTTTTCATTGAAATTTGTATTACTAGAATATAAACTATATTTTTCAAAGCTATAAAAGGTTTCTTTTATGGCTTTTATAGCATTTTGGCGTAACTCAGGTTTTATAACATCCTCAATTATAATATCGCTATATTCATAATTAATATAAATAGAATAAACTTTTAAACGTCTAATTCTTATTAAAAAAATTTCAGTTAATATAACACCTTCTCTTAATAAAACTCTTCCATCATTATCAAATATAGTTTTAGCCAAACAATCTCCTGGTTTTGAAAACTCTATTGGTATAAGTCTCATAAATATATCACACCCCAAATGTATATAATCAAACAATACTATTTAATTTTTAATGTGTTTTATTATTAAAATAAAATTAATATTAAAGATAAGTTTTGTTATATGTATATAATAATATATTTTACACTATTAAAAGGGGAAATCACAGTATTAATTATTAATAGCAGGTAAATAAGATATTTTAATACATTAAATATAAATTTTAGTAAAAATATATATAATATCACCCCAAAAACGATAAAAATATAATTGCGAATATTATACATATTTTATAATAAATGGTATAATATGTTTGTAACTGATTTTAATCTAATTAATATGTAAAGTGGTGATATAATATGAAAAAATCTATTAAAATACTAATAATCATATGCATCTTTGTAGCTACATTTATCAGTACAGTAATTATTAATCTCCAGGGTGGCAATTATAAATCAAATAAAAATCAACTTGTTATTAAAAAAGAGGTTGAGAAAAAGGCACCGGTAAGTGAGAACGCCGAATATAAGGTGGTAAACATTTTAGCCGTAGGGGATATATTAGTTCATGGAGATCAGCTAAAAGCACAATTCAATGAGGAAACGGGAGAATATAATTTCGAAAATAATTTTAAATATGTTAAGTCACATATAGCAGCAGCAGATGTTGCTCTTGCAAATTTTGAAACTACATTAGCTGGTGAAAAGCAGAAATATTCAGGATTTCCACTTTTTAATTCTCCTAGTAGCATAGTTGATGCTATGAAAAATAGTGGCTTTGACATATTATCGACAATTAACAATCATACTATTGACAGGGGCAGTGCTGGAGTTCTTAGCACCCTTGAAGAAATCCAAAAAAGAAACCTTATAGCTGTTGGCACAAGGGAGAATTTACAGAAGAAGCCTTACGTAATAAAAGAAGTCAAAGGCATAAAATTAGGAGTTATAAGCTATAGCTTTGAAACACCAAGAAAGGGAGCAAAGAAAACACTAAATGCAATAGAAATACCTAGTGATGTCGTAGATTTAGTAAATACTTTTAGTTATGAACACATTGAAGAGGACTTGCGTAAAATTAAAGCACAAATTGATGAAATGAAAAGTAAGGGGGCAGAAGCGATTGTTTTCTTTATTCACTGGGGGAATGAATATGAGAGAGCACCTAATGTTCATCAGACACGTATTGCAAATGCATTGTGCGATTATGGGGTAGATATTATTTTAGGAAGTCATCCACACGTTATTCAACCTATGGAATTTATAACTTCAGAAAAAACAGGTAAAAGATCCTTGGTGGTCTACTCAATGGGGAATTTTATTTCAAATCAACAATATGAAAGAACCAATAATAGATATACTGAAGATGGGATTATTGTAAATATACAAATTAAAAAGAGTGTGGCATCTAATGATATTACAATAAGTGGAGTATCTTATATACCTACTTGGGTACATAGGTATACTGAAAACAATAAATTTGTTTATGAAGTTCTACCATTAACTGACGCACTAGCAAGTAAAGGGAAATATAATCTTAATGAGAGTACAGAGGTATGGAGAGCTGAAAATTCTGAGAAGAGTACTCGAACACTAATGGGTGAAGGTGCGGAAATAATAGAGGGTGAAGCGAAAGAAGTTATGAATTAAATCATTTCCTTCTGATAGGATATTAAGTTAAGTTAAGTTAAGTTAAGTGCAGTGTCAAACTTATTATATATGGTCACCTTTTTATCTTATTTTAGGGTCTATAAAAAAGATTTTGTAATAAGGTTGAATACTTGTAATTATAAACTATAATTAAAGGTGAAACTATCAATAAGCATATAATCTTAAAAATCTAAGATCACTTAGAAATAAGCATATGATGTTAAACTAAATTGTAGTTGTAATTGATGGCTTGAATAATTCTAATTGGGAGGAAAGATAATGAGCATACTATCACGAAATGATATTTGCTGGTGTGACAGTGGTAAAAAATATAAAAAATGTCATATGGAGCAGGATATATTTATAAGTAATATAGAGCAAAAGGTAGGTTATAAAATACCTAGGGATATAATGAAAACAGAGGAACAAATAGATGGTATAAGAAAAAGTTGTAAGTTAACTCATGAGATACTTGATATGGTTTCTGAGCGAATAAAAGTTGGAATAACCACAAATGAAATAAATACTTGGGTGCATGAATATACTGTTGAGCATAATGCGTATCCAGCACCACTGGGTTACGGTGGTTTTCCTAAGAGTGTATGTACATCAATAAATGATGTGATATGTCATGGCATACCGGATGATACAGTTCTAAAGGATGGCGATATAGTTAATGTGGATGTGACTTGCATATTAGATGGCTATTACGGCGATGCCAATAGAATGTTTATAATTGGGGAAGCTTCAAAAGAAGCAATAGATTTGGTACGTGTATCAAAAGAGTGTTTAGATTTGGGAATCCAGCAGGTTAAACCTTACAATACCCTTGGAGATATTGGTAATGCAATTCAGAAGCATGCGGAAAGTCTTGGATATTCTGTAGTATATGATTATGGAGGACATGGCGTTGGAATTGAATTTCATGAAGAACCTTTCGTACCTCATATTGGCAAAAAGGGAGAAGGTATGATATTACTACCTAACATGACCTTTACTATTGAGCCTATGATCAATATTGGTAGCCCAGAAGCCGATGTACTAGAAGATGATTGGACAGCTGTTACAATAGATGGATCATTGTCATCTCAGTGGGAACATACTATACGAGTTACTGAAACTGGATTTGAGATACTAACTTAAAACAATCGTATATATTAAAAATACCCCCAATAATTGGAGGCCACTGAAAAACTATAAGAAACGTCATCAATTTTGAGATGACGTTTTTTTTGAGCAATTTTTTAATTCAAAAAGGATTTTTGATGTTTATGTCGAATATGTATAGT
>NZ_JAHLEF010000012.1 GCF_018861755.1 Clostridium sp. CF012 | reverse complement strand
AACTTAATGTATTAAGTATAACAAAAAAGACCCTACAAAGTAGAATCAGTTAATTTTGAGACAACTATGCCTCTTTTTTTAACTGTCTACCTTATAGGGTCCATTTTATAATATAACTTCACAGCCTTTATTATTAAAGTAAAGGGGGACTTCGCTTTAATTTATAATCTAATAACTTATTAACCTAGTAATTTAGTAAATTATTAACTTATAAGTAGATAATAACATAGAATTATGTCGAAATAATGAAGAATGTGTAAAAAAACTTTAAATATTAACTATATTAGCGTAGTGTAATAATACAAAAAACGAAAAAGCTGTGAAATGTTACTTCACAGCTTCTATTATTAAAGTAAAGGGGGACTTCGCTTTAATTTACTAACCTATTAATAAATAATAACATAAAATTGTTACGGCATTATTAAGAATGTGTGTAGTATTTGTTAAATATTTGACAAGTTGAAAAATGTCTTATATTTAAATATTGTAATCTGCATAATTGAGGTGCGCTATATAAGCTTTCGATTTCCTATTATATTAGAAAAATGACGGTTGCTAAAAAAAAATTACTCAAATTCAACTTATAATTTTGATTTATAGACAAATTTATACTATAATATATAAAACTAGTTTAAAGTGTAATGAATATTCTTAATAATCCATATATATTATTGGCAAATACTTAAATATGATTTGGAGCATTAAAGATATTTATAACAAAAGTCATAAAAAGGAGTGTAACCATATGAAATATATTGTAGTACTAGGAGATGGGATGTCAGATTATCCTGTAAAAGATTTAAATAACAAAACACCGATTCAATATGCGAGTACTCCTGCTATTGATTATATGGCAAAGCACGGTACTATAGGTATGGTTAAAACTGTTCCAGAGGGTATGGCACCAGGAAGTGACACGGCGAATATGGCTGTTTTTGGCTATAATCCCTTTGTGTATTATAGCGGTCGGTCACCCTTTGAAGCAGCTAGCATGGGAGTGCCCATGCTAGATACAGATATTACCTTTAGATGTAATTTGGTAACGGTATCTGAAGGCGAGCCTTACGCGGAAAAGATTATGCTAGATCATAGTGCTGGTGAAATAACAACTGAGGAATCAAGGGAATTAATAAGTGGATTAAGTGACTATTTAAGCACTGATACAATAAAGTTTTATCCAGGTATTAGCTATAGGCATCTTATGATATGGGCAAATGGCCCCTTTGACTGGAAGCTTACACCCCCTCATGATATTCTAGGTAAAAAAGTGAAGGATTTTATGCCACGTGGTTTAAATAGTGAAGTAATTGAAGAGATGACAAAGAAAAGCAGTCAATTTCTATCGCAGCATGCTATAAATAAAAAAAGAGTGGCAAAAGGATTAAACCCAGCTAACTCCATATGGATCTGGGGTGAGGGCACGAGGCCACATTTATCTAGCTTTTATGAAAAATATAATTTGAAAGGTTCCGTAATTTCTGCAGTTGATTTAATAAAAGGAATAGGATTATGTGCAGGGTTAGATGTTGTTGATGTACAAGGCGCCACTGGGAATATTGATACTAATTATATAGGCAAAGCAAAAGCCGCACTGGCAGAGCTTGCAAAGGGAAATGATTTTGTATATATTCATGTTGAAGCCCCTGATGAATGTAGTCATAGACAGGAAATAGAAAATAAATATAAGGCAATAGAATATATAGACAACCAAATAGTAAAGGTTATTAAAGAGGAAATGGAGAGAATAGGGGAGGATTATAAAATGATAATACTTCCTGATCACCCTACACCACTAGTTCTCAGGACACATACAAGTGATCCCGTTCCATTTTTAATATATCAAAGCAATGAGGAGCTTAACAATCCTAATGGATGTTATGATGAATTCGCGGCAAAAGACACAGGTCTATATTTTCCAGAGGGATATAAGTTAATGGATTATTTTTTAAAAGGTAAGAGGTAGGGGGAAAACAATATTATGAAACAAATATATTATAAGAGTACTCGCGGAAATGAAAAGGGAGTAACAGCTGCAGAAGCTATCACAAGGGGGCTTAGCCAAGATGGGGGACTTTTTGTACCAACATCAATACCAAAGTTAAGTACCCAGATAGAAGAATTGCTACATATGAATTATAAACAGTTAGCATTTACTATAATGAAGGAATTTCTAACTGATTATGAGGAAAATGAGTTAAGGGAGTGTATAGATAAGGCTTACGATGAAAAGTTTGACACACCTATTATTGCACCCCTAGTTAAGCGTGGTGGAACATATTTTTTAGAATTATACCATGGACCTACTTTAGCATTTAAGGATATGGCACTATCAATACTACCGCATTTATTAAAAATTGCAGTAAAAAAGTTAAATAATGATAAAGAGATGGTTATTCTTACTGCTACCTCTGGAGATACAGGTAAAGCTGCCTTAGAGGGTTTTGCAAATGTGTCAGGTACAAAGATCATAGTGTTTTTCCCAGAGCAAGGTGTAAGTGAGATTCAAAAAAGGCAGATGGTAACACAAACTGGAGATAACACCTTTGTTATAGGTATTCATGGGAACTTTGATGATGCACAAAATGGAGTTAAAAAGATGCTTACAGATGATAATCTTCTGAAAAAATTAGAAGAAAAAAATAGTATGTTTTCATCAGCTAATTCAATAAACATAGGAAGGTTAATTCCTCAGGTTGTATATTATTTTTATGCATATACTCAGCTTTGTAATATGGGCGAGATTAAAATAGGAGAAGAGATAAATTTCTCCGTTCCTACTGGGAATTTTGGAAATATACTAGCAGGATATTACGCAAAAAAAATGGGATTACCAATTAAAAAGTTAATTTGTGCTTCAAATGAAAATAAAGTTTTATTTGATTTTATAAATACCGGTACTTATGATAAAGCAAGAGATTTTGTGATTACTATGTCTCCTTCAATGGATATATTGATTTCAAGTAACCTTGAAAGATTGTTATATGCTATTAGTGGGCAAGACTCAGTAGTTATAAAAAACCTTATGGAAGAGCTTTCAAGAAATGGTAAATATGAAATTAATAGTACAATGAAAAAATCCTTAGCTGATTTCTATGGAGGTTATGCAACCGAGGAAGATACTTCTAAGTCAATAACTGAGGTTTATAAAACTACTAATTATGTGATTGATACCCATACTGCTGTATCCTATGCGGTTTATCAAAAGTATTTGGAAGAGACAAACGATACTACAAAGACAGTTATTATTTCTACTGCAAGCCCTTATAAATTTACTCCAGACGTTATGAAATCAATAGATACAAAATATATAGGATTAAATGATTTTGAATTAATAAAGCAGCTGAGCAATATAACAAATATTGATATTCCAGCAGGCATAGTGGATTTAGAAAATAGACCTGTGCTTCATAAAACCAAATGTGCAAAGAATGAAATGCAAATGCAAATCGAAAAAATCCTTAACATATAAAATTTTAAAAGAGTAAGGGGCAGAAATTATGGAAGTTATAGTTGCAAAATTTGGTGGAAGCTCATTATGTGATAGTGAGCAATTTAAAAAAGTAAAGGATATTGTTTTGTCCGACGACAGGCGTGTCTACGTTGTCCCATCGGCTCCGGGCATGCGAAGCAAAGGTGATTATAAAATCACAGATCTTTTATATTTATGTCATGAACATGTTGAAAAGTCACTACCATTTGATGAATTATTCAAATTAATCCAGGAAAGATATACTGTTTTGTGTAGTGAATTAAACCTTTCCATAGATATTTTTAAATATTTAAGAGAACTTAAAGAAAAAATAATTAATGGAGCGTCAGAGGCGTATGTAGCAAGCCGTGGAGAATATTTCAATGGTTTAATATTAGCTGAATATTTGGGGTATGAATTTATTGATGCTGCAGAGATTATTATTTTTAAGAAAAGTGGACGTTTGGACGAGTCAGCGACCTATGATGCTGTAAGTAAAAGATTGTCACAGGTAAAAAAAGCAGTAATACCAGGATTTTATGGTGCTTCCCCAGATGGTAGCATAAGAACTTTCTCAAGAGGAGGTTCTGACATTACAGGAGCAATAATTGCTAAGGGCGTATGGGCGCTAGTTTATGAAAACTGGACAGATGTGTCTGGCTTTTTAATGGCGGATCCTAATATTGTTAGTAATCCCAAACATATTGAAGAAGTAACCTATAAAGAACTTAGAGAACTTTCATATATGGGCGCAAATGTTTTTCATGAAGAGGCGATTTTTCCTGTTAAGAATAAAGGGATTCCAATAAATATAAGAAATACTAATAAACCAATGGAAAAGGGAACCACTATTTTAAATGATAAATTAGCGATTAAAGCTGGAAATATAACAGGCATTGCGGGGAAAAAAGATTTTACAGTAATAGCAATTGAAAAAACGCTTATGAACAGTCATATAGGTTACTTACGAAGGGTTCTATCAATTCTTGAAAACAATAATGTAGCCTTCGAGCATATACCATCGGGGATAGATTCAGTTTCATTGGTAATTGACGATGCTGAGCTCGCCAATAAGCTTGATATAATATTAGAAGAAATTGAAACTCAATGTAAACCAGATTCCTTAGTAGCATACCCTAATATGGCCTTAATAGCAGTGGTTGGAGAAGGCATGATAAGGACTAAGGGGATATCCGCTACATTATTTACTGCCCTATTAAAAAATAATATAAATATTAGAATGATTAATCAAGGGTCCAGTGAGTTAAGTATCTTTGTTGGTGTAGAAAATGAGGATTTTGAAAATGCAATTAGGGCTGTGTACAAAGCCTTTGAGAATTAATAATCACTTGACCCTATATAATAGCATAATTTAAGTTTTAGAGAGGGGCGATTAATATGGAAAAAGTAAAGATAGCAATTTTAGGCTTTGGGAATGTCGGCACAGGTGTTTGGAAGATACTCCAGGAAAATAAAAGAGAAATAATGAAACGTTCAAATTATGAAATAGAGGTAGCTAAGATATTAGTTAAAGATATAAATAAAAAAAGAGATATTACTGTGGCTAAGGGAATCTTAACAGATAATATTGATGATATTATTAATGATGAAAGTATTAAAATTGTGGTTGAGCTAATTGGGGGACCAGGTCAAGCTAAGGAATATATGATACGAGCCATGAAAGCTAAAAAACATATTGTAACTGCTAATAAACTAGTTATTGCAAACTGGAGCGACGAGCTATTCAAAATAGCTGAGGAAGAAAAAGTGTTATTTTATTATGAAGCAAGTGTGGCGGGTGGAATTCCAATAATACGGGAAATTAATGAGAGCCTCACAGCCAATAGAATTCAGCAGATAATTGGAATTATAAATGGAACAACTAATTATATACTAAGTAAAATGACTAATGATGGAATTAGCTTTGAAGCGGCATTAAAAGAAGCCCAAGAAAAGGGTTATGCTGAAGCAGACCCAACCTCTGATGTAGATGGGTATGATGCAGTGTATAAGCTTGCTATAATGGCTTCACTATCCTTTGGAACTAAAGTTAATCATGATGCTATTTATAGAGAAGGAATAAGAAATATTAGTTCTATGGATATAGAATATGCAAAAAAATTTGGTTATACAATAAAATTACTGGCAATAGCAAAAGAAGAAAACAATAAATTAGAGCTAAGAGTACATCCAACCCTAGTACCCTCTAATCACCCAATGGCAAATGTAAATGATGTCTTTAATGCTATTATGATAAAAGGAAATGCAGTGGGAGAACTAATGCTATATGGAAGAGGAGCAGGTGATCTGCCAACTGGAAGTGCAGTTGTAGGAGATATAATATCTATACTTCGAAACAATGTAAAGCCAGCAGACTTAAGTGAGGTAAGTGAGGAAGTTGATTTTAAAGAAATAAAGAAAACAGATCAAAATGAATCAGAATTCTATATCAGACTTAATGTTAAAGATAGAGCAGGGGTTTTAGGAGATACAGCGAAAGTATTTGGTGAAAACAATGTTAGCATTATATCCATGACGCAAGATGTAAGAGATGAAGATGATGTACCACTAGCATTTATTACTCATAAAAGTCTAGAAGCGGATATAAGAAATTCCTTGGAAAAGATAAGGTCACTGGAAAATGTTAACAGAGTCGAAAGTATAATAAGGATAGAATCCTTTAGCTAATTATACTAACGGAAGGTGAAGAAAAATGATTGAAAGTAAAAGACTGATTTTGCGTAAGATAACGCACAAGGATTTTAATGAACTTGCAAAGATGCTAAAAGATATTGATGTGATGTACGCATGGGAGCATACTTTTTCTGACAAGCAAATCACCGCTTGGATTGACAATCAAATAAGACGATATAGTGAGGACGGTATAGGTTATCTTTTAGCAGTTAATAAGCTTACAAACCAGGTGGTTGGTCAAATTGGATTATTGCATCAAACAATAAATCATGAAAAATATTGGGATATAGGGTATATTTTGAACAGTGAGTTTTGGGGAAAAGGTTATGCAACGGAAGGGGCGATGGCTTGTATAGACTATGCCTTTGATGTGCTAAAAACTGATAAAGTTATTTGCGATATTCGTCCTCAAAATACAACGTCAATCTTAGTAGCCAAAAGACTTGGTATGGTTAGTGTGGGCGAATTTATAAAACCATATAATGGGATTGATATGGTGCATGATATTTTTGAAATAAATAAGAGCTCATATTAAAAAGATTGTTAATTGAAATAAAGAAATGGAGAAAAAGATAGATGTTATCCTAAACAAATTAGAAAATAAGGAAGATAAATAAAAAATTCATATATATTTTAGTTAGTATAGTTTTCAAATAGAAGCATTAAAATAAAAGCATCCAACAGGCTTTTATTCTAAGGCTTACAAATGTTACATTTACTTTACAATAGTGTTTTTTACTTGTAAAATAACTAATTTGTTGTGTCCATTGTTCGTAAATCCATGGCTTTCTTCATTTGGGGATAAAATTACATCATTCTCTTTAATTGAAATGTCTTCTCCATCTACAGTTATTATTCCTTCACCACTAACCACATAGAATATTTCATCTAAATTTGAATGCTTATGAGGGGTCATTGTTTCACCTGGTTCGTAGAACAAAATGCCTGCATCCATTGTACCTTCTGTGAATAGTGCTTTCCTCATAGTTTTTTCTGTAATAGTATTAACGTTTAATATTTTCATAATCATTCATCTCCTAAATTTTAAATACATATTTTAATCAACTGTTGAAGTTAATATTGCATAAAGTAAAAAAAAAATTATTTCTTCATAAATAAATATCCTCCTATGTTTTCTTAATTGATAGCCTTATACTATAATAGTTACTAACTCTTTACAAGAAGGCACTATTATGTACTAGACTAACTAGACTGTAAGCATTAAATTTATATATGATAGGGGAGAATAAAAATGACCTGTAGTAAATTATGTCCAATTGAAGAAACTGTTAATCTTATCAGCCACAAGTGGAAAGTTCTTATTTTAAGAAATTTACATGACAGTGGAACACAAAGGTTTACTGAACTTGCTAATGGAATAAATGGAATAAGTGAAAAGATGTTAACGCAACAACTTCGACAAATGGAAGATGATGATTTGATTATTAGAAAAGTATACCCTGAAGTTCCAACTAAAGTTGAATATTCTCTTTCAGAACTGGGAAAGAGTTTAAAGCCAGTTTTAGATGCTATGAATATTTGGGGGGGGAACTATATAAAAACTAATAAACATCTTTATAAAGATTAGATTGAAGTATCTATATTTTTGATAATACAAAGTGAGAAGATAATCTAATTTGTTACCTGCTATTTAGAGCTAATAATACAGCTAAATTAAGGTAATTTTGAAGAAGAAAACAAAAAAATACATTATAATTAAGTTGAAATGGTAATATATGCAGACTTAATAATACAGGGGGTAAAGTGTATATGAAGAAAAATGGACCTAATCCAAATAGTATTTATCCGAATGAAAACATAAAACAAGTTTGTTATATTAAAAATGTTATTAAAAATCCAAATATTCAGGTTGGTGATTATACTTACTATGATGATGTGAATGGTGCAGAAGAATTTGAAAAACATGTTACACATCATTATGATTTTCTAGGAGATAAATTGATTATAGGAAAATTTTGCGCAATTGCTCATGGAATTGAATTTGTAATGAATGGTGCTAATCATCGAATGTGTTCTGTAACAACATATCCTTTTAATATTATGGGAAACGGTTGGGAAAAAGCTACACCAACTCTTGATGATCTACCAGTAAAAGGAGACACCATTGTCGGTAATGATGTTTGGATAGGCCAAAATGTAGTTGTAATGCCAGGCATACATATTGGTGACGGTGCAATTATTGCTACCAATTCGGTTGTTACAAAAGACGTTCCTGATTACCATATAGCTGGTGGAAACCCTGCTAAAATAATAAGGAAACGCTTTGATGATGATTTGATCCAATATCTGTTAGCCTTAAAATGGTGGAATTGGTCAGAAGAAAAAATATTTAATAATCTTGAAATCCTTTGTAGTTCAGATATTGAAAAGATAAAAAGCATAGAGTGATCCACTTTTTGATATATTTATATTGAGGAAAACACTTCTTGAATTACATATTTTATTGTGTGATAATTATTTAAGATTACACAAAGAAAAGGAGATATACTATGCATATTCAGCATGTGACCTTAATGGTCAACAACTTGGAAGAATCTATTGAGTTTTATGAGACGATTACAGAACTAACTATTTCCCGCCGCTTTAAAGCAGAACCTGGAGAAGTTGCATTTCTGACAAATGGCAGCGGAGAAACTGAGATTGAACTTGTCTGCATGCCACAAGGTCAGAAGTTTGAAGGCAAAGGTATGTTCATTTGCTTTGAGACGGATAAACTGGATGCAATGCATAAGCTTGCGAATGACAGAGGCCTGAACCCTTCTGCCATCCAGAACCCTGACATTCGAACTCGCTATTTCTATGTTTATGACCCAAATGGGGTATCAGTACAGTTACGGGTTTTTCCGAAGTGATTTTCAAAAGCATTCGGCTTGATGTAATATACAGTTGAGTTAATTCGCTTTCTTATTTATATACGAGACAAGTAGCAAACCCATATCAATTAAGATGTGGGTTTTTAATATATCGGTTTTATATTGACATTAAAGAGGCAATAAATGTACAATGGTTAAATATGGTTAATGCGTAATGGTAATTTATGACGAAATATTTTAAAAATAAGCTATATAAAAACTAATAAGATTTCGATGATGCTAATTGTAATTTAATAAACTCCCACGCCATAAGACGTAGGAGTTTGAACTAATTATTTATGGCTGAGATTTTTGAACTGGATTTTAAGTGATATATTTTAGAGGATCTAGTTGCTTTTAAAATGTCACTTTTATTAAGCTCATTATGACTTATGGTACTTTCCACTATATATAGTGGTCTGTTTTTACTTTCATCAGAAATTCTCGCAATATACTGACCCATAATAGCGAAAAAACATGACATAATACCAAACATAATAAAGTTAATGCCTAGAACTAGCCCCAAATTTAATATGCTAGTGTGGTTAAATACTGATGTTAGAATACTACCAATTAATAGAATAGTGCCTATTAAACCTGTAAATGCTCCGAGGTAGCCAGCTACCACTAATGGTTTATAGGAGAAAGAGGTTATGCCATCAAAAGCTAATTTCATCATTTTCTTTAGTGAATATTTTGTTTCGCCAACAAATCTTTCTTGTCGTGCAAATTCTACAAAGGTTTGTTTATAGCCAACCCAACTAACTAAACCCCTTATATATCTATTTTTTTCTGGTAATGAATTTAGCGCATCACATACCTTTCTATCTATAAGTCTAAAATCTCCAGTATCAACTGGAATATCAATTGTTGTCGTACTTTTTAGTAATCTATAGTAAGACTTAGCCGTGAATTTTTTGAAAAAGGTTTCACCTTCTCGCTTAATTCTTTTCCCGTATACAACATCATAGCCTTGTCTCCATTTTTTAATCATATCTAAAATAGCTTCTGGAGGATCTTGAAGATCTGCATCTATTACAATAATAGCTGAACCTAAGGCCTTATTCATTCCGGCAGTTATAGCAGCTTGATGTCCAAAGTTTCTTGAAAAGTTTATAAGCTTTATACTATCATCATTCCTACATATGTCCTCTGCTTTTTCTCTTGTTGTGTCCGAACTTCCATCATTAATAAATACAATTTCATAATTCTCGAAGGTACGATCCATTACGGATTTCAATCTGCAATAACTTTCATTTATTACAAGTTCTTCATTATACAAAGGCACCACTAAAGAATAAACAATTCCATTAGACATATTTATCATTCCCTTCACTCTAATCTTTTAATGTACTCTATAATTAAAATTATAGATGTCAATTGTAGCATCAGTATCAAATTAATATGTGAACTTTATGTGAGATCCATATTATATTATTTTTTTAATTGTTGTGATATAAATATATTTACTTAATATTAAATGTTAACCTGATATTTTAAAAGCCCACATCGTAAAATTGAGTGGGTTTTAAAAAATAAGCGCAAAGCTAGGTCAATTCATGGACAGGACACTATATGATACGTTCATGTAAATAATAAATATAAAGATGTTTAACATACTAATTATAATTAGTATGTTATTTTTTTGTTGGTATAAATATAGTTAAGGTGGAAGTGGAACGTTACGCTGTTATTTAAAAAATATAATCGAATTAACATGGTAGATTTTGAATAGAATGTTTTAAGTGATTCTTTTAAGAGTACTAAGTAATATATTTCAGGAGATGATTTATTTTGAATTCTAATATTATTTTATTGTTGATTCTTGCTGCTGCCATTTTTGGCAAAGCTAATTCAGTAGCTATTGCTACATGTATCTTACTTATGCTGAAACTCTTAGGTTTGGACAGATATGTATATCCCTTTATAGAAAAAAGTGGAATTACAGGGGGACTTATATTTCTTATAGCCGCCATAATGATACCAATTGCAAATGGTAGCATTACAACAGCGAATATAAAAAACGTATTTACATCCTGGATAGGTATAACTGCTCTAGTTCTTTCATTTTTAACAACTTATTTAAGTGGACAAGGATTGAACTATCTTACAGTTCAAGGACATAGCGATATTATGCCTGCCATGATAATAGGTGCAGTTGCTGCAGCAGCTTTTTTAGGAGGGGTGCCTGTAGGACCGCTTATTACATCTGGAATGGTAGCTTTATTTGCAAAGATGATTCACAAATAATAATTATATGAAGAGGGGGAAGGAGAAATCCTGCTTTTGTTACCATTTTATTTAAATGTGTTTATAATTTTATTATCCTTCGGATATTTAAGCAAAGATGTCAATTGTATTAATAGAATTTATTGAATTTCCTCTAGTTATATTTGAATTTCTAGCAACATCAGTATTCATATTATTGTCTCCTTTTAATAAGTTTCATTTGTATAACCCATAATAGATATTAATCCTTAATTTTCTAATGGTTTCATATAATTAAATTATAATGGTTAATTATGGCATGTACGTGTAATAATTATGTGATAGCAAGAAATCAATTAAACTTTTATTGCAATTGCTTGCTTTCACTAGTTAAATGAAGTCTGAACGAGTATATTAAATCAATTATAACTATAAATAAAACTATAGAAAGATCTATTAACGAATCTGTCCCTGTATTATATAAGAATGGAAGATAACACAGTAACGATACCAAAGGGATTATTATAGCTATATAAAATTTCTTTGGAAAACAAAAAGCATATAAAAGTGAAATTATATCTGCCATAAAGAAATAGCTCTCATGCATCCGTGGTAATAAAAACGGTACTATTATAGCTAATAATAAAGAGAGCTCTATAACATTTTCGTATTTAATAATTTTTATATATCTAACACTTACATAAATAATAATAAGTACAACTACAAACGCCAATAATATTCCAATATAACCTAGGGTTGTATTACTAGACAATTTACTAGGTACCCATTGATATATTGAAGGTGCATTATAGGTTAAATTTTTATATTCACCGGATTGATTAACATAAGTTAGTAAAATTTCTTTTAATGGTCTACCCACAATTAAACTAGGCATGCTTAAAACTAAATAGGAGAGTGGTATTAGTATCAAATGATATATATTAATTCTGTTTTTAAATAGTAGAATTCCGAATAATGGCAGGAAAAATATTGCTTGTAGTTTAAAGGATAATGCAATCCCATAAAATATTAATGAAGTAACCGGTTTTTCAGATAAAATATAATAGATAGAACCAATGACAAAGGCGGTAAATATTATATCGCATTGACCCCATACAGATCCGTTAAATATAACTGTTGGAAACAAAAGTACAATTCCAAAAGAGAGATAAACTAATTTCTTGTTTTTATACTTCATATTGACTATTTTCATAATAAAAAAAGCTGCCATTATTTCAAAAACAAAAGATAACATTTTTACATAGAATAGTTTATTTATATTTGTATAAGTGCCTATTGTTAATAGGTATAGATAAGGCTGAGTGTAATCACCCATTGCATTTTTTAAGGCAGCAAAACCACCACCCGTTTTTATAGTATCAAACCATTTACTTACAAAGGCATTATAGTCTCCACTCATAAAAGGTAAACCTGGAATTCTAATAAGTAGGGCAATCCATATAATAAAAGCCAATATAAGAAATTTTTTTAAAAACACTTTATTATTATCCATAAATCTCCTCCAACTTAATTTTCTGGTTTCTTAAAATCCCCATTTGGTGGGGTTCCTTCAGGTGTAATGCTATCTTTTTTCTGAAATTCACCTTGAGGCATTCTTCCATTCCCCTTTTGAGATGAATTGTTATTTACTGAATGATCTGATGTATATAGGTGTGCAAACAAAAGGGTTACCATTATAATTGAGAGAGTTACAATAACTATTAATGCTGAGATGAATATATTTTTACTTATTTTCATGGTATAATCCTCATCTTTCTTGCTACATTAAATTTTTCTATGGATGTAGATTCTACAAGAAATTATAGAATCTGCATCCATAGAACTTTCATTTATATAAGACTAAGGTAACTATTATTATTTTGTAGTATCAGCAGCTTTGAGATCATATAAAGCTTCGGAACTTCCACCACCAAATTGCTGAGCTTTTGAATTTGTAGTTTTAGTAGTATCACTTGTTTCATTTGTTGTTGTACTCGCGCTAGGTGTAGCTGATTCCTTATTAGTTGTAGTTGTAGAATCTTTCCATTCACTCTCGGCAACAAGTTTGCCGGCTGATTTTGCCCAGGTCATGATTTCATCATTAGAGCCTCCACCTTGGCCACCTACCATTACATATCTTAATTCACCTTTATTAATTAATTCTTTGAATTTAGCTAAGGTAATTGCTTTATCAGTTCCAAAGAAACCCCAAGTCATTACAGACTCATCAGTTTTAAGTATTATATCTGTTGCAGTACCATTAGTAGATGAAGTTACAAGAATATATTTTTCTGTTGTTTTATTAGTCTGTAAGAATTTAATTAATTTCACATTACTAGAGGTACTTGAAGCACCTATACTTGGAGATCCCTTTGTTCTACTAGAGATTAATGAAAGTCCAGCAGAGGGGAAGGTTCCAGACATAGCATTAAACATTGTAGTAGCAGACCAAAACGTAGGGGTTATTAAAAGTCCTACTAAAGCAGTAGCTACTAATATCTTCGATAGTTTTTCATTTTTATTTTTTAACAGTTTAAGAGCAATAATTGTAATTGAAGAAACAAAACATAAAATAGATAGTGCAATCATTAAAGTCTTAGGGATACTGGAGGTCTTATAATAATAAGACAAAATCAGTAACTGAACTAATCCATCTACAATAAGTGCTACTGGCAAAATCCAAGATTTAAGTCCCTTCTCTTTATGAAGGTCCCACATAGACACAATTCCGATTCCCGCTAGGGCTGCAATTGGGGGAGCAAGCATAGTTAAATAATAAGGATGAAATAAACCTGTGGTGAAGCTGAAATATATAAATTCAGGTATTAACCACATTGATCATACAATTAAATCTAATTTTTTTCTGTTATCAAAAGCAGGCTTGAGTTTTTCTTTTAATGCTGCTGCTATTAATCCGAATACTGCAAGAGGGAATAACCAAATTATCTGATCTGACAGACTATTACTTGAAAATAATCTTGTAATACTAGATTTTTCACTGCCGCCCATGCTACTACCGCCACCACCGCCACCATTAGCATTTCCTCCTGGAGCCTGCCCACCTTTACCATCTCCTGTATGAGGTGTACCCCCTTGCATTCCTCTTTCAAAGTTGCCATCAGATGGAGTATTCTCTTTTTAAGCGAGATTTCATTAGAAAGAAGATAAGTTAGATATATAGCAGGGATTATCATGTATGCTTGAAGCATTTTTATATTGAAACCAATACCCACAATAGCTAAGCTTATTAAAAGATATTTAACTTTGCCTTTATCAGCTGCTATAGAAATAGCCCAGCATGCAAGTAGAAGAGATAAAACCAGTAAATTATCGCAAGTATTATTTCTGCTTACAGCAACAAAAATAGGGGTTACTGCAAGAAATAATGCTGAAAGAAGACCAGCCACAGTTCCAAAGGATCTCTTAATGATAATATATATTATTGCAACGGAGATTACTCCTGCAAGTGCCAGGGGAAGAAGAATGCTCCAGCCACTAAAGCCAAAGATTTTAACTGAGATTGCTTGAATCCAAAAACCTAGAGGTGGCTTATCAATACTAATAAAGCTAGTGGGGTCAAAAGCTACAAAAAAGAAATTTTTCCAGCTCATAGTCATACTTTTTACTCCCGCTGCGTAATATAAATTTGAATAGCCCTCAATACTTAAATTAGTAAAGTTTAATATTCCAGACAATAATAATATTAATGATAATAATAGCTTTTCTTTAGAAAGTTTTAATTTTTTCATAATTTTAATTAGCTCCTTTTTAGAATGAGAAATGAACATAATAGTAGCCATCCTCATAATTAATTTAAATTTATATCGCTACTGACTACTTAATTAAATACCCATAACTTATAACAAAGAAAATTTGTTATTTGAGCTATAAAGGTCACCATTATTTTAGATACATAAACATTCATATCTAAGCTTTTGACTAAAAAATTTATTGTTACAAGGGTTATGAGAAGTGAGAATAAGTTAACAACAATAAATTGAAAAAGCTCATTACCTGTTTTTTTATTAGAATTATTTTTAGAAAAAGTCCATTTTTTATTAAGTACAAAACTGTTAGCAACTCCAAAACTATAACCAAGTATTTGACTTGCAATGTAGTTTAGTACAATAAATCCATTAAACAATGTGAAGATTAAAAAATCTATGAGTGTATTTGCTACCCCTACTAGGGAAAATCTAGTTAAATGCTTAAGCTTTCCATATAAGATATAGTTCATAAGGTTATCTACTGTCTTAATATTTTTCCACCCCATTTTTGCAAAATATATTATCGAAAGTAATAACAGGTTTATTACTTTTATCTCTATAGATAAGATTATAAACATCAATTGTAGTAGTAGTATAAAAAAAATATGTGAGCTTTATGTGATGATATTGGGGCTGAAGAACTTAGGATAGTATCCTGTTTATCATTCAAATGTTATATATTTAGGTCAACCTAATTGAAATGATGAAGGATTCACTGAGTCATCCTTTTTATTTTAAATGTGGACAATAATTGTCAATACATAAATGAATTAAAACGATACGATTTTGTATTGGGTTATGATACATGATTAGCATTAAATTTCATGAATTTTAAAAATCATAATACAGTAATGCATTGAAAAAGTTATCTCTTTTTAAGTTTTATGTAAGAAAAAGTATAAGATTGATAATAAATAAACAACAAAAACGTGGGGCTTCAATACTTTAGGACGTGTTTATAGTGTTCTAGAATGTTTATATAAAGAATTGGCATACAAGTTGCTAAATATTAGTGTGAAAAGAACATGCTACATCAATAGCATGAGAACACAGATTAAAGTAGAGGAGTTTAATATGGACAAAATAAAAACTATAGACCAGATAATCTTACATATCAAGGATGGAATGACAATTATGATTGGGGGATTCATGGGAGTAGGAACACCTGAAATGATAATTGATGCAATAGTTGATAGTGGTATAAAGGATTTAACTATCATAGCAAATGATACATCATTCCCAAACATAGGCATAGGAAGATTGGTTGTTAATAAGCAGGTAAAAAAAGTTATTGCTTCACATATTGGACTTAATCCAGAAACTGGACGTCAGATGAATAGTGGGGAGCTTATTGTTGAGTTAGTACCACAGGGAACGCTGGCAGAACAGATTAGATGTGGGGGTGCAGGTATAGGAGGCTTTTTAACTCAAACTGGTTTAGGAACCACCGTTGAAGAAGGAAAACAAAAAATAAATATAAAAGGCAAAGAATATCTCCTTGAACTACCACTAAGAGCGGATTTAGCACTTATAGGCGGCTCCATTGTAGACAAGCAAGGGAATATTTTTTACAATGCATCAACTAGAAATTTTAACCCTATAATGGCTACAGCTGCGGATGTAGTAATAGTGGGAGCAGAAAAAATTGTAGAAGTTGGAGAACTTAATCCACATCAAGTTATGACCCCTAGCATATTTGTAGATTATATTTTTGGAGGTGAAAAATAATGGATAGTAAAGAGTTTATTGCAAGGAGAATTGCTAAGGAGTTAAAAGATGGAGATGTGGTAAATCTGGGAATTGGTCTTCCAACCCTGGTAGCAAACTATATACCAGGGGGGATTAACGTAATATTGCAGTCGGAGAATGGATTTATAGGGCTAGGACAAGTCCCTGAAGAAGGTGAGGAAGATAAAGATGTTGTTAATGCAGGAGGTCAGCTGGTTACAATAAAAAAGGGGGGAGCTTATTTTGATAGTGCTACATCCTTTGGCATAATCCGTGGAGGACATGTTCATGCTACTGTTTTAGGTGCTCTAGAAGTAGATGCGAAAGGTAACCTTGCAAACCACATGATTCCAGGAAAGATGGTTCCTGGTATGGGCGGAGCTATGGATTTAGCATTCGGAGCTAAAAAAGTAATCATAGCAATGATCCATACAGCTAAAGGTGGACCTAAAATATTAAAGAAATGTAGACTTCCGCTTACAGCTGTGGGAAAAGTTAGCCTTATAGTTACCGAGATGGCAGTAATTGAAGTAACGGCAAATGGCCTTATTTTAAAAGAAATTGCACCAGGGGTATCTGTTGAAGACGTACTTAATGGTACAGAAGCAGATCTTATAATTGATGATGACCTAAAAATTATGGAAGTATAACATAAATAAAGAATGAAAGAAGGAATTAACATGGAAAATAAAGTAATATTAACCGTAGCAACAACAGGGGCATGGCCTCAAAAGAAAGATACACCATATATACCACTTCAGCCAGAGGAAATTGCTAGTGAAATATATGCATGCTATAAGGCCGGGGCTTCCATTGCACATATTCATGTTAGAGATGACGAAAATAAAGCATCTATGAGTTTTGAAAAGTTTGAAGAAACTGTAAGACTGGTTAGAGAACGTTGTGATATCGTAATTAACTTGACCACTTCTGGTGGACTTGGATTACTAGATGAAATAAGAATGAAGCCCTTTCTGGAGTTAAAGCCTGAAATAGCTTCATTTGATTGTGGATCAATGAATTGGATGCATTCAACTGTATTTGAAAACAGTCCGAAATTTCTTGAAAAATTGGGGAAAGCTATGCAGGAAAACAACGTAAAACCAGAAATAGAAGTATTTGATGCTGGTATGGTTTATAATGCGCTTTATTATTTAAAAAAAGGTATTTTAAAGGCGCCGCTTCACTTCCAATTTGTATTAGGAGTTCCAGGAGGAATGACTGCCACAGTAGAGAATTTGATGTTCCTTAAAAGTTTGATTCCTGCAGACGCAACTTGGGGTGCACTTGGAATAGGTAAACAGCACTTACCGATTATGTATGCAGCATTAGCCTTAGGCGGGCATGTACGTGTAGGTATGGAAGATAATATTTATTATAGATCAGGAGAACTTGCCAGGTCTAATGTTGAATTTATTGAAAGAACTAAAAGAATAGTATCAGAACTTGATAAACAGATAGCAACTCCAGCTGAGGCAAGAGCAATACTAGGTCTTAAAAATTGTCCTTCTGAAGTCGTTAATATTGCAGCACCGCAGGTGATGATTTAATGTAAGTAAAGGTCATAATAGTGAGGCGGGGGAAGGCCTGCCTTTTGTTTATAGATAAGTGAATATAGTATTTGAGGGGGAAATAATTTTGAGTATAAATAATATAAAAAATATCACAGTGTTTGGTCCAGGAATGATGGGGAGCGGAATAGCACAAGTATTTGCAGGATGTGAAGATTTAAAGGTAACAATTTTTATAAGAGAAAAAATTGAATATGAGTGTATTGATAAAATTAAGGCTAACCTTGCAGTATTAAAAGAAAAAGAAATTATTACGCAAGAGGAAATAGATAATATTTTTGGCAGAATTACATTAACTGAAGATATGGAAGCCGCAGTAAAGGAAGCTGATTTTGTAATTGAGTGCATACCAGAGAATATGGAATTAAAACAAAATTTATTTGCTAGACTTGAGTTAATCTGCAGGCCAGACACTATATTTGCTACAAATACATCTGTAATGAGTATTACTGAAATATCTGAAAAAGCAAAGAATAAATCCAGAATAGTAGGATGTCATTTTTGGAATCCGCCATATTTAATTCCTCTTGTCGAAGTGGTTAAGTCAGATTATACAACTGAGGAAGTTATGGATAAAACTATAGAATTACTAAAGAAAGCAAACAAACATCCTATTAGAGTAAGTAAAGATGTGCCAGGATTTGTTGCAAATAGATTACAACATGCTCTTTGGAGGGAGGCTATATCAATTGTAGAGAATGGTATAGCAAATGCTGCAACGGTTGATGAAGCAATTAAATTTGGTTTTGGATTACGTTTACCAATTCTGGGACCTATGGAAAATGCAGATATGGTTGGGACGGACTTAACACTGTCTATACACAGCTATATTTTGAGGCATCTTGAAAACTCTACTGAACCATCACCTCTTTTAAAGGAGAAAGTAGAGGGAGGTAACTTAGGGTTTAAGAGTGGTATGGGTTTTCAGGAATGGAATCCGCAGCAAGTCAAAGAATCAAGTGATGGGCTAAGAGAATATTTGATAAAGGTTTTATATAATAAATAATTATATTTAATTAATAATGTAAAAGAGAATATTTAATAAAAAAACTGTAGGAATTGAAATTTATATTTCAATTCCTACAGTTTTTTTACATTTGCTTAAAAACATTGCTAAACAATATATTTTCTGTTATCATTTGTATAATAAATTTTATATCTTATATGTTGCAACAAGCATAATTTTGAGGAGATGGTCATTGAAAATGGCGATTATAATAAAGAGGTCTCTTGTAGACCAAATATATGAACAACTGAGAGAAGAAATAATAAATCAAGAAATCACCTGGGGTGAAAAACTTAATGTAAATGAACTTCAAGAAAGATTTGGCATAAGCTGTACTCCAATAAGAGAGGCCATTAACAGGCTTCAAAAAGAGGGCATAGTGGAGTATAAAAACAATGTGGGAGCTAAAGTAATAGAAATTGGAGAAAAAGACATTATAGAAATTCAAGAAGTAGTAATGACTATGGATTGTGCTGCTATAAGATATGCTATGGAAACAGGTAAAATCAATGAAATTACTGAGGAACTTTTAAAGCAAATAAAATGCTATCAGGAAGCGAAAACTGAAATAACTCGTTCTCACGCTATTGAAGCCTTTAGCAATGTTTTTTATAAGTATGCTGGAAATTCAAGGCTTATATCTATTTCTCATTTAATTAAAGGGCAACAGGGAATGCTTAGAAGCACCTATGGTAAAGAACGGAAAGATCCATCTGATATGGAAGAACATATTAAAATATACAAGGCTGTACTCTCTGGAGATGTTAATGCAGCTATTAATGCAATGGAGGATAACTATAAAAAAGGAACTAAATTACTATTAGAGGTAATTTGTAATATTAAATAAGTCACTAAATGTATAATGAAAATAAAGCAACTATTAGATAGTAAATTCCTTTAGTTGCTTTTTATTTTTTTGATATAGTTTTTACAATTACTTAAAATAATCTTGCATGTTGCAAGATATATGATATATAATATAAATAACTAAATT
Source organism: Clostridium sp. CF012 (assembly GCF_018861755.1). Taxonomy (GTDB): domain Bacteria; phylum Bacillota; class Clostridia; order Clostridiales; family Clostridiaceae; genus Clostridium_AD. The sequence goes on along the minus strand of NZ_JAHLEF010000012.1, from coordinate 103,260 downwards.
ATACAAGGAGGGAAATATTATGGAAATGAAGGTAACACAAGATGCAATGGGTACACATTTAGATTGGAAGCACGACGGGGTTACACCAGTTATGATTGATTGGTTTTGGAGTAATATGGAGAAATCATTTCTTTTATGGCATCCAGCTGAGCATGAACCACTAACCTGGGTAATACCACCGAAACATGGTAATCCTGTAGGATCAGTGCATTTAGCACCACAAACTTGGACAGATGGGACACGTCAAAATCTATATATTCGATTTGAAGATCCTGCGAAAATTCCAGAAGAAGTAAAAAAATATATAGTTTATGAGCACTGCGTAGTTGTAGCGGGTCTAGGGTTCGGACCAGAAAGTTTAAATGTAGAAGAGCCTATGGGATACCGTATACACCAATGGCAAAAGACTGATTATGGTGTAGTAGGTAAATCAACAGGAATTGGCATGAAGATGAAAGAGACACCTGAGCAAGGCATTGTATGGGCAAAACACTGTGGAGAAGAAGTTGGAAATTGGGGAGTTTTCTTACCGCAAATGTATAATTTATTTAAGGTTGTCACTAATACTGATTACAATCCATATTCAGATCTTACTGTTGAAGGAAAGGGAAAAGAGCTTAAATATAAATATATTAAATAAAATTGTACCATGGATAAAAGCCTTGATTTCTCAAGGCTTTTATTTTTAATTAAAGATTATAATGCGAGAATTTCAGAAGGCTATTTACTTTAATAATTTAATAAATAGAGTATAATTAGATATAAAATGATTAATATGATAATATGTAATATAGAATCTGGTAGCCTTAGGGGGTAGCATATGGATAAAAAATTTTATGAAATAAACAATATAATTAAGCAAGAACTTCAGGAACTAAAAAACATAAAAGAGATAGAAGTAGACCCTATGACTTTCAAAATATTAAATGCGTATAAAAATATTATTGCAAGGCAAGAACAGGAGTTAATAAAACTTAATCAGTATAAAGAGCTAAGAATAGATGCATTTACCATAGGGGATGCGGTATCCGATGGAATATGTTTGGTTGATAGTAATGGAATTGTAATGGCAATAAATAAAGGATATACAGATATAACTGGAATAAAAGAAAAAGAAATATTAGGGAAAAATATTCAGGAATTATTAGACAATGAATGTTTTAATAGTGCAGTATCACTAATGGTTATTGAGCAAAAAAAGAAGATATCATCTCTATCTACAATTACTAAGAATAATAAAAAAGTATTAATAACTGGAAATCCTTTTTTAAATGAATGTGGAGAAGTGACACAAGTGTTAACAGTGATGAGAGATTTAACAGAATTACTAAAATTAAAAGATAAATTAGAGTGTATAGAGAAAAAGAGTGAAAAATATTTAAATGAGTTAAACTATTTAAGAAACAAACAAAGATCCCGTGTTAATCTCATCGGAGAGAGTATAAAGATGAAGCAGTTAAAAGAATTGGTAAGCTATGTTGCAAAGACAGAGGCCACGATTTTAATAACCGGTGAAACAGGCTGTGGAAAAGAAGTGGTTTCAAAAGAAATTCATGATAGAAGCAATAGAAAAAACAAACCCTATATAAAGGTAAATTGCGCGGCTATACCAGATTCCCTAATTGAATCTGAATTATTTGGATATGAAAAAGGAGCCTTTACTGGGGCACAAAATAAAGAAAAGCTAGGTATGTTCGAACTGGCAAATGGCGGCACCATTCTTTTAGATGAAATTGGCGAGATGCCGTTAACACTACAATCGAAGCTACTGAGAGTCCTTCAAGAAAAGGAAGTGATGAGGGTAGGGGGAGTAAAAAGTATAAAGCTAGATGTAAGAGTGATTGCCTCTACAAATCAGATTTTAAGTGAATTAATAAAAACAGGCAAATTTAGGGAAGATCTGTTTTATCGTCTAAATGTTGTACCAATAAAAATTCCACCCCTTAGAGAGCGAAAAGATGATATTTCTATTTTGTCATATACATTTTTGGAAAAATTCAATCTTAAATATGGTAAAGAAAAAAGTTTTGATAGCATGGCAATAAGTGCATTTGAACAATATGATTGGCCAGGAAATGTTAGAGAATTGCAGAATGTTATTGAAAGATTGCTAGTTGTTGATGATGAGAGTCACATAACCTATACAAATATAACAAATATAATTGGTAAAAATAAAATGGCAGTACATTTCACCGATCATACTTTAACCTTAAGAGAAGCAGTGGATGTTCTAGAAAAAGAAATGATAGAACTTGCCTTAAAAAATTATGGCAGTACATACAAAGCGGCGAAGGTGCTAGGGGTTACTCAACCTACAGTTTTCAGAAAAGCAAAGGCCTTAGGAGTAACATTAAATAATATATAAAATTGTTGTAAATATGGTTGCATGGAAAAATAGAATTGAATTCAAAAAAAAGCCATTAATTTTAATGGCTTTTTTTGTTTTTTGTTGGAAAGAGTAGGTAAGCAGGGCTAAAACTAACCAATACAAAAATGTATCCGTGTAATACATTTCTGTATTACTGCGCAAGTATAGCAATACTATAGGAATCACCATTATGAAAAGAAAAATCAATACAAATTTGTATTAAAAGAGTTTTCACACTAAAAATGAAAGTAAGTAATGTTATAGATTAAACAATAAATTTTATAGGCATTTTCAAAGTTTGGACATTCTCTATACAAAATAAAAGTTCTGTTTTTATAGGTTGGCACGAGTATTGCTATAAAGTTAAGTGAAGATGTATGAGAATATGAGTTTATTACATCTAGAATAAATATTAACTTGAAAACGATATAGTGGATATATTTCACAAAAAATTATAAGAAAAATAAAGTGAAATCCATTTAAACTAGCCCGTATTTAAAATAAAAATAGCTGGAGGCAATGAAAATGAAAAAAGTTCAATTAAATGAGGTAGCTGCATATCTTGCACCGAAGCACTTTGACATGAAATCAATGAAATTGCATGGAACAGAGGAAACAGGTGCAACAAAATTTTGGATGGGAATGTCATACTTCTTACCAGGTGGCGGTGCTGAGTATGCTTATGAAGATTCTCCAACTGAAAAAATATACTATGTACTAGATGGAGAAATAACTATAAAGTCAAAAACTGAAACATTCCTGCTTAAAAAGAATGATTCTATATTTATAGGACCAAATGAAGGTAGAGAAATGATTAATGAGACAAATCAAGTAGCTACAGTTTTAGTAGTCATAAATTATTAATAAAATATATATAAAAACCTAAATATTAAGGGGGAGATAAAATGGTTGAAAAGCAATTTGTAAAAAATCTGTTTGATGTTGAAGGAAAAGTTGTACTTATAACAGGCGCTACTGGAGCACTGGGATTAGCACTTTCTTTTGGATATGGATTTGCAGGTATGAAGGTTTTTGTCACTGGACGAAGCGAGGAAAAGTGTAGTGCAGTTTGTACTGAACTTACAGCAAAAGGAATTGAATGTGGTTACTCAACAGGAGATCCAGCAGTAGAAGCAGATGTAATAAAGGTTGTTAAAGATGCAACTACGAAATTTGGAGAAATCAATGTATTAGTAACAGCAGCTGGATACAATCATCCACAGCCAATTATACAACAAGAATTAAGTGAATGGAAAAAAATTATGGATTCTGATGTTCAAGGTACATGGCTTTACTGTAAATATGTTGGAAAACAGATGATTGCTCAGGGAAAAGGCGGAAAAGTTATTATGGTATCTTCTGCTCGTTCAAAAATGGGTATGGCTAATTACACAGGTTACTGTACTGCGAAAGCTGGTATCGATCTTATGGCTCAGAGTCTTGCATGTGAATGGACTGCCAAATACAAGATTAATGTTAACACAATTAACCCAACAGTATTCCGTTCAGATTTAACTGAATGGATGTTTGATCCAGAAAGTGCTATTTACAATAATTTTTTAAAACGTCTACCAGTTGGTCGCCTTGGTGAACCAAATGACTTTATAGGACCATGCATCTTCCTTGCTTCAAGTGCTAGTGATTTTATGACAGGTGCTAATGTTGCTACTGAGGGTGGATATTGGGCTAATTAAGTCATAGACAATTTGTAATACTTGGACTCACACCAAAGCAATTCTAGTAAACCTAAGAACTGCACTGTCACAAAAGTAACATTCTTAGATCGAACAATTGCCACTTACAGAAGACGGGAGAATTAAAGTCCTTAAAAATGTTGTTAATATAAAATGTTGAAATATATAGCTATATAAAGCTTAGGAGGAATAATAAATGGGAAAGAAAATATTTGTAGATTTAACTCATCCGTTCAGCGCTGACATACCACGCTGGCCTTATTTTGCAAAGCCAATAGTAGATTCTATGCATACCTTGGCAAAAGGTGGTGTTCTTACACAGAGAATCGATTGTGTTCAGCACACTGGTACACATTGTGACGCGCCACGTCACGTTATGGAAATTGAATTTGATGGCAAGAGAGCTCGTTATACTCATGAAATGCCAGTTGATGCATACATGGGTGATGCAGTTTGCCTAGAAATTATAATTGAACGTTGGGGATTAATTGCACCAGAACATCTTGAAGATGCTTGCATTCGCGCAAATATCAAACCAGAAGAATTAGAAGGAATGGTTGTTTGCTTAAATACAGGAATGCATCGTAAATTTGATGATTCAAAAGACTACTATCATTACTCATGCGGTACGGGCGTTGAGGCAGGAAAATGGTTTGTAAAACACAAAGTTAAATGTGTAGCTATGGATATGCAGGCTCTTGACCACCCTCTACATACAGCTATGGGTAATAACGGTGCTACTCGTTTGAACTTACTCGGTGCTTCAGGAAAACCAATTACAGAAGAATATAAAGAGAAGTTTGGCGAAGAAGCATATGCTGAATTTGATAAAGATGAATACATTAGGATTCATGGTAAAGAAGCATATGATGCTAAATTTGGCGATTTAGAAGCAATCGGATGCTGGGGAACATGGGAACCTTGTCATAAACAATTGTTAGGACATGGTATCGTTGGTGTTGAAAATCTTGGTGGAAATTTAGACAAAGTATCTGGAAAACGCTTCAGATTTTTATGCTTACCAATCAGATGGTACATGGGTGATGGCTCCATGGTTCGCTGCGTTGCGGAAATAGATGAAGATGATTTGAATGATGTTCCTGAAAGAACTTACACTTACGGTGGGTTTTAACTACATTTAACAAGTGGTTAATATTGCAGCATGGCAGATAATGATTTAATTAAAAAAAGGTCTAAATAACATTTAATCTTGGCTTGTCTACGACAACGGAAAAACTAACAAAACCGTCATAGACAAGCCATATTTTATATATTCCATTGTTAATAAAGTATCAAAGAGGATTTTTGAACTCAGTAGCTATATCAACATGGCAATGGGCATGGGTAATAACTTCGGATTTTTGGTTGGGTTTTCAAAGACTGGAATTAGTGGGTTTATGATGCCTGTTATACCAATCATTGCTAGCGTATTTGGAGGAAAAGAATCTACTGGAGTTATTCTCCCACTATTATTAATAGGGGATGTTTTTGCACTATACTACTATAATCGACATGCAAATTGGAGGGACAATAAAAAAACTTTTGCCTTGGACCTTCATAGGACTCATCTTAGGTGTTATAGTTGGAAATTACATTAATGATAAACAATTTAAAATGGTTATATCTATTTCAGTTTTACTTTGTCTATTTACTTTAATTTACACTGAAAAAAAGGTGAAAGTCTTAAAATTCCTAAAAATAGATGGTTTTATGCTCTAGCAGGTATTATTACTGGATTTACATCCATGATTGGAAATGCTGCAGGCCCTATATTTAGTGTTTATTTGTTAACTATGAATTTCAAGAAAATTGATTTTATGGGCACAACAGCTTGGTTTTTCTTTCTAATCAATTTATCCAAAGTTCCATTGCAAATTTTATTTTGGCATAATATTTCTTTTAAATCGATTTTGCTTAGTGTTGATATGGTGCCATCAATCGCTATAGGAGCATTTTTAGGAATGATTATGATTAAAAAAATAAATGAAAAAAGTTTTCGTTACATTATTATAGGTATGACAGCTATAGCCGAAATAAGGCTATTGATATAAATTTGGGAGGGGAAAACGTGGAGAATAAGGAGCTTCAATCTTTTTTGAAAGTGATGTCTGTCTTAAAGGACATATTACAGGAGGATATAGGTGTGGTAGTAACAGATACTACTACATTTTTGGCATATCACCCAGGGGACACCATCGATTTAAATACTAAAATAGGGAGTAAGTTATCATCAAAAGAACCGCTGTATAATACAATTAAGGATGGTAAAGGATATATTTCAATAACACCAAAGGAAATATATGGAGTTCCTTTTAAGGCTATTACTTATCCAATTAAAGATGAAAATGGAATTGTTATTGGTGCTATTGGGTTGTCAAAGAGTTTGCAAAAACAATTAGAGGTAGAGGAATCCTCTGAAACCTTATTTGCTTCGCTACAGCAAATAAATGCAAAGATTGAAGAAATTCATATGGATTCTGAAAAAATATTTACTCAGATAGGCAACGTGGTGGAGATTGTAAAAAAAACAGAAAAGCAAATTTCTGAGAGTCATGAAATTCTTAAACTAATTCAAGGAATGGCATCTCAAACAAGATTATTAGGGCTTAATGCATCCATTGAAGCAGCAAGAGCAGAGCAGTATGGGAAAGGGTTTGCGGTAGTGGCAGGTGAAATGAAAAAATTAGCCCAATCAAGTGGTGATTCCTCTAAAGAGGTTTCTAAAACTTTAGTAGAGATGAATAATTCTATTAGAGAAACTATAAAAGCTGTGCAGCAGGTTCAGGATGTTGCAGAAGGTCAAAAACTTGCAATTAAAGAAGTTACAGATGCATTAGAAGAGATAGTTATGAGTGCTCAGTCACTACACAGTTTAGCAAAAATGGGTTAATTGTATTTTTATCAAAGACCGATAGTATTAAAATTTATTGGTCTTTTTTAATTTTTTTGACCAAAACATGTGCAATAATTTACCTATATTCTGTGATATAATACGTACAAAGAAGTGAAAAGACATTATTTGTGTTTGCCATAAGGGGAGGATTTAAATATGAATAATAAATGTTCTATGGAAGAAAATACAATTTTAATGCAACGAATATTAGAGGTCTTTGAAGTAGCAGACCTTGTATCCGATGGTATATATTTATCAGATAAGAATGGCTTTGTTATTTCTGTTAATAAGGGATATTCAAAGATAACAGGCATTGAAGGGTGGGAAGTAGTTGAAAAGCACATGCAAAGGGTTTTGGATGAAAAATATGTAACTGGGGAATATGTGGTACTGAGGGTTGAAACTTTAAATGAAGTGGTAATGAGGCCTACTGCAAATAATAAAGAGTCTTGTATAACTGAAAAACCTATTGCAGTATGTAGTATGGTATTAGAACAAAAGAAAGAAGTTTCTGTAATGGGAACTATTAATGTAAAAGGGAAAAAGAAAAAGGTTCTTTTTATAGGCAAGCCCTATTTTGACAATGAAGGAGTTGTAAGTCATGCATTGGTAGTTTTGAGAGAAATAACAGAGATAATTAAGTTAAAGAAAAAGCTAGAAGACTTAGAGACAAAAAGCAGTGAGTATCTTGACGAGTTACTATACCTTCGAAATAATCAATTAGAAAGTGACTTAATAGGAAAAGATTTGTCTACAGAAAAAATGCGAGAGTTAATTAGGCAAGTAGCAAAAACAGATGCAACTGTTCTCATTACTGGAGAAACCGGAGTTGGAAAAGAAGTTGTTGCAAGGGAACTCTATAAAAAAAGTAATAGAAGTAAAGGACCATATATAAAAGTCAATTGTGCGGCGATTCCAGAAAACCTACTTGAATCAGAAATGTTTGGATATGAAAAAGGTGCGTTCACAGGGGCTCTTGCAAAAGATAAGTTAGGGTATTTTGAGATGGCGAATAGTGGAACTCTGCTGCTGGACGAAATAGGAGAAATGCCAGTAAAACTGCAATCAAAGCTTTTGCGAGTGCTTCAAGAAAGGGAGATTACAAGAATTGGTGGAACAAGGTCTATTAGCCTTGATATAAGAATTATAGCTTCAACCAATCAAAATACTGAGGAGCAAATTAAAAATGGAACGTTTAGAGAAGATTTATATTATAGATTAAATGTAATACCTATTGAAATTCCACCACTTCGTGAAAGAAAAGCAGACATTGCTATGCTTGCATATAAGTTTCTGGAGAAATTTACAGAAAAGTATAATAAAAATAAAGAATTTGAAATTACTGCAATAGATGCATTAGAGTATTATACGTGGCCAGGCAATATCCGCGAACTAGAAAATACAGTAGAGCGATTAGTGATTATTAGAGATGAAGCTATCATTACTAGAAGTGATGTTGTTACTATACTTGGCACAGATAAGTTTCCATATGATGCAATTGAGAATGAAAATATTACGTTAAAAGATGCAGTAAATATAGTAGAAAAAAATATCATTGAGAAGGCACTAAAAAAATATAAAAGTTCACATAAAGCAGCAAAAGTGCTTGGGATAACTCAAACTACGGTTTTAAGAAAAGCTAAAGCATTGGGTATTAAAGAGTGGTAATGCAGTTCTGTATTGGTATAAATAAAAATGTTTCAATAATTTTAAAAACGTAAATAAGTTTTTTATGAGGTGAAATTTTGAAATAACTTTCAAAAAAATAAAAATCACTAATGAACCATAAGGGTTTATTGGTGATTTTTTATTTATAACAAAAAAAATGCCATTTATCAATAAATTTAACTTCATATTCCACTCCCCTGTGTAGTAGATATAAATCTACTACTTAAAAGTATGAAACAATTTTGTTTAATTTAGTTTTTTATGGGTTTAATTTAACTAGCATATCTTCAACTTTATAAAAGTGCTAAGAGATGAGTTTGTTAAAAACACTACAATGAAAGTCGATATTTATGTAAAGGTTTAATTAATATTACAATAAGTGGGTGAACTTAAAGAAATGGCATGTGAATTGCTATATATGTTTTAGTGGCATCTAATCCTTTGATTATGCTTTTCTTAGAGTTAGATGCAATGAAATATATTTAGGAAAATAAGGAAGGTGTAATAATGGGACAAACAACATCAATAAGGGTACCTGCTACGGAGCAAGACAAGTTAAAAAGCTATTATAAGTATTATAACCTTGAGATGACGCCAGCTCCAAAAGAAAAGTATGACCTGGTACTAAGAGGCGCTATAGATCCGTCCAAGGCTTTAGAAATTCATGATAAAAATGATTTGTTTAAACCAGGATATTTAGATACTGAAGTTGGATATTGCATAATGGAGGATGGAACAGGTTTTTTAGCTAATCTAACTCAAATGCCAGGAGTAACTACAGAAATGTTCGATTGGTGGTTTGCGTGGCATGGTCTTGATAATTTTAGATATACAATTTGGGACCCAGAGGATCATTATAAAGCTGAGACTATGCAAAGAGAGCATACTATGGACAAAGATTTAACATACAAAGAACGTTATTGGAATACAACACACCATGTACTTGAAAATACAGGTATGGGGCCAGATGGCTTGTTTATTAATTTTAAATATCCAGGAGATTTAGGTTTTGATGTGAGTAAGATAGGCACAGAAGCTTGTAGCACCATTGTATGTGCTAAAGGGTATGGTGAGGGACAACCTCCCTTTGCAGCACCACCAACAATAATGACACATTTTTTAAGAGAAGTTGAAGGTGGAGTTGAACTAAGATCTCGTTTTTGGATGGGATGGACGGTAGTCAATGGTAAAGCTGTAAAGGCACTTCCAGATGGAATAAGAATGCCAGAAATTGGACCAAAGAGCTTGTTACTTCATAACATAAAGGAATTTACACATTTAGCTAAAATACTTCAACAAGTTTTTGCAGAAGAAAAGGATAATTTTTAATTTTTTGAAATGAGGAGGATGACAATATGAATATGAATAATACTATTAAGTTTGATAAAGAAAAATGTATTGGATGCAAAATGTGTTATAAGTCATGTTTTATAGATGTAATAAGATGGGACGAGGAAAGCAAAAAGCCTATTTTTAAATATATAGAGGATTGTGTACACTGCAATTATTGTGAGATTGTATGCGCAAAGGGATGTATTGAAGTAGTACCTGATTTTGAAGGAGAACGGTTATTACAAAGCTTTGATGAATACAAATAAAAAAATGCTTTAATTGAAAGAAGGGAGAAGGAAAATGAAAAATATAGAGTGTAATAAGCAAGTATTATCTACAGATGTCCTTGTTATAGGCGGCGGTATAGCAGGTCTTGCAGCTGCAATTACCATTAAAGAGACAAATCCCAATGCTGATGTTTTAATAGTTGAAAAACAAACCTGTGGTTATAGTGGAAAAGCTAACAGAGGAGGCGGAGTATTACAATATTTTGATTTTGACAGAGTAGAGCCTATTGAATTTGTAGCATATCATGCAAATGCTGTTGGATGCTTCCTAGGAGATCAAGAGCAAATGCTTAAATACGTAAGCATGAATCATAAAATGATAGACAAGCTTATAGAATGGGGAGTAAAGATACCTTGTAACGAAGACGGAAGCTTAAAGGTTTTTCCAACTGGTCCTATGACTGGAATGATTGGCGTAGACCTTGATATTACTCTTAGAGTTCGAAGGACTGCTGAAAAGAAGGGTGTTAAGATTATTGATAAGGTAACTATATCAGACTTATTAACCAATGAAGGCGAAATAACAGGTGCTACAGGATATAGTATTTTAGATGGAACCTTTTATGTTATTAAGGCTAAGTCTGTAATATTAGCTACAGGAAGTCAAAATTATAGGGTTATCAATATGTGGGCGAGTGGACGTGGAGATGGTATATCAGCAGCTTATCGTGCAGGAGCAGAGATGAGAAATGCTGAGCTTGGAAATTTCGCACAGCTCTTCAAAGTAAAAAGTCATCATGAATTGGTATTTAATGAAAATTGTATGTACAATGCTTTGGATGAAAATATTACAAAAAACTTTAGATGGTTCCCTGAAGCAGATATTAGTGCAAATGCTATATCTGAATGGTATAACCAGATGGCAGCAGGTAAAGGGCCAATATATATGCGTCCTGAGACATGTCCTATGACTAAAGGTGATGATATTTTGTTCACAACGAGTCATATGTGGGATAGGCCTTATGGATTGAAACTTTGGAAGAAAATTTATGAAAAATGCCACAAAGTAGATTTGGACAATGAGATTGCACCAGGATTTTTAGGTGAACAGTCACCAGTTAAGGTTAATCATGATATGGAAACTACTATTTCAAGATTATTTGCTATAGGAGATGTTAGTTATGGTGGCTCTACAGTAGCAGGAGCGGTTCCAGCGCCTCCAGGAAGAAATAGAGGATCAGGAATTTTAAATGCTGTATTCGCAGGGCTTATTGCAGGAGAAAAGTCTCTTCAATATGCTGAAAACACTGAAGGCTTAGATGTACTTGAAAAGCAGGTTGAAGCTTGCATGGAAAGGGCTTTTGCACCACTTTGTAGAGAAGAGGGTGTTACAGCTAAAGAAGTAATTCAAGATGTTCAAGCTATTATTGCTCCAGTAGAAAACAGTATATATATTAGTGAGCATAGATTAAACATAGCATTAAGAAAATTAGAAAAAGCAAAGGCAAAGCTATCTGACTTAAAAGCTGAGGATTATCATGGATTACTATCTTGTCATGAAGCGGAAGCAATGGTACTTTGCGCAGAAATGTTCTTTAGAGCAGCGTCACTTAGAAAGGAATCAAGAGGATGGTTCTTAAGAGAAGATTATCCTAACATAGATAATGAAAATTGGTTGAAATGGATTACAGTAAAAAATCTAGATGGAAAAATGACTTTGGGAACAGAGGATATTCCAATAGAAAAATATCCTATAAAACCAAGAACTAATAAGATTATTTAAAGATTAGGAGGCATTTTAATGGCGCAGAAATATAAAAAAATGTTTGAACCAATAAAAATAGGCTCTTTAGAAATAAAGAACCGCTTTGCAATGGCACCTATGGGACCATTAGGACTCGGAGATGCAGAAGGTGGCTTTAATCAGAGAGGCATAGAATATTATACGGCACGTGCTCGCGGGGGGACGGGACTGATTATTACAGGTGTTACCTTTGTAGATAACGAGATTGAAGGACATGCAATGCCTAGTTGTCCTTGTTCTACGCACAATGCTGTTCATTTTATACGTACTAGTAAAGAAATGACTGAACGTATACACGCATATGATTCAAAGATTTTTCTTCAGCTTAGTGGTGGGTTTGGTAGGGTAACCATTCCTACAAATTTAGGTGAGTTTCCACCGGTTGCACCATCTCCAATTCAACATCGCTGGCTAGATAAAACCTGTAGAGAATTAACAAAAGCAGAGATTCGAAGCATTGTGAAAAAGTTTGGAGATGGAGCCTTTAATGCAAAACGTGCAGGCTTTGATGGTGTTCAAATTCATGCAGTTCATGAAGGATATCTTATTGACCAATTTGCAATTGAATTATTTAATCAACGTACAGATGAATACGGTGGTTGCTTGGGAAATAGGTTAAGATTTGCTAGAGAAATTGTAGAAGAAATTAAGGGAAGATGTGGAGACGAATTTCCAGTTACAGTAAGATATAGTCCTAAAAGTTTTATTAAAGAGTTACGTGATGGAGCGCTGCCAGGTGAAGTTTTTGAGGAAAAAGGAAGAGATATTCCAGAGGGGATTGAAGCAGCAAGGTTATTGGTATCTTATGGTTATGATGCCTTAGATGTAGATGTAGGTTCCTACGATGCATGGTGGTGGAGTCATCCCCCAATGTATCAAGATAAGGGTCTCTATATTCCCTATGCTAAAATAGTAAAAGATGCGGTAGATGTTCCAGTAATTTGTGCAGGACGGATGGATAGCCCAGATTTAGCATTAAGCGCTTTAGAAGATGGGGCTTGTGATATGATTGGACTTGGACGACCTCTTTTAGCGGATGCGGATTATGTAAATAAACTTCGTGCAGGTAAAATAGCAGATATTCGTCCTTGTTTGTCTTGTCATGAAGGTTGTATGGGACGTATTCAAGAGTATTCAGCTTTAAATTGTGCAGTAAACCCTGCAGCTTGTAGAGAGAAAGAAGCAACACTTGTTCAAGCAGTTAAAAGCAAAAATGTTATGATTGTAGGAGGCGGCGTTGCAGGCTTAGAAGCTGCGAGAGTTCTAGCATTACGTGGTCATAAACCAGTAATTTATGAGAAGAGTAGTGCTTTAGGTGGAAATCTCATACCGGGTGGTGCACCAGACTTTAAAGAAGATGATTTAGCCTTGGTGGCTTGGTATGAGCACACGCTAAAGGAATTAATGGTTGAAGTAAAGTATAATACTGAAGTAACTGCAGAAGTTGTAAAAAGTAGAAAGGCAGATACTGTAATTATTGCAACGGGTTCAAAACCTAAAATATTTGACTTAGGAGATAATAGCAAGGTGTTTCCAGCGGCTGACATATTAGTAGGAAAGGTACCTGCTGGTGGCAAAGTTGTGATTCTTGGAGCAGGGCTTGTGGGATGTGAGCTTGCACTTTGGCTTGCACGTCAAGGTAAAAAAGTTACTATGGTTGAACTGCAAAAGAAAATACTAGCAGTAAATGGACCTCTTTGTCATGCTAACTTTGATATGTTAGAAAAGTTAATACCATACAATGGGATTGAAGTACTGACATCTTCTAAAGTCCTTAAGACAACTGAAAAGGGTGTATTGGTGGACACGATGGGAAAAGAGCAAGAAATTTTAGCTGATACTGTTGTTTTAGCTGTTGGATACAATGCGGAAAAATCTCTGTATGAAGAACTAAAATTTGAGACTCGTGAGCTTTATTTGGTAGGCGATGCTCGAAAGGTTTCAAGTATTATGTATGCTATATGGGATGCATATGAGGTTGCTGCAAATATATAAATAAGAGATATGAATAAGAGCCCTTGTGCTTAATATACACAAGGGCTCTTGTTCATATTTCTAGGGAATGTAGCTAGATTTGTGTAAAAACAAATCTAGCTACATTATTTTTTTGTATAAATAAGTGGGAATTGTGGTAATAATATCTAATAATTAAGTTAGGAGGAATAGTTATGAAAGAAATTGAAGCACCAGATTTTGATTTAAAGGCAGAGGTTAAAAAATGTAAGACTATGGAGGATGTAGTTGGTAAGAATGGTTTAATGCAAAGACTACTAAAAGGTGTTATGAAGGAAATGCTAGAGGGGGAAATGGAGGAGTTATTAGGTAGAGAAAAGTACAAAAGAGCTGAGGATAATTCAGAAATTAACTATAGAAATGGCTACAGTGACAAGAATATAAAAAGTAGTTTTGGAAATGTTGAAATCGATATTCCAAGAGATAGAAACGCTAAATTTGAGCCTAAAATTGTAAAAAAATATGAAACAGTTTGTAATGAGCTTGATAATAAAATAATTGGACTTTACGCAAGAGGTATGTCAACAAGAGATATACAGACAGAGCTGGAAGATCTATACGGAATTGATGTTTCACCCTCTATGATTTCTAAGATAACCGATAAGGTTATTGGTGCTGCTGCCGATTGGCAAAATAGAACATTGGATAGTATTTACCCTATCGTGTATATGGACGCAGTCCACTTTAAGGTTAGGGAAGAGAATAAGATAGCTACAAAGGCCGCATACATCTGTATGGCTCTTGATATGAAGGGACATAAAGATATACTTGGAATATGGGTTGGAGAACAAGAAGGGGCAAAGTTTTGGCTTACAGTATGCAACGATCTTAAAAATAGGGGAGTTCAAGATATTCTTATAGCTTGTATGGATGGTTTAAAGGGCTTACCTGAAGCAATAAAAGTAGTTTTTCCTGATGTAAGCATACAAACGTGCATAATACACCAAATAAGGAACTCTTTTAAATATATAGCATTAAAGATACTAAGGAATTCATGAGGGATTTAAAGTGTGTTTATAAGGCTTCATCAGAAGAAATAGCCACCACTGAGCTTGAAAAATTAAAAGACAAATGGGGTTCGAAATATAGTATAGTTATTAATTCCTGGTATAATAATTGGAACAATTTATCAACATACTTTAATTATCCTCCGGATATAAGAAAGATGATTTATACAACTAATGCCTTGGAGGGCTTTAACAGGCAACTCAAGAAGTTTACAAAGACTAAAACTGTGTTCCCTACGGACGATTCCTTAAGAAAATCGTTGTACCTAGCAACTTTAGAAATTATGAAAAAATGTCATTATTAGTATTACCCAAAAATAAAAAATTAGTACAGGAGTAAATACCCATACTAATTTCTAGTTAGAATATATACTTTTTAAATTATTTACACAAATCTATAAACATTCTCTATTTCTATTTTACAGGTGTAGTTGCTGTAATAAAGTTCTTGTAATTTTCTAAACGTTCTTTATATTTATCAGTCTTTTTCATACCCATAAGTGTAGATATTGTCTTTCCTATATCTTCTACGTGAATGAATTTTCCTGGCAGAGTATCATGTGCATGTCCTAACTGTTCTTCTGGGAATTCAAATTTAACTTTACCATCTACAATTTTAATATCACCTTCAATGCCACATAACTCGCAAATAGCGTGTGTGGAGTTACTATCTAGGTAAAAGTTTCTGCAGTGGCAATGTGGACAGACTCCTTCTTCTCCTTGGTAGGAAGCCTTTTCAATATCTTTTGCAGCATTTGCAATGCTGGCACCTATTTGATGTGCTACTGCAACTCTTTCATCATCTACAATAATATTAGAAGACCACTTAAATACTTCGTTATTTATAACCTTCCAGCCAGGAGTTAAAGCTTGCATTGCTGCGCCACATTGAAACTTAGTAGTCCAGTCAGAACCACCAATTCCCATGTAGGAAATAACTTTATCTTTTAAGATTCTTGGATCTGGAACTTTTCCACCATGTTCTTTTGCGTTCTTAGTAGCTATTACATTGTTTCCTTTATCCATTCTTGGTCCAAAGCGATCTGTTATTGTTTGGAAAATTCCAGGTACGCCTTTTTCGAAAATTGGAAGTGCAACAACTATTCCATCTACACTCAGCATCTTGTCCAATAACCAATCAAAGTCATCCTTTAATACACACATATTTCCTTTTCCGGAAAAAAGTGCACCAACACAAGCTAAACATCCAGTACAATGCTGTATGTCCAAATCCATAAGACGGATGAATTCAACTTCTGCACCCATCTCTTTTGCACCCATAAGTGCTTCTTTACACATAGAATCATTATTTCCATTTTTTGTCCCAGCAGAAATACCTAAAATTTTCATTTTCTTACCTCCAAATATTTATATTTAGTGCAAAGTTAATTGCACTATTTATATTAAAACGTTTTCCATGATATTATTTTAACAGTTATAAGGTACATAATAAATCCATTTTCATATTTTGTTTACCACAATTTTCTATTTGTTTTTTTACGCAAGAGATTTTGAGAAAAAAATATAATAAATATTTGCAGTTAAAAAACAATAAATTTGCAGTTACAATAATAAAATTTATTTTTAATGTGTTATAATCCTTTTATACATGCAATTAAATTAATGAAATGAGGAATTTTATGAATATAAATGGAGATGTTATTGATTTTGGCGCCTCTTCGCCTATGAGTTTTTCTATGCATGAAATTGGAAACATAAAAAGGCATTGGCATCAAAGTATAGAACTACTATATATATTATCAGGCAGTGCCCAAATTAAATTTCACAACATGCAATATAATTTACATGAAGATGATATCATCCTTATAAATATGTTCGACGTTCATTCTTTAGCTGCGGCCAAGTGTGAAGTGATATCTTTGCAAATTGATATTTCAGCGTTAGACCCGCAAATATATCGATTTTCACAAAATAGATTTGATTGTAATTCATCTACGGAAGCAGATAAAACGAAATTCACACCATTAAAACATTTGCTTGCTTCAATTGTGAAATCAAACGCTAACCCTGATGAAAGTATTGAACTTATGAATAAATCTTATATTTATGAATTATTATATATCTTAACTACTTACTTTAAAGTAGAAGATAATTTCTACTCCAAAGACATAGTTAAAAATTCAGAAAGAATAAAAAGCATTTTGCATTACATAAGTGAGAATTATGCTGCTAAAATATCTTTGAATATTTTAGCAGACACTCTATATCTATCCACCTCATATCTATCAAAAGTGTTTAAAGAATTTATCGGTAGTAGCTTCGGTGAGTATTTAACGGAGGTTCGACTTTCTCATGCAGTAAATGATTTGGCAAATCTAAATTTAAAAGTTGAATATATTGCTGAAAAAAATGGTTTTTCAAATACTCGCTCTTTTGTTACCGCATTTAGAAGTAAATATAATGTGCTTCCCAGCGAATATCGTAAAGAATTAAACAATTATAATGATGATACCCCAAAGAACACCATTGAAAGTATGAATTATTTAGATTTGCGTCATAACAATTCCTTTAACCGTTTGGCAGACTATCTTAATGATGATGCTAAAGCTACTAAAGTAAAACAACATTCCACTAAGGTTTATGAAATCTCTCCCGTAGATGCAACACAAAAGGGCTTACGTTTAAGGCATACATTTAAAACTCTTACTTGTATCGGGAAAGCAAAACATATACTTATTTCTGAAAATCAAAAGATGCTTAGTGAACTTCAGCGGGATATTGGATTCCATTACATTCGTTTTCATGGGTTACTTGATGATGAAATGATGTTTTATTCTGAAAATGATAAGGGTGAACCTAAACTGAGTTTTATTTATATTAATTTAGTAATTGATTATCTTCTTTCCATTAATTTAAAACCATTTATGGAGCTTTCATTTATGCCAAGTAGGCTTGCAAGGGATTGTTCTCGTACAATGTTTTTTATTGGGTCAGTTATAAGTCTGCCTAAAGATATGAGGAAATGGACAGATGTAATTCGTCAGTTAACCATACATATTATTTCCCGGTATGGAAAAAAAGAAGTAGAATCCTGGCCATTTTTTCTTTGGAATGAACCTGATGCAATAAAAATGTTTGGTTTTGAAAATTATAATGATTTTTTTAATTTCTATTTAGAGACATATAGGGCCATAAAGGGTATTAATTCTTCCATTCGGTTTGGGAGTCCTCCGGTTTTTGACACCACTTTAGCAGGTGCGAATGATTGGATGGATAAATTTATTGATTTTTGTAAATCAAATGATTGTATGCCAGATTTTATCAATACACATTTTTATCCTATGAATTTATCATTCCAAAATGCTCCCACTATTTCAATGGAAAAGCATTTAAACCAAAAAAAATATCTTGCTTATAACGAGTCGGAAGATGCTTTGAAAGATAACCTTTGTGCTATCCGTAAAAGAATGAAAGAAAATAATTGGAAAGTTAATAAACTATACTTGATTGCTTGGAACTCTTCTATTTCACACAATGAATTGTTAAACGATACTGCATACAAAGCGGCATATATTGCAAAAAATTTATCAGATAATTATGATAATCTTGAAAGCTTTGGTTATTGGCAAATATCTGATTATATCGAAGAAGTGAAACTTGAAAATCAACTGTATCATGGTGGTGGAGGACTATTTACATATAACGGTATAAAGAAATCCCACTACTACGTTTTTCAAATGTTTAATCAACTGGGGGAGAGATTAATAGGAAGGGGAGAGGGGTTCTTTATAACAACAAAGGATGATTCAATTCAAATAATCCTATACAATTATCAACATTATTCAAAATTATATGCATCAGGCCAACTGTTTGATATGACTTTTGAGAATAGATATACTCCATTTCCTAAACCACAGACATTAAAAGTAGTGTTGCCAATTATAAATCTTTTCGAGAGGAATTATGGAATAACTGAGACAATTATAAATCAAAAGTATGGAAGTTCTTTCGATAAGTGGATTGAATTGGGTGGGTTACCTTTAGAAACCTCAAAAGATGTTGAATATTTAAAAGCCGTATCTATTCCCAAGATTCAGAAAAAAATACTTTGCAGCGAAGATAATATCTTAACTATTACTGCTGAGCTAATGCCACATGAAGTACGATTGATAGAAATTAAACCTGTTTATAAAGAGAACTATTAATTTCAAATGTAAAATCAAGGATAAAACTCAAAAATGGTTTTTAAGATCAATGTTTTGTGTAAACAAAAGATAACATGATGTTTATAAAAGAAAACGTCAGGATGTGATCAAATAGAATTATGTATGAAAGAATGGGCTATAAGCCCATTCTTTTTTTGGCCCGTTACTTGCTATGTTATAAATAAGATAATAAGTTAGTTATGATTTGTACAACAAATGTAGTGCTAATTATACTTACTTTATGAAGGAGGAGAACTATGGTATTCAAAAGCTTTAATGAATTAATTGAAAACGTTCAAGGTGATGCGTTAAAGAAAAAAGTAGCAGTAGTTTCAGCACAGGATGAACATACCTTAGAGGCTGTATTTAGAGCTAGAAAAGATAACATCGTAGAACCTATCTTAATAGGAGACAAGGCAAAAATAAAGGAAATTCTAGACAAGCTAAATGTGAGTTTAGATGAGGGCGCTATTATACATGTAGAAGATGATGCTGCAGCAGCAAACAAGGCTGTAGAATTAATACGTGAAAATAAAGCAGATTTCATAATGAAGGGGAAAATTCAAACTGCAGATCTATTAAGAGCTGTGGTTAATAAAGAAAAGGGACTTAGAGCAGGAAGAGTTATGTCTCATGTAGTTATTCATGAATTACCTACATATCATAAGCTATTAGCAGTTACAGATGGTGGAATGATGATGTATCCAAATTTGGATGAGAAAAAGCAAATCATTGAGAATGCGGTTAACACGTTAATTGCTATGGGATATGATGAGCCAAAGGTTGCAGTTCTTGCTGGAGTAGAGAAGGTTAATCCAAAGATGCCTGAATCTGTTGATGCAGGTCTATTAAAGGAAATGAATCAAAGGGGAGAAATCAAAAATTGTATGGTAGAAGGACCTATTTCTTATGATTTAACTATGAGCAAAGAATCAGCAGAAATAAAAGGTTTTGAAAGTCCAGTAACAGGCGATGCAGATATTTTAATAGTTCCGAATATTACAGCAGGAAATATTTTAGGAAAAGCTTTAGTATACTCTGCTGGTGCTAAAATGGCAGGATTTATTGTGGGAGCTAAGGTTCCTATTGTTTTAACCTCAAGAGGTTCAACAAGTGAGGAGAAGTATTTATCTTTAGTATTATCAGCAGCGGCTGTTAAGTAGTAAATAAAATTATTATATATAGATTAAGAGGAGTGAAATCATGAAAAAATTATTAACAGGAAACGAAGCTATGGCTCGTGGAGCATGGGAAGCGGGTATTAGATTTGCATCTGCATATCCAGGAACACCTAGTACTGAAATATTAGAAAATCTTGCATTATATAAAGAGGATATTTTAGCAGAATGGGCAACTAATGAAAAGGTTGCTTTAGAGGCTGTAATAGGAGCATCTTATGCAGGAGCTAGAGCTTTAGCTGCTATGAAGCATGTTGGGCTTAATGTTGCCGCAGACCCATTTTTTACAAATTCATATATTGGAGTTAATGGTGGACTTGTTTTAATCACAGCAGATGAACCAGGAATGCATTCGTCACAGAATGAGCAAGACAATAGAAACTATGCAAGATTTGCTAAAGTTCCAATGTTTGAGCCATCAGACAGCCAAGAGGCAAGGGATATGATTAAAGAAGCCTTTGAAATTAGTGAAAAATATGATACCCCAGTACTTTTCAGAGTTACAACTAGACTTTGTCATTCTAAATCTATAGTTGAATGTGGAGATAGAAACCAAGTTGAAATTAAAGAATATGTTAAAGACGTAAAGAAATATGTTCCTGTTCCTGCATTTACAGGGGATATGAGAATAAGAGTTGAAGAAAGATTAAATAAATTAGAAGAGTTTTCTAATAACACACCTCTAAACTACATTGAATTAAATGACAGCGTATCGCAAGATACGAAAATAGGTGTAGTTACATCAGGCTGCTGCTATAGATTTGCTAAAGAAGTTTTCGGAAATAATGTATCATACTTAAAACTTGGATTTACAAATCCGCTTCCAAAAGCAATGATGGTGGAATTTGCTTCAAAGGTTGATAAAATATATGTAATAGAAGAAAATGATGCAATAATTGAAAATGAATTAAAAGCATTGGGAATAGAATGCAATGGTAAAAACACATTTCCCTTCCATGGTGAAATGACTCCTGATGTTATTAGAAAGTCAGTATATGGAAAAACTAATGAAACTATTGCATATGACGAAAGTAAGGTTGTTCCAAGACCTCCAACTTTATGTGCAGGATGTCCTCATAGAGGTTTCATGTATGAGCTTGGAAAGAGAAAAAACACTGTAATGTCCGGAGATATAGGATGTTATGCTTTGAGTTTTGCTGAGCCATATAGCGCTATGGACTGGTCTGTCTGTATGGGTGCTAGTCTTAGTATGGGACACGGTGCACAACAAGTATTTAATATGAAGAAAGACAATAAAACTAGAGTAGTATCATTCCTTGGAGATTCAACTTTCTTCCATACAGGAATTAACTCATTATTAGATGTTGTTTATAACAAAGGGAATTCTATAAATGTAATTTTAGATAATAGAATTACTGGTATGACAGGACATCAAGAAAATCCAGGTTCAGGTTACACACTACAAGGATTAGAAACAGAATTTGTTGATATAGAAGCACTTGTAAAAGCCTGTGGAGTTAAGAATGTAAGGGTAATAGATCCAAATAATTTAAAGGAAGTAAAGGATACATTAGATTGGGCATATGCATTAGATGAAGCATCAGTAATTATTACTAGATGGCCTTGCGTGCTTAAAAAATTCTCTAAAGAAGATAAAGAAGAATTTAAAGGTGCTTTCAAAGATAATTGCAGCGTCAATGCTGAAAAATGTGTTGGATGTAAAATGTGTGTAAAGGTTGGATGTCCAGCAATATCATTTGATAAAGTAGAGAAAAAGGCATCTATAGAACCTACACCATGCGTTGGATGCGAAGTATGTAAACAAGTGTGTCCAGTAGGTGCAATTGAAAAGGAGGTAAAGTAGTATGATTAAAAGTATAATGTTAGTTGGAGTAGGTGGACAAGGAACAATACTTGCAAGCAAACTGTTGACAACAGGCCTTATGGAAGCAGGATATGATGTTAAAATGAGCGAAATACATGGAATGTCCCAAAGAGGGGGTTCTGTATCTTCACAGGTAAGATATGGCGAAGATGTACAATCTTCTGTAATAGAAATTGGAGGAGCAGATATATTAGTTTCTTTCGAAAAGATGGAAGCATTAAGATGGCTTAAATACTTAAAGCCAGAAGGAAAAGTAGTTGTTAATGACTATCAAATCAATTCAATGCCTATTCTTAACGGAAAAGCAGAATACCCAGAAGGGATAATAGAAGAATTACAAAGCAAAGTTAAGACAACTGTTATAGATGCTGCAAAGCTTGCAGTACAACTCGGAAACCAAAAGGTTATGAATATTATTTTGCTTGGAACTATTATTAAGGCAATGGGACTTGAAAAAATAAATTGGGACAAGATTATAAGAGCCAATGTTAAGCCTCAATTTGTTGATATTAACTTAAAAGCTGTTGAAGTTGGAATGGGCTTAGTATAAAATTTGAAGGAGTGTTTTATTTGAAAAAAGGCGATTTTATATGGGCATTTACACTTTTAGTATGGATAATCATCTTAGTAGTTCCAGCTTCGAGAGTAGCATTTATTAGTGCTACTGATGCGCACCCATATATAGGGGGATTTGTTAAATTCGGAATATTAGCTACAATGGGCGATTTATTAGGTGGAAGAGTTTTAAAAGGAGAATGGGTTATTCCAAAGGGGCTTGTTTATAAGAGTATTATTTGGGGAGTAATAGGTTTAATGGTTACACTTATGTTTACAGTATTCATGAGTGGAGCAGCAGCAGCACAAGCATCTTCTAAGCTTCCATTTAAGGGTTCAGTACTTGCTCAGGCATTTTTCGGAAGTGCTATAATGAATCTTACGTTTGGGCCTATGATGATGGTATTTCATAGATTCACAGATATGTATGTAGATACAAAGTATGAGAATAATGGTGGTAAGGTTACAGTTAGTGAGTTAATAGACAAAAATGATTGGCATTCATTAGTAGAATTTAGCTGGATTAAAACATGTCCATTTTTCTGGATACCTGCTCATACAGCAGTATTTATGTTACCAGCACAATATAGAGTTCTTGCTTCTGCTTTTTTATCTATAGCACTAGGTCTTTTATTAGCCCTTGCAAAAAAAACAAAGCCAGTACCAGCACCAATTTAATTATCATGGTGAGGTGAAAATAATTTTCTTCAATAAAATAATACGTTGCTTTTAAAAATCAAGAGATTAAGAAAGGAGGGTGGTTACATTATAACGTAATTTTGTAACCAGATAAAATATGAGTTATAAGGTATTAGCAATTAATCCTGGGTCTACTTCTACAAAGATTGCGCTATACGAAGATGAAAAAGAAGTGTTTTGTAAAACACTAGATCATCCAGTTGAAGAAATTGAAAAATATAATAGTGTTGCAGACCAGTTTGATATGAGGAAAGAAATTGTACTTTCTTTTTTAAAGGAAAATGGGTATGAAGTAAATGAATTAGCTGCTGTGGTAGGAAGAGGTGGAATGCTTCCATCAGTAAAATCAGGAGCTTATAGAGTTAACGCGGCAATGGTAGCTAGACTTAAAAATAATCCTGTAGTAGAGCATGCTTCAAATTTAGGAGCGCTAATAGCCTATGAAATAGCAAATTCTATTGGGGCAGAAGCATATATATATGATTCTGTTAGAGTAGATGAGATGAATGAAATAGCTCGTATATCAGGAATGCCGGATATAATTAGGACCAGCACTAGCCATGCTTTGAATACTAGAGCTATGGCAATGAAGGTTGCAAAGAAATATGGCAAAAAATATACAGATATGAATTTTATTGTTGCTCATTTAGGCGGCGGAATATCTGTAAATGCTCATGAAAAGGGTCGTATGGTGGATGTAATCGCTGATGATGAAGGACCATTCTCACCGGAAAGAGCTGGAAGAGTTCCTTGTAATGATCTTATAGATTTATGCTACTCAGGCAAGTTTGATAAGAGTACTATGAAGAAAAAGCTAAGGGGAAATGGTGGGTTAAAGGCATATCTTAATACCGTAGATGCTAGAGAAGTTTTGAAGATGATTGACAATGGAGATGGAAATGCAAAGCTTATATATGAGGCTATGGCTTATCAAGTTGCTAAGGGAATAGGTGAACTTGCAACTGTATTAGAAGGCAAGGTAGATTCTATTGTAATTACCGGAGGCATAGCTTACTCAAATCTAATCACGACCTGGATCAAAAAGCGTGTAGAGTTTATTGCGCCAGTTGAGATTATGGCTGGAGAAAATGAAATGGAGTCACTATCGCTGGGAACACTTAGGGTTTTAAGGAGCGAAGAAGAAGCTATAGAATATGTTGAATAATATTAAATAAATAAGACAAAAAACATTACTATAATCTATTGTTATAGTAGTGTTTTTTTATTAAAATTAATATAAGCATAATATGATTTAGAATAATCTTTGCTTAAATCTAATTAATGAATAATATCTTAATAATAAGGAGTATAGCTATGGACAAAAAAATAGGAATTATTGCATCTGATATTGAGCTTAAAAATAGTATAATAGAGTTATTTGAAGAAGAAGTTAATAAGGGCGAAATAATTATTGATATTTTGGATCCGGATAACTTTAGGCAGCAAGGTAAAATGTTGGAAAGAAAAGGTGCCAAGGCAATTATAGCTAGAAGCGGCGGATATCGCCATACCGTTGGTAAAGTAAATGTTCCAGTTATACATTTGAAAATAACAACCTTGGACATTTTACATGCAATAAAGACAGCAAGAAAGTATATGAAGGATATTATCTTGGTTATCTCTGATTTAGAATACTTTGATTATGATGAATGGAAAGATGTTATTAAAGAAAATATCATAATTGAACGGTTTAATGATAAGGAGAATATAGAGGATAAAGTAAAAAAGTATGCTCTGAGAAAAGATAGTGTATTAATAGTGGGTGGTGGTATTCCTTGCGGACATGCTAAAAGATTTGGAATGAATAGTATTCCTATAGGTGCTAGTAAAGAATCAATTTATGAGGGCGTAGAATATGCTAAAGAACTTATAGACAACTTATATGATCAAAAATATAAAAATGAAATTTTAAAAACTACTTTAGACGGAGTGCATGATGCTGTTGTTGCAATGAATCAGGAAGGAAACATAATTCTATTCAATGAAAGAGCAGAGGAATTATTAAAGAAAAATAGCGGCCATGTATTAGATAAAAAATTACTTGATGTGTGTCCAGAGCTAGATTTTATGATAGATGTGCTTAGGAGCAAAGTTAATCAATATAACGAAATAAAAAAGCTGAAAAAGATAATAATTGCTGCAAATATATCTATTTTAAATGTAGATGGCCATGTACATGGTGTTTTATGTTCATTTCAAGATATCACTAAACTTCAAAGCTTAGAGAAAAAAATAAGATATGAATTAAATAAGAAGGGTCTTGTTGCTAAATATACATTTCAAGATTTTATTTCAAAGGATCCTATTATGAAAGAAACAATTGCAAAGGCAATAAGGATAGGGTTAAGTGATTGTACCGTTATGATTTATGGAGAAAGCGGAACAGGAAAAGAGATGATTGCACAAAGTATCCATAATATAAGTAGTAGAAAAGATGAGCCATTTGTAGCAATTAACTGTGCAGCTATTTCAGAAAATCTTTTGGAAAGCGAACTTTTTGGATATGAAGAGGGAGCATTTACTGGGGCTAGAAAAGGTGGGAAGCCTGGACTCTTTGAACTTGCGCATAAAGGTACTATATTTTTAGATGAAATGAATAGTTTATCCCCTAATTTACAAGGAAAGTTGCTCCGGGTTTTAGAAGAAAGGGAAATAATGAGGATAGGATCAGACTATGTAATTCCATTAGATGTTAGAATTATAGCTGCTGCAAATGAAGAGCTAAAAAGAAAGGTTGAAGAGGGAAGCTTTAGAAGTGATTTATTTTATCGCTTAAATATTTTGGAAGTTAACATTCCACCACTTAGAGAGCGAAAAAAGGACATTATTCCATTGTTTAAGCATTATGTAAAAAGCTTATCAGGAGGAAGTGATGTGCCAGAAATAAATAATGAAATTGAAGAAAAAATAATGGGTTATCCTTGGAAAGGTAACGTACGCGAGTTAAAAAATATTGCTCAAAGATATGTTATTTTTAATGAAATTGATTTAGAGGAAAGAGAGATTAGTGGCCATGTCAAAAGGCTTGATAATGATAAGGTAATTGATTTAAAGGAAATCAATCGCTTTGTGGAAGAGAAAGTAATAGAAATGCTGTCAAGTCAAGGAATGACAAAAACTGAAATAGCTAAAAAGCTTGGTATAAGCAGAACGGCATTGTGGAAAAAAACTAAATCATAGGATAGAAGGGTGAATAGTGATGGGAAATAGACATGTAATAGAAAAAAATACCATGTATAAAAGAAATTTAATAGATTTTTTTGCTATTGCCAACATAGTATCTGATGGGGTTTATGTAATAGATAAAAATGGAGTTATTGTTGACGTAAATAAATGCTTTGCAGATATTATTGGAATAGAAGAATCTAAGTTAATCGGAAGAAAGATGCAAAATGTATGGGATATGGAAATATATAACAAAGAAGAAGCTTTTTTAGTACTAGATCATAAGGATAAGATGCCCATGATGGCCATACTTAATCAAATTGATAATAAAGTGCTTGAAAGTAAAAAGCCAAGAGCAGTAGGAATTATAGCGCTAGAAGAAAAAAAAGAGACTTCAATTATAACTAGGATTGAAAGAATGAACAAAACAGTTATTATGACAGGATCTCCTTTTTTTGATGAGTGCGGAGAAATATCATTTGTAGTCACTATCATTAGAGATGTAACTGAATTTATTAAACTAAAGAAAAAACTTGAAACGCTTGAGAATGATAAAGAAATATACCTTAATGAGTTAAAGTATTTAAGAGAAAGTCAAATGCAAACAGATTTAGTTGGAAAAGCTGTTGGAGTAGAAAAAATTAGACATACAATTAAGCAAGTGGCGAAAACGGATGTAACTGTGCTCATAACGGGAGAAACTGGTGTTGGAAAAGAGGTTGTTGCAAGAGAAATATATAAGAATAGTATAAGAAAAAATGGACCATATATAAAAGTAAATTGTTCAGCAATACCAGAGGCATTACTCGAGTCGGAACTATTTGGATATGTAAAAGGTGCATTTACAGGAGCTGAACGTAAGGACAAATTAGGACTATTTCAAATGGCTGATGGTGGTACGATTTTGTTAGATGAAATAGGTGAAATGCCTCTAAAAATGCAGTCAAAGATTCTTCGTGTTCTTCAAGAAAAGGAAATTACTAGAGTTGGAGGAACAAATTCTATAAAAGTGGATGTAAGAGTAATTGCAGCCACAAATCAAAATTTACAGCAGCAAATAAGGAAAGGTGTTTTTAGAGAAGACTTATATTATAGATTAAATGTTTTTCCAATCAGTTTATTGCCGCTTAGGGAAAGAAGAGAGGATATTTCAATACTAGCTTATCATTTTCTAGAAAAATCTAATAAAAAATATTGTAAGCGTAAGAGCTTTGAAAAAACTGCCATGGAAACACTTGAATACTATGATTGGCCAGGGAATGTTAGGGAACTTCAGAATATAATAGAGCGTTTAGTGGTAATTGATGATGAAATTATTATTAAAAAAAGTAATATTATTAACACTTTGGGTAAGGATACATTTTTCAGTGACATTATTGATAATAGCAATATTACTTTGAAAGATGCTGTTAATTCATTAGAGAAGGATATTATTGAAAAAGCATTAAAGAAATATGGAAGCACATATAAAGCTGCGGTGGTATTAGGAATAAAGCAGTCTACTGTAGTAAAAAAAGCTAAGGTACTTGGAATTAGTAAATGGCGATGAAAAAAATCATTACTATAAATACTAAAATGTATTACAGTAAAAGCACTAGAATGGTGATTTTACTGTTTTTTATTGTAAAATATAATGAAAAAATTCATCATAACCACAATAGTGGAGGTAACGTTTTCATAAATAGTTTCTGGCATGAGAGGTGAAAATCAAATTTTATAAAAGATTAGTTGTAAGAAGTGAGAATTTGCAAGGATTAGCGAGGCTTTAGAAAATACATCAGTAAAATTACTGACAACTTGGCATGAAACATGCGTAATATAAATTACCTAATAATAAATAAAAGGGGAGATGATTTTATGTCAATTAAAAGAAAAGCTTTATTAATCCAAGCAGCTTTCGGTGCGGTTATACTGACACTTCTAATGCAACCTATGGGTGCTTTAGGTTTTGGTAATTATAATTGGATGTTATTTGTGGTATTACTGTTATTCTTTGCAATGGGGGCAGATTTCAAAAAAATTCCAACTTTAATAGTGTGCTATCCTATTGGAATTTTATGGGCACTTTTAAATGGGGTATTGATGGGAGCAATGAAAGGTTTACCAGCATGGGTACCCGGTATAGCACTTACAATTGTAATAATATTTTCTATATTAACTGTTCATGAAAACTTGTTAAGAGATACTATATTTGGATGTGTACCAGCATTATTTTTGGGACTAGCTGAAACATTCTTTATATTTTCTATTCAGCCAGCAAACGCTCCAGCCATTACACCAGTTCATTTATTTGTATTTTTTATTTATGGTTTATTTATGAGCAGCATATTAGTATTAGGTGGGGGTGCACTATGCAATGTATTTTTAGGCAAGGATTGGCCTAAATATGTGTTTGGTGGACATGCAGAAGAAAAATCAATGTAGTACTGATTTCTTATTTATATAAAAGAATTTGTTACATACCAAATTTGTTTATTTAATTTTCTCTATAAAAAGAGAAGGTATACAATATAGAAATTAAGAAAATTTAAGGAGGATATTAATATGGCAATAGAATTTAACCCAATGAGAAGTCTTATTTATGTAGATGTAGTAAAAGAGGATTATAGACATATGCTAAAGCATTGGCTTTACTACCATCATATACCAGAAAGTATAGCGCAATTTGGAACATACGTTAGTAAGTATGCATTTTATCCAGCATTACCAACACCACCAGAGGGAGAAAGATTTGGAACTTGCAGAATGCAGCTAACAGAGCATTATTGGATGGTTAACCCATTGACACCTGAATTTAAAAATAAAACTATGAGTGAATATTTTCCAATAGATGTATTAAAATGGCAAGGTACTATTCCAGATGATAATGAAGTAGCAGTTCTTGAAGGTAAAAAAGAGGAGAAGCTTGGTGGAGATGACGCAAGAACAACAGGCGGTAATAATGGTATGCCTCCATTTATCTGGGCCTTTGTACCTCTTTGCTGGGAAGAAGATTTAAAAGGTGCAGGAAGAACTATGGGGGATGGACCTAACTATCGCTGGCAGTTTGTTATGAAATATCCAGATGGTGTATCTATGGAAGAAGGAGATAAATGGTTATTTGAAGAAGTTATACCAAAGTTCCAAGAGTCTGCAGATGTAAATAGAATATTGACAAGCAAAGTTATGCAGGATATTAATCACTGCCCATACCAAAGAGTAGTTGAAATGTGGTTTAACTGTCCTTCAGGTTGGCATAGAGCAGCAGTGGATAAGGCCATTAAAAAACCATCTTGGGCTACTTGTGATGAGTTTCCTTATTTAAAACCTAGATTTGAAATTTCAAGTATATTCTTAACAGATATAGCTGAAAGTGATAACTTTACACAATATCGCGGATATCTTCCAATGCGTTAAAAAAATTTGTTATATAAATAAGAAAAACATTATCACAATAGAATATGTGGTAATGTTTTTCTGATTATACAAATTTCCACATCAAGAGCTGTGTCTATTCAATGGGGTTATTTTTATATATTTAAAATGAAACACATATATCTAATAGAAATTAAGTTTAATATTGTAAATATGTATTTTCTATATTGTATATAAGTGAAAATTCGCATAAAATGATACTATAATGTGAAAAAGTTTCATAAGGAAATTAATAGTGCAGCTTCGAAGAAGATGAACAGATGTACAGGTGATGATTTAACTTACGAAACACTAAAAATTTTATACGGAGGTAGTGTTGTGAATTATAAAGGAATTACTTTACTTCAAATTGAATATTTCTTTGCAGTGGCAAGGCATTTAAGTTTTACAGAGGCTGCAAAAAGTTTATATGTTTCACAACCTTCTTTAAGTAAGCAAATTGCAATATTATAAAATGAAATAGGAGTGCAACTTTTTTTAAGAACAAAAAGGGATGTTCGGTTGACACCTGCAGGAGTAGTTCTTCTTAAAGAACTAGGTGGAGTAATTGAACATATTGAAAGTGCCATAGAAAAAGCAAGGCAACCTGATTTAGGGGAAAACAGCACTATAAGTATAGGTTGTTTGGAGACTATGAATATCAGTGGTTTTTTACCTTTGATTATAAAAAGATTTAAAGAAAAGTATGAAAGTGTAAATCTGGTTTTCGAAAGACATACTTTTAAGTCACTAAGAGAAAAACTTGTGAATGAAGTACTAGATATCATCTTTACTCTTTCCTTTGAAAGCGATGATTCTCTTGGAATTCTTTACAATACTGTACATAAGGGGAACTCCTATATTGTAATGGAAGCATCCAACCCATTGGCTATGCAAGAGAATGTAACCATTAAAGATCTGAAAGAGGAAGCTTTTGTTATCATCTCAAGAGATGAATCACCCAATGGTTTCGACGCTATAATAAGCATTTGTAGAAAAAATGGATTTACTCCAAAAATAGTGAAACAATTGCCAAATGTAGAATCTGTGCTGCTTTGCGTGGAGATGGGCATAGGTGTGGCTTTATTTG
Source organism: Clostridium sp. CF012 (assembly GCF_018861755.1). Lineage (GTDB taxonomy): Bacteria > Bacillota > Clostridia > Clostridiales > Clostridiaceae > Clostridium_AD. The sequence goes on along the minus strand of NZ_JAHLEF010000012.1, from coordinate 72,162 downwards.
ATTCTAAAGTTAGAATATCAAATGTGGATAATCTGAAGGTTTTCAAGGTGGAGGATGATTTTGTAAATGTTATTATGGCCTGGAAGAAGGAAAATATGAATCCTGGTATTCCACTATTTACAAATTGCGTTTTGGACGAAATAGAATTATAGAAAAATTAGAGTCCTCTAGGGAGATATCTTCCTAGAGGATTTTTTGACGTTAGCATTAATGAAATGATAGGTTAACATTTCCGTTTAGTATTTAATAGCTTAAAAGCATAAGACTAATTCCAAATGGGTATTTCAACATTGATTTGAATATTGATAAAATATAAACAAAGTAAGTCTATAAATTATAGTGGACTATAGCTTAAATCTAAAATATAAAAATAATTTTATAAGGGGAAGATTTAGGATGAAAGAGCTTAGAACAGAATTAACTACACTAGAAAAGCAAAAAAGCTATGTAAAGTATTTTAATCAACCAATTGTGAATCCAAATTCAGAATTAATGCAAGTTCTCCACAAGGGCTCAATGGATCCAAGCAAAGCCTTAATGCCAGAAAATGTAAACGAATTGCTGAAAGAGGGATATGGCGAGGTGGAGACAGGCTATTGTGTGCTTCCAAATGGTACAGGTTATGTTGCTGTGAATAACAAATTTCCAGGAGTAACATTAGAAATGATTAATTGGTGGTTTGCATGGCATAGTCTTGAAGACTTACGTTATATGCTATGGTTTCGAAAAGGACATTATGGCATAGATATTAGCGAGGGAGATCGAGCAAAAATACTTGACCCAGCTACTCCTATGCTAGAAAAATATCAAGGTCGTACCCATTATGTAATAGAAGATACTGGAAATGGACCAGAAGATATTCAAATTTCATTTTTAAAGGCTGAAGAACTGGGTTTTGATATGGTTGAATTAAATTCAAAATCAAGTACAGTAGTTGCAGGTAATGGAGTTTCCAGCTCTAGAAAAGGTGGACCTAAAGCTCCTGCCATAATGCTTCATTATTTTAGAGAAATACCAGGGGGAGTAGAGTCCCGTTCTAGATTTTGGATGGGCTATCACATGATTGATAAAAAGCCCTGCAAGTTACTTCCAGAAGGAATGCAAATTCCTATACAGGCTCCTATGGGACTTGCATTTCATAATGTGGAAGAGTATAGCAATTTAGCTGCAATCTTGCCAAGTTTATATAAGGAAATGGAAGGTAAAATAGGCTAAGTCAGTTTTTGCAGAAAGTAAATAATAAGCAAAAAATGAATGCCATTTAAAACTATTAATAATTGAATTTAAGGAGAGGATGAAAACAATGAGTAATTACAAACATGCTTTTTCACCAATAACAATAAAGGGTGTAGAATTTAAAAATAGAATTGAAGTAGCACCAATGGTTCCCTGTATGGCAACACCAGAAGGATGGGTAACAAAAGAACTAATTGAGTTCTACAGACCATTTGCTAAAGGTGGTGCAGCAATTGTTACAGTGGGTGACTCTGCTATAAACTGGGAACATGCTATGGATCATGAAGGACAACTTAATTTAGGTGATGATAACGTTAAGATGGGATTAGATGATTTAGCAGATGAGGTTCAAAGATATGGTGCACTAATTTCTGTTGAATTAAACCATGGTGGTCGTTTTGCAAACTCTATGAACTTAGCAACTAAAGGATTAAAACCAGTAAGTTCAACTCCGAAGCCAGCAGAGATTGATGAATTCTTTTCAAAACTTCAAGGAAAAACACCATCAGAAGTTGAAGAAATGAGTATTCCACTAATTAATAAAACTATTCAAGATTATGCATCTGCAGCGCTTAGATGTAAGGACAGTGGCTTTAAAATGGTAATGATTCATGGAGCACATGGTATGCTTCCAGGACAGTTCTTATCACCATATGTGAACAAGCGTGTTGATAGATATGGTGGAAGCTTTGAAAATAGAACGCGTTTTTGTGTTGAATTATTAGAGGCAGTGCGTAAAAAAGTTGGCGAAGATTTTATTCTTGAATATAGAATCAGTGCAGATGAATTAGTTGAAGGCGAAATGAAAATTGATGAAGTTATCCAGTTTGTAAAAATGATAAAAGATAAAATTGATATACTTCACGTTTCAGTTGGTATGCTTCCAAATCCATTTACAATTCAATATATGATTCAACCACTTTATGTACCATATATGCCAAATATACATTATGCTGAAGAAATTAAAAAAGCAGTTGGAGATGATTTATATGTAACAGCAGTAGGATCTGTTATGACTTTAGAAAATGCAGAGGAAATACTTTCAAGAGGAATAGTGGACTTTGTTGCAATGGCAAGACCATTTGTTGCTGATCCAGAATTCATGAGAAAAAGTGCTCTTGGAAAAGTAGAAGATGTACGTCCATGTGTACGTTGTAACACTTGTTGTGGACGCTCTGCCTTCTTTAAAAAGACACGTTGCGCAGTTAATCCAATGAATGGGCGGGAAACAGAATATCTTGGTGGAATAGTTAAAAAGGCTGAAACTCTGAAGAAAGTTGCAATAATTGGTGGTGGACCAGCAGGAATGCAAGCAGCACTTACAGCAGTAGAAAGGGGTCATGATGTAACTCTTTATGAAAAAGATAGTAAACTAGGTGGTACATTAAATCATGCAACAGATCTTGAATTTAAAAAAGATTTAAAGAACTACTTAGAATGGATTGTTGCGCAAACTTTAAAATGTGGAGCTAAAATTCAGTTAAACACTGAAGTAACAGCAGAAACTCTAAAAGAAAACAAGACAGATGCATTAATTATTGCAGTAGGTGCAACGCCATTCATACCAAATGTTACGGGAGTACAAATGAGTCACGTGCATTGGGCTGGAGATGTAGATTGCGGAAGAGTAGAAGTAGGACAAAAGGTCATTGTTGTTGGTGGCGGATTAACAGGAGCAGAGTCTGCTGTAGCACTTGCAATGGAAGGAAAGGATGTTACACTACTCGAAATGATGGGACCTGAAGCTCTTTTAAATGGTTCTTCCTTGATTAATAGATTCTCCTTACAGTCTTTACTTATGAAAAATCGCGTTAAAGTAGTAACAAATACAAAACTCGAAGAAATTACTGAAAAGGGAATTAAAACAATTAATTCTAAATTCCAGTGGAAAGAATTTGAAGCAGATACAGTTGTATTAGCATTAGGAATGAGACCGCGAAAGGATGTTGTTACTGCGCTTAGACATTTAATACCGGAAACTGAAGTGTATATAATTGGGGATTGTAAACAAGTTGGTAACGTATATTCAGCAGTTCATGCAGGGTTTGATACAGCAGTAGAAATTTAAAAAAAAGGGGGCAATTTATTATGTCTATAAATAGAAAAGTTAAATTGGTTCAAGCATTGTATGGTGCAATTGCACTAACACTAATGATGCAACCTATGAGTATGCTTGGTTATGGTGGTTACATTTGGATGCTATTTATGCCTTTGTTATTATTTTTCGCTTTTGGAGCAGAGTTTAAAGTTATTCCATCTATGATAGTTTGCTATTTATGTGGAGTAGCTTGGGCTCTTGTTAATGGAATTTTAAGTGGTGTATTAGGTGGCTTTTTATCAGCGGAAGTAGTGAATATTGCTGCACCTATAATAGTTATATTCGCAATATTAACGGTTCATGAAAACTTTTTACAAAAGAGCATATTTGGAAATATACCAGCATTATTTATGGGACTAGCTTCAACGTTCTTCACATTTTTAATAAAACCTGAAAATGCACCAGTAATAACTCCGGTTCATTTAGTTGGATTCATCTTATATGGAATTTTACTTTCAGTGGTACTGGCAGGAGGAGGATTCTTAGTTTGCAGCTTAATATTTGGTAAAGAAGATACTACAGCAGTTTTTGAAGGAAAAGAGAGATAACAGAATTAGTTTATAGAGTATAAAAACAAAAATACGGAGGAAATAAAATGAAAATTCTAGCAGTTACAGCAGGTAGAAAAAATGGAAATGGTGAAATTTTAGCCAAGGCGGCATTAATGAGGGCTGAGGAATTAGGTGCTGAGGTTAAGATGATTAACCTACATGATTACAATATAAAGCCTTGTTCAGGATGTGAATCTTGTACAATAAAGTTTACGCAAAAGGGAGAAGCTCCAGAATGTGTATATAAAAATAGTGATGATATGGATTCTATTATGAAGGAATGGTTATCTGCAGATGGAGTAATAGTAGTTGTACCATCATATTCCTTTATGCCAGCAGGAATATATAGAGTGTTTACAGATCGTCATTTAGCATATGAACCAAACTTCCACAAACAAGTAGGAAATCCTGATTATTTTAAACATATAGTGGGAGCAATCATTGGTAATGGAGGATCTACTAGAAGCTGGATGTCACTTACTCTTGAGAGTATTAATATAACCATGCTAGCTCAAGACATTAAAGTAGTAGATCAAATGATGGTAAATCGTGCACCGAGACCAGGACAAGTCCTTCTAGATGAAGAGTATATAGACAGAGCAGTTAAGCTAGCAGAAAATGTGGTTAAGGGAATTAAGGATTATGATAATGCTAAATTCTTTGGCGATGAAAATTTAGGCTGGTGTCCAGTATGTCATTCTAATGTTTTATCTTTAGGTCAGCCTCATTGGAATGGAGAAGAGTTTACAATAGAATGTCCTATTTGCCATTGTGGTGGAGATTTAGAAAAGGACGAGAGTGGAAAGTGGAAGTTTGTAGTGCAAGATGATGGCTACAGCAAATCCATGCTAGATGGAAGTGGTGCAAGAGATCATTTCTTTGAAATACAGGACACTATGAAAAAATATTTTACAAATTTAGAAGTAATCAGTGATAAACGTAAAAAATATGTAGATTATAAACCAGCTACAATAGAAATAAAGAATGAAAAGTAAAAAGGGAGATTTTTTGTGGGGAGCTATATTATTACTTTGGATACTGATTTTAGCAATACCAACTACGCGTACAGTATTTATAGAGACAACAGATGCTCATCCATATATGGGGGGATTCTTTAAGTTTTTTATATTGGCAACTATGGGAGACTTACTTGGAGTAAGGATTTTAAATGGTCATTGGATTATGCCTAAAGGTTTTATTTTTAAAGCTATTGTTTGGGGAATATTAGGAATGATGATTACCCTTGTGTTTACAGTTTTTACTGGTGGTACAGCAGTTGCACAATCTACTGGAAGATTACCCTTAGAAGATTCAAAATTGGCACAAGCATTTTTCGGAAGTGCAATTATGAATTTGACTTTCGGTCCTATGATGTATATTTATCACAAGTTTGGTGATTTATTTATTGATTTAAAGTATGAAAAAAAGGGTGGGAAGGTAACTGTTAAAGATTTAGTAAATAGAGTTGATTGGTATACAATTGTTAGTTTTTCTTGGCTTAAAACATGTACAGTTATTTGGATACCATGCCATACAATTGTATTCATGTTACCATTACAATACAGAGTGCTTGCTTCTGCTTTTTTATCTATATTGTTAGGTATTTTAGTAGCAGTTTCAAAAAAAGGCAGTGAAAAATCTCAAATTTTACAAGTATAAATTTTAAAAAAAATAGGGACTTAAGTCCCTATTTTTTTATGCTTTTAGTACCTATAAGAATAAATAAAAGCAATCAACTATGTAAAGGTTTTCGTTTTTATAGAAATTCTAATAAATTAAAACATATTTATTCAAAATATTTGAAATTTATACTAATATTGTTTATAATTAAATATGAAGTGATTGATACATGTGATCTTAGTCAAAGAAAAAGGATGGGAGACATGACAAAAGTAAAAAAAAATGCAAAAGGCAAAAAAAATACAAGTAAACTTATTTTATTATTTATATTGTTTGAACTTATTTTTATAGCAATTTCAGGTCCATTTTTGGTTTACTATGGTCCCTTTAAAAAGCTAAAGACTACAGTAGTTGGTGCGGCCATGACTACCCTTACATTACAATGGCTAGTAACATCATTTTTATCCGATGCGAAAATAAAACAAATTATGAGTGAGCAAAAGGTGGAATCTATAGTTCAAGATAACTTAGAAGGGAAAGATGATGGTGTAAAAGTAGAAAATAAAAATGACAATAGTATTGAAAGATATGAAGTAACTGGAAAAAGATTTAAGGGTTATATATTAGTAATTAATGACCCAACTAGAATAAAGGTAGGTTATAGCAGTAAGCTTGGTATGGAAGGCGAACTTACTAGCAAAATTGCAAGAGATAATAACGCAATAGCCGCAATTAATGGCGGTGGTTTTACAGATGAAGTTTCTGGATCACTTTGGGCCGGAACTGGAGCAAATCCAGAAGGAATTATAATGTCTGGAGGAAAAATTATTTTTAATAATATAAAAGGTGAGGATGAGAAAAAAGAAGTTGTAGCATTAACGAAAGCAGGAAAGCTATTAGTTGGCAAATATACCATTAATGAAATGAAAAAAGTTGGAGTAACTGAAGCGGTATCTTTTGGTCCAGCCATTATAGTTAATGGAAAGAAGGCTATAAACAGAGGTGATGGGGGATGGGGCATAGCGCCTAGAACATGTATTGGGCAAAGGTACGACGGAACAATAATATTATTAGTTATTGATGGTAGGCAGATAAGTAGCTTAGGGGCTACTTTAAAAGAGGCTCAAGATATATTGTTTAATTATGGTGCTTATAATGCTACTAATTTAGATGGAGGCTCTTCTTCTACCTTGTTTTATAATAATGAGGTTATAAACAATCCTTGCGACAGCCTGGGAGAAAGAGCTGTACCTTCAATTATATATGTTAAAAGAAGATAATACGGCACCTTAAATAAAAAGTATGCTAAATTAAGTTAGCATACTTTTTATTTAAGGTATTTTATAATTCCCCTTTTAATCCGATTTCACCTGCAACACTCTGCATACCTTTTATGGTTTCGCTAAGGATGTCAGTAATATCCATTCCCATTCTTTCTGCTCCAGAAAGAATAACCTCTCTATTGACACCTGCTGCAAACCCTTTCTGCTTGAATTTCTTATTAACTGACTTTACTTCTAAATCAAGCACGCTCTTACTTGGTCTCATGAGCGCAGTTGCAGTAATAAGCCCAGTAAGTTCATCAATAGTATACAGTATATTTTCCATTTTATGTGTTGGTTCTACATCTATGCATAGTCCAAAGCCATGACTCTGCACAGCATGTATGTACTCTTCAGGATAGCCCTCAGCCTCTAATATATCCCTTGCTTTAAAACAGTGTTCTTCAGGATACATTTCATAATCCACATCATGAAGAAGGCCAACTATGCCCCATTTATCTACATCTTCATTGTTTAGTTTAGCAAAATGCCTCATAACTCCTTCAACGGATAAACCATGTTTAATTAGACTATCACTCTTATTGTACTTTTTTAATAACTCAAAAGCCTGTTCTCTTTTAGGAGATATTTTTTCCATAAACAAAAACCTTCTTTCCTCTAGTTAATTTTATTATTTTTTATAAATTATAGTGCAATATGAAATTTAAGTCAAATATAAGTGTATTATTGTTCTTTATGTTTATTTTATTAAAGGATAGTACAGTTGAAATTTATGCAACGAAAAAGCCATGAATATTATTCACAGCTATCTATATTAAAGTAAAGGGGGACTTCGCTTTAATGATTAATCAATTTATATTTAAATAATAACATAGAAATGTGACAATATAATGAATAAACTATGTAGAATTTGTTAAATATTAAAAAATATCAGTTTTTATGGAAAAATTGGCTTAAGTAAACTGGAAATAAAAAGAATGAGCACTCCATGAGTACTCATCTTTGTTTATCAAATAATCTTTGGAAGATTCCCTTTTTCCTATGCAATTCTTCTTCTGCTGCTGCCTTGATTTTTTGTCTTTCAAGGGTTTGAGTTAAATTATTAACCAATTGGATATCATGTTCTTTAATCGTCTCAGGTAAGGATAATATGGCTTTATTTTTTTCTTGATCTTGTCTAAAAAGTATCTGAGTATTTTCTAATAATTTATTAATATCGTAGAGCTGTCCGTCCTTTACATTTAATTGTTCTTTAAGAAATTCAATATTATTTTTAAGGATATCAATCATATCTTCTTTTAAATGGGTTATATCTGTAGCGGCCACTTCTTCTTCTGCAGATTGATTATATTTTAGACATTGTTTAATTGCTTCTAAGCCTTCCTCATCTACACATGTTTTACCATTATGGAATATTAAAAAAGCTTTTATTTCAGGTAACTTCATTTTAGCATAAACAGTTACTTTACTTATGTTTAAATGTTTAGAAATTTTTAATGCATCATAAATCATTGTATTCGCCTCCTATATTATCTATAGGAAGTATTCTCCAAATATTACCAAATTCCTTTTTTTACAAGAAAATTTATTTTACTTTAATTAAATTTAACATAAGCGCTTAGCGTCCTATCCCATGATGTGTTGAAATCAATGAGTTTAATGGAGTTAAGTCCTAGTTAATAATGCTATCAAATTTAGTTAAGTTTAACATATAATTTAAAAACACTCATTTAATTGTGAGTGTTTTTAAATATTTTACCAATTATAAAAAAGTGAATAAAGTACATCACCTAGATACGTAGTGCAACCATAATCAATCAATACATTTTTATTATTGTATATTCCCCAAGAGCTTGTAGAAATGATATCATCAGCAAGAAGTATAAAATTATTTGTTAATTTATTTAAATCAGAGTAAGATTCTTTTTCTGGACGGATTGTTTTAAGATCTATATATTTGTCTTTAATTAAACTAGAAAGTGGAATTGCTCTTCTCATTATGATTCTATCGGGTTCAAACCATACTATTGGGCATAGGTATTTAATCAAATCCTTGGTAGCATGGGTATAAACATAGTTTTCTACTTTGTTTTGATAACTGCCATCATCAATTTTTGCCACCTTAACTACATAATCCTTATTAATAGAGTATACCTCTCTACATATACCCTCACCTAGAAATGTATATCTTTTAGCAATTTCACTATTGCTAAGGCTACATATATTTTTAAATAGTATTTCATCATCCATAATATAAAATCTCCTCAAAATATAGTATATTACAAGTTATCGTTTACTAAAGTATATGCTGAACTTTGTTAAGAGGTGAGGTAAAAATATTGTTTCCATACTTGTAGAAATAATTATGTGTTATATTTATATCATAAGAAAACTTAAAATTAAATTTGATAATATAAAGGAAGGCTGGTATATAATGAATAAACACAATCTAATTAAAATAGCATCAGACTTTGTAGAAAACTCAGAAGGTAATTACATAACAAATGAAATTGCTATTTCTGAGAATGTTGTGGGAATGAAGATTTTTGAAGCACCGATTTTCGGATTTTCATCTTCAGGGGATGAGTATTTTACATTATTCAAAGAACCTTATGCAATTGGGGAACACTTTATGCTCCCTAAAGAATGGTTAACGGAGTCAAAAACTGTTATCTCCTTTTTTCTACCCTTTAGCCAAGCAGTTAAAAGGGGAAACGAAAGTGAAAAATCATGGCCTTCTGAAGAATGGTTGCATGGACGTATTGAGGGTCAAGCTTTTATCAATAAGTTATGTAAATATCTGACGTCAGAATTAATAAAGGCTGGAAATAATAGTCTGGTGCCTGCCTTTGATGAAAGGTTCTGGGCACAAACTTCGTTAAATGCTGCCTGCGCACATTCTGAAGTATCCTATACAAGCAATTGGTCTGAAAGACATGCGGCCTTTGTATGTGGACTTGGAACATTTGGACTTTCTAAAGGTCTCATAACGTCAAAAGGTGTAGCTGGAAGATTTGGTAGTATTATAACAGAACTATATTTATCACCTGACAAAAGAGAGTACAAAGACATCTATGAATATTGTTCAATGTGTGGTGCCTGTGTAAAAAGATGTCCAGTTAATGCAATATCCATAGAAGAAGGTAAAAATCACAATATATGTTCTAAATTTTTGGATAATACTGCTGAAAGATATAAGCCTAGATATGGTTGTGGAAAATGTCAGATAGGGGTACCTTGTGAAGGTGGAATACCAAAAAAACACAATTTAAAATAAAATACATTTCTACACATTGCGTGAAATCTATAGAAATACCGTATTACTTGCACTAAATAATACGGTAAAAATAATCATACCAATTATTTACTTATATAAATAATTGTATATCTGATTGAAGTGCGTCCTTAAGATAATCTGTAGCTTCAATTACCTCTAGTCCAGGAATGAGTTCTTCCTTTTTAAAGCCCATAACTTCCATTGAGAGCTTACAGCCATAGAACTTAACACCTTTTTTTACAGCCCCCTCTAGGAATTTTGAAAGGGTCGGTGTACCATCTTCCTTCATCATTGCTTCAAGCATTTTTTTTCCTAAACCACTGAAATTCATGTTGGAAAGTGGCAAATCTTCTGGACCTTTTGGAGCCATTGTTCCCATAAGCTTCTCCAGTGAAGATTTACCTTCCTTTATATTTATATTGGGGTCTCTCAATATAAGTAGACCCCAGAAGGCAAAAAACATAGATACTTCCATTCCTAATTCTTTAGCTGAATTTGCCAGTATTAATCCAGCTAAAGCTTTGTCATACTCTCCACTAAACATTATAAGGCTTAGTTTTTTATCCATTATAGCACCTCATTTTTATTTAGTATGTGCTTATATTTATATGTTATTCATATTTATTCTTATTTTAAAAAGGAAGAACTTATATATGTAAATAAAAACATTTATATTAAAGAGGAACATTTTATTTATCTCATTAATACAATGATAGTGATATAAATTTTATTTAAGGAGATTTTGCTATGCTATCTAATACTGAATTCATACGACAATCCCTGGAATTGCATCTTTTCTTTGCTAGGATTATGAAGGAACACTCATTTTTCTTGGAAATAGGTTTTACACAAAAGGACTCGAACTATATCCAACAGGCTGATAATTTCAGAATAGAGTTTGACAGACTTTTAGCAGAAGCTATATCACTTTCAAATGGTGTTGTTAGCACTAGTGTATTACAGTCTGGTGAAGTAATTACACCTTTTACATTAAAAGCTGAGATGGCTACAGCATATTTTACAGGAGTGAATATCCCAATCAATTTGACGAAATCAGAAGCTGGATTAATGGGTAACGATGAATTAGTAATTAGTAATAATATGCTTGGACAAAGAGTATCTATGCTTAATCAGAGAGCGATGGGATTGATTAAAGCTTTAGCACAGTTTAAGACTATGGTTTTATCGGAGGTTATAACTTGTAGAATATTCACAAATAATTACCCTTTACTTATAGACCATATTTTGAGAGAAGCAAAATTTTATTTTCAGCTACTTCAAAGGCTGCAAAGTCGTGAGGAAATCAACTTGGAGAGAGATGCTTTTGAGCAAGAAACATTTTGGAATAGAATTATGGCTGAACACTCAAAATTTATTCGTGGTCTTCTTGACCCAACAGAAAATGAACTTATTACTACAGCAAATAACTTCGGAAATGAGTTTGATAAGTTGACAAGAGAATCAAAAGAGGCGATGGATAAAACAATTCCAATTTCAAAAGTCACGGAGGATAGCCTTAAGGCGACTGTGGAAATAAGTAAGTTTAAGGCGCAGGGTACGCAAGGACTGCTAGAATGTAAAATTAAATCCATAATAATACCATTGTTAGCCGATCATACCCTACGTGAAGCAAATCACTATTTACGATTATTGAAGATATTTGCAAAAAGTGTATAACTAAAAGAACAACCTCACATCATTAGCATATGATAATAATGTAATAAAACATATGGAGGATATATATGTATTATAGAAGTAATTCTGAAGATTATAATGAAAAAAACAATACTGACAGTTACCAAAATCATGATGATGATTACGAAGAATTTTATAAAAACAGGCCTTATTATGCTCAACAAGCAGCATATTCACCTCGAAATTATCAAATGATGTCATTTAACCCTATGATGTGGGATGTGCAAAAGCCTAAAAATTATGACCAGAACTATCGTAATAAAGGCAGTGATAATCTTGAACAATGTATGCCAATGACGCATATGCCTATGATTGAGGATGAGGATGGAGATCTAAAAATGTTATATCCTAAAATTTATATCAGGATATATCCAATGGTAAAGCATCATTGTGATATGATGACGTCCATGTATGGCACAATGTATTGCCCTAGTAAGGATGAACTGGATCATATTTCAAAAGAAATATGTGAAAAGCATGAAAAATATTATAGGGATTACGAAGAAGATGATAATCTCGCTGATGATGATGAGTATACGAGACAAAGACGACGCTTCAATAGAAGACATGGAAGTCAGGATTTAATCAAAATATTGCTTATTAGCGAATTGCTTGGAAGAAGACACAATGGAGGATATTGGTGGTAATAACTAAGTTTTTATAATGAGATAAATAAATGGAGCTATGGAATTAAGGTGTTAAACTTATATTTCATAGCTTTTTCATGCTTTAATTTCACCAAACTACGAGTTAATTCATAATATATATATATAATTCTGAGTTCAATCAATAATATTGAATAGTAAGAAAGGCTTTAAACTTAAGTAAAAACGTATCTGTTATTCAGGCTCTAGATAATCACAAAAGCATAAAATTTTACTGAACCAATGAATTTAACAAATAAACAAGTTGAGGTAATAAATAAAAATGTGATACTAAAAAGAGGAGAATGTGATTTTATGAATATATGCGTTATTGGAGCTGGTTATGTAGGACTTATAACTGCATTATGCTTTGGGAAAAAAGATAATAAAGTAATTTGTGTGGAAAAAGATTTAGAAAAATTAAAAATGTTAAAAAATGGTACGCCAACTATCTTTGAAGAGGGATTAGGTGAATTATTAAAAGAATCTTTAATTGTAAATAGTGTTGAGTTTACACAGGATTTAGAACTAGGAATTAGGTCTTCGGATATAATTTTTATTGCAGTTGGAACTCCCACAAAGAAAAATTGGGATGTAGACATTCAGCAAATAAAAGAATTGATAAATTTAATTTACCCTTATATTGATAAATATAAAATAATAGTAACTAAAAGTACAGTGCCGGTTGGTACTCAGAAATATATAAAAAACAAGTTACTAGAAAAGCATATACCACAGGAATATTTTGATGTGGTCTCTAATCCAGAATTCTTAAGGGAAGGCAATGCTATAAATGATTTTTTAAATGGAGATAAGATAGTTTTAGGCTGTGAATCACAAAAGGCTGAGGACATAATGAGAGAATTATATGAGTCATTTAAAATAAAAATGGTGTTTACGAGTCCAGAAACAGCGGAGCTAATTAAATATACCTCAAATGCTTTTTTGTCAGTGAAAATTTCCTTTATGAATGAAATAGCCAATCTTTGTAATAAGGTTGGAGCAGATATTGATGTAATAGCCTATGCACTAGGCCTAGATAAGAGAATTTCGCCCTTGTTTTTAAAAGCAGGTATCGGCTATGGGGGGTCTTGCTTCCCAAAGGATACAAAGGCTTTAATTAAAATATCTGAAAACTATCATAGCGATCTTAAAATTCTAAAAGCTACTGTTGATGCAAATGAGCAGCAGAGAGTCTTGCCAGTGAAAATATTAAGGGAACATTATAAAGATCTTCAGGGTAAAACTGTATCTATATTAGGACTAACATTTAAACCAAATACAGATGATATTAGGGAAGCTCCATCAATATATATAATTGAAAAATTATTAAAGAATAAGGCTAAAATAAAAGCATATGATCCGATGGTTACAAAGGAGATAAAAAGTATATTTCCAAATATAATTTATTGCGATGATATGTATGAATGCTTAGTAAATTCAGATGCATTAATAATCTGTACAGAATGGAGCGAGTTTTATAATATTGATTTAAATAAGGTAGCTTCCTTGATGAAGGAATCTGTAATAATTGATGGAAGAAATATATTAGATATGGATAATATTAAAGAAGCTAATATTAAAGCCTATTACTCTATTGGAAAAGGGAACATTAAAAACTAAGCTATGTAAAATAAAAGCGCTAGTACTTTAAAAATTAAAGTGCTAGTGCTTTTCATTTGCATGATTAAGTTAATAAATTTCTCTTTATTTCAGGATTATAAAAATCAATAAAGCTATCTAAGATGATTTTTTTTAGTAAATTAATATTTAATACTATCAAAAAGTTTTAATAAATCATTAGCGAGTCGTTTAAAATTATACTTTTCCTGCGCTAATTTTCTTCCATTAACCCCTAATTTGAGTGCTAAATCACTATTATCTAAAAGACGAACTATATTTTTCTCCAGCACCCTTGGATTTGTATAATCATTTATAACAAAGCCGTTTACGCCTTCAGTCATTACTTCAGCATTACCTCCACGATTTGTGGTTATAATTGGTAAGCCAGCAGCCATAGCTTCATAGTGAACTCTTGCTAGTGGTTCTCTCCATTGGGACATATTTACAAAAATGTCTCCAATGCTATAATATTTTGGAATCTCAGTAGGGCTTAAATAACCTGTAAAAATAACTGGTCCTTTTAGTTCTTTAGATATTCTCTTTAATAATTCGATATAATCATTAGATTCATTTCCACCATACCACTTACTCCCTATAATCATTAGTGCAGTATTTGGGTGTGACTCCATAACAGAATTCATGGCATCTATTACTATATGGGTACCTTTTTTTGGTGTTAACCTACCTACATATAATATTGTTTTATAATTTTGCAAGCCATATTTTGAACGCAATACACTTCTATAGGAATCCTTATCATCTTGCCAAATTGGTTTGTATACATTACAATCTACAGCAGAATACACAGGATGAAGTTTTCTAGCAGCAGAAGGATATAGGTCTTTTACACCGCTGGCAATAAAATTACTTACGGTTGTAATAAAACTTACTCTATCAATACAGGCATTGGCCAAGGTGGTGGTGATTTTATTTTGTAAAAACATTTCATTATGCAAACTTAAACTAAAAGCGCAACTTAAATTTTTACTTAAAAAGTTAACCCAACGAGGTCTGTTAAAAACATGCACTAAATCAAAATCATTTGTAAGATAGTTTTTTAAACCACGAACATACTCTTCTGTGGTGCTTGCAGGCAATCGTATATAGTTTATGCCACTTATAAAGGCTCGGTTAGGTAGTTTAGGATCTTGTATACAAAACACAGTTATTTCATGAAGCTTTGATATTATAGGTAGAACACCTTCAAGATACACTTGAACCGCGCCCCCATTAATAGGAGGGAAGGTAAGTTTTTCTGTACAAATAAATGCTATTTTCATGATAGACCTCCCTTAAAGCCATTTTTGTAAAACAGAAAATTTGTTTTGCTCAAATTTGGCAATTGAAGAAATTTTATCGCTATTAATTACTTCATCGCTTTTGTGTATAGTTTTTATTAAGCCAAAGAACCAATGAGGAAACATTAAATCAATTTTTAAAACCTCTCTATGCGTAGGGGATAGGTTAATATTTATTTCATAGAAATTTAAGATAGTTTCAATATTTTTTATACTAAAATCGTTGAATTTCATCATTCTCTTTCCGATAATCTTTCTTAAATCTCTAGCTGGTAAGTCATAGGTTACACTATCTAGGTCTATCACAAAACCTGTTTTTTGTGATAGCATTACATTTCCTGTTCCAAAATCTTGATGGCATAAGCAAGATTTATTTTGCTTAATACTACATAAAGCATTATATGGAGAATTGTTAATTAAATTGATAGTTTTGTCGCAAATTTCTACAATAGGGCCCACAGTCTTTACATAGGTAGAAAAAGAGGTATTATTAGGATTTTGTATACAAACTTCTTTTATTTTTAGCATCCTATTTTTCATGGACTCGTATTGCTTTGGCCAGTTTCCAAGTTTAGATGATATTATGGCAGTAGTAGGCGGCTCATACCCAATGGAGTCAGCATGAAATTTTGATAATGATTGCAAAGCTAAAGCTAAATCTTTTGGGTCCTCTAAATTCATATCTCTTCCATCAATCCAACTATATAATACAAATAACTGTCCGTTATATTCCGTAATAGGATTTCCTTTAGCATTAGGATAGACCTTTGGTACATTACCGCCATTTTTAAATATATATATTTGAGCATTAACAGAGAAAAGTGCTTGTTCAAGGGATTGATTTAATCTTTTAAGACATAGGGTTGTATTTTTATACATAAATCTCCATAATGTTTTTAAACCTTTACTCTGAAACAATTTTAAATTTTCTGGCATAATTTTATATTCCAAAAGCACTTTTTCAGCGAGTCCCGGGTAATCAACTAATAAATTTTTCACATGAATTCCCCCTAATATAAATCTATGAAGGAATAATTTTTTCGAAGTTTTGTAGAATAGGTTCTATAGATTTTTCGGTTTTAATCATTCCTTTTAATCTTTCAATATATCTAGCTTCCGGCCAATTATCTTCACGTAGCTCATAATATTTGCTCATTATCCCTACATATAGATGAGGGAAAATTAAAGCTTCCTTTAATACTTGCCATTTCCAGTGTTCTAACGGATTTACAGCATTATACCATTGTAATATTTGTGATGTTGTGTTTATTTCCCATTGACCTTTCTTTTTCATTATCTTATTTAGAAATTTTCTTATATCTCTTGTAGGTAAATCTATAGCAATAGAATCTATATCTAAAACAAATATTTGCTTTGAACTGGTAAGAATGAGATTACTAGCCGTAAAATCTTGATGACAAAGGCAATTCGTACTTTTAGCTTCCAGAGCCCATTTGTTATACCCTGATTTTTCATTTTCTGCTATAGCTAATTGCATTCTTTTATAAAAATAAGGGAAGGAGTTCAAAATAATTTGCCCGAACTCGGAATGTTTAGCTTTAGACATTTCGGTATCATAGAAGCCTTTTAATTTAAGCATTTGACTTTCAAATTCCTCTTTTTGAAGACCTAAGTGTATCCTTGTTTTGCAATCATCCGGTGGTATAAAATTTCTAGAAGCATAATGAAACCTAGCTAGTTGTTCTACTATCATTTTTAATTCTTGAGGTTTGTCCCCATTTGGATTACTTCCAATGATAGCTTCACTTAAGACATAACAAGAGTTAACAGCTTTTACATAGTTAGTATTACCTATTGTTTTAATGACTTTAGGTAAGTTAACTTTTCCATTTCTTAAGTGTTCAACAGCTGATAGTATGAATTCAAGGGTTTTAGATGAACAAGAATGTTTTTTTAATATTTTATCACCACTAGTGGTTTTTATCCACCAAACGGCCTTCTTACCCTTATCACTTTGGCTTTTTATATCAACAACATTAATATTGTATTGAGATAATATTGAATTTATATTTTCTTCTTTCATAATAAACCCTCCTTGTGATGCGCTGCGATAGATAGCAATTATAAACTATTTTTATAATAGCATTGCTCAAAAAATAGAAAGAAGAGAAGCAGTTATTTAATTCAAAACTTGCTCCTTGTAAATAGATTTGATTTTAGAATTTTATAAAAATCCTGAGGAGCGTTAATAGAAATTGAGGGAAGAAAAGTCTGTAAAATTATATTAGCTAATCAATAATTAATAGTTTAATTACGCATCCTCAGGAATTAATAATTTATTATTTATTATTTATTAAAATTCAAATTCAAAGGGTTGATCTTCACCTGATTTTGAATTTTCGTCTAAGGTTATTTCTTCTTCAGGTTTTTGTCCCCATTTAACTTTTATTGAAAGATCACCGTAATTTTCATCACTATCAAGTTTAATTTGATAATCTAATTCTTCATTATTTGGTATTACAACACGGTTTCCTTCAATTTTTAGTTGCTCTTTAAATAATTTTATTACTTCATCCTTTAAGAAAAAGTAAAAATCTTCTTTGTTACCAGCATATTTTTCTTTATAATTCATGTAGATTGCCCCCTTTCTATATAAAATATTCCGATGTGCCCTCAAGGGTGATAGATTTTATGGATTTTTT
Source organism: Clostridium sp. CF012 (assembly GCF_018861755.1). Taxonomy (GTDB): domain Bacteria; phylum Bacillota; class Clostridia; order Clostridiales; family Clostridiaceae; genus Clostridium_AD. Next base: position 54,174 of record NZ_JAHLEF010000012.1, on the reverse strand, counting down.
TAGAAAATTTAAATTCGACAATGCAAAGCTTTTGTGATGATTTTGACTTCTACAAATATATATTTAAATAATTTGTAACGGCTCTCTAGGTAATTCATATTATACTAGTGTAGTAAAATTGATGGAGGTTTGCAATGTTATACCGAACAATGCTAGATAATGAAAATATGGATATGCAAGACCCTGAGCATATACCTAATGTAAATGATACTAATCCTATGAAACTATCTGGAATGGGACCACAATATACTCCTTATATGGGCTATCAAATGATGGATGAGATGTACAATTCTCCGTCAACATATGGTTCAGAAACGCCACAGCGGCAGTATCAAGCGCCAGAAGGAACTGGCCAAGATATGTCAAGGGCACCACATGGGCATGATTCATATCAACAAGGTTATGATCAAGGACATCAACATGGTTATCAACACGGTTATCATCAAGGTTATTATCATCACAGTAATGCTCTCCCTTTTAATAATTTGTTTCCGTTTTTATTTTTACCTTTATTTTTTGGTAGAGACCAAAAATAATAATAAAAAAGAGCATCATAAAGGGTGCTCTTTTAAATGTCACTATTCATTTTATTGGAGGTTTTTACATGAGTAGTAAGTATAAAGTTTGTGTATATGCAATCTGTAAAAATGAAGAAAAATTTGTTGACCGCTTTATGGATCATTTTAATACAGCGGATGTTGTTATAGTTGCAGATACAGGCTCTACCGATAATACAATTAGTAAGCTAAAAGAAAGAGGAGCTATTGTTTATTCTATAGATGCGAGTCCCTTCCGATTTGATTATTCAAGAAATGAATGCATAAAATTCATTCCAGATGATATAGACATTTGTGTATCCTCAGATCTCGATGATGTTATTGAGCCTGGTTGGAGAGAGCATTTAGAAAATGCATGGACGAAACAAACCACAAGAGGATTATACCTATATAATTGGAAGGTTAATGATGATGGCGTGCCTGCTGTACAATATACTTGGGACAGAATTCATGCAAGACATGGATATAGATGGATATATCCAACACATGAGATTTTAGAATATTTGGGAGAGACAGAGGAAAAACAAGTTTATATTAAGGGTATGGTAGTTAATCATTATCCTGATAAAACGAAAAATAGGAGTTTAAACCTACCATTATTGAAATTAGCTGTTGAAGAAAATCCGAATAGTAGCAGAAATATGTATTACCTTGGTAGAGAATATATGTTTGATAATAACTGGGATGATTGTATTTTAACATTAAAGAATTATTTATCACTGCCTACATCAAATTATGAAGAGGAAAGATCATCTTCTATGAGATTTATTGCAAGAGCATATTGTGAAAAAGGAGAAATGTTAAACGCTAAAAAATGGTATCATAAAGCCATAAGTGAATCTATTTCATTAAGAGAACCCTATATAGAGCTATCTTTATTAGCTTATCTTGAAAATGACTGGCTTGGTGTTTATTATTATGCAACCGAAGCATTAAAAATCAAAGAAAAAACATTTAATTTTGCAAATGATGAAAATGCTTGGGACTATACCCCTTATGATTTAGCAGCTTTAGGCTGTTACAATTTAAATATGATGGTTGAAGCAATAGGATTTTCTGAGCAAGCCATTAAGCTTTCACCTAATGATGAAAGGCTGTTAAATAATCATAAATTTTATTTAGATAATTTATAAATATATATTAAATTTATAATAAAAAAATATAGCACAAAATTTAATCAGTCAAAAAATTTTGGATGATTAGTTTCTATGTTATATTTTTTTATTTTTCTTAAATTTCTCAATAAATCTGGTTAACGTAAATTAAAGTGCTTGCATACTATATATGGACAAAATTATATATTATGCAAAGGAAATAATAGCATCTTATATAAAGAGATAATGTCAACATTTTATGATTTTATATAAATAAGGATGGTGTAAATTATGGGTAAATCCAACGATAGTTCCTCTAAGAAGTATAGATGTACTGAGATAGATGGATCTACTGGAAATCTTATTATAAATAGAGAAGATTGGAATGACAGAGACGATTGCTGTAAGCATGACAGAGATGATTGCTGTAAGCATGACAGAGATGATTGCTGCAAGCATGACAGAGATGATTGCTGCAAGCATGACAGAGATGATTGCTGTAAGCATGACAGAGATGATTGCTGCAAGCATGACAAAGACGAATGTTGTTGTAAGCATTGCTTCCCAGCATGTATAATTGGTCCAACCGGGCCAACCGGGCCAACTGGTCCAACTGGTCCAACTGGAGCAACTGGTCCAACAGGTCCTACTGGACCAACTGGAAGAACAGGCCCTACAGGTCCAACAGGTCCAACAGGTGCAACAGGCCCAACAGGTGCTACAGGTGATACAGGCCCAACAGGCCCAACAGGCCCAACAGGCCCAACAGGCCCAACAGGCCCAACAGGCCCAACAGGCCCAACAGGCCCAACAGGCCCAACAGGCCCAACAGGCCCAACAGGCCCAACGGGTGCAACAGGTGCAACAGGCCCAACAGGCCCAACAGGCCCAACGGGTGCAACAGGTGCAACAGGTCCAACAGGTCCAACAGGTCCAACAGGCCCAACAGGCCCAACAGGACCAACAGGTCCAACAGGCCCAACAGGCCCAACGGGTGCAACAGGTCCAACAGGACCAACAGGTCCTACAGGTCCAACAGGCCCAAGTTTTAATTCCTTTGCAAATGGTGTTATAACAACAAATAAATTATCAATTCCGGTTGGAGGCACTATTATTTATGATGCTGTAAGTATAGTAGGAACTGATCTCAGTTATAATTCAACAACAGGTGTTTTTACAGTTAATACAACAGGAGTTTATGTAATCGACTGGAAGATAGCTGTTACTCCAAATCCTGGAACAGTTTCTATAGAGATTGATTTGGTATCATCCCTTCGTGGTATTATTGCCGGTATATCTATTACAGCAACAAATCCATTAATAAGCGGCTCTAATAGAATCTATGCAGCAACAGCAGGAGAAACTTTCACATTTGTTAATAATTCTAGTGGTCCTATTAGTATAGTATTAGTAGGTTTATCTGGACCTATTGGAACTGTATCTATTTTCAGAATTGTTTAATAGGATTAAGTTGAATTTTAAAAGTAGCATATTGTAAAAAAATTCAAACTTGAAAGGCTACCTATCTTAGGTAGCCTTTTTTCAATATTTGCATATTATATTATGTACTGAATACTTTCTGGAGGTTCAAATTGAAACAGAATGAAATGGGAAAAAAAATACCGCAAAACCAAGCAATGAGTAGTTGCATACCACAAGAAACCGTAATTGAAAACGTTAGATTAGCTGCTGCCTATGTTCCATACCAATTCCTTTGTGCTCTGTTTACACCAATTGATGCACTAAGTAGAGGAACTGCTTTCCCCGAACTCTTTAGCCCATACAAAGCTGAGGATAAAAAAAGTAGACCTTGTCAATTGGAAACAATGCAAAAGGAGCGAACCAAATGAGAAACGAAATGAATAAAATGGAAATGTTAAAACAGATTAGTACTACAAGATTTATGCTGGTAGACTTAGCTTTGTTTCTTAATACTCATCCATTGGATAGAGAAGCTATTGTAGAGTATAATAAATATATTATGCAATGGAGAGGACTCAAAGAAAACTATGATATGAATTACGGAATGCTAACTCAACTTGACTCCTTAAGCCCTTTCCCATGGCAATGGAAAGATGAACCATGGCCTTGGGAAAATGAAGCTAATTTTATGTTTGAAAAGGAGGAAGTGTAATTTATGTGGACATACGATAAGTTTTTAGAATATCCGGTAAAAATTAAAACTCCTAATCCTGAAATGGCAAAAATTATTATCACTCAGTATGGAGGACCTGATGGTGAGCTGGGTGCATCATTAAGATACTTAAGTCAGAGATTTTCTATGATAACTTCCCAAGCTATAGCAACCTGTAATGACATTGGCACTGAAGAACTAGCTCATTTAGAAATGGTTGGTGCTATGGTTAGGCAGCTAATGAAATGTGCAACTCTTGAGGAAATTCAAAAGGGCGGCATGAGTGGATACTATGCTGACCATGGTAGAGGAATATACCCTGTAAGTGCTTCAGGTGTTCCTTTTAATGCCTCGTATCTACAATCAAAAGGAGACCCAATTGTAGATCTTACTGAAAATTTAGCCGCAGAACAGAAGGCAAGGGCTACCTACGAATATCTAATTAGTATGGCTGATGATCCAGATGTAATAGAACCTTTGAAGTTCTTACGTGAAAGAGAAGTTGTTCATTATCAAAGATTCGGTGAAGCGTTAAGAATTGTTCAGGATTATCTACAAGAACCACATTTGTTTATAATGCATAAACCAGTTTAAAGTTTAAAAATATATAGTTGTTGAATTTCCTTTAACAACTATATATTTTTTTTATTTTTTAACAGATTTATATTTAGATTTGTTTTTATCCTCAGGATCAATATATTCATAGTCATTTTGCTCATTTTTCTTAATTCCTAATTTAGCCATTTTACTTTTAGTTACATTTAACTTATTGCTCATATTATTTCACCTTTCTTGCTAATATATATTTTAAGGTACAAAAACTAATCTAAAATTAAAAGCTTAAAAACATATATTTATTTTAATGATCTTTAAATATTATAATGACCAAAAGTTCATTATATATTCCCATTCATTAAATAGATTATATTTATAAAAAATTATAAAACTAAAATACATAAAAAGAAAACTTTTGTTAAAAATAGTATCGAAGGAGTGATTATAATGGAAATGAACACTAGAGATACTATTATGAAAAAATTATTAGATGCCCAAGAAAATGTTAGAGACTATCAATCATTTGCAAGAGAAGTATCAGAAGAAGCAGTGAGTAATACATTCAAGGAATTTGCAGAACAATCTGCAATGCAAGCTAAGAAATTGCAAGAATTATTAAATACACATGAGGGAGGGCAATATTAGCTAGGTATCCTTATTCAATTATTATAAGGCATAATTTTATTAAGATAATAGCGATACGTCATGTAATCTGTAACTTTTATTTGCAACTTGAAAAAACTATATGGAATTGAAAAGATGATTTCTGTTCATAGAATAAGAGTCATCTTTTTTAATACAAAAAAGTTGGGAATTAAAACTGCAGAGCTTATTAAGAATATTTAATTTTAACATAAGTGAATTATATCTATGTATATTAGTTAAACTATGTTAGAAATTAATTTATTTTTAAAAGGAGGTTTCCATGTGACTGTTATTTCTAAGGTAAAACAAACATTAGCCACATTAGAGGGGTCTGTTGCTACTTTAAGACTGTATTCATTACAAGAAAGGGATGAAGATGCTAGAGTGATTTATACTGAGGCATTCCAAGAAATAAATAAAATTAAAATAGATTTAGAAAAAAGAGTAGGTTCTATGGAGTTTCAAGAACCTCAATATAAAGGTGACTAAGTGAGGTGAAATGATGAATACTTGGTTAATAATATTATTAAACTCAATAATTTTATTTTTTTTAACATTAGTTTTAACAAGGGTTATGAAGAAAAGAAACATATCTAGATTTACTCCCTTTGATTTTATTTCTTATGTAGTAATTGCTCTGATAGTTACTTTAATTTCATTGGGTATCATTACCAATATTTATTTTGGATTAACTACACTAGCCATTTGGGCATTAATACCTATAATTTTAGATTATGCTTCTATGAAAAGTAAATGGATTTATAACATACTAAATGGTAAGGAACGAGTCTTAATTAAAAATGGTAAAGTCATGGAAGATAATTTAGCAAAAGAAAAAATGACGGGGCAAAGGTTCCTACAAGAATTACGCTGTCAAAAGGCATTTAATTTAGCTGATGTTGAATTTGCTGTTATGGAAACAACCGGAGATATCAATGTTAGTTTAAAAGCTGATAAAAGACCTGTTACCCCATATGATTTAGGAGAAAAAGTTGCATCTAAGACTGAATCACAGACAGTAATTTTAGATGGAAATATGTTGAATGAGGGTCTTACCAATATTGGATTAAATCAAGGTTGGCTTAAAACAGAACTTGAAAACAAAGGAGTAGCACTAGAAAATGTTTTTATTGGCCAAGTAGATTCCTCTGGAGATTTATATCTGGATCTTTTTGATGATATGATACAAGTCCCAAAATCACAGATTAAAGAAATGCTATATGCCAGTATTCAAAAATGCCAGGCTGACCTTATGTCCTTTTCTTTAGAAACGAAAAATGAAGAAGCTAAGTCCATGTACTTAAAAAATACTGAAAATTTAGGGGATATCCTAGAAAAATTAGAACCCTATTTATTACGTTAGAGGGTGTGAAATAATGTCAAATATGAAAAAGAAAAAACTAACGCCAGTTCAGTTGCAATATGATAAATTAGTAAAAAAAGTAGAACCTAAAAGACCTATTTTTAAAAATTGTCTTAAAGCCTTCCTTGTAGGTGGTATCATATGTGCCATTGGTCAAGGACTACAGTTGTTTTTTATCACCTACTTTAATTTTAATGAAAAAACAGCAGTTAGCCCAACTTTAACAGTATTAATCTTTGTTTCAGCTTTGCTTACTGGACTTGGAGTTTTCGATCATATTGGTCAATGGGCTGGTTCTGGAACTGGTGTTCCAATTACAGGTTTTGCTAATTCCATAGCTTCTGCCGCAATTGAGCATAGAAGCGAGGGATATGTACTTGGTGTAGCTGGTAATATGTTTAGACTTGCCGGAGCAATCATTGTCTATGGGGTTTTTTCTGCATTTGTGGTTGCTACCATAAGAATCACAATAATTTGGCTAGGAGGGATGTAGATGCTTAAAGGACATCAATCATGGATTTTCAATTCTAAACCTACAATACTAGCATCAGCCGCAGTTGGTGGTCCTTTTGAAGCCAATGGTGCTTTAGCTGAAGACTTTGATATACTTCACGAAGATCTATGGCTTGGACAAGATAGCTATGAAAAGGCAGAAAAGGTTCTTCTAGAGCATGCTTGCGAAAGAGCAATTAAAAAATCAAATATTAAAAAAGAAGATATCAATTTTTTTATAAGTGGCGACTTGATGGATCAGATTATCTCTAGTAGTTTTACTGCGCGAAGTTTGGGGATCCCTTTTTTAGGAGTCTTTGGCGCATGTTCTAGCTCTATGGAAAGTTTGGCACTAGCAGCTCAATTGATAGAAAGTAAGTCAGCTAAATATGTTATAGCATCTGCAAGTAGCCATAATGCAGCTGCAGAAAAACAATTTAGATATCCTACAGAGTATGGTGGACAAAAACCCCCTACTGCCCAATGGACAGTAACGGGAGCTGGAGCGGCAGTACTTGGAGAAGAAGGAGTTGGACCTAAAATAACTTCTGCTACCATAGGAAGAGTAATAGATATGGGGATTTCAGATCCATTTAACATGGGAGCGGCTATGGCTCCAGCGGCGGTAGACACCATTGAAGCACATTTTAGAGATTTAAATATTGATGCCTCCTATTATGACCTTATCGCTACTGGTGATTTAGGCAAGGTAGGACATGAACTTGCTATCAGTTTATTAAAAGCCCATGGCATCGAAATGCCATCAGATATATTTACAGACTGTGGACTTTTAATATATAAAAAGGATCAACCAGTTTTTTCTGGCGGTAGTGGCTGTGGCTGTTCTGCTACTGTAACTTATGGGCATTTTCTCAACCGTATGAATAGAGGAGAATTAAAGAGAATATTAATTGTTGCAACAGGTGCTTTAATGTCCCCAATATCGTATCAACAAAAGGAAAGTATACCTTGTATTGCTCATGCAGTTTCAATAGAAATGTAAAAAAGAGGTGTGAGGTTAATGGAAAAGTTTATTTATGCATTTGTAATAGGTGGTCTAATTTGTGTTATTGGGCAACTTATAATGGATATATTAAAGATTACCCCTGCACATACTACCTGCACATTAGTTGTAATTGGGGCAATTTTAGGAGGACTCGGTTTATATGAGCCTTTAGTAAAACTTGCGGGTGCAGGTGCATTTGTGCCTATAAGTAGCTTTGGAAATACTCTTGTAACAGGGGCCCTAATTGACGCTGAAAAAACGGGATTTATAGGCATATTTACTGGTATGTTTAAAACGGTAAGTTCGGGAGTTTCTGCCGCAATAATATTTGGGTTTATTGCGGCCATAATATTTAAACCTAAAGGATAAATATATTTAAAGGAGGTGAAAACATGACTGTAGGAACTCAAATGCAACAAGCAATTGCTGGAATACAAAGCGCTTCTGCTACAATGAAGACTTTTTCTTTAGAAACAGAAGATCAGCAAGCAAAAAACGATTTTAAACAATTAGGAGAACAACTTGATTCTGCACTGGAGGTTTTAAAGGGAAGACAGGAATATATTAAGTCACAAGAACCACAATATAAGTAGTAAAGAAAGAGAATCTGCAGAAATTATACCAATAAATAAAAGAGCCAATAAGGCTCTTTTTTATTTAAATTAAAAAAAACTGTGAATATTACTCACAGCTATCTATTGCTACATTCTAATTCAGTACTATTTTTATTAATCATGGCTAATGTTCTAAAATGTTGTTTCAATTCTTCCTTGAAACTATCATTCATGTCACTGGTTTTTTCTTTTTTAAAATAATGATTTTTTGTAATTAACTGATTCATATATCTATATAAAAATATACTTAATTTGATATTTTTGCTGTTAGTCATATATTTCATCTCCAAAAGGTTTAATTAGTATAGTAAATTTATTTCATAGGATTATTATACACTAAATTACAAGAAACGACAAAGTATTTATTTTTACATAAGATTACTTAGTGTTTTATGTTGTAGAATTGATTTTACTTATAATATTTTGAGTAATATAATAAAATAAAGGATTATAATGTAATATTATGCTTGTTCTAATAGGATTTTACAGGTTTTATACATATCTCTTTATTATACCAAGGCTTTTAAGCAAATTCGTTCTTAGAATATTAAATAATGATGTTCTTCATATATGTTATACTAAAAATAGATTTAACAATAAAAAGGAGTTGAAACTGGTTCTTATCAACCACTGAGTTGAGTTGAGGTAATTATGAACCATATAATTATGAAATTTAAAAAATCTATATTTATAATTATTGTTGTTGTTGTTGTTGTTGTTTTAGCATCATATGGAATATTTAACTTAGGAAATAAGGTAGATAAAAAAGTTAATACAGTAACGGTTACAATACCTGAGGGATATTCAAATAAAGAAATAGGACAAAAATTGGAGAAATCAGGATTGGTTACAGAAAAAGATTTTACAGAAAAAGTTCAAAACTGGACAGACAATAATTACTGGTTTTTAAAAGGGGTGCCAAATGATAAACATAAGTTAGATGGCTTCTTATATCCTGCCACATATTCTTTTCCAAAGAATGTATCAAGTAAAACAATTATAAATAAAATGCTTGAAGGTTTTGAAATGAATATCGAATCTAAAAAAAGTTATATAATTAAAAACAAACTGAGTATAAGAAATATTGTAATAACAGCATCTTTAATAGAAAAGGAAGCAGCAAAAGATGTGGACAGGACAAAGATAGCAAGTGTTATTTACAATAGATTAAATAAAAATATGCCCTTGCAAATCGATGCGACAATTCTATATGTAATTGGACATAAAGAAAAGCTATACAATAAAGACTTAGCAGTACAATCCCCTTATAATACCTACTTAAACAAAGGTCTGCCACCATCACCAATATGTAATCCGGGAACAAAGCCAATAAATGCTGCTATTCACCCCGCAAATACTGATTTTCTTTATTATGTATTAAATAGTAAGACTAATGAGCATATATTTGCTAAAACCTATGCTGAGCATGTTAAGAATGTAGCTTTATATATCAAATAAATAAATACACCATTAAACATCTAGATTTCAGATTTATCTGTTATATAGGTGTTTTTTATTTAGGCAGGATAGATTGTGTAACAATTGACAATACTTATTATAAATATTATAATAAGTATTGTTATAATGTTTGTAAGTATGATTCTAAGCATTATCAAAATGAATTAGAAGTATTATTATAGGTATTATAATAAAAACAATAAAAAGGAATCGAGGAATAGAAATGAAACAAATTGTCAGTAATACTGCTCAGGTTAAAAGATATAACGTGGAAATCGTGAAGAATGCACTAAAGGCATTAACCGGTGGAACAAAAACAACTATTGCTAGAATTACGGGGCTTAGTGTTGCAACTTGTAATACCATTTTAAATGAATTAGCTGCTACAGGAGAAATCTTAGAAGGAACAAATGAATATTCGAGCATTGGAAGACCAGCACAGTTTTACCGGTTTAATGAGAATTACTCCTATATCTGTTGTATTTATATGACATATGAAAACAGGAGTAAAATTTTAACTTATGCGGTGGTAAATCTTGTAGGGGATGTTATAAAGGAAAAGTCTATGGTGAGTGCACGTATTGATTATGACGTCATAGAAAATACTGTTGAGCAGCTCATAGCTAAATATGAGAATATCAAGGCCGTAGGGATTGGAATACCCGGAGTGGTGAACCAACAAAATGTCATTGATATTTGTGACATTGAAGAATTGGGCAACTGCGCTTTGGCAGAACGTTTGACTAATAAATTAGGGATGGATGTTGTAATTGAGAATGATATGAATTCCATTGCGTATGGAGTTTATCAAGCGGGAGAATATCAGGAGGACACATCTATAGCAGTAGTTGCTTTTTATAAGGACAATTGGCCCGGTTCAGGAATTATTGTAGACGGGCATATCATTCGTGGAAATACGAATTTTGCAGGAGAAGTTTCTTATCTACCCCTTGGATGTACACATGAGAAGCAAAAGGAACTGTTAAAAAACAGAGAAGATACTATCCAGCTTGTAGCAAAGACCATTTGTTCTTTGACGGCGATTATTAATCCACACACAATTGTAATGACTGGAACTGCACTGTCAGATGATATGATGGATGAAATATGCCTCTTGGTCAGTGAAATAATTCCTAAAAACCATATACCAAAAATTATCTTAGAACATAATATTCAAGAATATTATTTAAAGGGTTTGAGTTCGATGACTTTAGAATATGTAAATAATCCGATTCGTAAAATAAACCCGTAAAATTCAAATAGTAATGTGTTAAAGTATAAAAAGGGGGGCTCTAATATGGGTTGGTTAGATTTACATATGCATTCGAATGTCAGTATTGACGGTGAATTTTCACCAAAAGAATTAATGGAGTTTTGCTTTGAAGCTGATGTAAAAGTAGTGGCTTTAGCAGACCATAATTCTGTGAGAGGAGTTATGGAAGCCAAGTTATATGCAGATCAATTCGGACTTCAATTGATTCCGGCCATCGAATTAGACTGTAGGTTTAGAGGTGTGGATTTGCATGTTTTAGGGTATGGTATCGATGTGACATATGAAGCTTTTGAGAAGATAGAACAAAGTGTTTATGATCAAGAACGCTTGGCATCCAGGAAACGAATGGTGATTGTAAAGCAAATGGGTATTGCCTTTGATAACAATGAAGTCATGAAACTGTCGAGAAACGGTGTTGTAACCGGAGAAATGATTGCAGAAGTAGCACTTAAGGATGATGCGAATAAGAACAATACACTAATGAGTCCGTTTTATCCCAATGGCGAGAGAAGTGATAATCCCTATGTGAATTTTTATTGGGATATTTGTTCTATGGGTAAGGGAGCGTATGTACCAATGGAATTTATGAGTTTAATAGAGGCCATTGAGTTAATTTATGCAGCGGGGGGAATTCCAATTTTAGCACATCCTGGAAACAATGTTAATGAAAACGAAGAACTCATACGTCATATTGTACAGGTTGGAATTGTGGGGCTGGAAGTGTATAGCAGTTATCATTCCGCGGACCAAATTCAGTTCTATGCAAGTCAGGTAGAAAAATATGGTTTAATTAAGACTATTGGCAGCGATTTTCATGGAAAAACAAAACCGGCAATAAAATTAGGTGATGTTCATTGTCAAAATTCAGAAGAAGAAATTTATCATGCATTGATACGAAAACTGTCAAAATCCAGAAGCAAAGGTTTAGCATGCATTGATCTAATAAATGAAGGCTTGATTGATTTTGAAAATCTTATAATTAAAGGAATTACTAAAGGGGAATAATATGGTTATATCATGGTTTGAAAGAAGGGAGTATTATGTTAACATTACTTTTAATTATTATTTATTTGGCATTTATTAGTCTTGGTTTACCGGATTCAATATTAGGCTGCGCATGGCCTGCTATGCAGACTGATTTATCTGTAGCATTGTCTGGAGCTGGAGTAATATTTATGATTATATCTTGTGGAACAATTGTTTCAAGTTTACTCAGTGGTAGATTAATCAAACGTTTTGGCACGGGTAAAGTGACATTTGTTAGTGTAACCATGACGGCTGTGGCTTTAGTTGGCTTCTCAGTTTCAAATTCATTTATATGGTTATGTATAATGGCTATACCCTTAGGGCTTGGTGGAGGCTCAGTTGATGCAGCCTTAAATAATTTTGTGGCAGTCCATTATAAGGCTAAACATATGAGCTGGCTTCATTGTTTTTGGGGAGTTGGTGCAACTTTAGGTCCAGTTATTATGTCTTTATATATATTAAAGAATAATGAATGGAAAAAAGGATACTTTACAATTGCCATGATCCAGATTAGTCTGGTATTTGTACTTTTTATAACATTACCGTTATGGAAGAGAATCGAAAGAAAATATGACAAAGCAGATGATGAAAAAGAAAAAAGTACTGGGAATACCAGTGCTTTAAGAATTCCCGGTGTGAAATTGGCCTTGGTTTCTTTTGTATCTTATTGTGCAACAGAAAGTACAGCTGGGCTATGGGGAAGTAGTTATTTAGTAAATTATAAAGGGCTATCAGCTGGTCAAGCTGCAAGATGGATTTCTCTATTTTATGCAGGCATTACAATAGGAAGGTTATTATCAGGTTTTCTTACAATGAAATTTAATAATAGAATACTTATTAGAGTAGGGCAAGTTATTTGTATTATAGGAGCATTTTGTTTATTATTACCTTTACCAATTTATTTTTCAATGATTGGATTAATTCTTGTGGGGCTTGGTTGTGCACCAATTTATCCATGCATGCTCCATGAAACACCGAAGCGTTTTGGAAAGAGTGCATCACAATCTATCATGGGATTACAAATGGGGTTTGCTTATATGGGAAGTATGTTTATGCCACCTATTTTAGGATTTATTGCGTCTAAAACTAGTATTGCAATTTTTTCGTATTTTTTATTATGCACTATATTAATTATGTTAGTAGGTTCTGAGAAAATAAATAGGTTTATGAGTAAACCTCAGCAATATAAATGCTAATGGATAATTAACTGTAAACAATAAAGCTGTATAGCATAATATATTCTAATAATAATTTTTAAGGAGTAATTTTATGCTCAATAAATATAATAGGGTGGAAGCTGTGAATTATGCTGTGAAATATGCACTTGAGCCAAACAAGAAATACAAATACTTTCCATCTATAAATGAAAACGGAGGGGATTGTACTAACTTTGTCTCTCAATGTTTAAATGCAGGGGGTGCACCTATGGATCGCAATATCATTAGGCCATGGTGGTATGATATAAAACAAGGTAAAGGTTCAGTTTGTTGGACTGTTGCTCATTCTCTATACTGGTATTTAAAAGTAAATCAAAGGATAAATAGAAATGTAATTAAAGGCCTGGAAGTTGAGGATATAACAAAGCTTGAAATCGGAGATGTCATATTTTACGAAAACTACGAGAATACAATTTTTCATGCTGCAATAATAACCTCCTTTATAGATGAAGGTAAAAATAGGGAACCTCGTATATCGCAACATACATTTAATCAGCTTAATGAAACTTATAAAAAAAGCTATAACTATAAAAAGATGCATTTTCTTAAAATCATATTATGATAAAGCAGAGATATTCCCTGCTTTTATTTTTTTGATTATAATAGTTGCCAATTTTGAAGCATAAAACACTTAAATTTAATAATGTAGTAGCATAGTAAATGAAAAAAGTAGCAAACTATTTATATATATGTATAACATAGCATTTAATATAAGGAGGCATGAAAATGTCACATAAATTAATCTTTGAAAATATTCTAATATTTTTATTACCACTTCTGGAGGTAGCATTTCTAGCGTCTGTGATAATAGGGATGAGAAGAGATAAGAAGGTATTAAAGATTGTTTCTTTTGTTGTTATTACATTTATGTATCTTAGTATATGCATTTTGTTATGGGTAAATAAAACTGTTTAGTAGTTTCAAACGTACTCCATTGAATAGACATAACATTTATGGGCTATGTCTATATTGAGTCACAAACTAAAAGATTTTAATATGATAGAATATATTTATGAGGAGTGATTTGTGGTGAAACTTACTAGAGAATTTTATGCTAAAGAAACTTTACAGGTTGCGAGGGCACTTTTAGGGAAAGTGCTTGTACATGAAGTTAATGGAGTGAAGTTAAGCGGAAAGATAGTTGAAACTGAAGCATATATTGGATCAATAGATAAGGCTTCCCATGCTTACGGAGGGAAAAAAACACCTAGATTAGAAGCCCTATATGGCAAGCCTGGGATAGCATATGTATATTTTATTTATGGTATGTATCATTGCTTTAATGTGATAACAAAAGAAGAAGGCTCACCAGAAGGAGTTCTAATTAGAGCAATTGAGCCAATAGAAGGACTAGAAGAAATGTCAAAGTCAAGATTTAATAAATCCTATGATGAATTGACAAAAGCTCAATTTAAAAACTTGACTTCAGGTCCCTCAAAACTTTGCATAGCAATGAATATAAATATAGAAAATAACAAACAAGATTTATGTGAAAACAACCTATATATAGAAGAATCAATATATAAAGAAAAATTTGAAATTATTGAAGCTAAAAGAATTGGAATTGATTATGCTGAAGAAGCAAAGGATTTTAAATGGCGATTTTATATAAAAAGTAATGTTTGGGTATCTGTAAAATAGATATAAATATTAACTAAACAAACCAGAAATGGACTTAATTTTAAATATCATAACTTCTTCTTCATCTTCAATTTCACCTGTAAATTCAAAGCCAAAACGCTTATATAAACCTTTAGCTCTTGCATTTTCAGGTACCTCGCTAAGATATACCTCATCATAATCATAATTAGTTGCAATGTAGTCCATGATCTTTGCCAATGATGCCTTGCCATATCCCTTTCCTTGGAATTTTTCATCAATCATAAACCTGCAAATCCAAAATTTCTCATCATCTTTTTCTTCGGCAAGCATAACAAAACCAACCATAGTCTCATCATTATAAATACACATAGGTGTGCATTCAGGTTCATATTTTGATTGTGCCAAAGAAAATGAATTAGAGGTTACAAATTTTTTTTGATTCTCTGCCACTTTTAAGCTAACACATTCTTGCCAGTTATCAATATTTACTTCCACTAATATAATATTCATATAAAATCCCCCCAAGTTTATTTGATTTTTTATAGAAAAGCACTTAATATTCTGTATATATATATTTTACCTTATTAGTTATATAAAATCCATTCTAATCTTTTCTTTTATAAAACACGTTAATATTTCTAATATTTATAATTTATGGTATAACTAGTATATGGATAAGCTTTGATTTAATAGTATATAGCCTTATGAATGGTATTATTTTAAGGGGGAGAATATGGATATTTTATTTAAAACTGATGAAGGAAGATTTAATTATAGGGTAGCAGGTATTATAATGCATGATAATAAATTATTAATTATGAAAGATGAACATTAAACTTATTATTATATTCCAGGCGGTCGAGTTACCATGGATGAATTAAGTGAAGAGGCAATCATAAGAGAAATAAGAATTTGAGATATAATATAAAAAAATAGAAAATAGTCTATAATATATAAAGCGTTGCTTAATAGTAATTTTGCAACATGAATAATATGGCGAATTAATTTTCTTTTTAAAGGAGGAGATATTTATGAAAAGAGAATATTTGGAATTAAAAACATGCCGTACAGAAAAAGCTGAATTTATATGTGGGAAAGAATATATTGTACTTGATACAACAACTAAATATACCTATGAATATGATTTCAAGGTAATGCCTTGCTATAGGGTTGTAAACGAAAAAGGCGGTGTGGAAATAGTTGTGCCTGACCAAATTTTCTATCCAACCAATAGGCTATTACAATCCATAAAAGACGTAGTATATTCAGGCACTTTAAACATAGAAAATTTAAAGGAGGGTGAAGCATACTCTGTCTTTAAAATGGATGAAGAAAAGGGAGAGTTTGTTTATACCATCTTTGATGATTCATATAAACTAAAAACATATCCTACAGCTTTGTTTGTCTCAGAATCTCAATATCTTGAAATGACTAAGGAGGAACTTTTTCATTTTAAGGAATTAAAAAAAGAAGAACAATTAAAATTTGAAGATTTGAGGAAAAAAGAGGAGCAAAAGGTCTTAGATGAAAAATTAGAATTTGAAAATGCTAAAAAGAAGGAAGTTCAAAAATCTTTAGATGAAAAAATCATGCTACAAAGCACAAAGGACTTAAATAATCTGGAAATAGAAAAAATCAAAGAATTTATAAAAGTTTTAAGACCAAATATAGTAGACAATACTACGACTATTTTCATTAATAAAGTCTCCAAAATTACAAATAAAATCAATAAACTCTCAATAGTGTATGCTACTGGATGCCTTATAACAGTTGTTTCTTCACTATTTGGTAAGTTCTTACTAAGTTCAATAATTAATAGCATATATTTATTTGGAGGTGTGTTAACTTACTTATATTTAAAAAACGATTTATCTGAAAGTTTAATTAAAGAGATTCCTACAAGTAAAAAACTTGATAAAGCATCGCTAAGTTTATTGGTTTCCTTTAGTGATGATATATTGTTGAAATTAAAAAAAATCGAATTAAATTTATTAATCTTAGAAAGTGGAACTAATGTAAGTAGTGGAACTGTTTCACTAATAAGCGAATCTGTAGCCTTTTGCCTGGAAAGCTATAAAGTCAAAGATATTAATTTACTAAAAGACATTTCTGTATTTTTAGATAAAACCCTTGAATATATATATAGCTTGATAGATGGGGATAATTTAGAAGAATTATATATAGAAAAGCAGATTTATGAAAATGTATCTTCCGTTATAAATAGAAATACTGATATTTTTCAACTTATGATTTCTGACAATAAAGAAATTAAAGAAATATTAAATAAAGTGGATTAGGTAGGGGTAATCCCTTCCTAATCCACTAATTTATTCAATCGGACAAAACAAGGCACAAAAACACAGGAAGTCGTTCTCAAATTTTTATATAATTAGATTGAAAGGAGTAATTAAATTTAATTAAAATCTTGTAAAATTTAATAAGAATTTAATTAAGCACTTAACTCCAAAATCTAATGACATACTGAAACCATTGATTTTTATGGAGTTAGGTCTTAGTTAAGAATGCTGTTAAATTTAACTATAAATTGATGATAAATAATAACACGAACTTGTACATGTTCTAATAAGAAAAATAAATAGGAATACTCCTAGGTGGCTAGATGAAGGAGTTGCTTCTTATGAAGCAAAAGATAATAATGAGGAATGGATTAAAAATACAGTTAGTACAGGTGTGAAAAATAACAGGATACCGCAGTTTAATGATTTAGACACAGGCGAAGATTTTCAAGCATTTTTCAAGAAAGATGGATACCAATACTCATACACTATAGTAGAATCAATAGTTAATATGTTTGGTTATGATAAGTTATATAACTTAATAAAATCACCTGCTAATTTTGTAGAGGTTTTTGGTATGACAGAAAACGAATTGCAAAATGAGTGGATTAAGTATATTAAAAAGAAATATATTCTAAATTAAAGGGTTGTAAATATGACAAAACCGTGTTGGCCAGACACTATTATACACAGGAAAGTATTATTTTAATTAATTTTCAACTTGGAAAAGGTAGAATGTTTTGGTAAAATTATATATGTTACATTCTTAATGAATAAATATGGTGATGAGTCATTAAGTTAAAAGAGATGTGACAAGAGGAGGACATTATGTCAAAAGTAGCTCTTTTAGTAATAGACATGCAAAAAAATTGTAAAGACGATACGTCATGTACGTCATCATTTGAAAAAGCGGTAGAATATATTAATGAAATCAGTCAATATTTCCGCGAGAAAAAACTTCCTGTGGTAATCATACAGGATGTTGAAGCAGGAGGGCCAGAGACTGAGGGTTTTAAATATGTGGAAGAATTAGTAGTATCAGAGAATGATTTTTTTGTGCATAAAAGCTATAGCAACTCCTTTTGGAAAACGGAGCTGGATACTATTCTAAAGAATGAAGGTGTAGACTGTATTGTTATAAGTGGATTTGCAGCAGAACATTGTGTCCTCTTTACTTACAATGGTGCGATTGAAAGGGGTTATAATACTTTTTTACTTCAAAATGGTATTGCGGGGTATGATAATGATGAAATTAAACGCATTCAATTGTTAAGATCTGTTGTAAGCTATGAAGCTCTTGAGTATTTTTTAGAGAGCACAGATTAATAGCTTAATTTATAATAAAGGAGGCGTATGAAATGTCAGAATGTATATTTTGTAACTACAATGAATCAGAAATAATAGTAGCGAATAAATTGATCTATGCTATCTTAGATCATTTCCCAGTAAATAGTGGTCATTGTTTAATTATACCAAAGAGGCATTTTGCTAACTTCTTTGAGGCAACGGAAGAAGAGATTAAAGCAATATATAGTTTAATGCATGAAGTAAAAGAAATGTTTGATGTTCAATATGAACCAGCGGGATACAATATAGGCATAAATGTAGGAACATATGCTGGGCAAACCATAGATCATTTACATGTGCATTTGATTCCTCGATATATAGGTGATGTGGAAGATCCAAAGGGTGGGGTAAGGAATTTTAAAGAGGCATTAATCTAATACAAAACAACAGGAAAGAGTAGGAGCAAAGTGATGGATACAAGTAGAATATTGAAAAAAAGCTCGAACTTAAGAATAGTGTTCATCCTATTATTAATTACAATTATGCTTTTTTCTCTTGGCATGATTTATTCAATGGGCTCAGGAATTGTTGATAATGGTAAGACTGATTTGTCTAAGGTAGAATTTTCGCAAAGAGAATTAGTGGCACTAGATGGTAGCTGGGAATTCTATTGGAATCAATTATTGACACCTGAAGATTTTACTTATGGATATTTGCCCAAAATTGATTCTCTTATGAAAGTACCTGGAAGTTGGCATGACAAAGAAGCGGGAACAAAGGTGTATCCAAATCATGGGGTGGCAACCTACCGTTTACTCCTAAACTACCCTTATACGCTTAAGGATCCTGCTCTTAGAATTCAGAGAATTGCCAGTGCTTACAAGCTATATGCTAATGGAAAGCTTATTACAGAGGTTGGAGTGGTATCAAAAAAAACTTCTGACTATAAACTAGATTATAAGCAGCTTATTATAGAACTTCCAAAGGAGCAACAACAGCTGGAGTTGATTATTCAGGTAGCCAATTTGGATTATGCCAGAGGAGGACTTCGTGAAAGTCCGGTATTTGGTTCAAAACAGGTTTTAGAGCAGCATAAGATATATCTTCTGGCACTGCAGCTTCTATTTATTGGCAGCGTTTTTATATTTGGCATTCATTATCTTTTGGTATTCCTATTACAAAGGAAAAATAAAACAACACTAATTTTTAGCATACTTTGCTTTATTGTGGCCTTTCGATCGTCGGTATGGGGAGAAACGCCTTTGAAAATCTTCTTTCCCAATATGCCAATTGAAATAGGGATATATATTACTTATATTACAGGATACAATTTAATGCCAATCATCATCTTTTTTGTCCTCAGCATTCACCCCCTGGGATATAAAAAGAAGATGTTGTGTTTAATTTTGCTACCTAACCTATTTTTTGAGACACTGCTACTTACACCGATAGGATTTATGGCTTCATTCAATAATTATCATTTTTCGCTTATGCTACTGCAAATGATTTATATACTTAGCATTCTTATAAAAGAAGTACTCCATAAAAGTGACAATGCCATAATTATGTTGATAGCCATAGAGGTTTTTATTTTTTCAATCCTTGCAGATATATTAAACAATAAAGGTATTGGAAGCATAACTATATCTTATATGTTTTTGTATGGAAATTTTGCCGTTATTATCGCAATGTCTTATGTTCAAGCCAAACAATATGCAAACACGCATAATAAGCTTATTATATACAATGAAAAGCTGGTTGATGCAGACAAACTCAAGGACAAAATAATGGCCACAGAGATGTCATTTTTGCAGGCACAGATTAAGCCCCATTTTCTATACAATTCTTTAAATGCCATTGCTAATGTATGCGAGGTGGATGGGGAAAAAGCTAGTAAGCTCATTGTAGACTTGGCAATATATTTAAGAGGGAGTCTTGAATTTAACAATCTGGATAAAATGTTGACAATAGAAAAAGAACTGGAATTTGTAGGTACTTATTTCAACATTGAACAAGCACGCTTTGGTGGGAAAATACAGTTAATTAAAGAGATTGAAATACCTTTAGAATTTGAAATACCTGTTCTAATCCTCCAACCCTTAGTGGAAAATGCAGTTAGACATGGTATCTCTAAAAAACCAGGTGGAGGTTCCGTTTACGTAAGAATAAAACAAACAGTGGAAGGCACTAATATAGAAATTGAAGATGATGGTGTGGGCATCCATGGAGAAATACTTGCAATGATTTTAAGTGAAGAGAGATTAGACAAAGGCGTTGGCCTACTCAATATACATCACAGGCTCCTTCGATTATATGGCAGAGGCCTTGATATAAGTAGCCAGGTTGGGCGTGGGACTTGCGTGAGACTAGTAATACCTGAAGGGAGAAAATGAGTATGATACGGATTGCGGCAGTAGACGACGAGATGCACGTGCTTGAAAGATTCCAAAGAATGGTGTCAGAATTTAAAGAATTTGAGCTATGTGGTCTATTTGAAACAGGGGAACAGTTATTATCCTATTTAAAAGTACATCCACTTGATGTCGTTTTCTTAGATATTGAAATGCCAGGCATTAATGGCCTTAAGCTTTCAGAACAGATATTAGATCACAATGAAAACATAGACGTTATTTTCGTTACTGCCTTTAACCAATATGCTGTGGAGGCTTTTGAATTGCAGGCCATGGATTATATTCTAAAGCCCTTAACAGAAGAAAGACTTGGAAAAACCATAATGCGGTTGTTGAAAACCAAAAGGATAGTAAGACATTCAGAGAAACCTTTTATTCAATCCTTTGGCGATTTTGAAATATTCTTATATGGTGAAGCACTGACCTGGAAAAATTCCAAGGCAAAGGAGCTATTGGCTTTTTTAGCACACAAAAATGGTGTACCAGTAAGTTGGGAAAAAATAGCACATGCACTTTGGCCGGACTATAATTCCGAAAAAGCCCAAACGAACTTTCATGCAACCACCTATTTGCTACGAAAAAGATTAGCAGAAGCAGGTATATCTCGCATACTGGAAAGCGGTCGTGGAAATTATAGAATAGTGGCAGACCAAGTCAACTCTGATATTTATGAACTAGAAAAGTTGGTTAAAAGCAATAAGATAAAAAGAAAAGAGAATTTTCATTTACTTAATAAGTTAAATCAAAGAGGATATATGGAAGAGAGCGGGTATGCTTGGGCACAACCAAGAGCTGCTGAACTCCAGGAAATGTGCAAAAATATGAGACCCGGTTTAAAGAAAAATAAATAAAAGAAATTTCGACAATATTTTATATGTTTACATAAAAATCGTCAAAACACTGATATATAAGGCTTTAGAGAAGATGTCCTATAGGATTAATTAATCCTATAGGACATCTTTCATTTAGGGTTCATTTAGGGTTGATGGTATATGATAGGAATAACGCGATAAATTCATAATTGTGAGGTGAAATATGAAAAAAAAGTATATTGTTATTATAATTTTATTAATAAGCATATTTGTAGGTGCTTTTATATATGAAAATTATAATATAAATACTAGTTCAGGAGAAGTAACTATAAGTAAAAAAAGTAAATATGATGCGTCAAAAGAAATTAAAAAGGCATTAAACACATTAAATAGTAGTAAAAAGGCAGATGTTATAACAAATGTAAAGACAACATCAAATATAGTATCATTATCATTTGAGGGACTTAGTAATAAAGATACAATAGATAAAATAATACATATATTAGATGAATACGGAATTAAGGCAAGCTTTTTTATTCCAGGAATTAAAGCAGCTGAGGACTCTAGTATAGTGGAACTAATCCAAAAGGGTGGACATGATATAGGCAGTGGAACTCTTTCTAGGACTAAGAATATGGAAAAGTTATCTAAAGAAGAGTTAGTTACTGATTTTTGTAGCACTAATAAGATTTTGAAATCTATAACTGGCGTAGATCCTATTTTACTAAAGTGTAATTCTACAGTTTATAATGAAAATATCTTAACAGCAGTTTATGCATCGGGTAATAAATATGTTGTTGATAGTGATCATTATGTAAGTTATCAAAGTTTTAAAAATTATACCCAAGCATATGGCTATATAAAATATTTAGCAAAAGGAACAATAATCTCCATAAAATTAGAAGGCGTTCTTGATAGCTTTGAATATGGAGAAAAAAGAGTAGAAGAGAAACCTGCCATAGATAAGCCTGATGGTATAAGTGAGGAAAGGGATAAAGAAGATTCAGAAGTTACTATTATACAAATAGTAGAATGGCTCTCAAAATCAATAGAGGAACAAAATAAAACTGTTGTTAAATTATCTGAGTTACCAAGTATTAAAAAATACTATGAATTACAAAAAAATGAAAATATATTAAAGAATCAAAATATATTAAAAAATAAAAACATTGAAAATAGTACATTAGGAAACAAGGGCGTTGAAAATGATGTAGATTTAATAAATTTTAAACAATTAATAGAAAAAAATAATAAAAGACTTGTTCCTATTATTTCAGAATTTTACACTACCCAAAAGTCTTTAGCATATACATTTAGAGGCCTAAGCAATGAAACTAGCTTAGATAAAGTACTGAAAACACTTGAAAAACTTAATGCTAAGGGAACATTTTTTGTAACAAAACAAGAAATATTAAATTATCCAGATAGAATAAATAAAATCTTAAGTAAGGGTCATGAAATTGGAAATGGAGGCATAACCACTAGTTCTAATTTATTAAAAAAGAAAGCAGAAGAAATTTGTAGTGAAATATATGAAGTTGATAAATTGTTAAAAGAGAAAGGAATAATTACAAATGCATATATGGCTGGATATGGGTATGCAGATACTGAAATTCAAGAAGCAATATCTGCAATGACTAATATGCCTTCCTTTAAAAATTATGAATTATTTACCTATTCAAAGGCACCTATTATTTCTAGATATAAAAATATGAATGCTGAAGAAATAATGACTAGCTATTTCAATGTAAATTCCTATGCATCACTTAAAAAGGGCGAGATAGTTTATTTTAGATTAGATGCAGATTTATTTAAAAATGATGATGTTATTGCCAATATAATTGAGCTAGTTACTAAAAATTATGTTCAAAATGGTTATGTTAATAAATATAATGACAAGTTACATACCTATGATTTAGCTCAAAAACCATTAGGATATTTAGTAGTAACATTAAGTAATTTACAAAATACTATTGAAACATCATCAAAGCTCGGTAGATACAATATTATAAAAAGTCCAATTTCTATGAAAAAAAGAACCTATGAAGATGCACTAAGCATGATGAAAACTAATTATGTAGGTAATGAATATGTAGATTTAAGTGATTTTAGTGAAGAGGAAAAATTATCTATTGATAAAAATGGGGTCATTGATACAAAAGGTGAAAATGTTATATTTTTTACCTTTGATGATTGGGGGGGAGACCCAATAATAAATGAAATACTAGACGTATTAAATAAACATAAAGCAAAGGCGGGATTCTTTGCAATATCAAAATATGCAGATATTCATAGTGATATATCAAATGTTAATCCAAACCTACTTAGAAGCATTGCAATAAACGGTCATGATATAGGAAGTCATAATTATAATCATGAACTTTTAGAGGCGAATAGACAAGAACTCGAAGTTTCCTTAATTAAATCTTATGATGTTATGGCGAGTATAATAGGCGATTTACATTCATTAAGACCATATTTTAGACCACCTACCTTACTATTAAGAAGAGAAGGGCTAGCTGCTGTACTTGAAAGTGGATATAAATATTCCATTAGTGGAAATATTACAACTCATGACTATGAAAGAACTTCTGCACAGGAAATCGTTAATTATATAGAAGAAGAATTAGTTAAGGGTAAGGGTAATGTTGTAGTAATGCATATGAATGATCAAAGTTATTACACTGCAGAAGCTATAGACATATTCTTAACTAACAATGAAAAAGCATTGTATGGAGAAAAATATAAAGTTGCAAAGTTAAGTGATTATTTAGAAAAATAATGTTATTTATTTGAATGTGCCTTAATTTGTTGATGAGGAGTTTGAAGGATGAGGGTTGAATATAAGAAGCAAAAGAATGATAAAGATGAGGCGGGGGATACTTTATTAAATCCCCGTAGAGATAGAAGGCTACTGGCAAATGTTCCTGATAAAGAAGCTATAAGAAATAGTGTTGATCGTAGAGGGGAAAAGATACTGGCGGATTATAATGGTAATGTAAATTCATTTATAAAAAGTAAAGAAGCTGGAATAAGATATATAAGTCAAACTGATATTAAAATGAAGTGTAAAAGCCAAAAGGACAATAGCACATTTAACGTTAAATCCTTAGATATTTCTACTACTGGAATTTTAATAGAACTAAAAGATAGTGAACAATTAAATAGAATTAACAATGCAAATAATATTAAATTAGAATTTAGAATATTACCTGGTTCTATGCCAGAAGGCTATGAAATGAATGTTAAAATTAAAGGGAAAAAGGTTCGAGAGTCTATCGAAGCGGATGGAAAAATATTATGTGGTATAGAATTTATGGAAACATTATCAGAATATTCTAATAGAAAAAAAGGGAGGTATGTCTTAACTACATCTAGTATAGTATTATTATTTATAAGTATATTCATTATATTAATGCGGGCAGAAAGTGTTATATATTTTAAATTTAATAAGTGGTTATATTTATATAGTATTATTGCAGCTGTATTTTTATTAAGTAGATATTTGTTTGGTGGTTTATACAAGCCCGTGCCAATAGATGTTGACTATACACCAGCTGTAACAATTATAATTCCTTGTTTTAATGAAGAAGAGTGGATAGAAAGAACAATTTTAAGTTGCATTAACCAAGACTATCCTACTGATAATCTAGAAGTCATAATTGTAGATGATTATTCTGATGATGACTCTGTAGAAAAAATTATTGAGACCATAAATAAATTAACTAATGAAGCAGAAAGATTTGATGCAAAAGGTAGGGTGAAGTATTTTGTTCAAGAAAAGAACTTAGGAAAAAGGGATGCACTTTCAAGGGGAGTAATAAACGCAAAACATGATTTAGTTGTATTTGTTGATTCAGATAGCTTTTTAGATCCTTTTGCAATAAGAAATTTAGTACAACCTTTTAAAGATCCTAAGATGGGTGGAGTGGCAGGTAGAACAGATGTTGCTAACACGTATACAAATACTTTAACTAAAATGCAGTCTGTTAGATATTATATTGCTTTTAGAATTATGAAGGCAGCAGAGGCTTATTTTGATGCAGTTACATGTTTATCAGGACCACTATCCTGCTATAGAAAACAAATAGTTATAGATAATATGGATCAGTGGATAAACCAAAGATTTTTAGGTCATAAGGCAACCTTTGGTGATGATAGAGCTATGACTAATATTGTATTGAATGGAAATAGAACTAGTTATCAAGATACTGCAATTTGTGCAACTATTGTACCTAATAAGTATAAGGTGTTTCTTAAACAACAAATGAGATGGAAAAGGTCCTGGCTCAGAGAATCAATTATCGCAGGAAAGTTTATGTGGAAAAAAGAACCTTTTATGGCCTCTTTCTTTTTAATGGGAGTATTTGTTCCTATTGCTGCACCTATAATAGTTACTTATAACTTAATCTATGTGCCAATTGTACATAATATATTTCCAACCACCTTTCTTGTTGGACTATTAATGATGGCATTAATGATGAGTTTTGCTCAAATGTTCTTTAGAAAAAGTACAACTTGGATTTTTGGAATTTTATTTTGTGTTTATTATGAAGCCGTATTGCTATGGCAAATGCCTATAGCTTGGGTAACCTTTTGGAAATCTACCTGGGGTACAAGAATGACTCCAAGTGATGTGGAAGCTCAAATGAAAAAAGAGCGAAGGAAAGGCTTTAGTATATTAAGAAAAAAGGGAGAGAGTGAATATGAAAAATAAATTTTTTTCTCCTGAAAAAAAAGATAGAATTAAAATAATTAGAGGTACAGTTCAAGGAATAGTTTTATTTGCAATATTATTAGTTATTATAAAAGCTGTAATTACATTTTCAGTATATAAGCCCTATAGCTCAGATGATATTTCTAACGAGATTAAGAGTGGGTTTATTGCCATATCATATTTTGGTGTAGATAGAACTGGAGATCCTACGCTAATAAGTACTGAATCATTAGAAAAGCAAATTAAAGCGTTAAAAGATAATGGATATGTAACCATTACTCAGCAAGATATATTAGATTACTATGCAAAAAGAAAGGACTTACCAGAAAAGTCATTGTTTTTATTGTTTGAGGATGGAAGAAGAGATACAGCAATATTTTCTCAAATATTTCTAGAGGAATATAATTATAAAGCCACAATGCTGACTTATGCAGATAAATTTGCAAAAAAAGACTCGAAATTTTTAATGCCTAAAGATTTATTGCACTTAAAAGATAGTTCTTATTGGGAACTAGGGACTAATGGATATAGGTTAGAATATATAAATATTTTTGATAGTGATTCTAATTATTTAGGCAGATTAAATTCCGTAGAGTTCTCAAAATTAGCATCTAAAATTGATAGAGAATACAATCATTATTTGATGGATTACATTAGAGATGGATATGGAATTCCTATGGAAACTTATGAAGAGATGAAAGAGCGTATACATTATGATTATGAAAAAATATCAAATATATATAAGGAAGAAGTTGGATACATACCATCTTTATATGCGTTAATGCATTCAAATACTGGACAATTTGGTACAAATGATAAAGCTAGTGAAGTAAATAGCAAACAGATTAAAGAGATATTTAGTGTAAATTTTAATAGAGAAGGAAACGCATTAAATTTATTAGGCAGCTCTATTTATGACTTAACGAGGATTCAACCACAGGCATATTGGTCCACTAATCATTTATTAATGAGAATCTGGGATGATACTAAATCAAATATTGAATTTGTTGTAGGAGATGAAGAAAAAGCTAGTAAATTTAAGGGGATAAAAGGACAAGCAGAGTACATAGATGATAAGATTATATTAACATCATTGCCTAAGGATAAAGGGCTTATAAAGTTGTCAAATAGTGAAAGTTATAAGGATATAAAAATAACAACTACATTAAATGGTAATAGTATAGGTTCTCAGTCTTTATACTTCAGATCCAATGAAGATACAAGCAATAGTATATGTGTTCAAATTATTAATAATATAGTTAATGTTATTGAAAATTCAAATGGAAATAAAAACATCATATATTCTTTAGAATTAAGTAAAGAGAATAAGGATAAAAAAATTGATATAAAGGAACCAGGAAGTAAAAAAATTGATATAAGATTAATCCATAAAAAACTTACTTTAACTATTGATGAAAAGAAGATAGTAGAAGGCTTAGAAGTAAGCCATGAAAATGAAGGAAGTATTTTTCTTGAGTCTGCATGGGGAGAATATGGATATAGCCAAAGAAATATTGCAGACGATGTATATGACGGTGTATTCAAAAGTTTTAAAGTTACTGATTTAAATAATGAAGTGTTATATGATTCTTCCTTAAAAGGAGTGAAAGCTGCAACTTATAAGATTAAAGGTACATTCAATAAACTTGTGAATTGGTTTATTAAAAATTTATAGTTAAAGAGGTAAGGAGTAATAGTGTGAGAAAAAACTTGATTTTTACTGGATTAATATTATTAGGAGTATTAATGATGTCAGTTATATATATAAATGTTAATTCAAAAGAAAATAATTTTAATAAGAAAGATAATAAGGTAGTGTTGGCTGAAGATAAAAAAGTATTTGAAGAAAATATAAATAATTTATCAGCGTGGGTTGCATATTGGGATCTAAATTCTGATAGAGAAATTAAGACTTTAGATATGGAATTAAAAAATATTTGTTATTTTGCAGTTAATTTTAATTCCACTAATGAATTAGTTATGCCAGAAAATTTAATTGATTATTACAATAAAACAAAGAGTTATGATTACAATAAATATATAACTATTGTCAATGATAAAATAAATAGTGATGGCAGCTCTATATTAAAAGATAGGAATTTATTGAAATCTTTATTTAACAATTCGGATTTAAGAAGTACTCATATTCAAGAGATTATTAACCTAGCAGTTAAATATGACTTTGATGGTATAGAAATTGATTATGAACAAATAAAAAATGATATGAAATTGTGGGATGATTATATATTATTTATAAATGAACTATACCAAAAGGCTGAAAGAAAAGGTTTAAAAGTAAGAGTTATATTAGAGCCTAACATACCTTTTGAAAAATTGAGTTTTGCGAAAGGTCCAACCTATGTAATAATGTGCTACAATTTGCATGGAGGCTTTAGTGAACCAGGAGAAAAAGCAAATCCTAAATTTATTAGGGAGTTAATGGAAAAAACCAGCAAGATTCCAGGAAAGAAGGATTTTGCAATTGCAACTGGCGGATTTAACTGGGCATCTAGTGGCAAAAATACTTCCCTTTCAGAAACCGAAGCTAACCGAATATTAAAAGAATATGGCTCTAAAGCAGAACGGGATGATGAAAGTCAGTGCTTGTTTTTCAATTATACAGATGAAAAGAATATAGAACATGAGGTATGGTATGCGGATAAAATTACCTTAGAGTCTTGGATGAAGGTTATAATAGAAAAGGGATATGATATTAGTATTTGGAGGCTTGGTGGCAATTTGTTTGAATATGATAATTAAGAAGTGAAAATTTTAAGGATTATTTTTAGTAAAACTTTAAAATTAAGATAGAGAGTTTGGTAGGTATGATGGATAGGCACTTAGTGCCTATCCATTATTTTTTTGTCACTTGTAAGTCATAGGATTATATCTTAAATATGCCACTTGTCACGTGGATGGCACCATAATTCAGAATATTGTGAAATAAGCTTGTCATTATGTGAAAAATATGGTATAAATATATAAATATTAGTAATTTAGTAACATTCTATTTACAATTTTACTAACATGTAGGGGGGATTTGCATGTCAAAATACATACTGAAGAGAATTATTTCAAGCATCATCACCTTATGGGTGGTAGTTACTGCAACATTTATACTTGCACATGTAATTCCTGGTGGTCCTTTCGATAGAGAGAAGGTTCTTCCACCAGAGATATTAAAAAACATTACAGAAAGATATAATTTAGATAAATCGCTATTGTGGCAGTATCAGGATTACATTGGCGATTTAGTAAAATTAGATCTTGGACCATCATTTCAACAAAGAGGAACATCCGTTAATGACATTATTAATAGAGGCTTTCCTGTATCCGCGAGGCTGGGGGCTGTTGCTGTTTCTATATCATTAGTCTTTGGGATAATCCTTGGGATAATATCCGCCTATAAACAAGGAAAGTGGCAGGACAACCTGGCAATGTTTATAAGTACATTAGGTGTTACTATCCCATCCTTCGTAATTGCTACTCTTCTTATATATTTTTTAGGAGAAAAGCTAAGGTGGTTTCCAGTATTTGGACTGTCAAGTCCAAAGCACTATGTTCTACCTGCAATGGCTCTAGCGGGGTTTTCCATGGCGTTTATATCTAGACTTATAAGATCCAGTTTGCTAGATGTTATTCGCCAAGATTATATTAGAGCTGCAAGAGCAAGAGGGTTATCTGAAACTTCAATTGTTTTTGTACATTCATTAAGAAATGCTATACTTCCCGTAATTACCTATATCGGACCACTAGTAGCAGCAATTTTAACTGGAAGTTTTGTAGTAGAGCGAATTTTCACAATACCAGGCCTTGGTAGATCCTTTGTGGATAGTATATCTAACAGAGATTATACCTTAGTCCTTGGAGTGACAGTTTTCTACAGTTTCTTATTAATTGTTTGTAACCTCTTGGTAGATATTCTTTATGCATTTGTAGATCCTAGGATTAACATTGAAGGGGAGTGATGATAATGACTGAAAATACTTTAAAAAAACCGAATTTTAACCCGGTAAGCATTGAAAAAAGACAAAGCTATGTAGCGAATCGTGAAAGCGAAACTTACTGGCAGGATGCACTTAGAAGACTTAAAGGGAACAAAGTAGCTATGCTTTCAATGGTGATAATTATGATTGTGTTAATCATGGCTATTGTAGGTCCCTTAATAAGCAAATTTGATTATGCTACAAATGATCTTTTGAATTCAAACAAGTGGCCTGATAGAGTTCATTGGTTTGGCACTGATGAGCTCGGAAGAGACATATTTGTGAGAGTTATGTACGGAGCTAGAATATCTCTTTCTGTAGGTGTTGTAGCGGCAATGATTAACCTGACTATAGGAGTATTATATGGCGGCATTTCAGGTTATTATGGTGGCAGTGTAGATAATATTATGATGCGTATTGTAGATGTTCTTTATAGTATACCAATGATGCTATATGTAATACTTTTAATGGTGGTTTTAGGTAAGAGTCTCCTAAATGTATTTATAACCCTAGGAATTATATATTGGGTTGGAATGGCCCGTATTGTACGTGGACAAGTATTATCCTTAAAGGAGCAGGAATTTATATTGGCGGCAAAAGCTGCAGGTGCCAGTAAACTCAGAATTATTTTAAGACACCTGATACCTAATTCAATGGGTGCCATAATAGTTACGTTAACACTTTCTATACCTCAAGCGATTTTCACAGAAGCTTTTTTAAGCTTCATTGGGCTTGGTGTTGCGGCTCCAATGTCAAGTTGGGGAACACTGTGTAATGATGCACTAGCTACTTATAAGACTTTTCCTTATCAATTATTTATTCCAGCTTTAGCTATTTCAATAACAATGATTGGTTTTAACCTTTTTGGTGACGGTCTTCGAGATGCCCTTGACCCTAAGATGAGAAAGTAGGTGATTAACTTGGAAAAAATTCTGGAAGTTAAAAATTTAAATACTTCGTTTTTTACTCATGTTGGAGAAGTAAAGGCTGTTAGAAATGTATCCATTACTCTAGAAAAAGGCCATGCTTTAGGTATCGTTGGAGAATCGGGTAGTGGGAAATCTGTAACTATGCTTTCCATAATGAAGTTATTAACTGATAATGGTAAATTGATTGATGGTCAAATTATGTTTGATAACGTAGATATAACAAAATACAACAATAATGCTATGAGAAAGATCCGCGGGAACGATATGAGCATGATATTTCAAGATCCTATGACTTCTCTTAACCCTGTTCTCACCATAGAGAAACAAATGGTAGAGCCTATTATACTTCATAAAAAGGTTTCAAAGTCGCAGGCGATTAAACTTGCAATGGATATGCTGAATCTTGTTGGAATCGCAAATCCTAAAGCGAGATTAAAACAGTATCCTCATGAATTTTCAGGTGGAATGAGGCAAAGAGTAATGATTGCAATAGCTCTATCCTGTAGTCCAAAATTAATAATTGCAGACGAGCCAACAACAGCACTTGATGTAACCATTCAAGCCCAAATACTGGAACTATTTAAGGACATTAGAAAAAAACTTAATACTTCAATAATTTTAATAACCCATGATCTGGGCATTGTAGCAGATCTTTGCGATAGTGTTAATGTAATGTATGGCGGATATATCGTTGAAACAGGAAGCACAAGAGATATTTTTTATAATCCAAAACATCCTTATACTTGGGGGCTTTTAAATAGTGTTCCTAATCCTAAGAATCTCGTACGTGAAAAATTGAAACCTATAGAGGGACAACCACCCGATTTGTTGGACCCTCCAAAAGGGTGTCCCTTTGCTCCAAGATGTGTTTACGCCATGGAAGTATGTATGTCGGAGATGCCTGAGCATTTTTTAATTGATAATATCGATTCAACAAGTAGTGTTCATAGTGCTGCCTGCTGGTTAAATCATCCAGATGCCCCAAAGGTAGAAAGACCACTTAGGAAGGAGCAGATAATATGAAGGAGCAGGAATACCTATTGTCCGTAAGAAACCTAAAAAAATATTTTCCTGTACGACAAGGACTTTTCGGAAAAGGAAATAGCTTTGTTAAGGCGGTTGATGATTTAAGCTTTGATATAAAAAAAGGAGAAACCTTAGGTCTGGTAGGAGAATCTGGATGTGGAAAGACCACCTGTGGCAGGACCCTTTTAAAGCTTTACGAACCAACTTCTGGTGAAATTATATATAATGGTCATCATATTGAAACCTTATCCCCAAAGAAGATGCTTACTTTTAGAAAAGAAATGCAGATAATATTTCAAGACCCTTATGCTTCCCTAGATTCTAGAATGACAGTTGGAGACATTATTGGTGAAACTATTGATATTCATAAACTTTCAACTGGTAATGATAGGAAAGATAGAATTAAACAATTGTTAGACATTGTTGGTTTAAATAACGAACACATAAATAGATACCCTCATGAATTTTCTGGTGGCCAAAGACAAAGAATAGGTATTGCTAGATCTCTAGCAGTTGAGCCAGATTTCATAGTATGTGATGAACCTATTTCAGCGCTTGATGTTTCTATTCAGGCTCAAATAGTGAATATGTTAGAAGAATTACAACAAGACATGGGACTTACTTACCTTTTTATAGCTCATGATTTATCTATGGTAAAGCATATTTCAAAAAGAGTTGGAGTAATGTACTTAGGTAAGATGATGGAAATCGGTGATAGTAACGAGGTATATTTACATCCATTACATCCATACACACAAGCACTATTATCCTCAATACCATTACCAGATCCTGATGAAGCTGCGGCTAGTCATAGAATTATATTAGAAGGAGATATTCCAAGTCCTATTGATCCACCTGAAGGATGTAGGTTCGCAGGTAGATGTAGATTTGTTAAAGAAATTTGTACCAAAGTAACTCCAGAATTAAAGGGTATGGGTGGAGACCATCAAGTAGCCTGTCATCTTTATTAAAGGACAGAGTGTAACAAGCTTAATCCTTAAATATTTAGATAATTATAATTTGAAGGGGGATGTTAATATTGAACAAGAAAAAGTTAAGCAGAAAAATAACTCTGGCTCTATGCATAGCACTTAGTGTGACTATGCTTGTAGGTTGTACTACTAAAGCACCTGTAAAGGAAGCAACAAAATCGGAGACAAAAGTAGTGGAGGAGCAATCCGTTGTTTATAATGTTGGGGCTGAACCGGATACTATAGACCCAAGTCTTCTAACAACTGTAGGTGGAATGACAATAGCAAATCAAGTTTTTGAGGGTCTTATGAGACTAGATGAAAACAATAAACCAGTACCAGCTACTGCTGAAAGTGTTGATTTTGATGCAGCAAAACCTACGAAATATGTGTTTCATATAAGAAAAGATGCTAAGTGGTCAGATGGAAAGGCTTTAACTGCAAAGGACTTTGAATATTCTTGGAAAAGAGTTTTGAATCCTAAAACTGCTTCAGATTATGCAAACCAATTATACTATTTAAAGAATGGTCAAGCATACAATGGAGGAAAAGCTAAAGTAGAAACTGTTGGTGTAAAAGCAACAGATGATTACACTCTTGAAGTTGAGCTAGAAGTTCCAACCCCATATTTCTTACAACTTTGTGCACTTTCAACTTTGATGCCTGTAAGGCAGGATATAGTAGAAAAAGACTCTGAAAAATGGACACTTGATCCTGCAACCTATATAGGAAATGGACCTTTTAAACTTACTTCATGGACACATGATGCCAGTATGGAATATGTAAAAAACGATAATTATTGGAATAAAGCCGAAGTTAAACTTGATAAAATGAAGTTTGTAATGATAGTTCAACAAACTTCTGCTCTTGCTGCTTTTGAAACAGGAGAAGTAGATTACCTTGATGATCTACCAAGTAACGATATACCAAAATTAGTTGCTGATAAAAAAGCTGTTTCAGTACCATATATAGGAAATTATTATATATCCCTTAATAACGAAGTAAAGGGATTAGATAATGCTAAAGTTAGAAAGGCATTAGCTCTAGCTATAGACAGACCACTACTAATTGAAGCAGTTTGGAAAGATCCTCGTAAACCAGCAACTGGATGGGTTCCTTACGGTATCGGTGATTCAGATGCCTCTAAAGAGTTTAGAACTGTTGGTGGAGATTTCTATGATGGAAAAGGTAATATAGCAGAGGCAAAGAAACTTCTTGCTGAAGCAGGTTACCCTGATGGAAAGGGCTTCCCAGCATTTGAATATGCTTATAACAAAAGTGAGACACATGCAAAAATAGCACAGGCAGTTCAAGATATGTGGAAAAAGAGTTTAGGCGTAAATATTAAATTAACTGAAGTAGATTGGAAAGTATTCACTCCTCAAAGAAGAACAGGAGACTATCAAATATCTAGAGATGGTTGGATTGGTGACTATATGGATCCAATGACTTTTTTGGATACTATGGTAAGTACTGATGGAAATAATCACCCTAGATATAACAATCCAAAATATGATGAACTTGTACTCGGTGCAAAAAAAGAAGTAGATCCGGCTAAAAGAATGCAAATGTTACATGATGCAGAAAAAATACTGATGGATGATATGCCAATGATTCCAGTAGCTTTCTATGTAAGTAACGTAGCTTGCAAGACATATGTAAAGGGAGTTCGTAAGATACCTACAGGTATGATGTACTTTGATAGAGCATACGTTGAA
Source organism: Clostridium sp. CF012 (assembly GCF_018861755.1). Lineage (GTDB taxonomy): Bacteria > Bacillota > Clostridia > Clostridiales > Clostridiaceae > Clostridium_AD. Next base: position 18,984 of record NZ_JAHLEF010000012.1, on the reverse strand, counting down.
GGTAAAACTGCAAAATAGTTTAATCAAAATAGCCGGGGGAAACCTCGGCTAAATCTATTTAGTAAATTTCTTATTATAAAACATAAATAATTAATAAAATCATCCCAATAAGAATAGAATATGAGTGTAAGATTATTATTCATGGAGGTATTTGATTGGGATATTATATAAGGGTAGAAGAAAATGTGAAGATTTATGTAGAGGATATTAACCCCCAGGGTGAAAAGACAATATTGTTTCTTCATGGTTGGCCTGGAAATCACAAGCTGTTTGAATATCAGTTTAATCAACTTCCCAAGATGGGATACAGATGTATTGGTATTGATCAGAGGGGATTCGGGGAATCTGATAAGCCATTTGAAGGTTATGACTACGATAGATTATCAGATGATGTTCGAGGTGTAGTAGATGCACTTAAATTAAAGGATTTTACATTAGCGGGTCACTCCACAGGAGGAGCGATCGCTATTAGATACATGGCTAGGCACAATCAGTATGGAGTATCGAAACTAGCTCTTTTTGCAGCAGCAGCTCCGAGTCTAATCCAGCGTCCATATTTTCCTTATGGCTTAGAAGAAAAAGTTGTTAAAGATATTATAACGGAAACATATAATGATCGTCCTAAGATGCTTAGGGGGTTCGGTGACATGTTTTTCTTTCAGTATATAACTGAGGCGTTCTCAGATTGGATATTTCAATTGGGGCTACAAGCATCAAGCTGGGGCACTGCAGCAACCTCCACCACTTGGTTAGGTGAAGAGCGCCTATTCTATGATCTTGGTAAAATAAGCGTTCCAACTTTAATTCTTCATGGTATTCATGACAAGGTCTGCCTCTTTCCATTAGCTCAGGCACAAAAACAAGGCATTAAAAATTCTAAACTTATCCCATTTGAATTCAGTGGTCACGCATTGTTCTATGATGAGAAAGACAGATTTAACAGGGAATTGGCTTTATTTATTGAGGGGTAAATATTAGTGATTGGTATAATCAAAACTGATATTATATAGCGGTTTCTAATTTTGGTAATCGTTTAATAATAAACATTGGAGGTATAAAAATGAGTTACACCAACAGTAATGGGCAGCCTCAAGGTTTTGCGAAAATTGATACTAATAAGCTAAGAGAAATATTAATAGCTGAAATTATTGCCATAAACGGTTATGCCGAACACATTGCAAACTCAAATATGGAAGATATAAATGCAATTTGGAACCATATCATGGAAGAAGAAAAGAAACACTACGGTATGATTCTTACATTGCTTCGTAAATATGATCCTTTTCAATATAAAAGCTATAAAGAACATATAGGCGATAAATCAGGTCCAATATCACCGATGCAGATATATACACCTAAATATGATAAACAGATTATATTAAATAATATAAGACAAGATATAAAAGGCGAATTTGAAGCTGTAATCCTCTATGAACAACTGTTAGTTACCATTCCATATCAAGATATTAGGTATGCATTATTTTCGATAATTAATGATGAAAAGGAACATACTGAGCATTTGACACAGTTATTATTAAAATATGATGAAAATAAATATGGCAGGCAGACTTTAATAAACATATAGAAAATGGATAGGCATTTAGTGCCTATCCATTATATTTTTGCCACTTGCCACGTGGGTGGCACCAGATGATGAAAAGAATAGTTTTGATAAATATACAAATTTATACTATAATCAATATGAACTAGATAAAAAGATAAAAGGGTAAATGGAAGGATAGAGCTATGAGAAAACAACATCCACTAATCCATACACTAATGCACTTAAAAGGAAATCCTAGAGCCTGCGTTTATACTGAACCACTATGGGGTATTCCTTTTAATTTATTTGCTCCCTATGTTTCTATATATATGTACACTTTGGGGCTTACAGATAGCCAAATTGGTTTTATAGCCAGTATAGGAATGTTTTTTCAAATTATTTTTTCACTTCTTGGAGGAGTAATTACAGACAAGCTAGGAAGGAAGAGAACTACTTTTATTTTTGATATTTTATCCTGGAGTATTCCCTGTTTGATATGGGCTTTTTCAAGGAATTTCTCTCATTTTGTGCTAGCAGCTGTAATAAATAGTATTTCCCGTGTCACAATGAATTCATGGAGTTGCTTATTAGTTGAGGATTGTGATAAAGAGCAAATTGTAAATATATATACATGGGTTTACATTTTAGGATTGGGTGCTGCATTTTTTGCACCAATATCAGGAATTTTTATAGGTAAATTTGAATTGGTCCCAACTGTTAGAGTTCTTTATATTATTTCTTTTGTTATAATGACTTCTAAGTTCTTGCTACTTAATAGGTATTCTACAGAAACAAGGCAGGGCGTGATTAGAATGGAAGAAACAAAAAACACAAATATTCCTACCTTACTTAAGGGATATTCTACAGTCTTTATACAAATAATTAAAACCCCAGAAACCTTACTTACCTTAGGAATTATGCTTATTATGAGTATAATAGGGGTAGTAAATAATACCTTCTGGGCAATTATTGTAACTGAAAGAATTCATATACCAGCTAGGTTTATAGGGATATTTCCTTTTATACGTGCCTCAGTTATGATTATCTTCTTCTTTACCTTAGTTCATAGGATTGGAGCCTTAAGATTTAAGAAGCCTTTGATTATTGGATTTTCCTTGTTCATAATTAGTCAAATTCTTTTAATTGTAACTCCAGATAGTGGATATTTCATGCTAGTAATAAGTATAATTTTAGAAGCTTGTAGTATATCCCTTATAAGTCCACTTCTTGATTCTATGCAAGTACTTCTAGTAGATCCACAAGAAAGAGCTAGAATAATGGCTATATTATTTGTTATAGTTGTTGCGTTTACATCTCCCTTTGGATGGATTGCAGGAATTTTATCTGGCATAGATCGTAGGCTTCCATTCCTGCTAAACATTTTTCTTTTGCTCCTTGGAATTATACTTACCTATTTTCAGTCTGTAATGTCAAGCCACAAATCCTCTTTAAGGGATTTAAAAGAAAGGCAGTGCATATAAAATGATCAAAGTAAATAAAAACACCTTTCTTAAGTGGATTATTGTAGGAATCACCACATTTGGGGTAGGGTTATTCATTCTATTTCCCTTTATGAGTATGAAATCTCTATCATATAGTATTACACTAAACGTCACACTAATGATTTGGATGTCTATAGGGGAAACATTGTTGATACCAGAACTTAAATCATCTTATTTTAATAGTCACCCTATTGAAGAGGAAGGAAAAATATACAAGTGCCTTGGCGTTGATTTTTTCAGAAAATTCCTAGTATTAATTGGTTGGGAGAGAAGTAGAAAAAAGGAAACCCCCATTAGAAAATCATTAATTTTATTAGAATATTATGAGTTCAGAACAAGGGCCTCTGAATTTGGACACGGAATTATCGCTATTATAATTGCCCTCATTACCCTATATGTTTTTATGGTGTATTCATTTAAGGAAACAATGTGGTTAATAATTATTAATATATTTTTGAATATATACCCTATGATACTCCAACGTTATAATCGTCCACGGGTACTACGAGTAATTAAAAAACTTAAATTAAAGCAGGCTAAATTCGTCTATAGAAATTGGTAAGGCAGCAAGGTATTAGATTAAATTAAAAACTAAATAGATAATATGAATTAAAAGAGGCTGGAGTATAGGAATGAACTTTCTATACTCCAGCCTCTTTGTTTTATGATATAAGAATTGAATAGAATGGCGGAGGCTTCATATATTATTGACTTTTCCTGGCTCCGCGGTATAGGATAGTCACAAGTGGAAGAAATAGTGGAGTACTTCATGTAGGATTTAAGAGTAAACCTGGAACACTTATGGCTTTTGACCAAATGTATAAATAAATAGACCAAGAAGACAAATATATTTATTTTATTATCATGTAAAATATAATAATAAAAAATTAAAATAATAATGAAAAGGTTTATTAGAAAAGCATCTATGACAAAATAAGTTTGGAGTATTTTTAAATTTCATTAAATAAAAAATTATATGTTAAAATGAATAGATATAACTTTTAAATAGAAGGACGTTAAGTATACTTTGAGTTTACCTATTTAAAAGCAAACTTTAAGAAAAAAAGTATTGGAGTTGGCTGGAAAATGAGAAATTTATTTAATAAGTTTTTTTTATCCTATTTAGTTGTTTTTTTAGTTCCGATTATTTGTTTGGGAACATTAAGCTATTGGTGGGCTGGTACTACTTTAAACAAACAAATGGAAAAATCTTATGTGGCTATGATGAAGGAATTAAGCAATTCTATGGATATAAAAATTAAAGATGTAAGCAATTTGTGTGTTCAATTATCCTACACTCCTTGGGTGAAAAAGATGATGTATACAGAAAGCCCATCTTTCGACAATTCACGCATGGGTAAGATAGAATTGAATAATCACGTGTTGGAATTAAAAGGATATGATGTGAGCAATAACTTCATAAATACCATTGCGTTAATATTTCCCAAACAAGAATTTGTAATATCTTCTGCTGGTACCCAAAATGCTGAAACTTTCTTTGATGATAGTTATACGTTAGAAAATTATGAGTATGTGCAGTGGAAGCATCTCTTCAATTCCTATGGAATAAAGGAAATTTTTACTGCGTCAAATTTAACAGTTAACGGAAAAAAAGAAAAGGTATTTAGTTATGTACAATCTCTTCCGTCCATAGACCAAAAACCACATGGCTTTTTCCTTTCTTATATAAAAGAAAAAGAAATGAATGATAGATTGAAGGGGTTTCAAATATCCAATGATAGCTCTATTTATGTTTTAAATCAATATGGGAATTTAGTTACTTCCTTAAATAGTGAAAAAAACATTTTGTCTGATATAGAAAATGTTAAACTTTCAAAAGATATGAATAAGCTGCAAGATATATTGAAAATAAACGGAAAAAAATATTTGGTTTTTTATCACATTTCTCCTGTAAATCAATGGAAGTATATTACTATAATTCCTTATAGCATTGCAATGGTTGATATAAATCGTATAAAAATAGCTACAATTTTAATTGCAATTCTTCTTTCTCTTATAGGGTTGGGTTTATCTTATTTATTTACCAATTATAATTATAAACCTGTGGAAAATTTAGTAAACATAATGAAAGGTAGGTTTTGTGATAAAGAAACAGAGTGTAGCAGTGAATATGATTTTTTAAGTAAATCTATTTATTTACTATTAAGCGAAGAAGATTTACTTAGAAAAAAATCTGAACAGCAAATGCCTTTTTTAAGAAATTCAGCGCTATTACAGCATCTAAGTGGAAATGTAAATGGAGAAAAATCATCTGCAGAGCTGATGCGCTCTTTAGAAATTGAATTTCCCTTTGAAAACTATATAGTAGTTTTAGTTGTTTTAGAAAATGTTAAAGGTCTTCATAGTGGATTAAGTATTAGGGTGGCGGAACAAATGAAAAGTTTTGAAGCAAAGGTGCATTTAGTAGAGGTGAATAGTACAAAAAAAGTGGCAATAGTAAATATGAAAAATTTACAGAAAATAAAAGAAAGTACTCTTTTATTAAAGAAAATTATGGAAGAAGAACTTTTTACAAAATGCAGTATGGGGGTAGGAAAGCCCTATAATTCAATAAAACATGTAAAATTTTCTTATGAAGAGGCATGCAATGCTATGGAGTACCGCTTAACTAATGATAAAAGCGATATCATATTTTATGAAGAAATAAGTAAAATTAGCACTACCTATTATTATCCCATAGACAAAGAACTGGAAATTTTAAATGCAATACGAAGAGGGAAATATATAGAAACTAGGAAAGTAATTGAAGAAATTATATCTAAAAATGTGCAAGGAAATAATATGTATTTAAATAATGGAAGATGCTTATTTTACGATTTAATCGGAACAGCTCTAAAGGCATTAAATGATTTAAAATTTGACACTTTAGTTACAATAGATGAAAAACATATCATGAAGGTGGAAACCTTAGCAGAGTTACAAGAATACCTAAATGAATTATGTGAAAAGATTTGTGATGAGATTTCAGAAAATAAAACAAGCCATAACGAAATTCTAAAAATAAATATTCTTAAATACATAGAAGAAAATTGTAACAACCCTAGTATATCTTTATATGCGTTGGCAGAGTCCGTAAATAAATCTGTACCTTATATAAGCAAATTCTTTAAAGAACAGATTGGAAGTAATTTTTTGGATTATTTAAACCGAAAAAAAATAGCAAAAGCAAAAGAATTGTTGACTGGACAGATGACCATATTGCAAATTTCTGTATTAGTTGGATACAATAGCGATGTAACTTTTAGACGGGTATTTAAGAAATATGAAGGAATCACGCCAAGTGAATACATTATTTCTAAGTAGATATAGTATTTGTGCAAAAGACCCTAGTAGAAGAGGAGTGGAATCTTATGAAAAAAATAAAATCAAGATTTTTATTGTGCATAGGTTTGCTTATTATTATATTTAGTAGTGGTTGCAGTACAAAAGATAAAGAAAAACCACCGAATGTGAAAAATACTAGCTTAGAAGAGAAAAATGAGAAATCTTCATACAAACTTCCCTTAACAGAGAAACCGACTACATTAACCTGGGCATCTAATGATAATTATTATGCGCCATCAAGCCTAAATAAGCAACTTGAAGTATGGAAGGAAATAGAAAAGAAAACCAATGTCGAAATTCAGTGGGAAGCATTGCCAAATAGCCAGTATATAGCAGAAATGCAGCTAAAACTGTCCAATGAAGAAAGTTTGCCAGATCTTTTAGTTGTGCCAAATTCTGATCCCACACAATATGGGCAAACAGGATTATTTATACCCTTGGAAACTTTAATAGAAAAATATGCGCCCAATATAGAGAAAGCTTTTAAAGTGTACCCAGGTTCAAAAGAATTGATGACCAGTGCAGATGGACATATTTACGGATTGGCATCCATTATTGAGGGCAGCTCAGATACTTTGCCAAATACCTTCACGATTCGAAAGGACTGGCTACAGCAGTTGGGATTAAAAGAACCCAATACTTTAGAAGAATGGCATACAGTATTAAAAGCTTTTAAGGAAAAAGATCCAAATGGAAATGGAAAGAAAGACGAAATTCCTTTTGGCAGTAGTCCTTATTATTTTGGAGAAGCTTTCGGATTAGAGCTTATGTCTGGTAGCGATTTCAAGGTAGAGAATGATAAAGTAATATACCAATGGGCAGATGAAAGAATGAGAGGATACTTGTCTTTTGTTCAAGGACTTTATAAAGAAGGTTTGATAGATCAAGACTTTGGGATGGAGGCAATTGAATCTACCCAGATGAAAGTAGTGAAGGACAAGGTGGGGGCTTATGTAAATTATCCGGATTGGATCAATTCTTGGCAAAAACTTCTCCACAGCAGAGGGAAAATACAGGCAAAATATATACCAATTCTTCCACCACTAGGAGAAAAAAAAGAGCGAAGCTTGGATTCTTATTTTGTTATAGATAAGAGGTTTAGTAGTATTAGCAAGAACTGCAAAAATCCAGTGTTGGCAATAAAATTATTGGATTACTTATGGAGTGAAGAGGGAATTCGGTATATGGCTTGGGGGATTGAAGGGAAAACCTATGTAATAAAACAGGGAAAAGAAAGCTTTACTGATTTCGTAATTCAAAATAAAGAGGGATTAGGTCTGTCGGATGCTTTGCGAACTGTAGGTGCATGGCCTACCGTACCTTGGATTCAACAGAGAGAACAGTATCTTCAAATTTTATCTTTAGACCCTAACTTTAAAAACTTGCCAGAACTCATAAAACCAGTATTAAAAAAACCTTTTCCAATGCTTTTGGCAAATAAAGAAGAACAAGAAAGATTGACTATATTAGAAAATAATATATCCACTTATAGAGATGAAATGATGATCCGGTTTATAATTGGGGATGATCCACTGAAGAATTTTGATAAGTATATTCGTGAATTGAAAAGCCTAGGATTAGAGGAATTAATTCAAATTAAACAAAAACAATACAATCGATTCATGAAACACTGAAAAATATAGGCTAGATAGAAGTTTTTATTAAAAATAGTATGGAAATATTAAAAATGTATGGTTAAAAAACAAGAGTGAATATTCACAATTTATAAAATGTTTGTTTAAAATAAAAATTGTTTGTTACATATCTTTTCATTTTAAGATATCCTCGATAGTATGATCTAAAACGATTACAAGGGGGAATTAAAAAATGAAAAAAACAAAATTAGTATCTTTGATTCTTGGCTTATCTTTATTAGGTTCCGTTATTTCAGGATGTAGTTCATCTAAAACGGTTTCAAATGAAGGGGGGGCAAAAGACAAGGTGGTAAACCTTACTTATGGTGTTTGGGACAAGAATCAGGAAGCATCTATGAAACAAATTGCAGTTGCTTTTGAGAAAAGCCATCCTAACATTAAAGTAAAAGTGGAAATTACTCCATTTAAACAGTATTGGACAAAACTAGAAACAGAAGCGACTGGCGGAAATCTTCCAGATGTATTTTGGATGAATGGACCTCATATAGCTCAATATGTTGGTGGGAAAATGTTAATGCCTATAGGAGAAAAATTTAAAAAAGATAATTTTGACACTTCAGTTTTTCCAGAGTCTCTAATTAACTTGTATACAATAAAAGATGAAAAGTATGGTATGCCAAAGGATTGGGATACTACAGCACTGTGGTTCAATAAAAAAATATTTGATGATGCAAAAATCCCTTATCCAGATAATACTTGGGATTGGAATAAACTTAGGGAAGTAGCGAAAACGCTTACAAATAAATCAAAAGGAATATATGGTATAGCTGCTCCACAAAACGATCAAGAAGGATATTATAACACAACATTGCAAAGTGGTGGATTTGCTATATCAGAAGATAGAAAAGTTTCAGGATATGATAAACCAGAAACTATTGAAGGAATTCAATGTTGGCTTGACTTAATTAAAGATGGGTCCTCTCCAACTGCACAACAAATGGGAGATACTCAGCCAGCTAATCTTTTTGAATCTGGAAAAGTAGCGATGGTATACCAAGGTTCTTGGATGCTTTCAGAATTTGCAAAAAATGAATATACAAAAGATAAAGTAGACTTAGTTGTAATGCCAAAAATGAAAAAAAGAGCAGCTGTAATTCATGGATTAGGAAATGTTATTTATGCAAAAACAAAAAATCCCGATGCGGCTTGGGAATTTGTTAAATATTTAGGTGGAAAAGAAGCAAATGATATTCAAGCAAGTGCAGGGGTAGCAATTCCGGCATACAAACCAGCAATTCAAGCTTTCCTTGATGCAACAAAACAATTTAATGGAAAAGCTTATGTAGATGAACTTGAATACTCTGTAATGTACCCATCTTCAAAGGAAACAGCAAAATGGAATGCCTTGGAAATGGATAATTTGAAAATGGCTTGGGCGGGTCAAGTTACTGCAGAAGTTGCTTGTAAGAAAATTGCAGAAGAAATGAATAAAATCCTTGCAGAAGAAAATAAGTAAGAAATATTTTTTAGAAGCTGTGATTTTAAATTCAAGGAAAAAGTTTATAATCATAGCTTCTTAATACATAACAGAGGAGGATTATGTTAAATATGGAAGAAAAACTGCCAAAAATTCAATGTAACGGAGAAAGCACTGGTAAAAATAGAAGCATTATAAATAGGAATTTGAACAATTATTTTTGGGGATATTTGATGATTCTTCCAACAGTAGCGGGATTAATAGTATTTTATATATACCCATTTTTCAAAACGCTCATGTATAGCTTTACAGATTTAGGGGTTTTTGGAGAATATGCTTGGGTGGGGATGAAAAATTATGTGAGTATGTTTAGCGATGTGAATCTATGGATCGCATTAGGGAATACATTGAAATTCACAGTTATAGCTGTACCCATAAGCATCTTTTTATCTATTTTGGTGGCTACCTTGTTGAATTGTAAAGTCAAAGGGCTTGGTGCATATAGAACCCTTTATTTTTTACCAGCAGTTACTATGCCAGCGGCAGTAGCTATGGTTTGGAAATGGCTTTATAATGGAGATTACGGTCTTATAAATTTTGTGCTTTCCAAATTTGGAATTCAAGGAAGAGCATGGATTTCAGATCCAAAAATAGCTTTATACGCTATTATTGTTGTTTCTATATGGATGACAGTAGGTTATAATATGGTGATATTTTTGGCTGGAATTCAAGGAATTCCAGATACCTATTATGAAGCAGCCGAAATAGATGGAGCGGGGCCCTTTACAAAATTTTTTAAGATTACAATACCACTTTTAACTCCAACCATATTCTTTGTTTTGATAATATCACTTATTGGGGCTTTTCAGGTATTTGATTATATCTTTATGATGATTCCCATTACCAGTGTTGCGTTAGAAAATACACAATCCGTAGTTTATCTATTTTATAAAAACGCCTTTATTATTCATGAAAAAGGTTATGCATCTGCCATTGCAATGATGCTATTTGCTGTGATTATGGTTATTACAATTATACAAGTTAAATTACAGAAAAAGTGGGTTAATTATTAATCTGAAATAGAGGGAGGAGAGAAAAAAATGCGTAAAGGTAAAAACAATAAAACGTTGATTCATGTCATTCTTATTTTTGGAGTATGTGTAACAGTTATCCCCTTCATATGGATGATTTTAACATCGCTTAAGACCTTAGGTGAATCTACACAAATTCCACCAATAATTATTCCAAGTAAACTTAAATGGAGCAACTATAGCGAAGTAATTGCAACTCTTCCATTTATGCAATTTTATTGGAATACAATTATCTCTACAATTGCAAAGACAGTTGGACAGGTAATGCTTTGTTCTATGGCTGCATATGCTTTTGCAAGGATAGAATTTCCAGGTAAGAATTTTATCTTTATTATTGTATTGTCTGTTTTGATGGTACCAGGGCAAATATTTTTGTTGCCACAATATTTAATTATGCAAAAACTTGGATTGTTAAATAGTATTAGTGCACTGATTATACCAGGCTTATTTAGTGCTTTTGGAACCTTTCTTTTGCGTCAATTTTTCATGTCTTTGCCAAAAGAATTAGAGGAAGCAGCAATGCTTGATGGTTGTAATCACTTTCAGATTTATTGGAAAATTATGATGCCTTTAGCAAAACCAGGTCTTACAGCACTAGCTATTTTTACTGCCTTATGGAGTTGGAATGATCTAATGTGGCCACTTATTGTAAATACCTCTCCAGATAAAATGCCACTTTCTGCTGGGCTTGCTTCTTTGCAAGGCTTACATACAACTAATTATCCAGTGTTAATGGCAGGCTCCGTTCTTGCAATATGGCCTATGATTGTATTGTTTATTATCTTCCAAAAGGCTTTCATACAAGGAATTGCAATGTCTGGAAGCAAGAGCTAAGAAGTGCAGAACTATAAAAAATCAGTAAAAAACATAAACTTAAAATAATTTTTAAATAAGGAGATGTAATGGTATGAAAAAAATTACAGCAGTACTTATAGGTGCAGGAAATAGAGGGACAGGTTATGGAAGCTATGCACTAGATAATCCCAATGAAATCGAATTTATTGCAGTAGCAGAACCACTAATTGATCGAAGAGAAAAATTTAAAAATGATCATGGAATTTTAGAGGAAGCTTGTTTTGTTGGGTGGAAGGAACTATTAGAGCAACCTAAAATGGCGGATGCAGTGCTTATATGCACACAGGACCAGATGCATTTTGAGCCAACAATGAAAGCTTTAGAACTAGGGTATCACGTTTTACTTGAAAAGCCTATGTCCATAGACCCTGGTGAATGTATAAAAATGGGCGAAGCTGCAGAAAAAAATGGAAGGGTCTTTTCAATCTGTCATGTGCTTAGATACACTAACTTCTTTTTTACATTAAAAAAAATATTAGAAGAAGGAAAGATTGGAAGACTTGTTTCTGTTCAACATAATGAAAATGTAGCACATTGGCATCAAGCACATAGTTTTGTTAGAGGAAACTGGAGAAATTCAAAGGAATCCAGTCCTATGATTTTGCAAAAATGTTGTCATGATATGGATATTTTGAGATGGCTCATTGATTCGGAATGTAAATCTGTTTCTTCCTTCGGATCTCTTACTTACTTTAAATCTGAAAATGCACCAGTAGGAGCGCCAAAGAGATGTCTAGATGGTTGCCTTGTGGCAAAGGAATGTCCTTATTATGGACCAAAAACTTATCTTACAGCTAATATAGGTTGGCCTACGTCTGTAATTAGCACAGATACAAGTTTAGAAGCCCGAACACAAGCCTTAAAAGAAGGCCCTTATGGAAGATGTGTATATCATTGTGATAATGATGTTGTAGATCATCAAGTAGTAAATATGGAATTTGAAAATGAAGTTACTGTTGCTTTTACAATGTGCGCTTTTACAGCAGAATGCGGTAGAACTATGAAATTCATGGGTACTAAAGGAGAAATAAGAGGCTCAATGGAGAGAAACGAAATTGAAATCATTGATTTTATTACAGGAAACAAAAATGTTATAAAGTTAAGCAATAGCGTAAGTGGACATGGCGGCGGAGATTATGGAATAATGCAAGATTTTGTTAAACTTGTAGAATCAGATGGAAAAGTGGAAGGACGTACTTCGGCAATTACTTCTGTTCAAAGTCATCTACTGGCTTTTGCAGCAGAAAAAGCCAGAGTTGAGAATAGAGTGGTTAATATGAGGGACTTTATTAATGAATTAAAAAAATAAAACATATAGATAAAATTAAAAATCTGAAATGTACATTGTACATTTCAGATTTTTAATTTTCGTTTTTTCATTACATAGTCTCCTTCTGAAAAAATATTGTGCCGCGTACAGCGAATTTCAGTATGTTATAATAATTATATAATTTACTACAAAATTTAGATTTACAGGTATAGTTACATTATTTATATTTTCAGTCAATTAAAAGGCAACAGAGAGGGTGAAATTGTGGATGCTATATTTTATAAAACAATAATAGAAACAGTTATTCTTATAGAGAGGATTATTACAATACATTATTTTGAATTTGCAAGTGATTATGTTTTTAAAGGGGAAAAACACGATTTTTGGGAATTACTATACGTAGATAAAGGTGAAGTTGAAATAATGGCAGATACAAAAGGATATAAGTTGCAACAGGGAGATATTGTATTTCATAAGCCTAACGAATTCCATAGTGTGTGGGCAAATGGAACAATAGCACCTAACATTGTGGTAATAAGCTTTGAATGTATGTCCCAATCTATGAAATTTTTTGAAAATAAAATTTTAAAACTTTCTTCAATGAAGAAAAATAGGTTGGCAGAGGTTATTAAAGAAGGAAAAGCAACATATACCAATAATTTAGGTAAGATTTACACTAAACTGATTAAAAGAGAGCGCAGTGAGATAAATGAAAACTTTGGAGCAGAACAACTAATTAAAAATTACCTTGAAATCTTTTTAATAGAACTTGTGCGAGAAGATGTTTCCATAATGAACATAGAGAGATTTTCATTTGCAACAAAAGAACGGATGGAAGATGATATTGTACAAAATATTATAGAATACCTAAAAGAAAATGTGGATAAAAATTTTAGCGTTGATGATATCTGTGATACTTTTGCAATGGGAAAAACTCATTTGAAAACTACTTTTAAGAAAGGGACAAATCAAGGGGTAATGGCTTATTTTAAGTATCTGAAAATAGAAGAATCAAAAAAGATGATTCGAGAAGGGAAAAATAATTTTACAGAGATTTCTCAAAAGCTGGGGTATGATTCTGTACACTATTTTTCAAGATCTTTTAAAAAATCCACCAATATGACGCCGTCAGAATATGCTGTATCGGTAAAAGCAATTGCGGAAATTTAAAGAAAGTATGAATCTGAAAATTTAAATTAGAGCAAGGTCTTAATTAGGATTTGTAGCAAATTAATGAATTATTCTTTTACCAATAACAAACTTTTCTTTGTAATACCCAGTTAATTCAGATATCTTTATAACATCGCTTGCACTGGGAGAATGTATGAATTTATTATTTCCAATATATATACCCACATGAGATACTTCATGGGGTAGAGCTATGTTTGTCGTAAAAAAAACTAAATCACCCACTTCAAGGTTATTTATATTAACAGGTGTACCATTATTTATCTGGTCCATAGACGTTCTAGGTAAAGCTATACCGAAGTTTTTATAGATATACTGCACAAACCCTGAACAATCAAAGCCACCACTTATATATTTTCCAGTAGTATCTAATATTGCGGGTGTTGTTCCACCCCATAAATACTGCATCCCTAAAAATGTATTTGCATAGGACACTAAATCATTTCCATTTATTAATGCATCGTATTGTTGACCATTTGCAATATATTGAGGCTTATTTAGGGGCGTTTCAAAATTCGAGAAAATAGTAATAATCATATATATTAGTGCTGCTATTAAAAGAATGAAGGCTATAAACCAAAGTGTTATTGGATTTCTTTTCTTAAGAGCTATTCTCATAAATTATCCCCCTCTGGCGTTCAAAAATACCCTATATTAAACTACTGTAAAGTTTCCGATAATATGCTAAAATATTTTTTTGCATGCACCCAATTTATATGTTAATTTAAGATTTTGAAACCTGCACTAACTTAATTATTGAGTCTGCACAAATACATTAAGCTATTTAATTGATTTATTCCCCGTATCTTGATGGCTGCTATAGCTATGAATCAAGCTATTGATAGAGTAGGAAACATTGTGACGGAACTAATATGTAAAGGTAGAATGAAGCATACAGATTTAGAAAGACTTTTTGCAGGTAGGATTGAGAATAATTCAACCCTCTGCACTGACTCTCATAAGAGTTATATTAAGTTTGCCAATAATTTAAATATAGAACTACAGCAGATTAAACGTGGTAAACATAAGGAAGGCATATACCATATACAGCATATAAATGCTTTTCACAGCAAATTAAAAGAATGGATGTATGGATTTCATAGTGTTGCCACAAAATATCTTGCTAATTATATGTACTGGTTTAAATGGTTAGAGTTCTTCAAGACAGAGAAGGATACTGTGAAAACCAAGCATTTGTTAGTTCAGACACATTCATCTCTTAGTAATACAAAGTTAAAGGATTTTAAAATCAGGGAATCAATTTATATATAATTATGTTATATTTAGTTTATAAATAAAGTATAATATAGAAAATATTAGCAACGAAAAACGACAAGGTATTTTATATGAATTGACAAGATGGGGGTGATATTTATGAAGTTTAACAAGAAGATTTTTAATTGGTCAGCGTGGATAACTTTACTAATAGCTTATGTACTTCCGTATCAATCACAATCAGCAGATGGTCACTCAAGTTATTTTGGCTATCCATTATCGTTTTTAACTATTAATAATTCACCAATCAATAAAACACTATTTACGACAGAGAGTATAGATATACTTACGCTTATAATAGATATGCTGATAGTTTATCTTGTACTCTTTTTTGTTAATGTGTATTTAAGTAAGGTGAAGTTGAACAAATACAAGAATAAAACTAAAGACTTCAAATAATATTTATTTTTACAAATCAGTATAGGAATATTATTAAAACGTAAATTAAGGGAAGAAATTTGTCTCCCCTTAATTTATGTAATTTTTTCAACACCACTCTTAAACATAGCCATATATTTAATAGTAGGGGTGTATTTTATTCAAGGCGTAGAATTTATATTTAAGCTAATTTTAAGTTTGTTATATAATTTAGATAAATCCATATCATCTGTATAGTCCTCAGGTATGTCGAAGTAGTTTATATTTATAGCTTGCTCCTTAAGAATAGAAAATATCTCTTCCATGAAGATACCTCTTTTACCTGTAATACTACAGGTAGGACTCTTGTTTATTCCAAGTATACCTACAAGTGAATAACCCTGCGTTAGGTATTTTTTTATGTCTTCTAAAATAAGGGTAAAGAGTTCTCTACATAAAGTTCTATATTCAGGGCTATCATATTCTTCTTTATTCATAGGCTTTCTTTGTGGTCCTAAAAATTTAAACTCTGGACAGGGAAGCTGAATTATTCCTATTCCCTGATCTAAAAGAGATTTAGCTATTAAAAATCCACCTTTCGATCTAGCAAGAGGTAGCACAACAGAATTTTGATTCAATATGCAGTGGCTAAGTAAAATTAACTTTTTATCTCTAAGCATTTTTTCACATCCTATTAATAAGTTTTTTAGTAGATTAATTATATAATATAAATCTGATGTTTTTCATCTTTACTTAAATTGTAGCATATTTACCTAACATAAAGAATTGGTATATGCTTTCTCTATAGGTAAAGCTTAATTCATTTGTATTATGAATTAGATTTAATGATAATTTACTTATATAATAAAATATGTAAAAAGTAAAAAATAGGGGTGATAACATGAGAAATAAAAAAGTAGCTATCATGATTTTTTGTGCAGTAGCTATTGCACTAAATATTGTACTCGGAATAGTTACTAGTAGCTTAAAACTGCCATTATACTTAGATACAATAGGAACAATATTCATTGCAGTGTATTTTGGACCATGGTATGGTGCTGCGGTAGGTGCATTAACTAATATAATCACTGGAATAATATTTAGCCCAAAAGATATACCTTTTTTACTTGTAAATGTAGCAGTAGGATTAATAGTGGGTTTTATAGCTAAGAAATTTAATTTTAATTTAGTTACAGCAATAATTACAGGTTTAATTTTAAGTGTAGTTTGTCCATTAATAGGAACACCTATTGGCATTTGGGTGTATGGAGGGTTAACAGGCACCGGTACAGATTTCTTATTTATATGGCTACAAAAGGTGGGAAATAACATATTTGTATCTTCTTTTATCGCTAAAATTACAAATAATCTTTTAGACAAAATTGCATCATGTATTCTAGTATGGGGATTAATAGAGGGAATGCCAAGGCAATATAAAAAAGATAGACTTTTTAATGAAAGTTTCTAAACAGTCAAGTAACCATTCTATTAATTTAGATGGTTATTTTTTTATACAATTTAACAGAGAAATTTTGTAAACATACAAATTTATACTATAATAAGTATAAGCTATAATACAATTTATAATTAGAGCTTATGAATTTTATATAATTAGAAATTATAAGAAATAGTCAAATTTAATTAAAATTAATTAGAATCTTGTAAAATTTAACAAGAGTTTAATTAACACTTAACTGTAATATCTAATAATATGTTGAAACCATTACCTTTGAGGCGTTAAGTCACAGTTAATAATGTTGTCAAATTTAATTAGAATTAACAATAGATTATGAAAATAAAATACATAGTTTTTATATCAAATATATATATATGATAGTATAAACATTTCATATAGGTATGGTTGGAAAATATTTAATAGGAAGGGATGAAATAGGAATGAGCTTTTTATTTAAAGAACAAAAAAACAATGCTGGAGTAGAAAAAATTGAATTTGAGAAAATTATAAATGTAGATAGACTAATTAGAAAGGAAGCAACCTTTAGAATATTAAATACGGCAATTATATTTAATGAAGAAGAAGAATACTATTATACATTGGCTACCTGCGTTAATGAAAAAAATGTAATAGAGACAATAAGTATAGAAGGATTTGATATACAGGAAAGGGTTATAGAACTTAAAGGTGCATATATTGACTATGCAGAGTACGAAGAAGACTCAGAAGTAAACTACACTGGAAGAATATATTATTTGTAACCTTATTAAGGTAAAGAATTGTTCTACATATTGAAAAGACTACGATGGATAGGAAGGAGAAAATCATGGAAGAAAACAAAGTTATTCCTAAGTCAATTGATGAGTATATTATGCAATTTCCTCTAGAAATTCAGGAAATACTTAAAATGATAAGAAAAGTTATAAAAGAGTCTGCACCAGATGCCCTGGAAAAGATAAGTTGGGGAATGCCTACTTTTGTGCTACATGGAAATTTAGTTCATTTTGCAGCTTTTAAAAATCACATAGGATTATACCCAAGTCCTAGTGGCATTGATACTTTTAAAGATGAATTATCTGAATATAAAGGAGCAAAGGGGTCAGTACAATTCCCTATAAAAAAGCCAATCCCTTATGAACTAATAAGTAAGATAGTTAAATTTAGAGTTGCTGAGAATATAAAAATAGCAGAAGAAAAATTGAAAAAGAAGAAATAAATCCAAATAAGTGTCTAGGATGTATTAAGAATACAGGAGAATATGGAGAGGTTAAAAAGCAATCTCTCCATATTCAATTATCATAGCTTTATTATCTTCACGTACCATTACTACACCCCTTTTAAGACAAATAATCAAACTGACTATAAAATCTTATTTCCCACTCTTTGATTAATACTCTCCTAAATTTAGGGTGCGCTACGTTTATTAAAGCTCTGCCTCTTTCTTTTATTGTCTTTCCCCTTAGCTCTGCTATACCATACCCTGTAACCACATAATTGACATCCACTTGTTATATCATATAAATTTTTTTTGATTTTTTAGAACATTCTTTATTTTTGAAGAATCAAATAATGAATTATCTAAAAATCCACCTATTTGAAGTATCATTAAAGTACACCACCTTTTATAAGATAAGATACATGAAAATCAAAAGCAATTGATTAATCCAATCTCTCACGATTTTGACCACATTTTAGTTTATTTTTAATAAGTAGCTACATGATTCTCAGTATGAGATATTCTATCTGCTCTCTCTGCTGTTTTTCCACTACCAAATCTTTCATCCAAACTTAAGTAACCTGTTACCCTTGAAATTCCTTGTATATTATGGCTCCCACATTTGTTGCATTTTTGAACCCCGCTTTGGAGATAGGTTCCACAGTCTTTACAATATCTTATATGGAAATTAATCCCCAAATAACTAATATTTGTTTGCTTATATGCATAATCTAATATGTCCATTATAATTTCTCCTGTTGGGTAATCATCAAGTTCTATATAACTAATGTGCCCAGCATTACATAATTTATGG
>NZ_JAHLEF010000011.1 GCF_018861755.1 Clostridium sp. CF012 | reverse complement strand
GATATAGATATCAATGGGATTTAGAAAAGATGACTCCTGTTCAATACAGAAATCATCTCCTTAATTTAATATAAGTTTTTTTAAATTGTCCTTGACAAAGGGTACAGATTATAGCGAGTTTGAATTTTTTAGCATATGCAGATAAAATAAATTGTAGAGTTACTTGGCGATATGAAAGCATTCCAGCAATATATCCTTTTCGTTAAAGCATAATATAAGAAAAAACGCTTAGTCCGTAACCGTAGCCTTATTTAAGGATTTCTAAATAGCTTTTATATAATTCATTTGTTGATTTCTCCCAAGTGTAATTTTCAGTAACATAATCTTTAAGCACACTATTCTTACGTTTTTCAAACCCACTTTTTACTGCACTTAAGATGCTCTGATTATCATAGGGGTCACAATATAAAGCCATATCTTTAAAATATTCACTTGCACAGCCTTCTTGTGTTGAGACAATATTGCAGCCACTTGCTGCTGCCTCCAGTGACGATAAACCAGGCATCTCTACAAAACTTGGGTTCACATGTACTTTTGCAAATCTATAGGCATTGTATACATTATAGCTATCCATAAAGCCCATATATATTACGTTTTTAAAATTGGTGCATTTTTCAAGATACCTATTGTCATTTCCACTTCCTATTAAAACTAACTGCATTCCTAATTGATCACATACGCTACATAGTGAAAGTTGATTTTTACTTTCACAAATTCTTCCCACACATAAAACAAAATTATTTAAATTATATCTTTCTGTAAAATTATATAGGGGTATATCTTCATTTTCTACTTCTACACCGTTGTATATAACCCTATAATCCGTGTTAACATTAAATTCACTCCTCATAAGGGACTTTTCTAATTCGCTATTGCAAAATACAACTTTACTCTTTTTTAAAATCTCCCTTTTATAACTATTACATCTTTCATATAACTTAATACTTTCAATTTTGTTATTTATCATATTATATTTTTTCATATCCAAATGCATTGGAGATATAACAATGTTTCTTTTGTAAAAATTTGCGATTTTAAAATATCTATATGTTTCTCCTGTAGTAGCAATATTAAATAAATGTACTATATCATAATCAGAATAGTCATATATGCCACCATCATTTATATCTACGGTTACCCCTAATTTTAGTAGGTTTTCAGCTGTCTTAATAACCTGCATAGAATCTCCTGCAAAATTTTTATAATAATCTTGTCTAACACACAATAAAACTTTCATAGTACAAATCCCCCTATAGTTTGCTACTTGTACCATATAACTATGCTAGCTTATGATTATTTATAACATTTCATTAAACATAATATAATGTTAACTTATATTTTCTTATCATTTATTTATATTTACTATTAATTTATAATATAAAAGTTTTTAGGATTGTAATTTCCAAACATATTCCCCTAATTTATTAATATATCCAATTTTTTTACCCACTTCAACTCTTGCAATTCCGTAAGTAAATTCATAGGCTTCTTCAAAACTTGGCTCTATAACTATTTGACCTGAGCAATCTATATACCCCCACTTATCTCCTATTTGAGCAGCCATTAAACCTTCACTCATAATATCTATGTCATCAAAGATAGCAGGTATTATAATACTGCCAGTTTTATCAATGCAACCATATTTTTCATTTTCACAAATTGCAGCTAGGCCATTATAAAATCTATCTGCCCATTGAAACTCAGGTTTTATAATAATCTCTCCCAATGAATCTATAAAGCCATATTTCCCTCTGATTTCAACTGTTGCCAGCCCTTCATTGAACTCCCCGCAAACATTATATCGAAGTGGTATAATCACTTCACCACTATTGTTTATGTAGCCATATTTTCCCTTAGCACAAACAGATGCTATGCCATCATTAAAAGCATAAGCATAATCATAAATTGCATCTATTATAACTTTGCCCTCTTTATCTATATAAGCTATTTTTCCACCTATTTGAACCTCAGCCAGACCCTCACTAAAATCGTTAGCATCTAAAAAACTCAAAGGAACTACTTCCTTCCCATTGCTATCTATGTACCCCCACATATATCCACTTTTTACTGCAGCTCTTCCCTCCATAAAGAAATTAGCTTCTTCATATTTAGGCTCCACAATAAGTTTTCCGCTTAAATCAATATACCCCTTCTTGCCATGTAATTTTATTGCTGCAAAACCTTCACTAAACTGCTGAACCTCATCATACATAGGTTCTATTAAAAACTGTCCATCCTTATTAATAAAGCCATACTTTTCCTGTAGGCCAACTATTGCTAGGTCACCTTCAAACTCCTCAGAATAATCAAATTTCATTTCTATAACTACATTACCAGCTTTATCTATATACCCATATTTCTTTTTTATTTTCACAGGATATAAGTTTTTCTCATTATTCATAATTTTAACTTCCTTTCTTGTATATATATGGTATAGCATAAGCTACACATATTAATTTTAAATGTTTTATACAATAACTACATATAATAATATTATACACTGAAATGTTTTATATTTATTCTATAATTTCACTATTTTTTTACTATTTAAATTTAATTCTTAACTTTTACAATTAAAGGGTTACTATATTCGAGGGTATTTGTTAAAATTTATCAAAACATGATTATTTTTATTGTATTTTATCATATTTTATATTATATTGTTATAGTATGCATAAACATAGTAGCCATATGGTATAGAATGAATTTATCTTTTATAGAAAACCGCTGTGTTTTATAACTTATTTAATTGAATTTTATTAAATTAAATACTGTGTTTATGTTTATATATTCTAAATTCACTTCAAGAAACAATTCAATTAATAATTAAACACACACAAGGGGGACTAATTTATTATGAAAACTAAACCTGAAACAAAATCTAAGCATCTATCTTTAAAACTGAAAGTAGTAATATCTTCGCTTTTAGTACTTTTTACAACTTTACTTATCTTTTGTGCAATTATGGTGTCAATTGTAAAAACCAAGATGGAACTTCAAATGAAAACCGATGGAGACATAATAGTTAAACAAATCCAGCAAAGACTTATATCCAATCAAAATATTTCAAAAGAACTTGATACTCTACTAAGTGAAAAAATTATTACTTCATCGTACCTTATTGGTATTACACCTAATATCTCAAATGAGTCTCTTATTAAAATTTCTAAAAGATTAAATATTGACGAAATTAATATTGCAGATGATAAGGGCGTTATTATATTTTCTAATATGGCAGCTAATTTAAAATATAAATACCCAGAAGATAGTATAAATCAAAAAATATTAAAAGATAAAGCTCCTGAGGTGGTAGAAAGCATACGCCAAAGCGGAAATTCAAAAGATACTTTTTATAAATATGGTGCTGTTGCTTTGGAAAAAGGCGGATTTGTTCAAATTGGAATTAATGCCAATAAAGTTAATGCTATTCTTAATTCTGTAAGCCCTCAGGCTCTTATTGATGAAATAGGTAAGGATAAAAACATATCATATGCTTTAACTATAGGAACAGATCTAAAAGTACTTACACACACCGAAAAGGATAGAATAGGTAAAACATTAAATGATGAAGGAAGTATAGCTGCCGCTAAAGATGGCAAAGAATTCAGCTCAGATTTTATGTATAAAGACGTGGAGAGAGTTTATGAAGTATTAGTTCCTCTTTCTGAAAATGGAAAGCATGTAGGTGCTGTCGATGTAGCTCTTTCTATGAAAAATGTTAAATCTGCAATTGATTCTATTTTAACAACTTCTTTTTTAATAACCCTAATTTCTTTCTTATTAGGTTCATTAATACTAGTATTGTTAGTATCAAAATTTATTAATCCATTGAAAAATTTAGTAACTCTAGCAAACGGTGTTTCTAAAGGAGATCTAACAAAAGAAATTCAAATAAAATCTAAAGATGAAATAGGACTTTTAGGCATAAGCTTTAATGAAATGATCGTTAATCTTCGCGGCATGACTACGGAAATCAGTAATATTTCTGAACAATTATTATCATCTGCTGACCAACTTTTAAACTCTGGAGAACAAAGTGCTATGGTTTCAAATCAAATTGCTATGGCAGCCCAGGAATTGGCATCTGGTTCAGAAAAGCAATTTATAGCAACAGAAGATATTTCAAAGAATACAAAAGAAATTGTAAGTAATATGGATACTATTAAAGAAGAAATAACCAATGTTGTCCACACTGCAGATGAAACAAGCTCTCTAGCTACTGATGGACGAACAAAAATGAATGATCTGGTAAATCAAATAAAAGTTATAAAAAGCAAAGTAGATTACTCTGCTTCAACCATACAAACCCTTCAAAAAACTTCAGATGAAATTGGAAATATTGTTGAATTTATAGACACTATTGCTTCTCAAACGAATTTACTAGCACTAAATGCTTCAATTGAGGCCGCAAGAGCAGGCGAGGCCGGTAGAGGGTTCTCTGTGGTTGCTGAAGAGGTAAGAAAACTAGCTGAGGAAACCATGGAATCCTCTAATAGCATAAAAAAACTTATACAAAATACTCAACAATATGCTAAAACAGCGCTATCTTCAATTGAAGAAGGAAGTGCAGAAACCCAAAAGGGTACAATTAATGTGCAAAATGTTGACAATGCACTTACTGAAATTCTTGGAGCATTTGATCTTACTAAAAACAAGTTAAATCTGGTAACAAAAAATATATTACACTCAAATGAAATTATTGAAAATCTAGCAATTAATTCTGATAACATAACAAGGGTTTCCGAGGAAAGCTCTGCTGCTACAGAGGAGGTTGCTGCATCTATCCAGGAGCAGTCCAGCACTATTGATGAGATGTCCTCCTCAATTAAGCAGTTAAGAGAAATGGCTAAGGACCTTCAAAATAGCATTAAGATTTTTAAAATATAATTCCTTGGATCTTTAGAATCTAATAAAAAATCAATTTTCATTAAAAAGCTCCCTTTAAAATAGAGCATTTGCAGATAAGTCATCTGTAACCTCTACTTTGAAGGGAGTCTTATTTATATCTATAAAATAATGCACACAGGACAATGATCTGATCCTACAACCTCATTTAAAATATCAGCTTCCTTTATTGTACTCAATAAATCCTCAGTAACAAAGAAATAGTCAATTCTCCAGCCTACATTTTTTTCTCTAGCCTTAAATCTATAACTCCACCAAGAATATTTTATTTCTTCCTCGTGAAGATATCTAAAAGTATCAACATAACCATAGGAGATAAATTTGTCCATCCAAGCTCTCTCTATAGGCAAGAATCCTGAATACTTTTCGTTTGCCTTTGGATTTTTCAAATCAATTGCATTATGAGCTGTATTATAATCTCCACAAATAATTAATTTTTCCCCTTTTTCCCTAAGTTTTTCACAATAGTCTAATAATGCATCGTAAAATTCCATTTTATAATTTAATCTGATATCATCCTTTTGACCATTGGGAAAATATATGTTTAAAAGAGTAAAATCTTCAAACTCAGTTATTACTATTCTACCTTCACTATCGAATCTTTCTATTCCAATACCATAAGAAACAGATATTGGCTTTTGTTTAGTGTATGTAGCTACACCACTGTAGCCCTTCTTTTCTGCACAAGAAAAATACGAGTAATATCCTTGTATATTTTTAAGCTCCTCACTTATTTGATTTTCTTGAATTTTTGTCTCTTGAATACATAAAACCTCTGGTTGTTCTTTTGAAACCCATTCAATAAAGCCTTTATCTTTTATAGCTCTTATGCCATTTACATTCCAGGAATAAATTTTCATAAAAATAACCTCCTTCAACTTTTTTTACAAATCACCACACCGATATATTTTCTATTTAATATTTAAATCATTTATATAAATCTCCTAATATTAATATATCATACTATTGGATATTATAATATTACCTATTGTAATTATTTCTTAAGAATAAGTATTGAGACCAAATGATAAGAGCACCTAGTTCATAATAAACTAGGTGCTCCCTAAAATAAGACTATACTATATCTTGAATTTGCTGATACTTTCTCTTAAATCATCTGCAAGTGCATTTAAATTTTCTGCAGCACTCACTATTTCTTGAAGTCCTGCAGCTTGTTCTTCTGTAGAGGCACTTACCTCTTCTGAAGTTGCTGCCGTCTCTTGTGACACAGCCGAAGCATTTTCGATTTTTTCACTTACAATGTCTTTATAATTATTTATTTCTTTTAGTGAATTATCTACACTGCTCATATCCTTTTGAAGTAATTCCATTGCTCCTTCAATCTTCTTAAAGGTTTCATTAGTAGTTTGGACACTCTTATCAGTTTTAGTACTTAGCTCTTTGGAATGCGTTATTTGTTCCAATACTCCATTTACACTTGTTCTTATTACACTTATTACCTTATCAATTTCAGAAGCTGAAACCGAAGATTGTTCTGCAAGCTTTCTAACCTCATCCGCAACAACTGCAAAGCCTCTCCCTGCTTCTCCAGCCCTTGCTGCCTCTATACTAGCATTTAAGGCTAATAGGTTTGTTTGCTCCGTTATCGCTTTTATAGTATCAGTTATAGCACTAATCTTATTAGAATTTTCCGCTAAAATTTCTACCTTTTTAGCAACTTCATCATTCGCATTAGTGTTTTCTTCAAATACACTTCTTAAATTTTCAACAGCTATAATGCCTTCTTCTGTTGATTGTTTAACCTCTAAAGATGCTTTAATCATGTTTTTAGCATTAATGGTAGTTTTATTTACTTCTTCTCCTAAAGTTGTGGAATAATTAACACTTTCTTCTAGAATTTGAGACTGTTCATTTGCCCCTTGTGCAATTTGTTGAACCGCTCTTGCAACCTCATCCCCCACAGCATTTGACTCTTGCGTAGTAGCCGCTAAAGACTCTGCTGAATCTTTAACTTTATTTGAACTCTCTACTACATTCCCTAAAACTATGACCATATCCTCTATCATATCATTTACTGACTCAATAATTTGTTGTACTTCTAAGCTAGCATATTTATTTTTAGCCACCCTTTGAGTAAAATCACCCTCCTTAATCTTGGCCAAAACACTACTTAATTTTTCCATGGGCTTCGTTATTTTACCAGAAAATACTGTTCCGATTACTATTACAAATATAAGTGATAATACTAAAACTATAATAGGGATAGTTAATCCTTCTATTATTTTTGATGTTTGTTCTGCTATTGGAATAAATCCTACTGTAGTTAAATTAGTTTTTGCATCTAAAGCCTTATAAATTAAATATTTTTCTCCATTTACATTCAATGTAAGTTTATTTTCCTTAGAGTCCATAATGGTTTTTATCCAAGGTTCTTGTTTTGGGTTTTTCCCTAATAAGGCTTTATCTTTATGTGCTGTTATTGTTCCTGTCCTATCTAATACTGCTGAATAGCCATTTTCACCTAATTTAATATTCTGAACCATAGTAGATATTAATTCTAAGTCTATATCTAATCCAATTACGCCTACTAGCTTACCTTGGACATCTTTAACTGTCTTTGCGAAAGTCACTACATGTTTTTTAGTATCAGTATCCACATATGGGTTAGTAGCAATAACCTTACCATCATTGCTAATTGCATCCTTATACCAACTTGTTGAAGTTGGATCAAAAGTTGCAGGTAAGTCAACCTTAGGTTCAAGGTACATCTTCTTATCTACAGCTCCAAGATATACGTGTAACATATCAGTATGGGTCTTTGCAAAGCCCTCAAAGCTTTTCATTAACCACTGTTCAGAATCTGGGTTTGCCTTAAGCATTATTGCATTTGGATCATTGGATAACATATCTGTAGATTCATAGTTTGCTTTATATAACGAACCTATGGCCTCATTAACTCTTGATGTACTTTGACTTGCTATGCTATCAAATTCACCCTTTAAATTTTTTGATAAACTATAATATGTTCCCATGGAAATTGATAATATAGGTAAAAATGATGCCAAAATAAGCAATGAGATTAACTGGAAACTCAATTTTTTGCCTTTCTCTTTTTTTGAATCACCTTTGTCGAATAAATTTTTTTTCACAAAATAACCCCCCACTTCATTTTTATATTATTATATATTTCGATATTTTTTTCTTATTCTTTAGAGATCATTTTTATGTTTTTATATTTTTATATTGTTTTTCACACTTATATTCATAAAAAATGCAAAAAAACTTTTAAATGCATTCTCAAAAGACTATCCATTGCTTATAAATCTCATGATTTCCTGTCAATAAAAAAATAGAAGCATAATCATATGCTTCTTAAAGGTAACTCCTCTTTATATGCTATTCCAACTAAAAACTCATGAATTTAGCTTCTTTTTATATATTTATATATATATCTACTTATTAAAAGTATAATCGATAAAACAACCAAATAAGGTATCATTATAGATAATGTTACAACAAATCCTTTACTAAAATCAACTAGTGATTTAACTGAGGAAACAAACCCATTTGCAATTTTATCTACAAAAGAAGCAGGATTTTCTTTGATTTTATAGACTTCAACTACTTCTATATTTAGTGTGCAAAAATCTATTAAGTTATCCCATTTTTTAAGGTTTCCTGTTAAACCTTCAATTTCATATCTAATTGTACTTAATTCCTTTTCTAATACTATTATATCTTTGAGTTCACCAGTTTTCTTTAAAAGTTCTAGTAGTCTTTCCTCTTGAATGGTTAGTGATTTTAAATGTGCCTGCGTATCAAAATATGCAGAGGTTACATCCTCCGTTGAAATCTGTTGATTTGTAATGCTTCCTAAGTTCCCAATGTCTAATATAAAACTATCAAATTTAGTTTTAGGAACCCTTAATATAAAGACTCCTTTTCTACTTTGCTGCGATAACTTTGCTTCAATACTTGCGCCTGATACATTAGAACTTTGCACATAGGCACCCATACTATTAGTTTTAGTTAAAATTAGCTTTACTGTATCATCAAAGCTAAGTGTTTCCATCTGTATTTTCCCATTCCTTATTATCTTACCCTGACCCTCTAAAGAAGCGTTCAAAGGAGCCTTTGTATTAGTCAAAGATTTAGTAGTTTCATTTGAAGTACCAGTAGTGCTATCACCAAAGCCACTATCACCCTTTGAATTTTCCATACTGGTTTTGATTTCAGGGCTTGTAATTGATTTTTTAGCCCCACACCCCGAAGCTGCAAAACTAATTATTATCATTGACATTAGTATTACTGCTATACTTTTAAATTTTTTCCTCATAAAATCCCCCCTTTTAAATTATGATAGTGTTAACACTATCTATCATACTATATATTGATATATACGTAAATTTTTTATAAAAATCCTTGATTTTAGAAAATTTATATAACAGTTTATTAAAAAAATTGTTTTTGATAATAATAAAGAGCCCATAGAGCAGTAACCCACTCTTAGAACTCTTTATTTTTTACCCTAATCTTTTTTTTCCATGTGATCAAAAACTACTTTTGCGCTTTCTTCATGGCCATGCTTAATATTTTTTTTCTTGAAATTATTATCTTCCTTTTTATTATTCTTAGTTGTTTTCATTTTATTATCCATATATCCTTCTCCTATCTTCGTTATTTTATTTAATAAACAGTCGCTTTTTATGTTTATTTTTATTTGAACAACTATATACTATTTTCATCTATTTCTTCGAAAATATACATAATTTCTATCACCCTTCTGCTTAAATGTGAATATTATTATAGTGGATGGGGGATTTACGGATAAATTTCAGGGAAAAACATGTTGGAAGCAAAGAAGATAAAATCATCTATTAATATCATCATACATTAGCTTTCTTTTCCTTAGTTACAATTTCCTTAAATAAATTGCCGACTTTTAAATATTTACAAGGATACTACCTTATAATTCCATCATAAATAAAGAAAGCACTATGCTGTATAATCACAGTATAGTGCTTTATAAATTTTATATATTATATAAGACTACATTTATGCTGATAACTTCTCTTTACTACTCTCCGCAATATTTTTCTTTAACATAACATCAGGTTCAGATGGTAATTTAAAGAATGGTATAAATCTGTCTAACCCTGTTAATGTAAGTATTAATAATGATCCTACTGCTACCATAGCCATAAAGTTATACTTTATTATATCCAGAGGTAAAAATTTGTGGAGTGGATAAACAGCTGTAGCTATGCCCACATAGAAGCCTATGTATACATGCCATGGAATAAGTTGTGATCCAAATACTCCCATTGCATCCCCGAAAGTAGCATTTCTTAGACGTAGTGTATACATGTCTTCTTCGCTACCCTCCACATTATCTTCAAGTAAATTTTTAATTATTGGTCCAACTGTTACTATTTGTGCCATTTCATCTGATAATGCAGCGTTTCCTAAAATTGACAACACCCCATTATAAAACATAAGTTGACGTACATTTCTGGAAATTTTAGAAACTAAATTTGACAATGGAGCAAAAGCCTCCATTTTACCCATGATACCCCCAAAAGCACCAACCCACATCATCATAACTATAACCCAAGAACCTGCACCTTCAAATCCTGTTTTCATTAAATCTAAAAAACCAGATACAGATTGTACTGTTCCTGCTGCGAGTCCCAAAACTAAACAAGATATTATTCCAAGTCCTAAACATGCAAGGGTTGGAAGTCCTTTAATTGCTACTGCAAGTACAATTAATAATGGAATTATCATGTACATTGGAACTCCAGTTTTAACTTGATTTAAAAGTTCAACTGCAGAAGGTCTAGCTTTTTCAAGTGATGTCCATACTTCTTTTGGAATTTGATTTATTGCATCCGCTGCACTACCAGATACTGTTGGAAGCCCCATTCCAACACTTACAACGAAGAAAATAATTGCAGTTATTGTTAAACATAAAAGAGACCATACTCCTTGATGCTTTATTCTATGAATAACTTCAACCCTTTGGATCCCCGAGCTTACTACGGTAGTGTCCGAAATAAGTCCTATATTGTCTCCAAAACAAGCTCCACCAGCAATTGCTGCTGTAGTAAGCGCAATGTTACCACCAAGTATGTGGTTTAACCATAGGAATATTGGAGCACACGCCGCAAATGTTCCCCATGAAGTACCAGTTGCAACTGAAAGCACTGCTGTTACTAGAAATCCTGTTAATGCCACTGTTCTAGCTGTTAATCCAAGATTTAATGACATATTAATTATTGCTGCTCCAACTCCTGTTGCCATAAAAGCCTCTGCCATTGCATAAGCAAACATTAATATAAAGAAAACCAATTGCATTTCTTTTACGTTGTCCACCGCTGCATCAACAATGTGATTAAATTTAAATTTACATGCCACTGCTGCAACTAAAGCTGCGTATATTGTTGCAATTGGTGCTGCAAGCAATGCATCCATTCCGGAAATCATGAGTCCTGCCATTACAAATACTGGCGATAATTTTAATAAGGCTATCATATATATGTCCCCCGTTCTAGTATTGATTTCGTTTACATAAAGTTGCGTTCTTTTTAAACTACCACAAACTTTCTTAAGTCAAATAATATTATAACCTATATTTTCTTATAATTCAATTAATTTTGACATTGTTTGATAATTTGTTAACTATATAAATTATCATATTTATATGTAGAAATCTTTGAAAACTAAAACAGTGAAAAAAGGATGTATGCCACCCTTCTATAATTAAATAAATTATTTTTTAAATATACCAAAAGGTTTCCCTACTGGTAAAAATATCTTGCCAAAATGAGCATTTAAAACCGCCGCTGCGGAACCATAAAATGAAAATAATGCAATTAACAATTCAGAATACGCTGCAAGGCCATGTGAAAATTCAGGCATAATTCCAAAAGTACTAAGTGATAACCCTATAAATAGAAAATCAATTAAAACAAAAATCGTAAATAGCACCTTGTGTGTTTCTGCAGCTCCTATAGTCATAAACAATGAAAATATCAAATAGCCTACATAAGCAAATCCTAATTGTTTTGGATCCGCAGTCGATGCTAGCACTTTACCAAATACACCAGCTTTAATTAGCCAAGAAGCTCCAACACCCATCCAAAAGAATGCAAATGCTCCAAAAGCTGTAGTTCCAAAAACATTGTTACGTTTTGAGTCATTTATACATGCAAATAGTTGAGCAAATCCCCCTAAGAATATGGCCCAGGGTAGTATGAAAGATGTGCCTTCCGTTAGTCCAAGTTTCTGTGAAGATGCCACTAGTGTGACCATGGCAAGTCCGAATAATCCTAATGCAGATGGGTCCGCATTTGTTATTCTTACATTTTGTGTTTCGTTTGTAATCATAATATAGCCTCCTTTTGTTTTCTTTAAAATAATAATTCCTATAAAAAAATAACAGAAAAGTTTCAGCTTGTCAATTGTTTTGTAGTTTTATGTAGAGATATGTAGCTTATTCTTTTTCTTCTTAAATCTCAGAGTACAAATTATAAATTAAATTCAACTCACTTATGGTATAATTCGCTTATAGAAATTCACTTGTGTAATTCGTTTAAACTCTATATAAAAGAATATAATCATATAATATACACAAATATATTGAAAATTAAGAGGTATAAAATGAAATTTACTAGACTCCGTAAAATCACTGGATATATGTATGAACTACACCGTAGAAACTTTAAGTCCTACTTTAAGCCTATGCTTATTCCATCCTATGAGCCTGTAGTAACAAATTCTGTCCATTGGGTAGGTCATGCTACTGTAGTTATTAATTTAAATGGATTGGTTATAGTAACTGACCCTGTGACTTCAATAAATCTTGGTCAAATGAGACGATTGATAAAACCCTCCTTAAACTTATCTTCAATTAAAATTGATTATATACTGCTATCCCATGGTCATATGGACCATATGAATTATACAACTCTAATGAAACTAAATAAAAGTGCAATAATTATTGCTCCTAAAAATTTAAATCTTCCACTAAAGATTTTAGGATTTAAAAATAGAATACTTCTAAACCCAAATGAAACCTATAGCGTGAATGACATAAAAATAAAGGCTTTAAGAGCAAATCATGATGGTAGAAGATATCCTTGGGGCACTGCAGCTGATAGCAATTCTTATATGATTGAAAGTAGTACAAAAAAGATTTTTTTTGCTGGCGATACAGCCTATACTGATATATATAGAAATCTAATGGCGGATGTTGCAATTATGCCTGTAGGCTGCTATAAACCTGACGAGTTTCAAGAAATGCACTGTTCTCCTGAGCAAAGCTTTAAAATGTTCAAAATGACAAAATCTAAATTCATGATTCCAATTCATTATAAAACCTATATTTTAGCTCAAGACGATGATGAGGTCACCTGTGATACACTAGAAAGAATAAATGATGGAAGCATAAAAATTATTGAAATCGGTCAAACTGTAAAAATATAAGATTAAAATAAATAGCTGTCATAGAACTTTTATATAGTTCTAGGACAGCTATTTTTAAAGAAACAAATCGCCATTTATTACCACAGTTATAGACTTATTGTGTAAGCATTTAAACAACCTTTTAACCATGCTATCTGTAAAATAAGCTTTTTTACCAGAAAGATACTTTACTTTACTTTACTACTTCTATATATATCTACGTTTGCAATTAGCGTTTCTAATTCACTTGCTTCTTTAAAAATCTCTATAATATTTAAATCTTCTGAGCTAAAGTACTGCAAATTCGGATTATAAGAGAATTTCTTCCCAAACTCCAATGTTTCAAAAGTTTTAGTAGAACAAGTTAAAAATTCTCTTATATTCTTAATTACGTAAAGCTTATCCT
Source organism: Clostridium sp. CF012 (assembly GCF_018861755.1). GTDB lineage: Bacteria > Bacillota > Clostridia > Clostridiales > Clostridiaceae > Clostridium_AD. The sequence continues at coordinate 113,409 of NZ_JAHLEF010000011.1, read as the reverse complement.
CACCAATCTTTATCTCCACAGAAGATTTTCTGTTATTGCTATTAGAATCATGAACATATTTTATATCTAGTTTTAAATTTAATTTTCCCCTTGGAGCACTGCTTAAATTTTTAGTTATTTGTTTAATTAAGTTATTTGTTTTATCCATTTTTTTCACTTTGATGATTTGTTCTTTTTCATAAAAATATTTTAGTAATGTTGCCACTACATGTTTACACATGCTTGTCTGACCATAATAACTATAATTTGCATTACATTCACAATGGTAAATTATAAAAGGAGCAATATTATTAAAACTTGTGTTCACTTTATAGTGGGTGAACTTTGAAGATTCTACCTCTGAATTTATTTTAGTTTCTGTGTAGTCTCCTTCTTCATTTATATCTATATCTATATACTTAACCTTATTATTTTTATAATACTCTCTTCCCCTTTTATAAGACCCTAAATCACTATTTTTTTGTATAATCTCTTCATTAATTTCATTCAAAAGTTTCACCACCTGATTTTTTTTATTTTCTTCTATCTTATAATTATTTACACGCGTTACCATTATATACTATACACATTATTATTTTCTACAATTACAATATTTTTTCAAATTAATAAGCTCAATATACACAACTAAAAAACACACCCAAAAAAATCAAATGGGTGTGCCTAAATATTGTTATATAATGTAAAGAGATAAAGTCATGTTTTTAATACTTTTGAACATTAATAGCTTGAGGTCCTTTAGGAGCATCTACTACATCAAATTGTACTTGTTCGCCCTCGTGTAAATCCTTTCTTGGTCCTTGTTCTTTTATTGCTAAATGGTGAACGAATACATCCTCGCCCTCTTGAGCAGATATGAATCCATATCCTCTTTCAACATCATACCACTTTACTATACCAGTTTGCATATAATTTCCTCCTTGTCATTCTCTGAAGTTTAAAGGATTAAAAGTTTAAATATAGTATTAGCTATAAAGCTCTAACTAATACTTTTAAATATGCATAAATTCTATTTATAAACAATATAATTATGAATAGTATTTTAAAGAAGGTACGTAAATGAAAAAAAATAACGCCTTGCTTGGTATTCTCTTAATTTTTCTAGGTTCAATACTTTTGGCTGATCAAATATATGACATTGACTTTGTTAGTTTTTCTAATTTTTGGCCACTGTTTATTCTAATTCCAGGTGTTTTGTTAGAAATAAGTTTTTTCTCTTTAAAAAAAGAACCTGCTATATTAGTTCTTGCTGGAATTCTAACCACTACAGGTTTACTATTTATTTTTGAAACTTCAACGAACTGGAAATACTCAACTGAAACCTGGCCCATTTATACTCTGGGACTCGCTATTGGTTTATTTCAATATTATTTATTTTCCAAGAAAAATAATACCTTACTACTCTTTATATCTTTGTTAGCTTTTATATCTGTATTTTCTTTTGCAGTAAACTTTCTAGGGAACATTTATCCTTGGCTTAAATACGGATTGCTGATTCCTTGCCTAATTATTGTGCTAGGCTTATATGTGTTTTTAAAAACCATATTAAAATGAAAAATTGATATATAAAAAGATAATCCCAGCAAAATTTTGCTGGGATTATCTATATTGAAATATTAACATTTAAATTATAGTTGGAAATACTTGGCTGGGGTGGAAGGATTCGAACCTGCGAATGCCAGAGTCAGAGTCTAGTGCCTTACCGCTTGGCTACACCCCAATGAAAAAAGAAATAAATGGTGACTCCTAGGGGAATTGAACCCCTGAATCCACCGTGAGAGGGTGGCGTCTTAACCTCTTGACCAAGGAGCCATAATTAACACTACGAGATATATTATATCCTTTTATGTATCATAAGTCAAATAGGCAAACTAAATAGATGATTAATTATTTATTACAAATTCAAATCTTATTTAGACACATAAAAAAAATAGGATATGCAACTTTGCTGCACAGCCTACCTAATTATAATTATAAATTTCTTTCGTATTGTTCTACCATTTTTTTAACCATTTCTCCACCAACTGAACCACATTGTCTTGACGTTAAGTCACCATTATAGTCAGTAAAGCTTACTCCTAACTGATTTGCAGTTTCCATTTTAAATTTATTTAATCCTGCTTTTGCTTCTGGTACTAAACTTCTGTATGCCATACTATGTGACCTCCTTTAAGTGTTTTTTTGTTGTACTAATAGAATGTACATTTTTAGTACATTTTATAACATTATTTTTATGGTATTTATGGTATAAAAAGTATTGTTATATACTTTTCAAAATATTGTTAATATCCTCACTAACTTTTACCCTATTCTCATATACCCATTGTTCATCAAAACTCAATTTGAATACTTTTGAAAAGGAATAATAAAGATTTATTTTTTGATAGTAAAGCTCTAGTTCATAAAGATCATCTAATTGACACTGTGGTTTTAAGATAATCTCTCTATTAGCTATAAATAATTCGTCTACATATCTTAAAAATGCATTCATCATCTTATCATTAGATACATCAAAAGGAATTTTTAGCAGTTTCCATTGAATTCTTTCCTCCAATTTATAACTCCTTAAATTATCTAAAACCACCAAATACTCACTTATATCCATTTTTCTATAAAAAGATATTTTTTCTTCTTTTGTAATCCATAGTGCTAATTTTTCTCTAAGGGAAAGTGAACTAATTTTTAAGATAGATTCACTGGGGCCTATTACTGCTTCTTCAATAGTTTTATCACTTGTATCTAAGCATTCACTTATAAAATCTTGAGTATTTCCATATGACGCTACATATCCAACCTCATAAATTCCTTTTCTACCTGCTCTTCCCGCTATTTGTTTCACTTCTTGAGATGTTAAATATCTTATCTCATTACCATCAAATTTTTTAATTTCCATAAATATTATTCTTTTTATTGGGAGATTTACCCCCATGCCTATGGCATCAGTGGATACTAAAATTGTGCTTTCCTTATTAATAAACTGATTGTACTGTTTTTTTCTCACCTCTGGTGGTAAATCTCCATAGATTAAACTTACTTTTATACCTAAGTTCGAATAATGATAAGCTAGTTCTAACACTTTCTTCTTTGAGAATGTAACTAGTGCGTCGCCTTCTTGAATACTCTTATATACAAAAGCACCATCTTCCATCACAAGAGGGATATCTCTTTTGTACTCAATAATCTCGTACTCTTCTCCGCAATCCTCAATTATTTCTATAAGCAATTTTTTTGCATTGGATGCGCCGCAAATATGTATTTCTTTGCTTTTTAATGCTAAAATAGCTCTTGTCCATGCGGCTCCCCTTTGGTCGTTATCTATCATTTGAATTTCGTCTATAATAGCAACTTCATACTCCTGACTTATATCTAATTTTTCTATAGTACAGCAAATATGAGCCGCATCTTCAATGTTTATTTCTTCTTCTCCAGTTGCAAGATTACATTTTACGCCCTCTTTATTTAATTTTTCAAAATTCTCAAGTGCTAATATTCTTAGTGGGGAAAGATAAATTCCTTTTGTTGACTCTTTAAGCCTCATCATTGCATTATAGGTTTTTCCAGTATTAGTTTCCCCTAAATGAAGATAAAACTTCCTCTTAAATTTTCTTGATTCTTCATATTCATTCTTAGGGTTAGAAGGAAACACGCGGTCAAACTCACTAGATATGATTTCAGGAATATGCTCAGTTATTAATACACTTATAATTCCTGATTTAAGGAAACTTGCGCCATTATTCTTTAATACAGTCTCAAAATTAAAATTTGAATTATTTTTCTTATTGTAGTCCTCAACAAGCTTTATTGATATATATTTCAATAATTCTGAGTAATTATCATAAACTCTCTTATAGTCTTTGAAATTCTCTTTTTTAAACTCCTTTAATTCCTTTAATTTCTTTCTTACTGCAGCTTCATGTTCCCATAATGAATTTGGCTTAGTATGCTTTGCTATTTCTTGAATCTGTGCAAACTGATTTTTTACTTTTTTAAAATTTCGTTCTAATACTTCCTTTTTCATTTTATTTCCTCCAATGTTTAGTCCTAATATTATATTTTCTCACAACTATTAATTTATAATACCATCTTAGACACATAAAAATTAAACACCCAACTTAATTAATTTTAAGCTAGGCATTTTTATTTAACATTTATATTATCTTCAAATTTTTTGATATATTCTTTAAGTTCATCTATTTGTTTTTGCAAATCATCGTTACTGCTATTTGAATTACTATTTCCATTTTCCGCCTGCGGTTGTATATTTTGGGCCTGAGCTGCAATTATAAATAGGGTCTGTCCCACACCATCTAAAAAATTTCCTACTACATTTTGTTGGTTAATATTATATTTAGATGCAATAATAATCCCTATTATTGTTGCTAAAGTAGCTAATTCATTAGGTGTGTAATCTTCTAACTTTTTCATGTATTGCCTCTTTTCCAAAATCATTATAATACATAATATTCTTTCTTAGAAAATGATGTGATTGATTTATATTTTTAAAAACATAGGTCATGAAAATATACGTACTCATATATTACTCATAAAGGGGTGTTATATATGGATATTAATAAAAATAAAAAATATGCAGATGCGGTATTTGAAGGTGGTGGAGTAAAAGGAATTGGTCTTGTAGGTGCCTTGAAAACATTTGAAAATAATGGATATGAATGGAAAAATATTTCAGGAACCTCTGCTGGATCTATTGTAGCTTCGCTACTTGCAGTGGGTTACTGCACTGAAGATATAAAAAAATTAATGCTACAACTAGACTATAAAAAAATAGCTGATAAAAATAATTTTAATATCCCAATATTGTCTAATACATTCAATCTACTTTTTAAAAAAGGGATTTATAAGGGCGATTATTTGAAAAACTGGCTTGATGAAATTCTTTCAAAAAAAATCAACCACGAAAATGGAAAAAAAGTAACCTTCGGTGATTTGATTATCCCAGAAGAAAAAGGCATCCTTTTAAATAATAACAAGTATAAAAGAAAATACAAACTCCATATAATAGCAACAGATATCAGCAATGGAAAAATGTTGATATTACCAGAGGATATTGCTGACTATGGTATAAACCCTGATGAACTCCAAGTGAGCTTGGCAGTAAGAATGAGCATATCTATTCCCTATTTTTTTCAACCTATAAACTTACATGATGTAAATTCTAATAAAAAGTTTCTAATTGTTGATGGCGGGGTTCTAAGCAATTACCCTGTTTGGATTTTTGATGTAAATGGAATTCCTCGCTGGCCAACCATCGGTTTTAAACTAGGCGGAAACAAAGATTTACGAGAACATAAAATAACAAATATCTTAAATTTCACCAGTTCAATTATTGAGACTATGCTAGAAGCACAGGATGATATTCATATAAGGGAGATGGATTATCTACGAACTGTAAAAATTAATACTCTCGATATTAAAACCACAGATTTTAATATTTCTAATAAAAAAATCATGGATTTATATGATTCTGGTGAATTTTGCGCAAAAGAATTTCTTAAAGATTGGGAGAACAATTTTAGAAAACATTCGCTCCTTAGAAGTAATTCTTACAAATAAGGATAATTATTAACAACACCTTAAATTTTATGATATTATATATTATAATGAAAAAATGAGGTGCTATAAATGAAAAAAATATTATTAACTGGTGCTAATGGTTTTTTTGCATCAAGGTTCTATACCTATTATAAAAATAAATACGAGATACTTCCATTAACCCATAGCAACTTAGATATAACAGATGAGCGTAAGTGCTTAGAAATAATTCAAAACTTTAAACCTGATTATGTACTTCATACTGCTGCAATTGCTGATACAGGTTTATGCGAAAAAAATCCAGATCTATCTTATAAAATAAATGTTAAAGGTTCAATTAACATTGCTAAAGCCTGTAGTTTAACAAAATCTAAATTAGTATATTTAAGTTCTGAACAGATTTTTAATGGAAACATCGAATCAGGTCCCTATAATGAAAATCACATTCCAACTCCCAATACAGTTTACGGAAAACATAAACTCCAAGCTGAAGATGAATTAAAAGGAATTATAGATGAACTATGGATATTAAGACTCACTTGGATGTTTGGATTTCCAGAAAAAAATTGCAGGGTAAGCTCTAATATTTTATGGAATGTTGTATCCTCTGTTTTAAAAGATAAGAGAATGAAATTGCCCGTAAATGAATTTAGAGGAATGACTTATGTTTATGATTTAATAGAAAACTTTCATAAAATTTTTGATATTCCCTATGGAACTTATCACACTGGAAGTGAAAATGATTTAAGCACTTATGATATAGCTTTGTTCATATTAAAAGGACTTGACTTAAATCATAAAGTAGATAACTATTTAGAAAAAGATACTGATAGGTATAAGGACCATCCAAGAGACCTTCGAATAAGTAATAATAACTTAAAAAAGTATGGTATTCATTTACCTGAAACTGTAGGTGGAATTAAAAATTGTCTTAGTGATTTTAACTACTAAAAAAAACACGTAACTGGTGGGGGACACCTGTTACGTGTTTTTTAGTTAAAGGTATCTATTTGCAAACCTTAAGGCTGTTACTACATCTCTTTTTTTATGCCACGACTCAAGGTATTCTCATAATCTATAAATTCATATACATCTTGCGCAAATAAATCGCTAAAGTCCTTCAACTCTTCTAGTGTTAAGTTTTCTATAGTCTTATGTTCTTTTTCACAATGTAGAACTATAGCACCAATAATTCCATGGGCGTCTCTAAAAGCTACTCCCTTATTTACAAGGTAATCTGCAGCCTCCGTAGCATTTAAAAAACCTGTTTTAACTGCATTATACATATTATCCTTTTTAATTGTAAGGCTACTTAGCATTCCGTTCATAATCTTTATGCATTTTAAAACTGTGTCAGCTCCATCAAAGAAGGGCTCCTTATCTTCTTGCATATCTTTATTGTAAGCCAGTGGGATGCCTTTCATAGTAGTAAGTAAGCTCATTAAATCTCCATACACTCTTCCAGTTTTTCCTCTTATTAGCTCTGCTGCATCTGGATTTCTTTTCTGTGGCATAATACTACTACCTGTAGAAAATTCATCGCTAATTTCAATAAAATTAAATTCTTTACTACTCCACAAAATTAATTCTTCGCTTAGTCTACTAAGATGCATCATTATTATAGAAAAGTTGGATAAAAGTTCTAATAAATAATCTCTATCACTTACTCCATCCATAAAATTATCTACAGGTTTTTTAAAACCAAGTTCACTCGTTGTATAAGCTCTATCCGTATCATAAGTGGTGCCTGCTAGAGCGCAGCATCCAAGAGGATTTTCATCCATAATATCAATGGCGTTTATAAGCCTTTTCACGTCACGACTCAGCATATTATAGTATGCCATAATATGTTGTTTAAATGTCACCGGTTGGGCTCTTTGTAGATGTGTATATCCTGGCATTATAACAGGATTTTCATTTCCTATTTTTTCTATAGTAGACAAAATGCTATTTAAATTTTCAATAACCTCTTTTGCCTTATATTTTGAATATAATCTCATATCTACTGCAACCTGGTCATTTCTACTTCTTGCTGTATGAAGCTTTTTACCTACGTCCCCTATTAATTTTGTAAGTTGTATTTCCATAAAACTGTGAATATCTTCATAATCACCTTCAATTTTTAATTTACCTGCTTCAATATCTGAGAGAATTGAGTTTAGACCCTCAACTATAGTTATGCTTTCTTCATGTGTTAAAATACTACATTCAGCAAGCATTTTAACATGAGCAATACTACCCATTATATCTTCATAATACAATTCTTTATCAAAGCTTAGAGAACTATTAAAGTCCTCCATAAGCCTGCTTTCTTTTTCAATAAATCTTCCACCCCAAAGTTTCATATATATCACCTGCTAACCTTCTATAAATTTTGTAATTTTCCTTAATAATTATTTAAATGTTTATACGCTTTGATTTTGCTTGGCAATGAAAATAAGTTTATAAAGCCTTCTGCATCTTTATGATCATATAGTGTGCTTGAACCAAAGGAAGATATACTTTCATCATAAAGGGCATTTGGTGATTCTTTACTTGCTACCATGATATTTCCTTTGTAAAGTTTTAATTTAACACTACCTGTTACAGTTTCTTGAGTCTTATCTATAAATGCATCAAGTGCTTCTCTCATAGTGGTAAACCAAAGTCCATCATAAACGAGCTCTCCATATTTCTGTGCTACTATATATTTAAAGTGTAGTGTATCTTTATCTATGGTTATTTCTTCTAATTCTTTATGAGCTGCATAAAGAACAGTTCCACCAGGAGTTTCATATATTCCTCTTGATTTCATTCCCACAAGTCTATTTTCTACTAAATCTACGATACCTATTCCATTTTCTCCACCAATTTTATTTAATACTGTTACTATATCTATTGGCTCTAATTCAATACCATCTATTTTTTTCGCAATTCCCTTTTCAAAATATACTTCTACAAATGTAGCCTCATCTGGAGCTTGTTCTGGAGGTGTAACCATAAGATACATATCTCTTTTATGATCATTTTTAAAATCTTCAATATCTCCACCTTCATGACTTGCATGCCATAAATTCTGATCCACCGAATATATTTTCTCTTTAGTTACCGCTGTTTCTATACCTCGAGCATTCGCATAATCTATAGCATCTTCTCTTGATTTTATATCCCAAATTCTCCAAGGAGCAATAATCTTTATTGAAGGATCTATAGCTGCTATGCCCACTTCAAATCTAACTTGATCATTTCCCTTACCGGTACATCCGTGGCATATATATTTTGCGCCTTCTTTATGAGCGATTTCTACAAGTTTTTTAGCTATCAATGGTCTTGCAAAAGCTGTACCTAATAAATACTTTCCTTCATATGTAGCATTTGCTTTAACTCCTTTAAATACGTAATCTTTTATGAACTGCGCTGTTACATTCTCAATATAAATTTTTTCTGCTCCTGAGCTTAAAGCCTTTTTCTCAATTGCCTTCATATCATCTTCTTGACCAACATTAATGCAAGCTGCAATAACATCCATATCGTAGTTTTCTTTAAGCCAAGCTATTATTATAGATGTATCCAGTCCTCCTGAATACGCTAAAACCACTTTTTCTTTAATTATTTTTTCCATTTTTATTTCCCCTTTCGATTATGTATTAATTTTATCTAAAGTATTTTATTTAAGAACTCTTTTGTTCGCTGCTTTTTAGGAGCAGTAAAAAATTGTTCTGGTGTTCCCTCTTCTACTATTTTTCCTCCATCCATGAAAATGACTCTGTCTGCTACTTCCTTTGCAAATCCCATTTCATGGGTTACAACCACCATAGTCATTCCCTCTTTCGCAAGATCCTTCATTACTCCTAAAACCTCTCCAACGAGCTCTGGGTCTAGGGATGAAGTAGGTTCATCAAATAGCATTATGTCAGGGTTCATAGCTAAGGCTCTTGCTATAGCTACTCTTTGCTTTTGTCCTCCTGATAATTTTGATGGATAATTCTCTAATTTTTCACTAAGACCCACCTTTTCAATAATTCCAGTGGCTCTTTTTAGTACTTCTTCGCGAGCTTCACGCTTAACAGTAATTGGAGCCTCAATTACGTTTTGGAGTACGGTCATATGATGAAACAGATTAAAGTTTTGGAATACCATCCCTACTTTTTCAATAGTATTTCTCATATGTTTTTTATTTTTTACATCCAACTTTTCGCCTTCAATAAAAACCTCTCCCCCATCAGGCTCTTCAAGATGATTTAAACATCTTAAAAACGTACTTTTCCCCGAACCAGAAGGTCCTATTATAACTAGTACTTCTCCTTTTTTAACCTGCACATTTAAACCTTCAAACACTGTTAAATTTCCGAATTTTTTAGTTAAATTTTTAGTCTCTATCATATACAATCCATATCACCTCTATTAATATACTGACAGTCTTTTTTCATAGTATGAAAATGCTGTAGTAAAAATTGTTGTCATAAAAAGATATAAACATCCTGCTATAAAGAAAGCTTCTAGTGGTCTAAAGCTTGAGGCATATAAAAGTTGCGCTGACCTCATAACCTCCACCATAGTTATTGTAGCCACTAGTGAGGTATCCTTAAGCATTGTTATAAACTCATTACCTACAGATGGAATTATTATTTTAAAGGTTTGAGGTAATACTACTCTTTTCATAGTATCAAAGTAAGTGAACCCGAGAGACTTGCAAGCCTCAAACTGCCCTTTATCTACTGAAAGTATTCCACCTCTTATTATTTCTGCCATGTAAGCCCCTGAATTTAAACTAAGTCCTATTATTGCTGCTTGAAAGGCTGTAAACTTAATACCTACAAAGGGCAATCCAAAATAGAAAAACCATAATTGAAGCAGCATAGGCGTTCCTCTAAAGAGCCAGGTATAAAACCCTGCTAAAGTACCCATTAACTTATTTTTAGAAAGCTTTAACATGGCTGTAACCATGCCTATTAGACTTCCAAATACTACTGATATAAGAGTGAGTTCCAATGTTATTAAACTTCCTTTTAATAGCACGGGAAACATATCCTTTAAAATATTTATATCCATTGTTGTCCTCCTAGTTATTTCTTATATGCGTCAAATCCAAACCATTTTTGTGAAAGCTTCGATAGCGTTCCATCTGATTTAAGTTCATTAAGGGCCTTTTGCACAGCTACTTTTAATTCCTTATCTTCCTTATTAAATCCAATTCCTATAGGCTCTTCGCTGATTCTGTCCTTTAAAACCACAAATTCGCCTGGTTTTTTTGATACATAATATCCACCAACTTGAGCATCCATAACTACTGCATCTACTCTTTTAGATGATAACTCTTGAAAGGCTTCTGTAATTTTGTCATACTTTTTAATTTCTTTTAATCCCTTTATTGCGGTAGCTGCAGCATCTCCTGTAGACCCTAGCTGACAAGCTACTATTTTACCCTTTAAGTCTTCCAAATTTTTTATTGATGTATTCCCTTGTTTTATAGCAATAACTTGACCCCCCATTAAATAACTGTCTGAGAAATCTATACTTTCTTTTCTCTTATCCGTAATACTGAGAGCTGCAAGTATAATATTAAACCTTGATGAGTTAAGAGCTAAAAGTATTCCATTAAAATCTGTAGTAGTATACTCTATTTTTACTCCTAATTTTTTCCCTATTTCATTTGCCAAATCTACATCAAACCCTACTAAGTTGTTTTTGGAATCTCTAAATTCCATTGGCGGATACGAATCATCTGTTCCTATAGTTAGGATACCTGCCTTTTGAACTGCTTGTAGTGAATTAAGTTTTTCCTGTTTTTGACCGCATCCTACAAGTAATGAACCTGCCATAGTAACTGTTAATACAATTGACATGAATTTTTTCATTTGTACCACTCCCCCATTAATAATATAATTAATATGTGAATATTTATGCATGTATATGTATAATGAATATATTACACATTTTCTCTCTTTTACTTATTTTTTTACTTTTACCATTGATTTAACTCGCTTGTTTTTATTTATTATATACCGATTCATATAATAATGCAATACTTTTTCTTAATATATATTCATATTTATATAATAATTATGCAATAAAAACAATAAAAACTCACTAAGATAATTGATTTTACTGACTTTTAGTTATTATAAAAAGTTAAAGGTAATATAAAAATTTGAACAGCAAGTCGCTAAATTATCTACTTTTATGGTATTGCCTTAAGAAAAAGAACACGTAGCAGGTGTTAGAATACCTATTACGTGTTCTATTTATAATTACTTTTTATACTAATTTACAATATTAAACACTTCTAAATTTTCACTAATAATGTTTTTCTTCATAAGTTCTACTATTGCCTTTGCAGTATCTAATGAAGTAATAACTGAAACGTTATTCTCAATAGCGGTTCTTCTAATCCTAAAGCCATCCGTTTTAGAATCATTTCCCTTAGTAGGGGTATTTATTACTAAATCAACCTTTCTACTCTTTATTACATCTACAATATTCGGGATTCCTTCAGTGATTTTCTTAACCTCTATGGCGTGGATGCCATTGTCTTTTAATAGCTTAGCTGTTCCCTCTGTTGCTATAAATTTATACTTAAGTTCATTAAAAGCCTTAGCTATAGACAAAAACTCTTCATAATCCTGGGGATTTATAGTAGCCAATATAGTGCCTTTAACTTTTTTAATTTTCATTCCCGACGAAATAAATCCTTTATATAATGCCTCTTCAAAATTTCTTCCTATTCCTAACACTTCTCCGGTGGATCTCATTTCAGGTCCGAGACACACCTCAACCTCTGGAAGTTTTTGAGTAGAGAATACCGGAACTTTAACTGATACTAATTTCGCCTCCTTATAAACTCCAATACCATACCCCAAATCCGCTAGTTTTTCTCCTAGCATAACCCTTGTTGCCAGCTCTACTATCGGCACTTTGCTAACCTTGCTAATGTAGGGAACAGTACGGCTAGCTCTTGGATTAACCTCTATTATATATAATTTATCTTTAAATTCTATAAATTGAATATTAATCATACCTATTACTTCTAGTCCTATTGCTATTTTCTTAGTGTATTGTAATATTTTTTCTTTTATATGCGCTGATATATTTTGACTTGGATATATAGTAATACTATCTCCAGAGTGAACTCCTGCTCTCTCTAGATGTTCCATAATACCTGGTATTAATATTTCCTTCCCGTCACAAATAGCATCAACTTCTATCTCTCTACCTAATAAGTATCTATCTATTAAAACAGGATTTTTCTTATCTTTTTCAAAGGCATTCACTAAATAATGTTCCATTTCCTCTTCTGCATAAGCTATTTCCATTCCCTGACCGCCTAATACATAGGAGGGTCTAACCAAAACTGGATAACCTATGATTTTAGCCTCTTTTAATCCTTCTTTTAAATTCCAAACTGCTTTTCCCATTGGTCTATTAATATCTAATCTTTCGAGTAATGCATCGAACTTTTCTCTATCCTCCGCTGCATCTATTTGCTCAGGCTTAGTTCCATAAATAGGTATATTTTTTTCTCTTAGAAATTCAGCAAGATTAATAGCAGTTTGACCTCCGAATTGAAGTATAACCCCATCCGGTTTTTCTTTTTCAACAATGTTTAGCACTTCTTCTTCTGTTAATGGTTCAAAATATAATTTATCTGAAATATTAAAATCAGTACTTACTGTTTCTGGGTTATTATTTACTATTATGGTCTCAATTCCTAGCTTTCTAAGTGCAATTACACTATGAACAGATGCGTAATCAAACTCAATCCCCTGCCCTATTCTTATAGGCCCTGAACCTATTACCATAACCTTCCTTCTATCACTTACCTCAACCTCATCATATTCATCATAGGTTGAGTAATAATAAGGCGACAAAGCTTCAAATTCGCCTCCACAGGTATCCACCATTTTATAGACAGGTTTAATGTTCCATATAGTTCTCAGTTCATAAACTACATTTGGTTTAACCCCTAATAAATCTGCGATCCCTTTATCAGAGTATCCTTTTTTCTTTAATAACTGTAACCAATCTTTGTTCATATCTCCTAAGGTGGAATTTTTTATTTTTTCCTCTTCTTTTACTATCCACTTAATTTTATTTACAAAGAATTTATCCATGCCTGTAATTTCTGAAACCTTATCCACCATATAATCACGTCTCAGCATTTCAGCTAAATAAAATATCCTCTCATCGTCAGGCGCCATGACTCTTTCCTTTAATTCTTGCAGACTTTTTAGTGATAGGGATTCATATTGTAATGAATACTTTCCAATCTCCAAAGAGCGGATTCCTTTCAATAGAGCTGCTTCAAAATTACTTCCAATTGCCATTATCTCCCCTGTAGCCATCATCTTTGTACCTAAAACTCTATTCGCTCCCTGAAACTTATCAAAAGGCCACTTAGGAATTTTAACTACCACATAATCTAGCGAAGGTTCAAAACACGCATATGTTTTTTGTGTGACTGCATTTTTTATCTCGTCTAGTGCATATCCTAGCGCTATCTTCGCTGCTACTTTTGCAATTGGATAGCCAGTTGCCTTTGAGGCTAGTGCAGAGGATCTACTTACCCTGGGGTTTATTTCTATAACTGCATACTCAAAGCTTTTGGGATGGAGAGCAAGTTGGACATTGCATCCACCTTCTATACCTACATTGTTTATAATATCAATGGATGCGCTTCTAAGCATTTGGTATTCTTTATCCGAAAGAGTTTGGCTTGGCGCTACAACAATACTATCTCCAGTATGAATTCCTACAGGATCTATATTTTCCATGCTACATACACAAATACAATTACCTCTGCCATCCCTCATAACCTCATATTCTATCTCTTTCCATCCCTTAATGCTCTTTTCTATAAGAACCTGTCCGATAGAGCTTAATTGCAATCCTAGTTCTAATATCTCAGTTAGTTCCTCTTCGCTTTCAGCAATTCCTCCACCACTCCCACCTAGTGTATAGGCAGGTCTTACAATTACAGGATATCCTATTTGGCCCGCGAATATTAATCCTTCTTCCATGTCTGTAACAATTGCACTTTCCACGACTGGCTGATTAATCTCTTGCATAAGATTTCTAAAGATTTCTCTATCCTCACCTTTTTTTATGGCTTCTATAGAGGTTCCTATTACTCTCACATTATATTTATCTAAAATACCATTATCAGCTAATTCCACAGCTAAATTCAAGCCAGTTTGCCCTCCCATACCCGCAAGTAAACTATCTGGTCTTTCCTTATCAATAATTTTTTCTAAAAATTCTATGGTTAACGGTTCTATATAAACAATGTCTGCAACTTCTTTATCTGTCATTATTGTTGCTGGATTACTATTTACAAGTACAACTTCTACACCTTCCTCTTTTAATGCTTGGCAAGCTTGTGTTCCGGAATAATCAAATTCGGCAGCCTGTCCAATTATTATTGGCCCCGATCCAACCACTAATACTTTTTTAATGCTTTTATCTAACGGCATATAAATCCTCCTCTAAGTAATCTTTTATTTAATCTATTTGTGCATCCCAAATTTCATCTACTTCTCCCCATAGCTTATGCTTTCTAATTTCATTACCAAGCTATATCGTCGAAAGAAATTTGTCAAAAATAGCTTCTATATCCTTAGGTCCCGGACTAGCTTCCGGATGGAACTGTACAGAAAATATCGGCATAGTCTTATGCTTCATACCTTCTATAGTGCCATCATTTACACTAACATGAGTAATTTCCATATTCTTCGGCAGTTTGCTTACATAATATCCATGGTTTTGTGATGTAATATAAACCTTATTTTCTTCTATATCTTTTACAGGGTGATTACACCCTCTATGACCAAATTTAAGTTTTTCAGTTTTTCCTCCAAGGGCTAATGCTAAAAGTTGATGACCTAGGCATATCCCAACTATAGGTTTTTTACCGATAATTTCTTTTAACTCTTTAATTACTCCTTTTAAATCTTCCGGGTCTCCAGGTCCATTTGATAAAAATATTAAATCTGGATTAACCTTTAATATTTCGTTTGCAGGTGTAACCGCAGGAAATATTGTTAATTTGCAATTTCTTTGCATAAAGCAGCGTAGAATATTTTCTTTTATTCCAAAATCTATGATAGCTACATGTCGCCCCGCGCCTTCAATCGTGTAACATTTTTTTGTAGTAACCTTCATTACAGCATCGTTATTATTAGACGCCGCGAGCTTTTGCTTTATTTCACTTTGTGATAATTCCTTCGTAGTAATAATACCTTTCATAGTTCCCTTATTTCTAAGTATTTTTGTCAATGCTCTTGTATCAATGCCTTCTAGCCCTATTATTTTATTTTGTTTAAAATACCCTTCTAAATCCATTTCGCATCTAAAATTATTGGGGTAATCGCATTTTTCCCTAACAATAAAGCCCCTGACCTTTGGCGCCTTCGACTCTACATCTTCTAAATTAATTCCGTAATTGCCAATGAGCGGATAGGTCATAGTTACTATTTGGCCATAATAGGATGGATCTGTTAAAATCTCTTCATATCCAGTCATACCTGTATTAAAAACCACTTCCCCTACGCTTTCTTTTAAATACCCAAATATATTACCCTCAAATATTATTCCATTCTCTAAAATCAATTTGCCTTTCATCTTAAAACCTCCTACATCAAAATCATTTTTTTAAAATATCAAAACATACTTATACAAAAATAAAGGATAACAAAAAGATTATTCAAATAATCTTTTTGTTATCCTTATTAATATATTGATAATATTTATTAACGGAATAGAAAACATATTTACAGTTTTATTGCGAATACTAATAACTGTGTTATATTTAACAGTATGAAATTCAAAATTGGCAAAGCAAAAAAAATATGGCATAATCATCTATACTCCTTCCTAGCCTCACAGGACTAACTTAAAAGTGTACTTCTTTTTTTATATCGTTTATAATTTCTTCTTAGTTTAATTTAAATTTTGTAATTTGTCAATGCATAAATATAATTTTTAGTTGCAAATTTATTCATATTTGATAACATAGTAGTTGACACTAACATTATTTATAATTAACAATAACATATCTACCCCAAAGAATAACCAGGAGGCAACAGAATGCAAAGAATCGGAATGAGAAATATAAAAACAGCAATTTCAGTTTTTATATGTATAATAATATTGAGGGCTTTTCATAGTACATTTCCCTTTTATGCATGTATTGCTGCGGTAATAACAATGCAAAGTACTGTTCACAATTCTTTTACTACAGGTAAAAATAGGATGATTGGTACTATTATAGGAGCAATTTGGGGATTAACCTTCGCACTTATAAGTCCTAACAATGTATTCCTTAGTAGCATTGGGATAGTATTTGTAATTTATTCATTGAACCTTCTTAATAGAAAAAATTCTATTATCATTGCCTGTGTAGTTTTTTTAGCAATAATGACGAATCTTAAAGAAGGCACCCCCCTAGTTTATAGTTTCAATAGAGTTATAGAAACTTTTCTAGGTATATTTGTATCAGTTTTAGTAAACTATCTTATATTCCATCCTAAATTTTTAGATAACTTACATAAAGACGGAAAAATTTTAATCCTTAATATTTTCACATATTCTAAAGATATATTTGATTTCAATGGGGATATTAATCTTTCTAATTTAAATCTTCAAATATCCAAATTGGAAAAATCACTAGACTCATATTTAAGTGAAATACAGAGTGAAAACGCTGAAAAACAACATGTTTACAAAATTAATAGTGTTATAGATACTTCAAAAACTGCTTATAATCACCTAGTTATACTAAACTCTATGATATTCACCAATTCGACTTGTAATTGCTATTTTAATGAAAGTAATCTCTTTAACATAAACGAACTGCTCCATAAAAGTATACTTAGTAAATCTTACATAAATAACGATATAAATATAGTATTTAACTTCCATGTTCAACATTTACTTGAAACATTAACGACTTTAAGAGAAATATACTCAGAAAAGTATTGAGCTATCTAATAAGGAAAGCCGTACTGCGAATTCACAGTACGGCTTTCCTTAACGAATTATAAATCTGTCTTTGTATAATATACAATACCTAACGCACCAGGTCCAACATGAGTTCCTATTACAGGCCCAATTGGAGCTATGTCTATTTTCTTACCTATACATTCTTCAACTGTTTTTGCAAAAGCCTGTGCACCCTCCACATCATTTATGTGATGGATCATTACTTCGCCAAGACCATGTGAACTTATATCTTCATTAAACTTATCAATCATAGTTTGTATTGCACGTTTTTTAGTCCGCACCTTATTAAACAATTCTGTTTTCCCATCAACTACAGTGAGAATAGGTTTAATTTGAAAGATAGTACCCAGCAGTGCACTTGCACCACCTATTCTACCACCTTTTTTTAGATACTCTAAAGTATCAGGTATAAACAGAAATCTGCTTCTTTTTATATTGTCTTTTACTATACAAACCACTTCATCTATTGATTTTCCCTCTTGTGCTGCAATAGCCCCTATTAATGCTGCAAATCCAAGTTGCATACAATTAGATCTAGAATCTATAATCTCTATTAATGCATTTGGATAATTTTCTAGAATCATATTTTTTGCAAGGCATGCATTTGAATATGTTCCACTCATCTCTGACGATAGGAAAACTCCAACAACTTCAATATTATCTTTTACGAGCTTTTCTAGGATGTTGTACATTTCATCTAATGATGGTTGTGATGAAGTGGGAATACTTGTGCTTTTATCAAGTTTTTCGTAAAAAGTTTCATTTTTAATATGGATTTCTTTAAATTCCTCATTTTCAAAAATAACACTTAATGAAGCTACAGAAATATCATATTTTATTGTTAACTCCTGACTTATATACGATGTACTATCAGTTACTATTTTTACAGTCATTGTTCATCCCCCACTTATTCATTGTTAAATATATTATACTACAGTCTTGTGCTAAACAATACCCTAGAAGATATTAATAAGATAAATCAACAATTATAATAAATTTATAACCACAATAACTGTAATATATTTCACAAAATATTAAATTATTTTAAACTCTTACAAACAGCACTAAAATACCTTGTCATATGTTATAATAAAAGAGGAAAAAAGCAGGAGATGCAAATAATTATGAACTGTTTCTTCTTAAATAACTATTAAAATTTAAGCTTTAATATAACCAATATATAATCAAAGGGAGGTGCTGCAACAATATAGGTTAAATCATAATATATCTACCTATATTTGAAAGCAGGAAATTATGGATAATGATAAACGACCGGAAAAAGACACTAGTGAGAGTATAAATAATTTATATTCAACCGACAATTTAGAAACGCATAAAACTAAATCTAGTGAATCCACTCAGTTAAAAGCTCATGGTGAAAGTCAAAAGTACATAAAAGAAATGCATGAACTCGCAGACAAAAATGAATTAAAGAACAATTTAATTGTTTTAGGACTTTTTATAGTTATAGCCGCTATAATTGTGTTTTCTATATTAATGAACACCTCTTTCATGAAGCCTAAAACAGACATAGTTGCCAAAAAAAACGTTACAAAAAGTACTGTTGGCACCGTTAAACCTATTACATCCCAAGAGAAAATTTTTGACTATTTAGGTGTAGAAGCAAATAGAACATCTACCCTAGAAAAAGCAATCCTATTAAACAAAGGGAGCAAAACAGGAGTAACTGTATATCTCTTATCAGAAATTTTAAGATCAAATGAAATTGCTATCCCGAAAGAAACATCCACTGTTAAACAGTTGATGGCGGATTTAACTTCATTGGGCTTCAAAAAAAATACTGACTTTACTAAATTAGAAAAAGGAGATATATGTTTCACCACAGATGTGGCTAAAAAGCCTGGTGTCCCTTCCCACGCTTACGTGTTTATGGGTTGGGTAGAAGAGGGCAAGACTGATTATGCCAATATAGGTGATGGTCAAATTCAAGAATATGGTAATATACTCCATAAACGAAATATATCTATTTCAGTTGACGAAAAAGATAAATTCAGCTTTTTTCTTAGAAAATAAATTAAAAATGAAAAGTATTAATTTCTATATTAAAGAAACTATGGATAGCCTAAGGGTTATCCTTTTATTTTTATAAAAATTTGTTATTATTACTGGAAATTTTTATAAAATTTTAGTAAAATGTATGTGATTGTATTTCAAAAAATACTATAACTTATAAAATTGAAAAAGCAAGGGGGAACTAATGAGAAATTCAAATATTTTAAAAACTTATTCCGGTCTTCCTAGAAGTATTTATGTTGTATTTTTTGCTAGAATTATTAACAGTATGGGTAGTTTTGTTCATCCTTTTCTAACACTATTTCTTACCATCAACTTAGGTCTCGGAACTGAAACTGTAGGTTTATTTTTAATGATGGCGGCTTTTTCTTCTATCCCCGGTTCATTAATCGGCGGAAAGTTATCAGATCATATTGGCAGAAAAAAAATTATTATTATTTTTCAAGGTTTGGCAGCCCTCTGCCTTATTCCTTGTGCCTTTCTCGGTAAATCTTTAACAATACCATATCTGCTAATTCTATCATCCTTTTTTGGTGGAGCTGCTCAACCAGCAAATAGTGCTATGATGGCAGATTTAACAAATACACAAAATAGAAAAGCTGCATACTCTCTTTTATATTTAGGAATTAATATAGGCTTTTCTCTCGGACCACTAATCGCAGGCTTTTTATACAATAATCATTTAAAAATTCTATTTATAGGTGATGCTGCTACAACCATATTATCCCTAATACTAGTTTCTGTATTTGTAGAGGAGACACTTCCCACTAAATCAAAGTCTAGAAATACAGTCAATACTGCCTTATATAATGAAAATGAAAAAGCTCAAGAAGGAAGCTTACTAAGTGTGCTCTTAAGAAGGCCTTATCTTATAGCCTTTGCCACAGTTTCAATGATTTATTCATTTATGTATTCTCAATTTGGTTTCATTACACCAATGCAAATGAGGAAACTTTTCAGTATCGATGGTCCAAAGCTTTATGGCTCTATAATGGCTATTAATGGACTAGTAGTAGTAACTATGACCACAATTATAGCAACTGTAACAAAAAAATTTAGACCTATATTTAATGTTACCTTAGCTGGTTTATTTTTCTCTATAGGCTTTGGAATGTTATTTTTCGCAAAAACATTTACGCTCTTTGTTATTTCTACAATTATATGGACAATTGGTGAAATACTATCTGCCACTAATTCTGGAGTATATATTGCAAATCATACACCTATGTCCCATAGAGGTAGATTTAATGCAGTTATACCCTTAATTACTGGCACAGGTTTTGCCATTGGACCCTTTATGATGGGTTTCTTTATTAGAAATAGACAAGTAAACTCCGCATGGCTCCTTGTATTTTTCTTTGGGATCTTAGCTTCCGCTTGTATGTACTTATTATATTTAAATGAAAAGAGGAAAGAAGTATAGCTTTCACCTTTTCTGGTTCAAAAGTATTAATGCCCCAGGTCTCCCTGAGACGTTATTTTTTAAAAATTTATTTCTTTTATAACATTTCCCTCTAAATCCTTTATTTGGAATAAATCATCTTGAAGTATTGCATAAGAATTAGGGCTGTTTTCCTTAGGTAATGATAGGGATCCTGGATTTAATACATATATTTTATTATGTTTTTTAGCTACAGGCAGATGCGTGTGACCATGTACCAAAACATCATTTTCATTTAAATTCGGCAGATTATCCTCATTATATATGTGCCCATGTGTCAAAAATAATCTTCTGTTATTGTACAATATTATAGAATAATCAGCCATCATAGGATATTCTATGAGCATTTGATCCACTTCACTATCACAGTTTCCTCTAACGGCTATTATCTTGTCTTTATATTCATTTAAGAGGTTTGCTACTTCCTGAGGTTTGTACTCCTCTGGCAATGGGTTTCTTGGTCCATGATATAATGCGTCTCCTAGCATTATTATATAGCTAGCTCCTTCTTCTTTATAAAGTTCTAACGCCTTTTTTAAAAAGAAAAGTGAACCATGTATGTCTGAAATAAAAAATATTTTCATTTCTACTTAACTCCTTCCAGAAAAATTAATTTTTATGCTTAATAATTCCTATAGCTGTACCTATAATGTATGTATCTTCGCTATCTATTACAATAGGCTTGTATTTTTCATTTTCTGGCATAAGTAATATTCTATCTTTTTCTATAGAAAGCCTCTTTAAAGTAGCATTCCCACCTATATCAACTGCTACAATATCCTTATTATTTGCAGCATGTTCCTGCCTTATTATTACATAATCTCCATTGTTAATATTAGCACCAATCATACTGTCTCCTTTAACTTTTAAAATGAAGGCATTTTTCACTCCCTTTAACCAGTACCTTGGAAGGTAAAACTTTCCTTCCATTTCAGAATTGATAAGTATTGGCTCTCCTGCTGCTATATCACTATATACAGTTAGTTCCAATAATTCCTCATTTATATACTCGTAATCACCTTTTTCATCATTTACTAGAATATCTGATATTCTACTATAGTCCCTCATAAATTCATAGGATCTACTATGCCTTAAATCACAAAATTGAAAATTTTCCAGTGATTGAATGTCTAAATTTGTGCTCTTTATTTCCACATGTTTTCTTTGAAGAATTTGTTGCGTTTTATATTTATTTTTAAATAAATGAGTTATCGTTTTTTCTCCTAGAGGTTTAGCATTAATTCTTTTTCCCTTTACTATCCAAGAATTAGTATTGTGAGGCGCATCTATATCAACAAGGAACATCATGTTAGAATATGATTTCTTTTTAAATAATGCATTAATAAAATCTACTTGTACCTTAGTCAAGTTGTTACTTTTGTCAACTATAATATGACAATACTTGTCTTTTGTAATGGTTTGTGCCATTTGCAACGCGTATATATTAATATCTTCATCATCCACTAAATCCTCTAATCTAAGCTTTTCATTATAGGTAATCATAAGCTGAAATATTGCTTTTCTAGCAGTGGAATTTTTAAGAATTGTTTGTGGACCTTTTCCTTTTTCACATTTTTTTCCTGTTCTATTGGATTGTAAATAGGAATCACTTGTTAAATAATTGCAACTTTTCATCCACTTTACTTCTCCAATGAAAAATTCAACATAATTAGTATGTAATATCCTTAGAGTTGGATAAATACCTTTAATCTCCAATATACATTTTTTCATAATGTTATTTTTCTTATCATTACTTATTATTTGTTCATTTTTTAATTTATATTTGCTTTTATATTCTAAAAAATATTCATGTAAAATACTCTCTAATGTAACCACCCTAAATTTTTTCTCACTATTAGAAAATAGAGTTAAATAATCTAACCTAGTTTCTTTTTCTACCCTTCTATATATGTCTTCAATATAATTTATGTCTTCATCCTTAGACGTTAACATTAATATTTTATCCTCTTCATATAAACAATAGTTGTTTTTTAGATAAAGACTTCTATAAATGGACGCAGTTGTTTTACCTGAACCTTGGATCCCTCTAATTGTACTATATCTTGATGGTTTGCTATGAATCATTCTCTTTTGCTCTAAAGTTAATTCCATCTCGTCACCTCCACTGTTGTAGACATACTATATTATACCTTAAATTTTACTATTTAAAATGTATTGTAAATGTTTTATTGGAAATATTTTTAAAAACTCCCTATAATACCTGATATAATTTTTGAATATCTACACACACCTAGTGAGCATACTAAGTTGAAGAACAATTTAAAAACTTTTGTAAATAGGATTAATTAGGGGTGATTAGTGTGAAATCAAAACTATTGAGTATTATTCTTTCTTCAATGCTTACAGTTAGCTGTTTATCAACTACTGTTTACAGCAAAGAATTAAGATGTAGTTCAATTATAGATTCTAAAAATCAATATATTCAATATCATAACAAAGATAATTCAAAAACACCTACTTTAATAAATTTTTTCAAAAACGTCTTTAGTAATAATGAACCTTTCAATGGTTTAAGTACTAAAGAATATAATTGGTATTTCCAGCCTCGTAATGACAATACTCCACCCGAGGGGCCTAAAGAAACCACTAAAATCATATCAGACTATGAGTCTTTTTATCTAGGAGATACGTCAAATAAGATACTATATTTAACTTTTGATGAAGGATATGAAGCAGGATATACTGCTCCAATTTTAGATGTTTTAAAAAAACATAATGTGAAAGCGGCTTTTTTCGTTGTAAAACCCTATATTACTTCTAACCCAGAATTAATTAAAAGGATGGTTGATGAAGGACACTTAGTATGCAACCATAGTTCTCATCATCCTTCAATGGCATCAATAGTAGACGTGGAAAAATTCAATAGAGAATTATCTGATGTAGAAGTGGAATATGAAAATATAACGGGGAAAAAAATGTCCAAATATTTTAGACCTCCAATGGGGAAATATAGTGAGCTATCCTTGAAATATACTCAAGACTATGGTTATAAAACTATATTTTGGAGTTTCGCTTATATGGATTGGCTTACTAATAAACAACCGTCACATGAAAGTGCCAAAAAACGTATTATGCAACGAACCCACAATGGTGGAATTATGTTACTACATGCAGTATCAAAAACCAATGCTGAAATATTAGATGATGTAATTACGCAGTGGAAAAGCCAAGGATATGAGCTAAAAACACTAGATGAATTACCTACTAAACATTAATAAACAAAAAAAAAAGTATATATTATGTAAATTGCATTTGTTTATAATTACTTAGGATCGATAAATGCACTTGTAATAATATATACTTTTCTAATTGTTGATTATCAAGATGAAGTGGATGCTCCTGCAATAGCTGCAGTGCTACTAGCCGCTGCTATGAGAGCTACAGTTTGTGCTGCGATTAGTGCTTCAATAGAAATTCCAATAGCTGTTTGAATAAGATCCTTTTGGCCTTTTATATTCTGAATATATACATCACTAACCAAAGCAGCAGCAGTATATAAATGTGTTTCTTTGGTTAACCATTTATACTTTTTAGTAGACTTAAGAACTTTTACAACGTCAATAACTTGATCTACTGCCTCATACCCTCTTTCGCCAAGTATAGCTAAGAATCCTATTACTGCATACCCAGTAGAATAAACCTTCATTTTATTTTCTTTTAACTTATCAAATATTTCTTTACATCTTAAAACCTTAACTTTATTCTCCTCTTTTTGGAAACTAAGTATATGAGATAAAAATTGAAGCCCATTATTTTTTCCAAACCCATTTTCATTCAATAATTTATAGCACTCTTCTATATTCTCTATGATACTACTAACTGAGGCATCTGAATTGGCTAAAAGTATAGAAAGCGGGTAATCGTCTCCACCAGTTAACCATGGATGATTGTTTTTCATTTCACTATATATCTCTTTGGCTTTATTTATTCTTGTTTCTACCATTTCTTCACTACAAGTAGCTAAAAGAGCATAATTAGCTATGGGTAAATACATATTATTCTTAAATCCTTCCTCTCTCATTTTTTTATCATAATTTAGCATTTTATCAAATTCATATTTTGGATTATCATATTGACATGCAAGTAATGCTGATAAAATTATCTTAGAAGTACCTCTATAATTAGAAAACACCCCAGTTGTTTTTTTAATATGCGCCCTCACATCTTCAATCTTCTCTTTATCAAAATTTCTGTTATTTAATGTATGAGTCAATGCTGTAAAATGATTGGTTAAAGATTCTTCCCATTTATATTCTGATGATACTTGTTGAAATAAATCTATTAGTCTATCTAGTTTTTCTTTCACTAATTCCTCCATAAATAATAACGCCCTCCATTTATTTATTTTTATATATCATTTCTACATGTGGAATATCATCTTCTAAATACACATTACTAACTTGTACAAATCCCAAACTCGAATAAAAATCCAATAAATATTCTTGTGCAGAAATTTTTATTGTATTTTCATTCAGATGGTTTTCGATAAATTCTATTGCCTTTTGCATCATTTGTTTTGCTAAGCCGCTCCTACGATAATTCACATTCGTTAACACTCTTCCTATAGATATCTCACTATAAGCGACACCTTTTTCTAAAATCCTTAAATATACAATAATTTCTCCGTTTTCTGTTGCATATAAATGGTAAGATTCTTTATCTTTACCATCACAATCTTGATAAATACATTTTTGCTCTACAACAAAAACTTCATTTCTAATTTTCAAAATATCATACATTTCTTCACCGGTTAACTCATTAAACTTTTTTATTTTCCAGTTCATGCTCCTTGTACCTCCTGACATCTTAAATACTTTGTTTATCTCCACTAAAAAAATATCGGTTTCTTTAAATTCATTTTACGTATTACTTGCTTTTAATAAAAAAACAATATTCACTACATAAAATTTTTTATTAATCCTATTACTAATAAATGTACTGGGTAAAAAGCATAAAACAAGTATTTTAAATTTTTACCCTTCTCACCGTTATAGCTAAATATAAAAACTAATGCTAGTATCGATAATGCTTGATTAAACCAAATAAGCTTAATTGATATACCAGGATACCTCGAGATCGCAAATAAAATTTGTGATGCATAAAATAATATAAATACAGTGGTTTGAGAAATAACCGTTTTAATTTTACTTTCTCTAAAAATATAAAATACAACGATCATAGCAACTCCATATATCCCATAATCTGTACTAAACGCTTGCGCTGTTATACCTAATGCTGATATAGCTATTATTTTACCAATTGTAGATTCTCCTTTATCCAAAACACGTATTGCTATTAATCCAATTACTAAAGTGAAGAAAATATTTAAATGAGGCGATGGACTTCCTACAAAAAATCTTAAAAAATCAGAAAAACTATGTATACTAAGCCCTTCACCAAAGGCCAATGAAAATGGTATCTGAGATACAGCTGCAAATATCAACAGTCTGTATACATATTTAGAAAATGAATTAGTTTTAGAATATCCTATAGCAATTAAATAAGCAAATATAGGAAAAGATAATCTTCCTATCATTCTCATAATTATGGCCTCTGGGAAAAGTGCCGCCCCCATATGGTCAATTAACATTAAAACACATGCAATAATCTTCAGCATGCTGGTTGTCATAAATATCCCCCCAAAGTATTCATTAATATAGATTGTTTTATTTGTAAATTATACCATTTAAAAAATAATTTTGCATCGTTTTTTCTCTAAGATTTTTTTATATTAGCTCTTCTTATTTTTTAAGTCCTAATATAATCTTCTTTAGCCCTCCACACATATCTAACTCTAAACCCCGAATCCTATCAATTATAACCTCACTATCACATTGCAATAATTGCCTTCTAAAATTTTTATCCTTAAAGAAATTATTATCATACTTATTTATGTAGCTTTTCAAAGCTTCAAAAAAACTAAAGCACACTTCTTTTTCCTGTAACTTTGAAAAATCATTAACTACCCATACTATATAATCTCTGACCTTCTCTATCCCACCATGGTTGAATAAATAATCAAAGAGTTGCTGAAAGTTGTAATTTATATAAAAATCTTCAGAGAAAGCATCTTTTTTTTCAGGAATGTAGTCCAATGTATTATGAAAATTACACTCTATGAAACCAACCATAATTTTTCTAAAGGTTTCTCTCGTAATTTCCTTTTCATAAAAATATTGTATTCTCTCTTTTACTTTCAAAAGTATAGGAGGCACTTCATAACCTTCCGTTATTATTTTAAGGGAAATCTCACAAATCTTTCTTTCACTAAGACTAGTTTCCCTATCTACACTACTTGCTAATATTCTCTGAAGATAATATACCATCATGTATGTATCATTATTTTTATATTTTTCTTCCATAATGAAACTCTTTATTTGCCTCTTAGATATCTCAGCAAGATCTATATCTTTTAAGATATTCCTATCAATTTCTTTTTCTTTAGCCCCTAGGTTCCATACTTCAAATTTTTGTGGTATGTTATTTTCAATTTGCACTATATTGTTTTCTTCAGATTTATTTAACTCATATTCCAATATATTTTCAAAATTAGCTGTGAATATTTGATTATATTCTTTCAAGCTAACCACTTGACCTAGCTGATTTTCTTTAATATATTTATCACTTTTACTAAAAAATCCATTCAATACTTGCAAGTTTTCTAGATTATCCCAAACAAAATCTAAATATGCATTTTCATTTTCTAATTTCATTACATTTAAATGTCTTCCCTCTTGAAAATCAAAAACATATGCGAAAGATTTCTCTACATCAGCTTTTCTTATTCCATCCTTGCCCACAAACTGAAGATTTATGTATTCCTTACTTTTTGAATCTTTCACATAAGTTATAAACCCAAATTTTCTTCTAACCACATATGGAAGCCCTATATATATATACTCCATTAGCTGTTTTGAATATTTTGATAATTGCTGTGCAGGTACTTTAAGCAATATATATATTTTCCTGTTATTTAAAACTGAGTCAAAGCAAGCACTTAAAATCTTCTTATAAGTACCCTTTTGTATATTTAATTCCTTAAAAAACTGATCCTTTGCGAAAAATTCATGGCTTTGTTTGTATATGGGTATATCAATTATCTCATCTAAAAAAGTTTTACTCAGTCCATGCTCATCAGTAAGTAGTAAATCACAAATAAAAACTGGCATTTTAAATGCTGCCTGAAAAATTCTTTCAGGATTTCTTATATAAAATTCCTTCTGAACTTCACTTACTACATAATTATGGGTGAAATATCGGTTTCTTTCACCCGTATAGTCTTTGCCGACGAAACTTGAACATCCAATTACCATTTCTCTAGATGGTATATTAATACACATAAGTGCTTTAGGATACCTATTTAAATTTTCTTCCTGTATAAGTTCAAAAGGTGCTTCATAAAAACAATAGTCATGAAGCACCCCCTTTATTAACTTATCTTCTAATCCCTTACTTTTTGCAATAGTATCATATCCTGGAGTATCACTGTATAATCCTTTTTTGTCTCTTGTATAATAATGTTGCTGAATCATACTAATCCCTTCCTTCATTAATATAACCCATTTGATATAAAAGCCATAGAAAAGGCTCCTCTATTCTTAAAGGTGATATAGTAAAGTTGCTATTAATTTTACTCTTTTCTGGATTACGACCTAAAGAAGACACTGCAAAAAAACCTGTATTTTTAAAACACGCATCCATGGCACCTTTAAAAGGTGTGTCTACTTTAGTTAAAAACCTTCTGATTTCACCATCAATATTTTCAAATTCATTTAGATTAAAGATGCCCTCATGATTATAATTTCTAAATATGTTACTACTGGCACTTATATACTCTTCATCATTTAAACTAACTAGCATATCACTTTTAGTAACCACTACAGCTGTGGGTATATCTGTTATTGTTTTTTCCTGCTTAGATATAAAATTTTCAAATAAATACACAAGAATTTCTTTAGGCTCTTGATATTTATCTGTGAAATCACCTTTTGCTCCATTTGCTAAATTAATTTTTTTCCTTAACGCTCTCATTTGCAATGGGTCTATAAGAAATATAATGCCATCAGAATTTTGAATGTGTTCTCCGTGCTTGTCCATATAATCTTTATCCGTCATACCTTCGCCCGGCACATCATAAAACACAAAAGTTATTGGCTTTTTAGTATCATCTTTAAACTTAAAAGTTTCAATCAATGGATCCATATGTTGTTTTGGTGTAGGCTCTAACATCTTATTAAATTCAAATATTATCCTCTGGTTTTTTTTTATATCTTCATTATACTCTGAGCTTCCAGGTATAACCGCGGCTTTAAACTTTTCCGCAATGTGACGTTCAAGATGGTATAAAAGGCAAGTCATATAAACGGACTTTCCTGCTTGTGACGCTCCTATCACTGAAATGATTTTTGTATCCCCTCTGCCTGAAGTTATAGGGAGAAGATTATGACAATATGGGCATAGTCTCTCCGCTGTAACCTTATCATAGTTATCTCTTACTTCAATAATAGCATTATCAACCTTGGTCTTGTTTTTTTCTGGCAAATCTGATGCTCTAATAATAGCATTTATTTCTCCTAAGGTGGCTTTACCAATCCTTCTATTATATTCATTTAAAATCTCATCAATCTGTTTTTCATACTCTGGATCTCCATCCTGATCATGACTTACCCTAAAATGAACATCCTCATTATTAAAAGTTTTAAAACAAAATGGACATTTTATATCAAATGTATTATGTTTTTCTTTAGACTTTTTCGAATTATTTTTTTTTGTTTCTCTATCTTTATTTCCTAGTCCTAAAATATCAAAAATACCCATATAGTACCTGACCTATAAAAATCAGGTGCTCACCTCCCTTTTATAGCCACCAATGAACTTTCTTTTACTTTTCCCTCAAATTATATGCGCTTCCATACCTATTAACATCCTTTATGAAAATCTTAACAAATTCATTCCTGCTAACTTCTATACTGGGCATTTCATTTACCCCTGGATGAAAGTCCCCTATAAAATCAAATTTTATTCCATCATCCTTATTTATAGGATAGTTTCCCTGTTTTTTTACATAACACAGCACATCTTTTTTAAAATGTGCATCACAAATTATTCTCATTTTCACCTTTTTATTTTTACTAAATAAGGACGTGCGTTCTATAATCTCATAAAAAACATCTGGCTTTCCTGTACAAACAATTACTTCATTTTCTCCATCCTGCTGTTTTACAAGGGTAAGTTCATCATTAATTTGCTCCGCTTTAAAAACCATAAATTTATATTGATTAATTTCCCTTATACTCTCAACATAACCATTGAACTCTCTATACTCTTCTCTAGTAAATATCTTTACATTTTCCTTAGTTATAGCTTCTATACCTACCTCATCTAACGCTTTAGACTTGAAAATATATACTATATCGCAACCCTTAGCCCACTCCCATTTTATAACAAATTTCCCTTTCTCTATTTCACATTTTACAACTTTTATACCTTGTTCTAATCCATCTAAATTTCTCATTCTCATAGCAAAACTCCTACCTATATACCTGATTTTAAAAATGCGTTTATTTCATTTTTAATACCTTCAGGCATAATTTAATTTTTCCCACTGAAAAAATCCCCTTAACTGCCCATTGTCAATTGTCCTCTGTCAACTACACCCCAAACGTATTACTGCCTTTTTCATTCTGTGAATATGAATCATAATCAATTCTTGAATTCACACCTTTAAAAAACCCAGTTTTTTTGTCTTTTACATCTACAGATACTGAAAATAAAGTGAATATAGTTGTTAGCATTACAGCTGCAATTAGCCTATGAATAGTTCCAGCCCAGGGTATAAACCTAAAACCCACTTCTAAAACAATTCCTGCGGTGAGCCCACCTACTAGTCCACCTATAATAAAGCCTTTTAAAAGATATTTATTATCAAACATAAAACTTATTGCTGTTGAAATAACAGCTCCTATAAGGGTTATAAATATTATTCTCATTACTACATAAAATTTAATACTATCAAATAAGCCGTTTCTTTTATCTACCAGTAACCTTTGATCTCTATACTTATAAATTTTGCTGAAAATATCCTTTAAATATTTACTTTCAGAAACACTGTAATAATTTCCGTTAGTTTCATTAGATATTTTCTTTAGCATTTTCAAATTATTATCCTTAGCCATGCCTACAGTATAAACAGAAATTTTATTATCCTGAAAAGGTTTTATAGCTTCTTCAAAGTTTTTATTTAAATCAAAGCTATCCTCTCCATCAGATAACAATAATACAATGGCATTCCTATCAACTTGCGTCGTTCTTTGTATTTCCTTTAAAGCAGTATCTAACGCGGCCTTCATATTTGTCTGCCCCTTAGGAGTTTTTAGAGATTCTAGCTTTTCCAAAGCTACTTCTTTAGTTTTATCTGTAGCTTTAGTCATTGGAAATATTTCTAAAACTTTATCATCAAAGGTGTAAATGGAAAATCTTTTTTCCTCATTCATATTTTTAATAAGATTTTTTGTTGCCTCAAATCTATCATTATTGGAATCTGTACTTTTCATACTTTCTGAAGTGTCGATTAAAAGTAATATATCATTAACCTTTTTATTGTTAATATTAAAGCTATAAATAAATTGAAATAATACACCAACTATAAATAAAAGTACAAAGGTGCAAGGTACTAAAAACTTTAAAGAAGTTTTTAAATAATTATTTTTCCAATTATAACCATTAAGTCTTGGATGGATAGCCTCTGCAATAATACACATAAGCCCTGCAAAGAAAGCTATAATTCCAAAATATAATCCCATGAGTATACTTTGAGGGAAGCTATATTTATAAGTATTTAATAATAGCTCGCTAAATATAAATCCTAAAATCCCCCCTGCCCCACTCATTAAAATCATCAGTCCGTTAATTCTCTTATCCTTCACAAAAAATCCCCCTTTTAAACCTAAATATCCGGAAGTAATAATGCATCTATTCTATGAAGCTTATACCCATTATCTATGCAAGAATCATAATATCTTGCAGAGTTTTTAATATACATTACATCTCCTAAAGTAAATCCACCCATTAAATTAAGCTTCTCTATCCCACTAGCTCTTTTTTCATGAACATAACCTATATTGTAGCTTCTACCCTCCCTATCTACATTAAAGGCATATTTAATAAAATCGCTACTGTAGTCACCAAAGAAATATTTTTCTTCATATTTGTTTACATTATAATTCATAATATAAGCTTTTACAGTGGAGTTTTCCTCCAATATACCGTAGAGCCTTTTGTACAATTCATCCTTGGATAATACACTGTTATCTATGAACTCTATAGATACATTAGCTCTTTCATTTAACTCATCCTCAAAGGATTTTGAAAATTCAGCTTCGCATAAAATGTATTTATTACAAACCTCACATAGTTTTTTAATAAACTGCACTTTATCATTCCTAGACTGATTTATATCACCTAAAAATTTTTCTTGAAAATAAAACTCATCTCCATAACTCTCTGATAATTTATTTACTATTTTCTTAATTATAATCCTATAATATTCTTTTATATTTTGTGCTATATACTCATTCTGCTGTTTAATATCATTATTTGTATAATCCTCAATACAGTTCTTGATACTTTCAATATAATTAATTTTTTCCGCAAGCTCTTCATGAACACTAATAATAATTTCTTCGCTTTTTCTAAGGATACTTTGAGCTATCTTAAGTTTTAGTATGCATAGCTTATTTCCATACACTCCTTTAAATAAATCTTTTTTAATATCATCTAGAACAGCATTTGAAGAAAATAAACTTTTGAAAAGCGAAGGTACCTGAACTCTTTTACTATATATTTCATAGATTTCCTGATTTATAGCTTCAATACTTTTATCTATATCCACACACTTAAGCCTTATGTCCTGCAGAGCTTCTAAAGGCTCTGTCAAACTATATGTGCCATATAACCCAGATCTTTTATCTTCCAATAAAAGCTTAACAATGCCCCTTATTTCCTTGTTAAGACTTATATTTTTAAATTTTTCATAAATAACTTTTTCAAAATTCTCATTAAAAAAATGCTCACAACTATTCCCATAAAGCATTTCCTCAGCTTCCCTTAATGTAAGTTTCGCAAGTTTTGAAACTGAAATTTTGGAACTTACAGTCATAAGTCCCCTCATATCCTCTACCCCGCTGCCTTCTGGTAACATACTACTAGCTTTTAAATCTAAACTTTCTTCATCTAACATAAAAACTGCCAGCAGATTCTCTTTGTTTTTATTTGAATACTGCTTTATTTTATTTATTAGCTCATCATAAAATTGGTTTACAGCCATAAGAGCAACTGTATTATTAGGCCTTTTGACCTTTGCGAGTCCTGCAGTAACTAAAGTAAAACTCCCATTCTCCCTTGAAATATTTTTTTTGAACCTAGCATTATCATAGTATTGATTTTCCATATCATAATAAGTATCTATATTCACATTTCTATTTTTTATAAGATTTATATAGGAAATAATTTCGTAATTATCTTGCAGACTTCCACTAGAAATTATACCTTTTTCATTAGTATCGCTAAGCAAATATACTAAATCAAATATAGGTTTGTTTTCACTAATAACAGGAAGTTTCCTGTCACCTCCAAAAACCTCTATATCTTCTTTAAAAATGAAATCACTTTTTTGCATATATGAAAGCTCCTTGAAAAAGCTAAAGGCTAAGGCAGCATCAAAAAATGAGTCCTCCTGGGTTTTTTCTACGAGTAAACCATAGAAATCTGCTAAAACAATTCTAAAATGCTGTGAAAGCTTACTTTTTATTAATAAACTTATTTCCGCCACCAAAATATTCATAGCATCATCCGCTCTACTTACCACAGAAATATTTACCCTCTCAAAGGAACTAAAAAGCTTACCACAATCTAAAAGATTATTTTTCATCTTCATTATTTCTTCATTTAAGGCTGTAAGTCCCTTCTCACTGTTATAAAAATTATCACTTATATCGTATCTAAGGGCTTTTTTATCTTCTATATCTAAACTATCAACTTGAACCTTAAAATTAAAAACATTTTCAGCTTGAAATTTTTCTTCATTATATACATTGAAAAACATTATGCCTTTACTGTTATCCCATTTTTTATTTACATCCTCATATACAGACTTTAACCCTTCATTACTCTTATCTCCAATAAAAACAAAAACTACTGGACTGCTGGCAATTTTCTGTTCATCTTCTCTGTACACTGTATTATCTGTACTTAAACAATATCCATCTGCATATTCTTTCAAGATATTTTCCATTTCCTAAACTCACCACCTTTGTATAACTAGTATAAATTGCTTCACAATTTAATTGACAGTTGACAGAGGACAATTATTCTAAGTTAACCCTAATCTCTTTAAGTTTATCATAAGTATTAACATAGAAACTATACATATCCTGGCCATTCTCTATTTCATACCTTCTGTAATCTAACTCTTCAATAGCCTTGCTATAAGTCTCAATCATGCATTTTATTCTACTGTACAATGTAGTAGTTCCCTCTTCCATAGATAAATCCGCTAATCTTTTATCAGACTTAGCTTCAATAACCATTCTATGCTTTTCATCGATTTCACAATACTTATTATAAATTGAGTATTCAGGGTATTGCTTTTGCTTCATTAGGTTAACAAAGGGCTCTATTTCTGTCCTTTCATCTGCATCTTTATCATACATATACACAATACCCTTTTTACAAATAGTTTCTGTATACATAGCTTGGATAAAGTTATCTATTAATTTGGTTTTTTTATCGTTATCATAAATAAAGTTTCCAAGCTTATTTATCTGCTCCTCTATAGCTGCATATTTTTCTATTTCAGCTTTTAAAAGCTCTATTAATCTTGGGCTTCTTATTAAGTTTTCCTTTGCAACCTCTTCATCCCTACTATCAAAAATGTAATACATTTGTAAATCATAGTCCTCAATGTTTTCTAATTTGTTCTCCATTAATTTTCTAAGTTCTACAATGCATTTTCTTATTTCAGCCATATTGGGAGTTTTGTCTTCTTCAATAGCTAAATCGTAATTTAATAAGAATTTTTCTATATTAAATTCTTTGGTGACAATGACCTTATACTGTGAATTTGTTATCTCAGATACACGCTCTATACAGCCATACTCCCTAGCTTTATCAAAAACCAGTCTTATTTCACCATTATATTTTTTAATTCTTTCATTATGATAACTAGTTCCCCAAGATTTTTCAGGGATAGGCGAAGGCAAATATGTCCAATTAATATCCCTTGTTTGAATAAGATGTCTGCCTATTCCCTCTTTAGTAAAAATAGATTCCTCATAAATTTTTTCATATTGTCTTATTGAGGTATAAGCATATAATGGCACTCCATTTTCTGTATTTAACCAAAATATTTTATTTGATACCTTGCTCCTCTTAATGTTTACAGAATGCCCTAATGTACTACTTTCCTTATATTCCTTAATTCCTTTATATATTCTTGGAGTTTTAGCTGGCACTGAGACCATATTCCAAGATGGGAAAATTAGTGAGCCACCTGCATCCTGAAGCTGAAATACTGGTATTGCATCCTCATCTAGTCTTGGTGCAATTTCCGTTTGAATTAATCTTTCAATAGATTTTTCTTCTCCATACTTCATAACTAAAAAATCTTCCATAGATTTTGTTATTATATCGCCGAACTCCTCTGATACAAAGTTTGATATAGAACCTACTATATCCATATGCTGCTCATCAATCCATTTTTGAGATTCTGTTAAAAGCTTATTTGTAAACCTTCTTATTAAATCATTTGTATCCTCATCAGAAACCATTTTATCTATAGTTTTCACCACATCTGGCACATTAATAAGATTCCAATAATAGGTCTTCCCTCTATTGATTTCCACTTCCTCACCTTTAATAAGAATATTACCATCATCCCTAAGTACTTTGTTTAATTCATTTAAAATTTCAGTATACACTTTATATATTTTATTATTTGAATTGCTTATAATTTCAATAGCATACTGATAGAATTCTATCATCTTCAAAGTTCTCTCTTCTTCTGACCTTGCATAGTACTCCTCTATTTTAGCCTCAATATAATCATTTTTCTTTGATTCTTTTGTAAATAAAATAGTCTTTTTTGCTGCATCAAATTTGTCCCCCGCATCCTCTCTAAGGTTTTTAATGTTATCCGGTAATCTTCTATGCTTTTCTACTAATGATTCTTTTATAACCTCTAGAGTTTTTACCATACTAAAGCCTTCATTTGAAAATAACATCCTTGAAGCATAAAAAGGTCCTTTAGCTGCATCTTCAAAAATTCTATCTATCTGCAGCTTTAATACTACAGAGATTTCACCAGGGTACTGTCTTTTCACCTTCAAATATTCATCACAAATATCCCTTAAGTATTCACTAAGCTCTTCATCCATATTTACTGCTTCTTTTTTAATAACATTTGCAAAATCATACTTATCTCTGTTTTTATAACCTGAAATTGGTTGTCTACCTAAATTTTCACGTTCAAACCTGGCCTCTACGGAATCTTTATCTAGCTTCACTATTCTAATGAACTGATCCACATCCTGCTCTGTTGGTGATTTTTCAAACATTACATCCATTTTTTCAAAAACTTTATATGCAAGATAAGTAGTTATTTCTTCAATAGGCAAAACTGCTGAAGATGCTCCTATAATGTTATATTTATAATTTGCTGAATAAGGCTTTTCCATATTCTTAATGTTTTGTTCTATGTTACTTATATAATCATGAATAGCAAACTCCTGCCCAGCTTGCCTTTCCTCACTAGCCATAAAATTTGTTATATTTTCTGCAGTAACATTCATGCAGTAATCATAAGCATTGCTTAATAGTTTACCCTCTTTATTCGTAGCGGAAATCAAGTGGCATAGATCAAAAGGTGGAACCCCTGAATCAACTTCTAAAGCACTTTTATACTTCTGCTTAAACCTATCTCCTCGCTCTGAAATATTCATTAAATAATCTAATTCTTTTAATGCAGCATATCCATTTTTCATAATATAATTTCTCTCGTGCATTCCAAGGCCCTTAGATATATTAACATCCGGGGTAAACAAATAGCTTAAAGTATTTACTCTATCTATGCCATAGCCACCAAATTTTCTTTCCATTATTCCGCGGACTATGTATGCAATGTCAAGGAAACATCCACTTCCTGTTCCCCCGGAAATACCTGTAAGCATAAATACATATAGTTTTTCTTTACTATCCTTCATAATAGTATTTATTTTTTTCTCTATACTTTCAACAACTTCATTTATCTTTGTGAAAAGTAATAGTCTTCCAGCTTGCCTAACCCCACAAGCACCTTTCATTCCATCAGATATATTAAGTTCTGGAGATAACCACTGTGAAATACATGGGTCCATAACTTTTCTATCACTTAAAATAGCTCCAATTTCTGAATTAGATAACATTACCAATTCACTTTGAGGGTCTAATCCAATACCCTTATACTTCTTGTTTTTTTCCTGCATATTTGTTTCAAAACCTAAAAATTCTATTTTGTCAGGCTTCTCTTTTCTTACCTTTGTTAAGGAATCTTCAGGTAATTTAAACCTTCTATTTATTTGATATTTTAATCTTAGCATTGCATCTATACCCGTACCACCAAGTCCTATGATAAGCATAGGATTTTCAATGGTATCTACACGTATTTTATCACTAATGATTCCCCCACCAGTCATTACATTTAGTTCTTGTATATGCTCTCTTATATTTGCATTCATATTAATTTCCTCGCTTTCAATTTTAAGTTCTCAATTTTCCGAAAATCAGTTGCTATAGAACTCTATAATTATACTTTTAGATGATTTATTTAAAAGTACTACAATTCTTTCGCCATTATATAACTTTGTCTTAATATCCTTTGATAAAACTCTACCAGATTTTTGAATACTGCACTGTGAATTATTTGATACCTCAATGCTGTCATCCTTCTTAAAGTGAAATTTTAAGTTCTGCACCTCTGAGAACTCCTCTTTAAGCCCTAATACATCATAAAGACTAAATTTTCCATTATAGGTGTGCAAACTTCTATGTTGAGGAGCTGATACTTCACCAGTGTTTTCATCTCTAATTTGAAACATCACCCTACCAAAGCCAGCTGCCTTATTTTTCTTTTGCAGTACTATTACTATTGCTATTATAATTAAGGCAATGATACCTACTA
Organism: Clostridium sp. CF012; assembly: GCF_018861755.1. Taxonomy (GTDB): domain Bacteria; phylum Bacillota; class Clostridia; order Clostridiales; family Clostridiaceae; genus Clostridium_AD. The sequence goes on along the minus strand of NZ_JAHLEF010000011.1, from coordinate 75,178 downwards.
CTGCAAAAATAATACCCACTGTGTTTTTTTTATTATCACTTCCCACTGGTTTTTGCGCCTGAGTATTATTAGAAGGTTTTACTGTAGTTCCTCCTCCAATTGTTGTGGGAGAAGTTTCTCTATAAACACTCTTTCCATCAACCCTTACCTTAACTTCATATTTGTCATTATCTGACAAGGTATATTTCCCACTAAATAAATGATTATTGTTTTGAAGTGGAAATTCTTTAATAGCTCCGCTTTTTAAATTTTTAACTACTAGTTTAGCTTTCATATCTTTATAAAGCTCATTGTCATCAATAACTTGTCCATTACCTAGAAAATAAGCTTCTATATTCATATCCTCTCCTGTTTTAGGTGCTACTGGATTAAATTTAGCCTTTAGCTCAATATCATAATTAAAAATGTAGCTGATATTTATTTTATCTCCACTAATTCCCTTAACTTTGAGCATCCAATCTCCTTGTATGGGCTTTACTATTTTTAACATAGAATACTTATTAGAAGAAGTAAAAATTATATCATTTGAAGGAATAGGTACCTCTGTGCCCTTTGGATTTACTAGTTTTACTTCAATTGGCGTGTCCGATAGCATAGATACATTAGCTTCTAGTACATTAGCATTGGGGATGTTTAACTTTACGTCTTGAAATCCACCACTGGCAATAATGCTTCCACCATTTTGAACCTTAATTTTTGAATTATCCGCATAAATATCTGTTAATATCTGTGTAAGATCCTCTGCTTTATTAGTTATATAAGTTTTACCCTTGGTTTTATCTGAAATACTTTGTAATTGTGATTTATCTACAGTGCCATCATAGTTTAATCCTATAGTGTATATAGGATACCCCTTAGCTTTCGCACTACTTGTAGCATCATTTAAATCCTTTAAAGATTTCTCCATACTTCTTGCCGGATCATTTTTACCATCTGATAAAAGAATAATAATTGGCTTATGAGTGGGTTCATGTCCACTTTCCATAAGGTTTACAGCTTCTTTTAAACCCATTCCTGTATCTGTTTTTTGTCCAAAAGGTATAGCATTAGTCATGCTCTTTATACTGTCTTTATCCGCTGCTGAGTTCATGTCACCCAAATTGTGCTCTCTAACAATATTATCGGAATAAGCCACAAGACCGACTTTGTTTCCATCTACTTCACACATATCAAGGAACATTTTAATAGCTTCTGTTCTGATTTCATGCGGATCACTGGCTTTCATTGACCCACTAGCATCTAAAACAAAAATCACATCTAAATTTGAAACACCACTAGATTTAGCCAAGACACTTAGGGAACAGGATATTTGAAGTAGTAACACTACTATAAACGCTATTAATCTATTAGTTTTTTTATTATGATTCATTTTGTTCAACTCCTTCTTAATAAAAGCCTATTTACCAATAAATACATTTATTAACAATTATATTTACAAATATTGTTATGTATTTTATTATCCACCTCACCTAAAATCCATTGAAATACTTCTGCTTCATCAAAGCTCGCTTTATTTTCACTTCTCCTTGTTAAATTAGAATCATCTATTAAAAAAATTCTATAATCACTAAAATTATTTTCAATTTTAAACTTAAATTTTTCTTCAATATACCCAGGGCGGCTTATGCTAATAGACTTATTAATTATAAACGCTATTGGCTTATTAATTATTTCTCCAGGCTTAATCCCAAAATTTTTGTGAAGATTTAAAATAAATATATCTAGTATGTCATTGGAAGTTAAGTTGTTTTCGACCTCTATATCTAAACTTATAAACTCTTCACCGTTAATTATAAATACTATTCCATCATAATAATTAAAGTATCCATACTTTTTCAAATTATCACTTAAGACTAAATCACTCGCATTAGTATCAAAGATATAAATTTGTCTTGAAGGTTTTTTTTTGTTTTTTCCCAAAAAGAACTTTTGAGTTTTTGGTGTTGATACATAGGCTTTAAAAGGCGGCTTCTGAAATTTCCACTCTATAGTATCAAGCATATTGTATATAAAATTTTCTTTTATTGATGAGTTTGTTCCAATAATGGGTATACATATTTTTTTAACCTTATTCATTTTAGCTTCATTTTTGCACTTTCTACAAAGGGTTTTTAATTTATTTTTTCCACTTAGTACAGTTAGTGGCAACTTATTACCGCAAATACATTTAAAATAGAAAATATGCTTAAAAGCAGGCATAAGCGCCGCATATCTATTATTGCAACTTGGACAGACATAATAGGGCAATGTCACCTTTTCATAACACTTTTCACATATATCCGACAAATTTTTACTAATTAATTTTTTTTCTATAAAATATATAATTTTGAATAAAATAAACTTAGGAGGATAGACTATTCCTTTGTAAATAAATCTCACTATACCATTAAAAAACTCCAATCCCAGTCCCCCCTATTTTAGCTATGTTTTCTTATTTACCAATAAACTTGTTTATTCCTCTTTGAAATATAGAATCTCCTCTATCCTCATTAACTTTTTTGCGTATACTATTCCATGGTCTGCTTATCATTGATTTGTTTCTCATTCTACTGATCACATCACTCATATAATTTTCATATTTTTTCATTTCTCGCAGGGATCTATTACTTAAAATATTAATTGTTTTATTAGTAATATAGTCAATTATATACTTTGGAAAATCATCTACATTTCTGAAAACATAAATTATAAAATGAAAAAACACTTTATATCCTTCTAATTTGTTTTCCTTTAAGAAAAGTTTATAAATTTTGCCCTCATTTAATATCTCCTCTAAGGTTTTTAATAAAGATTCATAATATATTTCTTCATACATTCCTAGGCAAATAGCATCAGTTATTCTTTTATAATCCACTTTTAAATCTTCATTTACGCCATTCATGTATATATTAGATAGATACCAACATAAATATTTTTTGTATGTATGCCTGTCTATATATTCAAAGTTCAATTTAACTTTTCCGCACACTGTTTTTATTACATTTGTGCCCTTCTCAAGGTTCATTCCAAAAGAAATAAGCCCTGTAACATCTGGCTGGGTTACAATATCTCTTGATTTTTTAAGATCCATTATAGCTGGAATTATTATTGCAGTCTCTTCTTCTGGATAAGTTGATCCTAATTGCTTTTCAAAGTTGTTAATTAAATTATATAATAAAGATTCATCTATAGTAGTTTTTAAGCAGTTATTTAATATAAATTTAAGAATTTCAAAGGATTCATTTGAAATTTCCACACTATTTTCTAAATTGTTCAAGAATTCCATAGCAGCTTTGGAAAAATATTGCCCTTTATGTATAGGTGTTCTATTAAAAAACGATTCGCAATAATCCCAAAAATATTTACTCTTATCCTGTGCATAATTAAGTTCATACACAAAATCTCTAAATAGTAGCTCTTCACCACCATCTAGTTCATTTAAACTATTTCTAATTTTCAAAAACCAAGCTTCCTCATTATCTTGTTTCGCTTCCTTTAAAAGTTGCAGCACTATTCTTTCTTTTTCATTACTCCCACTTATTACAGCATTTTTATAACACATAATCATAAAATTTGAAAAGTACTCCTCATTCTTGTAAATAGACTTAGTTATATATTTCATTTCATCTTTATTAAAACTTAAAATTTCAATACATCTATCAATAAATTTCACTAGTGCAGTATTTTTAATTACGCTTTCCCAACTTATAAGATTACCTACCCTATAACTGTAAAAAATGAAATTTCCAAACAGTGTATATAAATAAAACTGAGCATGTCTTGCCTTTGCACCTTCCATATAAATGTACAATTCATCTATTCTATAAGAATCAAAGGAATACGTTATAAACTCATCTATCTTATTACTATTTATAGCTCTAATTTTGTCGTGTAATTCTATAATTTCTTCTAATTTAATATTTTCTCTATCTACCACCATAAAATAAAGAGCATCAAAAAAGAACTCAAAGGCATTCTTTATATAAATTTCATTTTTTGTTCTTATTGCTATATTAAATAAAAATTTTGAAATAACCTCAGCACTATGCATATCTACTTCTCCACTTATTTTTTTAAGCATAGGTTCTATCTGTATAAAAAGTTGCTTATATGTCTCTATGGAACCATAGTTATTAACAAAGTCTATTCCTTTTATTATGCTATCTGTATCCATTTTTTCAATACCTTTTTTCGCCATATTGTAAAGATATAAACAAGCATCTATTTCTTCATCTAACACGTCATAATCAAATTTATCTATAAAATCTATAAATGGTAACAGACTATCTTTTGATATTGAAAGCCCTACCTGTGCTAATTTGGAAAATTTGAAGTCATGATTCAAATCGCTACTATGTCCATTTATAAAATCAAATGCATTATACTTATAAATATTATTACAATCCTTAAAATTTGTTTTAGTTCCTTCTGCTGAAGAACCGCAAATAACGTAATTTGTATTTTCACAATCATTACTATAAGTAGTAAAAGTTAACAATTGAGAAAGCTTTAAAGGAAGACACATTTGAGCTGCAGCTATCCAGTAAGCATTATTCTCATTAGTATCGCAAAAAATGATTTTCTTATGTTCTTTGTGATACGCAATAACTGCATCCATCATATTTTTAAAGCTCTTGCTCCTTTTTATAACGGAAACTCCTTTTAGAAATTCTGATACACTCTCTAACGTTATAAAATCAAATAAAGGTAGCTGCTGTAATACTTTCAAAGACTCTATTTCCTGGGCATTTTCTTCTCTGTCCGTTAACTGCTTTTTAAAAACCTCTGAGCCATATAACTGTATAGGGTGAAAAGTCATCTCTCCCTTTTCAAACAATAAAACATGACAAAAATAATTTCCAAAGCGTCCACTATAGTCTTTTCCTGTATATTTAGCTTGGCAGACCGCTTTTTTACCATTTTCTAGAATAAAATATGAGAAAGCTATTGGAAATAACTTATCTATTTCATCTTTAGTCGGTTGGCTAGGAAGATTACTAGGTGGAACATACATACAGTAACTCTCTATTTCCTTTTTTTCAGCCTCTGTAACGCCCTCAGATACGGAGTAGGTTTGAAATCCCATTCCTGAGGAAAGTCCTTTTCTACATGAGGTATAATACAATTGCTGCACTTTCATGTACTTAACCTCACTTTCTCTTTTCTGATTTTATAAGCTTATGTTTCCAAAGTAACCATAAAAATGGGTCTTCAACTCTATTAGGTCTTAAATTTTTAATACTATTACTGTCTGGGCTACATCCTAAGGCAGTTATTCCAAAATAAGCAAAATCCTTAAAATTTGAACTAAGCTGATTAGCAAAATTTTCTCCACCCCAACTTCTTACAAGTGATTCCATTGAACCATTTACATCCTCAAAATCTGCAATATGGAATTTACCTGCACCTATATGTTTACTGGGATAGTTAATACAACTAGATGAATCTAGTAAGGACTCTACTGCATCCATTTTTGAAAATGCCACTGCCACTGGTATATCTATAAGTTGAGTCATTTTCTTATTCTTTGCACGTCTTATAAGATTGGCTGTTCTTGAAAGCAAATCCTCAATTTCAGTATTCTGTTCTGGCAAATGGGTTCCCTTTGGAAGAGAATCTCTCACATTAGTAAGTTGAAGTGGATCTAGTAAAAAAATAATACCAGAGGAATTATATATATACTTATTTACCGACTTCATAGTGTCTTCTTCATCCAAATCCTCTCCTGCGGTATCAAAAAAAGCTATTGTCACCACATTACTAATTCTCTTGCTTTTTAAAAGACCACCAAAGATGCTTGTCTCTCTAAAGGCTAAAGTATATATAAGTGGCTGACTAACTGAAGTATCTGTCTTAGCTGAATGTGTAACCTTGATTATTTCTTTACTTCTAAATACTGGATAATAAAAATCATTACGATATCTCGTTATAGTAGCATCATTAATGGCTTGCAAACTACAATTAAATGCGGCACCAATTTCGTTCATTATTTTATCTATAAGCACTGCAATATAATGGCTCTTCCCTGCCTCCTTAGCACCAATTACTGCAAAAATCAAATCTTTATATTCACCTATAGTGTAGGGAAGTTCTGCATTGCATGTAGGGCAAACCTTAACATTTGTGTTCTCTCCACATGAATCGCACACCATGTCCTTTGGCATAATATTTTTCCCCTCATTAGGGGCTGGAACCATTACAATTTCTTTTTTCGCATTCTCACATTTATTCGGTTCATTTTTACATATAAAATTCACTTCGCTTAATTTATGTTCTGTAAAACAAAATGGACATATATAGGTAGATTTTTTTAATAAGCTCATATTTCATGCCTCCTAGTAGTTCCATCTAGTAGATAACAATTATTTAAAATAAAGTTTTTCTCTAGCTGGTGATATTATCCTATACCTTGTACTTTCTTTATCATTCATCACAAACAGCTTTATGTACATATTGTTTTTTATAGACTCTAAAGGAAATTCAAAAACGCAGGGTTTATTTTTAGTTATTACCACCTCATTAAAAGTACATATATCATCACCATCTGATTTTTGAATTGGCATATTGCCTTTTTTACCTATTACCGTAATAGCCGGTATTTTAATTTCCTCATTCCCTTCCATACTAAACATAATTTCTGCTGATTTAAGTTTGCCTAGTAAACTTCTTTTTATCTTCAAATTATAATATATTTCAATAGGTTTTTTACTGACCATAAGTCGCCTCTTGCCTTCTGAATAAAAAATCTTATCATGCATTTCTGCCATAACATAAATAGTAAAATAATAGTTCCCTTCTGGTATCCTGTCAATAACAAATGTTCCTGTACTTTCACCTTTTTCTCTTTTTATTACACTAGCAACTGCTGATGAATCCTCCGCACTTTTAGCAAAGCTATCTCCTCTATAAACTACCTTAATCTTATTTGCTTTTTCTGGCCATTGCCATTGCAAGCACAATTGATTATGCTTAACCTCACCCACTATGGCTGCTATGTCCATTAACGTAGAATTTAATTCCTCTACCGTTTCTATTAATCTTTCATTTTCCTGTTCACTCTCTTGGATTGTATTTATTATAATTTGCTGAGCTTCTGCTTCTTTTATTTCACCGTGATTTTTTATTGCTTCAAACTCAGTTGTCTCACATTTTTCAAATTCCTTATTTCGTATATTGATTTGATTTTCTTCAAACTGCTCTTCTATATTTACTTCCCCTATTAAATATTCATTATTATTAGTTATTTCAGCAATTTTTCCTCTTATTTCTTTTTCTGTTAATGAAGGAAAGGAATCTACAAAGTTTTTTATTTCTTCATTTGATAGTTCATCTTTAATAGAAAGAATTATCTCTATCTCCTCTTTTAAATCATTAATTTCTTTATACTTAATATCCATGCTAATAAGATTCAACTCCTTTATATGTTTTACTAAAACATATCACTCAGCTATATTCTACAGTAGTTTACAATTTCCTCTGATTTATTCTATTTTTATGTAAGTAACCATAAATTAGTGTTTATTATATTTTTTACTAAGCCTCTTTCTAATTATGATTTTAAATTTGATTTATTACAACCATTTTTATTTTATATTTTGTAAATTTAATGATAATTTTAGTATTTTATTAAGGATGCCTTATATAATTCCAACCATATTCACTATTAAGAAACAAAAAATCCTGAACTCTATTGAGCTCAGGATTTTTTTTATTTTTTAGGTCCTTTGTTTTTCTGGTCTTTTTTGTCACTTTTCTTGCCATTATTCTTAGTTGAAGCACTTTTACTTTTACCCTTATCTGGCATAATATATACCCCCTTGTTTTGATATCCTTTTTGTTTTAGGTAACATAACAATTATTAATAGGTATTCTCTTTGCTCTACTTTTAATTAACTAGGTGCTCTATAAATATTATAATTAATTTTTACATTAATGTCAATATTTAATAAAAACTAAGAAGAGTAAAACTTGTTAAATCTATTTTTTCACAACCTTTAATTATATTACCTCAACTTTGTTCATGTTAAAAATAGTAGCTATTATAAAGAGTATGCTGCAGATAATTGAAAATGCTATAGTATAAGAATAATTTTCTAATGAAAATGAATTTGCCCCCTCTACTAACTTGTATGGCATAAACTTTCCAATTGAATTTAAATTTACAAAAGCAGTGCTTGTGAAAGTTATCATAACAGTTATAAAACCTGCTGTTACACCTTTTCTCACTAAGCTACTTAAAAGTGTTACTAATGCAATATTGAAAAAATAATATACTGACATTAAAAGAGCTGAACTCATAATACCTGAAAGTTCCACATTTTCTCCCTTAAACAAAATGCTTCCATAATAAGCACAAGTTAAAAATCCTATGAAGGTGAGTAGGGTTATCACAATAGTATAATGAATTATTTTAGCCAGCACTATGCCAGCTGGCACACTTCCCTTAGAATATGGAAAAACAAATTTTTCTTCATTTATTTCCTCATTTAAATTACTTCCCAAGGTAAATATAATGAATAAGGTTCCAATTTGAAAAAGACTATTAATGTAATCATTAATTGCAGCCTTAGGAGAAGCAACGATAAGCGAACTTAAATCTCCTTTTAATTGTTGTTCCAATATTTTAGGAAGTAGCTTTAACATAAATGGGTTTATTATAGCAAATGCAATAATTCCTACAGCAAGTATTATATATTTGTATTGTCTTTTAGATTCCATTATTTCTTTCTTAAAATAAGCCTTAAATGTTGTCATTTTCATTCACCAGCCTTATAAAAATATCTTCAAGATTACTTTTTCTGAGTTTATAAGATAAAATAGTATTTTCTCCCTGAACAAGAGCTTTTAAAAGTTCAGATTTAGCAATATATAAATTATTAACATATATAGAAGCCTTATTTTCCTCTATTGAAACACTTTTTACCCACTTGAGGTCTAAAAGGATTTTGTCCAAATTTACACAGCGTTTTTCAAACTCAATATCAAATATAGGTTGAATATACTTACTCTTTAAATTCTCTAAATTATCAGATATGAGTATTTGCCCCTTATCCAAAATACTTACCTGGTCACAAATTCTTTCTATATCACTCAAAATATGAGTGGACATAAAAACGGTAGTTCCTTCTGACTTCAAGGCTTTAATAAACTCTAGTATTTCCATTCTTCCCTCAGGATCTAATGCAGCTGTTGGTTCATCTAAAAAAACTATTTCTGGCTTATTAAATAGTGCCACTGCAATACCTAGCCGCTGTTTCATTCCACCTGAATACTGTCCTATTTTTTTCTTTGCTGCCGAACTAAGCTTTACAATGTCTAAAATCTCTATAGTTCTAATCCTTATATTTTTCTCTGTCATATCAGATATTTCACCAATAAAGTGCAGATATTCATTAGCATTCATGTAATTATAAAACACAGGATTTTGTGGAAGGTATCCCACCTTTTTTAATAATCTTCTTTTATTCTTTTTAAAATCTTCTCCATCCAAATATATCTCTCCACCATTGAAATCAATTAACCCTGAAAGTATATTCATAATAGTAGATTTTCCTGCTCCATTAGGACCTAGAAATCCGTATATGGTTCCTTTTTTTATTTCAAAGGATATGTCCTTTAAAACTTCAAATTTTCCGTATTTTTTGTTGATATTTACCACTTTAAGCATCTTATTCACGCTCTCTTCCTATTAATAAAAAAGCTATTCCACCTATTATTTGAATAAAAATTATAATTAAAGCCCATGCCCACTTTGGTAAAAAATTCACTCTATCTCGTGTTAATCTATACAAGCAGAAACCTACAAGAACTATCTCTAGTATAATTATAGGTGCAAATAATTTTATTATCTCTATTAAAGCCATTCCTTCAAACATATACTGTACCTCCTTTTTGTATTTTCATAGCTTTAACGTAATTACCATCAAAAAGTTCATTTTATTTTCGAAAAATATATATTTTAAGCATGATGAAAAGGGATTCCCTATTTGGAGTGATACATATGAGTATGCAAATTAAACTGATGAACGGTTTAGCTGAATTTAACTAAAAATTATAAATTTCAATGTATTTCATAAGTTATCAAACCATGGTAATTATGGTATAATTAAATGTATATAATTAGTTGACATTGTAAAATTATGTACAGCAATAACCGTTGATTACTGATAAGGAGGATTTATGGATTATATTGTTAATGCATTATACTTCTTGATTTTTTTATTCATATATATATTAATTGTTAAAATTTTCATGTGGGTGGCAAACTATGTAGGCGAACAATTAAGGATTGGAAAATTTCTTATATACTTGTGGCAAAAAATAAGAAAAAAACGGAATTTGTATATAGATAAAAGAAAAGTTAGTCGCTAAGAAATTAGCAACTAACTTTTCTTTTTATTGTTTAATATTACTCGTGTTACTAATAGATAAATAAGAAGATTACCTGGTGTATTCATCAGTGCAAAAATTCCCCAAAGCCAATAATATTTTTCTTTTCGTTTTCTTGCATCACGAAACACCCAAGCTCCCTGTATTAATAAGATAGGAATAGCTATTGCTAATAGTATAATTAACAAATTATTTGAAGGCACCATTAAGCTTCACTTCTCTTTCTTTTGATTACTAGTACAGGTATTATTATCCAAGGAGCAATGGTAACTATAATAATCTGTGAAATAATAAGTATCTTAGGACCTATTTTGATAATGGCTATGGCACCTAAAGAAAGGATTATAGTTGATAATAATATAAACAAAAAGAATTCTTTTTTATTCTTACTATTTTCTCTTATACACTCCCCTTGCTCTATTATGCTTAATATATCTATATCAAAATCGAATACATCGTCGTTTAGCACATCCATTTTCTCAGCGGCAGAATTTAGCTTATTTTTAAAATCTATATATTCATCACTATACTTTGCGTTTTCATCAAATTTTCTCTGTTCTTCATTATAAAATTCATCAATCAAAGAGTTTTTAATTTTATCAGAATCCACCATTTATAAAATCTCCTTTCTCTCAATTTCTTTTATTATATATTTTACTGCATTATGAAGCCTAGACCGAACTGTCCCAAGGCGACATCCCATAATTTCTGATATTTCTTCATATTTATAGCCATAGTAGTGCTTTAAAATAAATACAGCTCTTTTCTCATAAGGTAGTTCTAAAATTATTTTCACTATTTCTTGATATTCATAATTTGATATTACAATATCCACTACTCGCTTGCCCTTATCAGCTAAACCTACCTCTATTAACTCATAGGATTTATTCTTTCTTAAATGATCCCGATAAACATTCGTAGCTATTTTTATTAACCAAGTAGAAAATTTTGCTCTAGGCTCGAATCTATTTATATTTAGCACCGCTTTAAGCAATGCATCCTGAATAATATCCTGTGCTAAGTGCGGGTCTCCTACCATTTTAACGACGTACCCTTTTAAAATATTAAGATTATCTTTCAAAAGGGTATTTAATGCGCTTTTATTTCCACTCTTAGCTTTATTAATAAGCTCTAGTTCATCCAATAATAATCACCTCTAGTAATCCTTTAACGTAAATATCCAGTAAAAAGTTCACTATATTTATTATAATCTATAAACATTAATTTTTTTTACTATTTTTATTTTTTAGTCCTAACTATTATATTTAAATGCTCAGTTGCACCTCTATATTGCGGAAGCTCACATTTCTCTACAGCAACCTTAACGAAATTATCATAAACCAATCTGTTTTCTTCATAAACCTTTTTAAGTGGAAGATGTAACCCACTTAAGAAGCTTTCTGCCCCACCATAGCTTACAATTTGAAAACCAGCTTCCTCTATTTCTCTTAACGCAGCTTCTGGAGTTGTAAAATATACCTCTGTAAAGCTTTCTGTTTCATCAAATACTTGTTCGCCTAAATAGTTATATACATTGTCAATTTTCTCAAAGGTCTCATAGAATTCAGTAAGTCCTGCTTTCAAAGTTCCTATTGAGTTAATGTAAGAAATAAGTGCTACTCCATCATCAGTTAATTTCTTTCTAGCTTCCTTTAACACCTTTAATCTATCTTCTTTCTTATAAAGATGATACATTGGTCCCATTATAAGCATTCCATTATATTTCTTATCTTCTAATCTATGAATATTTAACGCTGTGTCACAAATAAACTCCTCAGCTTTTAATCCTTCTACTTTGATCTTTTCCTCAGCAATTTTAAGTTCTTCACTTGATAACTCAAATAAAGTTACATCGTATCCCTTTTTAAGCATTTCAATAGAATATCTTCCTGGTCCACGGCCTATATCACAAAGCTTCCCAACTTTAGGAAAGTACTTATCTATAAGATAAAGTGTACTTAGAAACTCTACTTTTCTATATGGATGATCTAATCTCTCCCATTCACATTGTGCATTTTCATCATAATATCCTTTTACTATCTCACTCATTCTAAAACCCCCCTCTTATATTTTTCTAAGTCTTTAAATATTGTTTTTACCATTCGCCAATAATAGTTACTTTTTTATTTGTGGCATCAAGCTCTATTTCACATCCTATAGGCAAAGTTATCATAGGGTGTGTATGGCAACAATCAAAATCCGCAATAAATGGCATTTTTCTATCACCTAATACTTCTAAAAGAATTTCATATGGTTTTCTACCCGTTTTCAAATCATCGAATAATTCATGCTTACCAAGGATTATTCCAGATATCTTATCAAAAATACCGTTTACTTCTAAAAAGGAAAAACTTCTTTCTATTGTTGCTGCGTCTTTTAATGAATCCTCTATAAAAAGTATATCCCCATCTTCTATTTTTGGCATATATTCACTGCCCCATATACCTTGTATTGTATTTAAATTACCGCCAATTACTCTCCCCCTAACAGTACCCTCATAAACCGTAATCCATTGGTTTTCTCTTTTTTCTTTGCTTCTATCTTGTGTTTCCCAATTAATACATTCATCTGTCCAATATTCTGGAATCTCTAAATCATAAGGAAATTTTATTTCATCTGCAGTGATTTCTTTAAAATAATTATAAGTCCAATCAACAAAAGGAGATAATTCTCCAAAGGATGCTACTAGTGCAGGCCCGTAATAAGTGTTTATTCCTGTTTTTGCATATACGCCAAGTAAAATTGCAGTAACATCTGAATATCCTATTATTATTTTAGGATTTCTTTTAAATGCTTCATAATCTATATATGGAAGAATCGAATTTGAATTCATACCTCCGATAGTAGCCATAATGCATTTTATATCAGGATTTCTAATTAGACTGTTTAATTCATCCGACCTTTCTTTAATACTTCCTGATCGATAAAAATCACATTTTCCCGTTAAACTTCCTTCAACTATTTTAAATCCCTTATTTTCTAAATACTTCTTTGATCTTTCAAATCTTTTAGGACAAGTGTATGTTATAGGTGATGATGGTGAAAAAATACCAATTAAATCTCCTTTTTTTAATTTCATTATAACTCCTCCTCTTATATTTCAAAAAACAAAAAAACCTTTCATCCTACTATAGGACGAAAGGTTTAACTTCCGTGGTACCACCTAAATTATTATCAAAATAATCACTCACGCTGCAGTACGGAACATTATTCGATACTGCTCACTTATAACGGTGTGATACCGTCCCCACCTACTTGCTTTTTAGATCATTGCTTTCAGTTGGATACTCCGAGATGTTTTTCGGTTAAGGTTTCCATACCAATCTCACACCATCATTGGCTCGCTATAACTTCTTCCAAAACTTACTCTTCTTTTCATAGTATTTATAAATTTTCCATTTGTTACATTATATTGGTTGCTATTATTATTGTCAATGATTAATTTCAATCAGCTTCTTTAAAAAAGTTCCATTTGATCAATGGCTACTTCTTCTTCTAATTTAAATCTTGAAGCAACAATAGTTTCTATATATTCTTCCCCTTTTATATGCTCTGATTTTAAATATTTCAACCCACTTTTAAGCTTTGATGGTACTAAATCCAGCACATATATATTGTCAAATCTATTTAATACAGATTCTCCTCCGAGTCCAGACAAACAAATAAGCTGTGTGTTACTTTTCTTAGCTATATCCATAAGAGGTTTTAGTAAGTGCTCTGCATTAGTCTGAGCAAAGGGATTATCCATTATGAGAACTTTTCCATATTCATTGCTTGCAAATATATCTGTTTCGTCGCGTCTCATGTAGGATAAAAGACTTGATAATATTACGAAGGCTGAAAGGAAGCCTTCTCCCCCTGAGTTTAGTGCGATTTCATTCCACCCTAATTGAATTTGTCTATCTTCCGTAATGCAACTTGAATCTACTTTTGGTTTACTAATATTATAAAAGGTACATGCTTTTCATCATCATTATTTTTAAACCATAATATACCTTCATAAATTCCCTCTGGAGTTTCTTCATCTATTTTCACATTCATTAAACCCTTTTCCAAAGAACCTGATGTAGCATTAATAGTTGAAGGTATATTTATATCTATTCCTTTGAATTCGCTAAACTTTTCTACAGATATATTATATTCCTTAGTTTCATTTGATAAGTTTTTTAATTTTATCTCATAAGCTTTTTCTTTTACACCTTTAGTTAATAGAGGAAAACTTAAATTATCAGAAATTATAAAGGTATCTGAGTTTATTGCTTTTTCTATATTTACAACTCCTGCTCCTTGACTTAAAAGTGAAATATACTTATCCTGTTCATCTTTTAATATATTTGCATTATTTGTTATAGCTGCTTTTATCTCATCAAATCCCCAATTACTGTGTGCTTGCTTTATAAGTGCTATGGCGCCTGTTATATATGGTGCTGCCATGCTTGTACCTGTATTGTATATATAACCAATATCATGTATTAAATAAGGCGTAGTACTTAATATTCTTGTACCTGGTGCTGAAATATCTGGCTTAAGTATCATATTATTTTTACTAGGTCCTCTTGAACTTTCAACAAATATTTCCTGATATAATTTATTAGCTAATTCAGGATTTTTTGAATGTATTATGTTATTAAAACTTTCTACATCTTTTGATTTTACAAAGGCTATAGGTAATCCTTCGTATAAAAAAGACCAAACATTATCATCACTATCTATCCCAGTTATAATTAAACCTGAAGCTCCAGAAGCTTTAAGTTTTGTTACTAGTTCCATCATTTCTATATCTTTTTCATTTAAATATTGTTCAGTGGTATTCATTATCACTATCTTCTTTTTTAAGTCAGTTTTCTCTATATTTTCTTTAGATATTTTTCCTAAATAAGTAACCTTACCTTGCTCTGGAAATTTCTCCACGTAACCACTTTTACCCTTTTCCGAAAAAATTAAAGTATCATTTCCAATCTTTAATAAAACTTCTTGATTGCCATCTTTAAATATAGGTTGTTTAGATGGCAGCGTAGCATTTCCTACAGATATAACATCTGGTGAGCATGCTAAATCAGATGTTGTCCAAAGTTCAGGCCCAGTATTTCCATTAGATTTTACAACAATAATACCTTTTTCCTTTGCTTTTTTAATTTCAATAT
Source organism: Clostridium sp. CF012 (assembly GCF_018861755.1). Taxonomy (GTDB): domain Bacteria; phylum Bacillota; class Clostridia; order Clostridiales; family Clostridiaceae; genus Clostridium_AD. The sequence continues at coordinate 59,666 of NZ_JAHLEF010000011.1, read as the reverse complement.
CTAAAGCATCACCAGGAGTATAGTTATCTACCCTAGATGAAATGTTTATTACTTGTGCTCCATCATGTACTGCTTTTTTAATAGCTTCTACTATATTTTTGTAGTGTTGCTCTTTATCTTTTGTAACTACACGATAAATTAGTAATGAAGCTTCTGATGCTATGCCCTTCATCTCTCCATTTGCTGCTGCAATTCCAGCTACATGAGTACCATGTCCTCTTCTATCATCACCATCCATATATATAGGTTTATTTTCTACAAAATCATAACCGCCTATTATTTTGCCTTTTAGATCAGCATGATTTATATCTATGCCTGTATCTAGTATGGCTATTTTAACGCCCTTTCCTGTATATTTTGCAGTAGTAGCTGTGTTAAGTGAATCCTCTAGCTTTCCCTCTTGTAATGTAATTGCTGTTGTTGCTTATTGTGCATTAACTACATTAACCTTATTATAACTAAATAAAGATATTGCTATGAAAATAACTGTTGCTATTAAGTATTTCTTTTTCATTGGTAGGTCTCTCCTTTGCGATACACTATTTAGTGTGTATTTCCTAGCCACTTTACATAGCATTTATTAAATCATCATCTTCCATGCTATAACATTAACGACTTTAGAAAAAAATACTCCCACTTATAAAGATGAGAGTATTTTCTTCTAGAATGTTCTTAAACATTCAATTTTTTAAATAACCTTTTTAAGATATTGTATGCTTAAGGATTTACAACTTCAACATTAACAAGTTTAACTCCATCCTCTTGTATATCCCATGTTCCCTTAACATATCCAAGTGTTTCAGCATTACTTGTTCCAATTACCCTTTGAGAGCTTATTAATTGACATTTACCAGGGGTAGCTTTAACCTCAACATTACTTATTGGATTTCTCATACCAGAAGTGTTCTGCATAAGCTTTCCATTTTTATTGTATACATTTAAATCTATATAGACATCTTTCATACTACTTATATCTAATGAATAGGTTTTATTACTTTCTTTAACATTAACATCAACTTTGAACCCATCTTTAAATTCAACGTCATACTCTAAACCATAGTTAAACTTCTCTTGATCAAGTAAATTAGTAACCTTATTATCTTTTAGTGATATTAAACTAAATGATTTCATACCACCACTTCCGCCACTTGGAATAGTAATAAGTAATTCTTCGGCTTTATCATTATTTAAATCAGCTACAACTATTGTTGGAGTATATCCAGAATTGTTTTTGCTAACAGGAATTTGCATAGTTTTGTTAGTTTTAGAATCATAAACCTCAAGACATATATTATCTACATAAAAACCTGGTAAATTAAGATCTGAAATGCCTGTTAAGCTAATAAACTCTTTTATTCCATCACCATTAACATCGCCCTCCGTTTGAGTGAAAATACGTTGGAACTTTACTTTATCAGCCTCTAATTTTATATTTTTGCCATCCCATTTCCACTCTGATTGTAAATACCCAAGTGTATCTGCATTACATGTTCCCACAATGCGTTGAGAACCAATTAGTTCATATATCCCATCTTTATCCGTGTCTACTGGGGTTAGTTCACCCAATCCATTCATCCATGGTTCAATATTTTCTTTCAATTTCCCATCTTTATCATATATATTTAATTCTATATACTGCTCTTTATTAGGAGATAAATCAATTTGAATGGTTTTATTTAATCTTTTACTACTTAGACTTGCCATAAAGTTATCTTCAAACTTACCTGTTAAATCTATTTCACTGCCATTTTTTTTGCTATCCCAAAGCACACTTGGACTATTTCCTTTAAAATTTATAATGGAATAGTCGATAAATCCACCACTTCCACCAGTTGGCATTTTTACAAATATATCTGGCATTTTATCTCCATTAAAATCCCCTAAAAATATTGTAGGGTCATATCCACCGCTGTCTTTTCCTAAGGATGATTTTATAAATTTTTTAGTCTTTCCATTTTGAACTATTACATTTAAATTCTCGAAATATATATCATCCTTATTTGTTTTTGTTCCTATTAAAATCACATTGTCTTTTATTTTATCGGAAGTTATATCAATATATTTATAATCTGAAACATAAGTATTTTTAATTAATTTTAGTTCAGGTATTGATATATGTGAACCTATTTTATAGGTTGGTTGTTTCGTCGATGTAATACCTTGAGCGCTTATTGTAGATCCTGCAAGAATAAGTGAACCTAATATTATGGTTGATAGGGTTAATTTTTTATTTTTCATAATATATTCCTCCATTAAGATAAATTAGTTTATAAATTAATTATATCTCATGTGCTTTTATGAATGTTTACAAATTAGGTATAATTCAGTTACAAAATAGCAACAGTTTTTATAATGTATATTGTAATAAAATTAACTTTGTTACACCGTTCCTTTACTCACCAAAAGCATTAAGAATAGCATTACCTGAGGTTGTATCTATTTTTATTGTTTTATTTCCATTACCAACAGTTCCTTTAATTTCATGCTTATCCGTTTCTTCTGTTATTTTTATAGGAAAGTCATTTTTAAGATTACCTGATGCACTATCAAAATCTAATTTAAACTCTGATTTTTTAGGAAGTTTTAATTCCACATCTCCAGAAGTAGTGTCTATATTAATCTCATTTCCAAAGTCTTTATAATTAAACTTAAATGAGCCTGAAACTGATCCGCCTAATATATCTCCTGTAATATTTTCTATTTTTATATCTCCTGAAGTTGTATCAAATTCATTTTTTTTACTTAATAGAGATTTTACATTTACTTCACCAGAAATGCTGTCAAATATTGTTTCATTAGTTGTTAATACGTTTATCTTAGCATCTCCTGATGTTGTATCAAATTTAAATTTATCTAACTGCAGGTTTCCTATAATAGCATCCCCTGAGGTTGTATCTATTTCTAAATTGTTTTTATAGCTTTCCGGAATATATATATCTAACTTTGCTTTTACATTTCCGCTTACAATCGAAATAACAACAGGATATTTTATTAATACATCTAAATTTCCTCCATTTATATTGGCTTTTAAATATGGTGCTGTTTTTTTTGAATTTGTATTACTATAAAAATTAATTTTTATTTTATCTCCTTTGGTAGTGATAATATTCACATCTGTGCTTACTGTTTCTACATTTATAGTTTTAATATTTTCTTTACTAAATTCCTTTGTAATATTAATATTAAATTTATCATTAGATGAATTATTATTATTTTGTGCTATTTCATCGCCAGATTTCATAATTCCAAATTTATACCCAAGTATATACCCTACTCCCCCTAGTAGTATTGAACATATTACTATAATTATTAATCCCTTCATAATCTTTTTCTCATTAAATTCTTTCATAGTTTTGCTCCTCTTTACCATTAATTATTTTGATATTTGTCTTTAGATATTTAATAGTCTCTTTATATAGCCATTTACTTAGATGCTTACAGCCTATAAACATTAAAGAACCTAAAGCACTAAGACCTATACCAATGGCAATACTTATTATCCAATTTACACCCATGGATATATACTGTGGAAATATGGGTTTAAGAAATGTCCCTAAAACTATCCCTATTCCCCCTATTGTGAATCCAAAAGCTGTTGCATACAATCCTATAAGTATTCCAACAATAGCTATAAAGGGTCCTAATAATATTATATTAAAAAATCCTAAGCCAACTGCTGCAATAACAGCTCTACCAATATTTCTTGAAGATTTTGTGCTTTGTGCTTTCTCAATCATATAGTTAGCTCTTAACTGTTTTGCAATAGTTTTAGGTTCTCCAAGCGATAATGCTATGTTTTCTTCACTTCTCCCTTGTTCTATACCTATTGCAAAATATTCATCATAATCCGTTGAAATATCTTGTTTTTCCTCTTCTGGAAGATTACTTAAATTCCTTGAAAGTTCTTTCATAAATTCATTTTTATTCATATTCTCGCCCCCATTATTATTCTATTTTTAAAACTTTACTAACTGTGATTACAAAATCTAACCACTCATCTTTTAACGCTTCTTTTGTATTTTTACCCAGCTGCGTAATGCTGTAATACTTCCTTGGTGGTCCTTCTTGTGATTCCTTAAGATAAGTAGTTACAAACCCATCACTTTTTAATCGCCTAAGCAAAGGATATATGGTTCCTTCTGATATATCTATATCTTGTGAAATTTCATTTACAAGCTCATATCCGTAGCAATCTCTACCTTCAAGTACAGATAATACACATAATTCAAGAACGCCCTTTTTAAATTGTATATTCATTAATTCACCTTCTTTTGAATTATTTTCCTTAAATAAATAATAACACAAGCTATTGTTCATTGCAAGGTACTGATTAAAGTTTATTAGCCTTTTATACTTAGTACATCTTTTTATTATATTCCTTTTATTTTTTTACTATATCTATGTCACTTAACACTGAATTTCATATAATATAATTAGTATAGATTTTTAGGGGGTCTTTATTATATTAAAAACAATAAATTTAAGTCACCCCAGAAAAGCCGTAATAAATATTATTAATAATTCTATCTTTAAATCAAAAGTAAAAGATATTAAATTTAACAAAACCTCAACCATAATAGGTTGTATAGTGGGCGGCATATTGTTAAACCAGAATTACGTATATGCTAAGGGTGTTACACATGAAGGTACAGAAATTATATCTATACTAGGAGCACCAACATTACTTACAGCAGTCGAAATTTACAAGGTAAGGTCTTCTATAAAAATCTACATGAAGAATTTAAAATTAATTACAAGAAAAAACGACAAGTAATGAAACTTGTCGTTTTTTCTTTCTCTATATTTATTCTCTTATTGTACTATTTTATTCCGATAAGAGAAATCAATCCATATGCCAAGGTTTCTCCCCAGAATAAATAATCATGAGCACTATTGAAGCATTGAAAATCAACATGGTAGCCTTTAGCTATTAAGGTATCTCTTAAATTTATATTTGTATCAATCATTATATCCTTAGTTTCAAAAACTCCTACATCTAAATAAAACTTAAGAGGTAGCTTATTTATTCCCTTAAACTTAGTACTCATCCAACAATCCTCATTAGTAGTACTAATCCATTCTGGCTTGTAATAATAATAACCTGATTGAGAAAGAACATTGCCAAAAACTTCTGGATAGTTTAACCCTAAGTAAGCTGCTGTTAAACCTCCTAAACTAAGCCCACAAATTATGGCTTCTTCTGGACTTTTAGAAATATTATAATTTTTCCTAACCCATGGAATTAATTCCTTTGTGATAATTTCACAGAACGAATCACTACAATTCAATTCTTTTGCCCTTCTTGTTTCTTTTGAATCAATGAATATTGCAACTATAGGAGGTATTTTTTTAGAAGTTATAAGGTTATTCAAAGTTTCTATGGCAGAGAGAAGATATATGTAATCATCACCATCATTCAAAACCATAAAGCCATATGGTTTTTCTTTCTTATCATATCCATAAGGTGTATAAACTCTAATTCTGCGCTTGTCCTCTAAGTTCCTACTTTCAAATTTATATTCTTCTACATTGCCTCTTGGTACACCTTCTATTTTTTTAGCCCAAATATCTTCTGCTGCTTTTGGCATTATTACATAAGAACCTTTACTATCCTCTTCTCCATTTTCATCTTTAAAAATCACTACTTTTTTACTAAGTTTATCATATACAACTCTATTATAAAATCTGTCATGCCAATCATCATCCAATGGATCATTTGGTATAAAATAGTACATTAACCGCATATCATTTCTCACTTCATAACTAATATACCATAGGTCTGTTTCCATTATTCTTTGCATTTGAAAATCTTTATAATTATCTTTAAATCGCTCTGTTCCTATATCAGGAAGAAACAAAACACTTTTACATTCCTTATCCCCTTGGTATATAAAAGTAACTAAATTGTTTTTAGTATCATTTTCTAGCTCTTCTATCATTGGAGTACCCTTCTGCTTTAAATCACATAAAAATTCTTCTATCTCCCTTTCCCCATACTGTTTAATTTTCTCTTCTAATTGAAAGATAATCCTACTTTTTAATAAAGATTTTTTCATACTAATCCCGCCCCCTTGCCTTCATTCACTGCTTGCTAAAGAATTGTTACCTAAACTCATATTAAAACAATGTTTATAATTATCTCCAATAAGTTACTTAAATTAATTGTTTTATTTTCATTTATGCTATTTTAAAAAAATTCTTTTACATACACATATTATATCCCTTACATCTTCATATCCAAAGCCCATAAACAGTTCTGTATTAAACTTAAGCATATAAAAAAAGAACTTTATCTAAATGATAAAATCCTTTCTTGTAATTACATTTATCTTATTGCATAATAATATTATTATGCACATAATATTTTTTCTTGACTTATTATTCTTCTTATACTTTTTTCTGAAAGATAATATTGATTAGCTAATTCTATAACACTAGCTCCCTCAATGTGTTTATTGAAAATTTCAACATTTCTATGTTTAAGGCTCTTTCTTGTTCCATTTTTCTCGCCCCAAGCTTTTTCATTTCCATTTTTTCTAGGGATATATAAGTATTCCCCATCTACATATTCTTGAATTATTTTTATTATCTCCTCTGGCAACACATTTTGTGCTTTAGAATATCTCATTCTTTGCTCCTCCTTATATTTTAATACTTGGAAAAAAGCAAAGACTACCTAGGCACTTTAAAATGCCACAATGTGTTAGTTATGTCTATTTTTTTAGGTTAATAAATTTTATTTAGCTTAATTCATGTTGTTTTTTAAATTAAGCTCCAAGCAAAACATAACCTAATTTTAGTAGTCTTTGCTTGGAGCATTTGCACTAGAGTTAAAAAATGTATGAAACATATAGAGACTCATAATAACACCTCCCCTTATAACAAACTTATATTTTATATTCTTTTTCACATTTTAACATATTTAGTTTTGATTGTAAATTATTACAAAAGCACATAGTATTTTTTCGACTTACTACTTTTCTTTGTCAGAACCCTTTTTTCCATAAAGTTTATGTAGTATAGAATCATATTGCCCTAACTTATCCGCTAACATATGCCAATTCTTATGTTCAGCATTTGCCACATTGCTTTGATTCTTTTCAACGTTCTCCAGCCTTAAACTAATATCCTTGATATCCTTTTGCATTTGTATTAACATTTCTTTTATTTCATTATCCATGATTATCTCCTTTTGAGCTTTTATATATTATAGCTAAATCTATTATACCTTACTTTATACATATGGCATAATAGTGTCATAAATATAAAGTAATGATTTTCATTTTCAATATAACCTTACCTAAATCCCTGTTTCTTTAAATATCCTCTAGTCCAAGGACACACTTCAATACATTTTCCACATATTGTAGCATCTATTCCTACCATGGCAGCTCTCTCTTTTGCTACGCTCCGACATTCAAAAGCGTTAAAAAATGAACCCCTCTGCTTGTTTACGTTCCAATTCTCGCCTAGTGGCGCTTTTGCAGGACATGCTAACTTGCAAATACAACATTCACCACATCTTGATTCATTTATTGGTATACCTACATTTAAAGGTGCATTTGTTAGCAAAGATGAAATTCTAATAGCCGATCCGAATTCTTCTGTAACTAGCAATGCACTTTTTCCAATCCACCCTAACCCTGCTCTCGTAGCAACTGTTTTATGTGGTAAAATTGTACTATACGAATCAGTTTCTACAGATACTTCAGATGTTGTTTTCAAAATTGCTTCATATCCAAAATCCTTTAATAGTTTTCCCGCATATTCCACTAAACTATCTAAATGGGTATTAACTCTTTTATATTCTTCATAATATTCTTGGGTAGGACCATTTTTAATTTTATCAATTATAGAAGGATTCAATGCTACTGCTATGGATATCCCATATCTCATATCACTCCGCTTATGGGATGGTATATCCTTTAAATCCCCAAATCCAACAAGTGAAGCGCCTTTATTCAATAATTCATTTTTGATTCTAAAACTTATATCCTCCATATATTTTTCATTCCTCCCATATTATTTACACACAACAACTATCAATTGCTGTGCCCCATTTATTTATATTTACTGCTACGGTTCAGAATTAAGGTAAAAACTCTATTGGTGGCTCCTGTACAAAACCAAAATAGTGTGCAAGTGCATTAACTATGCGTTCTGAAGCCTTACCATCACCAAATGGATTAATTGCGTTTGCTATCCTAGTATATTCATCATCATCTATCAATAACTTATGTGTTTCCTCGTATATAGCCTCCTCAGTGGTTCCGCATAATATAGTAACCCCTGCCTCTACGCCTTCAGGTCTTTCTGTTGTATCACGCATTAGCACTAATGGTTTATGAAAAACAGGACATTCCTCTTGAAGTCCACCAGAATCACTCATAACTAGGTATGCTCTTGATATTAAGTTAATCATATCACGATAATCTATTGGATCTAATAAAATTATCCTCTCATGATTTGATAATATAGATTTAGCTGTTTCTTGAACTATTGGACTTAAATGCACAGGATAAATCATAGTAATATCTGGATGATCGTTAACTATGCGGCGCATTGCTCTAAACATCTGTTTCATTGGCTCACCATAATTCTCACGACGATGTGCCGTTACAAGTACTATTCTCTTTGAATAATCAATACTGCTCAGTCTTGGTTCTTGAAAACAATAGTCTGATTCATACATTGCCATGGCTGAGTCAATCTGTGTTTGACCAGTAACATATATGTAATCTGAGTTAATTCCCTCTCTTAACAAATTCTCTCGATTTGCTGAAGTCGGAGCTAAATAAACACTTGATATAACATCAATAACACAACGGTTAATTTCTTCTGGCCAAGGTGAAGTTTTGTTAAATGATCGTAACCCTGCCTCAACATGTGCTACGGGAATTTTACTATAGGTAGCTGCAAGTGCAGCACTTACAGTAGTTTGAGTGTCACCATGAACTAAAACTAAATCCGGCTTTTCCTTAGCAAATATTTCATCTAGTCCTGTTATAACAGTAGATGTGACATAAGAAAGTGTTTGCTGTACTTTCATAATATCAAGGTCTATATCTGGCTCTAAATTAAAAGCATTTAGGGCTTTTAACAACTGCTCTTTATGCTGACCAGTTGAAATAACTATTGTTTCAAACCAATGTGAATGTTTTTTAAGTTCTCGAATTACCATTCCCATCTTTGTCGCCTCTGGTCTAGTCCCAAAAACAACCAATATTTTCTTTTTAATTTCTTCTTTCATTACTATACCACTAACCTTTCTTTCAATTAAGTAATTACTATTTGAATTGATTAATGTTTCATTAATCACAATAATTCCATTATACTTACATAAACGCCTAATATCAACCTAATTATCCAAGTTTCGGATTTCAATAACTTAGATATTCATAATTGTATTCGTTTCAAAAAAAGAACATTTCCTAATTAGTGGGACTAATTAGGAAATGTTCTTTTTTTATGTAATAAAATTCAATAAGCATCCCAGGACTGATACCCTTAATAGTTATTATGTACCCATGAGGCCTGCTAAAAGACTAGAAAACTCCCCGGAGTGACTTGCAATAAGAAAGAAAAAACAATTGAAATTTGATTTAGAAATTCTTCGTTTGCAAGGCACTCCGGGTTATCTTATTTTTTATAGAATTTCCTTATAGTTTCACAAACAAATTCTACTTCTTCCACAGTTATCTCTGGATATATAGGAAGTGCAATAATATTATCTGCGGTTCTTTCAGCTATTGGGAAATCACCTTTTTTGTATCCTAAATATTCAAAGCATTTTTGAAGATGAAGTGGAATTGGATAATAAATGCTAGTTCCTATTTCATTTGATTTTAAGTATTCTGATAGCTCATCTCTTCTTTCAGCTAATACGTTGAATACATAATAAACCGATTTTTGATTTAATTGAATTTTAGGTATTTTTATAAACTCACAATCTTGTAATCTATCTATATATAATTTTGCAATCTGATCTCTTTTTTGAATTGCTTCATTTATATATTTTATTTTAACTTGTAATATAGCAGCTTGAATTGAATCCAGTCTTGAATTGTACCCAATAAAATCATAATGATACTTTCTAGATGCTCCGTGAACCCTGTACATCTTAGTAATACGAGCTAAGTTTTCATCATTAGTTACAATCATACCTGCATCGCCATAAGCCCCTAAAGTCTTTGTAGGGAAGAATGAAAATACACCAAAGTCTCCTATAGTACCTGCATGTTTGTATTCTGATCCATTGCCTTTGTATCTCATACCGAAGGATTCTGCAGAATCTTCTAAAACCCTTAGATTATTCCTACTAGATATATCCATGATTTTATCCATATCGCCCATTTGTGAAAATAAATGAATTGGAATAATTCCTGCAGTATTTGCTGTTATTTTTTCTTCTATTTTATTGGCATCTATGCTAAAAGTTTCTTCATCAATATCCACAAATACTGGTTTCGCTCTATGCTTTGCAATACAAGATGTAGATGCTAGAAAAGTAAAGGGTGATGTTATTACTTCTTTTCCATCTTTAAACCCAAGTATGTCAGCAGCCATTACTAAACCATCTGTACCTGATGCAACACCAATTGCATATTTAGCTCCAGTAAATTCTTGAACTGCACTTTCAAAGGCGGTTACTTCTTTGCCAAGCATTGATATTCCTCTTCCCATAACTCCTAGAACTGCATTGTCAAATTCAGATTTTTTCTCATTGTATTCTCTTGTAGATGTGTAAAAATTAACTTTCATTATTTAACCTCCGTTTATTATAAAAATATTTATTATTTACAAATTATCTCGTCAGCGCATCTTATTACTTCTTTAACCACATATTCTGCATCTTCTAATTTAAGTGTTGAGTATACTGGAAGGGTTATTTCATTTGCATACTGATTATATGCATTCGGATAATCCTCTATAGAATATCCAAGGTTTTTATAAAGTGTAAACATTGGTAGTGGTGTGAAATGAACGTTAGTAGCTATGCCTAAATCTGCAACTTTTTGTATTAGTTCATCCCTCTGTGTCTCACTAAATCCCTTTAATCTTAGAGGATATAGATGATAGGAAGTCTCGGTATTTCCATCTTTTGTAAAAGGGATTATGGCCCAAGGTTTAGTCCCAAGAGCCGTGGTATATATATCAAAAATAGCTCTTCTTTTTGTAAGCATTCCTTCATATCTTCTAATTTGTGCGAGCCCTATAGCTGCGTTAATATCTGTCATATTACATTTAAATCCATCTGTAATAATATCATATTTCCAAGCTCCTGCCTTCATCTTAGACAATGCATCCTTTGACTGACCATGAAGAGAAGTTATTTTAAACTCTCTTAATAAATCTTCCTTACCCTTAAAATTATTATCATTAAAAGTGATTGCTCCACCTTCTGCTGTTATTAAATTCTTAACTGCATGGAAGGAGTAGACATGAAAATCAGCCTGCGTTCCAACTTTGTTTCCTTTGTATGTTGCTCCAAAGGAATGAGCTGAATCTGATATAAATATAATATCTTCTCTGTTTTTTTCCTTAAGCACTGCTTTTATAGCATCATAATCTACAGGAACCCCTGCAAAATCTACAGTTATTATTGCTTTTGTTTTAGGTGTAATTGCCAAAGCTATTTTTTGCTCATCTATTGAAAAGCTACCTTCTTTAACATCTACAAAAGTTGGTTTAATTCCTCTATGAACTATTACACTTGCTGTAGCTGTATAGGTATAAGGAGTTGTAATAACTTCATCACCCTGCGCAATATTATAAATCTTTAATATAAGTTCTAAACCCGCAGTAGCACTTGACAGCGCTACTGCATTATTGGCATTACAGTATTTTGCAATTTCATCTTCAAACTCCATAGTTTTAGGTCCAGTTGTAATCCAGCCTGAATCTAAAACCTCCATTACAAGCTTTTTCTCTTCTTCTGTTATGTCTGGTGGTGAAAAAGGAATATTCTTAATTTTCATATATATCCTACCTTTCAAATTTAATTTTATTTTTAATTCAGACTATTTTTATTTTATTTTTTACTTAAACCTTATAATTAACAAACAACAGCTAAAAATTATAGTATAAATGAAATTTAGAGTTATAGACTCTTTTGTGCCTTAAAAAAGCCTGTATCCTTAGTTATGTAAATTCCACCTTCTGTATCAATTTTATCTTTTAAATATTTGTTAAGATCTTGGAGTCTTTCACTATTAAAACTTTCACGTACATTTCCTGGCATTGAAAACATATAATCAATAATAGACGCTTTCTCTGTAACAATTAAATTATCCTCATATCTTTTCATTTCTATATTATCAAACCATTTTTTTAACTTTTCAGCACCGTTTTCTAGTTTAAACCTTGAAGTAATATCTGAGCTTTTAATATCCATTGTTTCTGAATTAAACTTATACATAATATCTCTAATTTCCATCATATGATTTTGTCCGACAGTAGAGCAGTAAAGATATCCATCGGGCTTTAATACTCTATATATTTCTGACAGCGCCTTTTGAATGTTATTCACATGATAAAGCATATGGTTTGCTATTACAACATCAAAGCTACCCTCATCATAAGGTATATCCTCCGCATCTATAATTTGAAACTTAAAACCTTGTGATTGTTTTCCTAAGTTTATCTTAGCATCACTTAGCATCCCTCTTGAAAATTCACTTAATGTAATATCTAAGTCACTGGGGATTCTATCTTTGTTTTTCTCCCACAAATTGGCATCTCCACATCCAAGTTCAAGAATAGTACATTTTTTAGGTAGATTTATTTGATCAAAATACCATCTCATCCATCCATACTTATTTACACTAAACATCTCATGAATGTTTATCCTAGCTCTTAAATTTGATGCATTTTCATACTGCTCAATTAGCCTTTTATCCGAATTAATTACATTAATAATGTTTGTAAACTTATCCCAACTTACATTCTGTTTATTTTCCATATCAATAGCTTCATCAATGGCCTTTATTACTTTAAAAGTATGCGAAGCTCTTTGTTTCATAATTTTCTTTTGTATTTCTAAGGATTTTACGAAGTTTTCATCTGTGACCTCATTTTCAGTTATTTTCTTGATTTCAAGAAGAGAAAATCCAATGAATTTCAAGGTTAAAATTTGCTGAAGCCTTGCAAAGTCCTGACTACTATACAATCTGTGCCCTGATGCGTTGTAGGAACTGGGTTTCATTAAACTAATTTTATCATAATACCTAAGAGTTCTTAAGGTAACACCTGCTTTATCTGCAAATTCACCAATTGTGAAAAAATGTGATTCATTACTTTTCAATGTCATCACCCCTTATGCAACTTGGATGGTAAATATCATATGAATTACCCTTCTATAGGTATATTAACACATTACGTTACGTCATGTGCAATAGTTTTTTGAAAAAAAAATTTAAAGATTTTTTTTAATCCCATTTAATTCCTTGTAATGCTTCTTTGGAGATGATCCGAACATCTTCTTAAAGGCTCTAAAAAAACTAGAATAATCTCCAAATCCACATTCATCGCATACTTCTGTTATTGACTTACCTTTATTTATCAGTGCATTTGACATGATTAGTCTTTTTTGAATTATGTAATTATGAATTGTATATCCTGTTTGTCTTTTAAATTCATGCATTAGATAATATTTACTCATATAAAACCTAATGGCTAGATTATCAATAGATAGTTCATCTCTAATGTTCTCATTTATATAGTCTAAAATAGCACCGATATTCTCATCATATTCAATATCATTTGTTTCTTTATTGTTTCCCATTCCCATATACAATCTATTTACAAAAACTAAAAGTTGTAAGATTAGTGATTTTTTTAATATATTACTTCCAAAATCACTGCTTTTACATTCATCCTCAAGATTAGATAATATACGTTTTATGTTATAGAGTGTTTCACTGTTAAGCCTAAGCATATTAAATTTTAATTTTACAGCCAGTTCAAAGCTGGCTAGTAAATTACAGTCATCAGTATTATATTTCTCTAAAAATCTAGAATTTACCCAAATAACTATACGTTCATAGGGCTTAGAATAATCTATTACAGGTTTATGTACCTCACTACTACTTACTAGAAGTATATCCCAAGGCTTCAATTTATAAGCCTTTCCTTCAATTAGATAGGTAACATTGCCTGATATAAAAATTATTACTTTATTAAACTCATGGTGATGAAATTCAAATTCCATATTTCTCTGATCTTTTAAATGGAATAGTTCAAAATCACTATTTAAATAACCACTTTTATTATTAAGCATATCCTTTTCGATTTTCATTATCTCCTCCTGCTAGCTCTCTTCTGTAATAACAATTGATAATTCTTCAGTAATTCAAGTAATTAATAGTTTCTTTTTATGTGATAATTTAATATTAGAGCACTTTTTGCAATGTTTCAAGCATTTCTAGCAATTAACATAGCAAAAATTATGAATATAATAAGTATATAGACATAATTTTGTAAAAGGGAGGACTAATTTTGAAAATAAAATATCTATTAAAAGGATTTCCCTATGAGGTTATTCAAGGCACGGATGAAATTAATATTCCTAATATTTCATGGGATTCAAGAAGGTTAAAACCAAATTCATTGTTCATTTGTGTTAAAAATAAAAATATTGATAGGCATAATTATGCACTTGAGGCTATTGAAGCTGGTGCTACTGCATTATTAATAGAACATAAAGTCGATAATATACCTAAAGGTATTACCGTAATAAAAGTTAAAAATACAAAGCTAGCTATGGCTATTATTGCAAATTGCTTTTATGGTGAACCATCAAAGAAACTGAATCTTATTGGAATTACTGGAACTAATGGTAAAACAACTGTAACGTTCTTTATAACAAAAATATTAGAATGCCTTGGACGTAAGGTTGGCATTATTAGTACTATTGAAAACCGCATTGGAAATGCCCCCTTAAAAACAGCAAAATTAAATCCTACAACTCCTGATTCCATTGAACTTCAATCCTCCTTTGCTGAAATGGTGGAAAATGATGTTACTGATGCTGTTATGGAAGTAACTTCTGTAGCCCTAGAACAGCTTAGAACTTATACGTGTGATTTTGATATAGGTATATTTACTAATTTAACGCAAGATCATTTAGATGAGCATGGCACAATGGAGAATTATAAGAAGGCAAAAATGAAGTTATTTAAAATGTGTAGATTTGGAATTATTAATGCTGATGATCCAGTATCACAAGATATAATCCAAAATTCTACTTGTGAAATTATCACCTACGGTATTAATACCACTGCTGATTTCATGGCAAAAGATATTAAGTATTCACAAGAAGGGGTATCTTTCACCTTGAATTTTTGTGATAATCATAAAAAAGTTAACCTTAATGTCCCAGGTAAATTTAATGTTTATAATGCCTTGAGTGCTATTGCCTCTTGTTATTTTTTAGGATTTCCGTTACACATAATTATTGCAGCATTAACCAATATTAATGGAGTTAAAGGAAGATTTGAAGTAGTTCCAAATGATAGTGGATATCTAGTTATTGTAGATTATGCACACACTCCAGATAGTCTTAAAAATATCTTAACGACATTTCGGCATGGAAAAGTGCTAACACAGAACAAACTCATTGTTGTGTTTGGCTGTGGTGGTGAAAGAGATAGTACAAAACGCCCTATCATGGGCGAAGTAGCAGGTACATTTGCAGACTACTGTGTTCTTACCTGCGATAACCCAAGAAAAGAATATCCTATTAGAATAATTGAAGAGATTGAAGAAGGAGTAGCAAGAACTACCTGCTCCTATGAAAAAATAGAAGATAGAAAAGTTGCAATTCATACTGCACTAAAAAAAGCTAATCCTTCAGATGTAGTTATTATTGCTGGAAAAGGTCATGAAAACTATCAGATATTAAAAGACAAAGTTATACACTTTGATGATGTAGAAGTGGTAAAGGAGTATTTCTCTCTTCAATCTTAACCCTATTAATATTAAATTATGAAGGTTTAAATTCTATTGTACAATTAATTCTTTCTTATCAACATTAGAATTATATAATAATCCTAAAAGAATTAATAACCCACCAATAATTTTACCTTTTGAAATAAAACCCACTCTAAAATAATCAATGAGTATCCCTGTAAATAGTTGCCCTATAAATATAAGCAAAGTGGTATATATTGTAGGAATTTTAGGAAGTACAATGTTAGAACTTGCAACCACCACTACTCCAAGTAGTCCACCTAGAAGTGCCCACCATGGTATTTTAGTAAAACTACTATAAGGCAAGTTGAAATTACTTTTTACTATAATCATAAGTAATATAGTAGTACTTAATCCTACAATATAGTTTATAAGCGTTCCTTGAAGCGTCCCTATTTTTTTAGCTAGATGTGAATTTATAATCATTGATATTATAGTAATACAGCCACAGAAAACCGCTAAAATTATATATAACATATTTTCCCTCCCCTTTCTAATATCTTATCATTGTAATTAGCCCAGATAATATTATAATAAATCCAATAACCTTTTTCTTATTAAATTTATAAATGTTCAAGCCGAATAGACCATAATGATCTATAAAACATGCTAATACTAATTGTCCAAAAATCCCAAGGGATAGTGTTAAGGAAGCTCCAAGGGAATTAAAACATACATTATTTAAAAAAACCACAAAAACTCCTATTAACCCACCACTAAACAAGTAAATTGGAATGTCTTTTTTAAACTTGAGTTTCTCCTTTTTTAATAATAAAATAATAATTAAAACAATAAGTCCCACTACATGAATTATTAATATTGATTTATATTGGTCTGTATAATTTGCTAAAACCCCATTAAAAGTAACCATTATAGCAATTAATATTCCTATTAATACCGCAGCTGCTTTATACATTTAGTTTCCTCCATTCTTTGATTGTTCATATGCCTCTTTGATAAGAGTAGCATAAAGGCTTATTCTTCTATATGACACATGTCATATTTTATTCAAATTTATTATACAAAAATAAAATAAACAATTATAATAAGACTTAGGTACATTGTGAAATAATTTTTATCTTCACAGAAAACAACAAGGGGGAACCACAAATGAAAAGGATATACGATCAATCTAAATTAGAGAATTACATAGAAAAATATAATATTGAAGATTTCTTCGGAGTAAACATGAAAAAATATATGGAGTTACATATTTTTGATAAAGGTAGTCACATTGTAAAAACTAACGAACCCATAGATTATCTTTATTTTTTTGTTGAAGGAAAAGTAAAGGTTTATACTGTTCTGAAAAACGGAAAATCTTTGCTTTTCAGATTATATAAACCTCTAAACATAATTGGAGATGTTGAGTTTATAAATTGTGACACAGCTAATTCAAACATTGAAGCAATTAGCGAATGTTTGTGTATTGGAATATCAATGAAAAATCTAAGAAAATACGCTATTAATGACCCAACTTTTCTAAAATGTATGTGCACAAGCCTTGGTAAGAAATTTATTAGCTCCTCCATCGCCTCATCGATAAATATCCTTTATCCTCTAGAAAATAGATTATCAAGTTATCTTCTTGCAATAGCCCCTGAAAATAGTCAACATTCAAATTTAGATGGAGGCATTATAACAGATAAATTTACTGAAATGGCAGATTTGCTTGGAACAAGCTATAGACATTTAATTAGAACCATAAATAAGCTATGCCATGAAAACATAATAAGAAAAGAAAAAAATTCTATTGTCATCCTAAATATAATTGCCTTGGAAGAGCTTGCAGGTGATTTATATGAATAATGGGTGCATATTGTTATAAGCTTATCGCTTATAACAATATGCACCCATTTTTTTATTATTCTAAAATAGCAATGCTATTTCATACCATTCATTTTACCCTTTAGTGCCTTAACTCGCCCATTCACATAATTGATAAGTTCTTTTGGGTTCCCTTTTATCTCGTTTGGAGCGCTAGTAACCATGCTAATTATATCTAATTTGTTTCCTTTTATTTCTTTGGCAACTTCATAAGCTAAATACTTATTTTTCATTTTCCAATAAGTAATGTTAAATTGATCTGCTTGACGTTTGTTATAATGTCCTTTTTCAATGCCAAACTGAAATAAATCTGCTGCTGATTCTAATTCCTCTAAATCTTGGACCTCTAAAGTCTCATTAACTAAATCCTGAAATGTTTTCATTTTAGCTCTCCTTTTTAACAGGTAATATTATGGTTTGATTATATTATCATTGATAACTTAATATTGCCCAGTTGTTTGTTTTAAGAAAGTCACTCTTAAATAAATCTTTCCTACAACTTTTATATTCTAACACATATTAAAGAATATTTAAATTAGGTTTATAAACAAATTTTATAATTTCACAATCAGTAAAATATATTCAAATATTCCATTGTTTTATACTTACAATAATGGGACTTCACTGGTTTATATGAACTGTATGTGGTAAAATGAATCTGTTGAAGTATTATTTATTGTAAAATTTTATATATTTTTATTTTTTTAATATAGTCTTAATTACTTATTAACAGAATAAACAATGAATAACTACTTACTATTTTAAGGGGGCAACATATGCAATTCGAAAATGTAACTATCAAAACAAACTCTGAACTTAGGCGCTCTGCAAGAGAACAACTTAAGGGAAACTGGGGTACCGCTATTTTATTATGCCTTATATTCTCTATAATATGTGGCTCTCCTGGTCTTATCTTTTCTAAATTTAATCCTTACGCTGGCCAGATTTTTGGTATAATAATTGGTGGCCCACTAGCATTAGGTCTTAACACATGTTTCTTAAAGCTTGTTAGACATGAATCTTTTATGTTTGAAAATTTATTTGACGGTTTCAAAAACTTTTCTTCTTCTGTTATTGCGCAATTATTAATAACAATATTTGTTTTACTTTGGTCATTACTTCTTTTAATACCAGGAATAATAGCAGCTTATAGGTATTCTATGGTATTTTATGTATTAAGTGACAACCCACAAATAGGCGCAATGGAAGCTTTAAACAAAAGCAAAGAAATGATGCTAGGCTTTAAATGGAAGCTATTTTGCCTACATTTAACTTTCCTAGGTTGGGCATTACTTGGAATACTAACACTTGGAATAGGTTATTTGTGGTTAACACCATATGTCTACGGTGCTACTGCAAACTTCTATGAAAACTTAAAAACTACTCAGCAAAAGGAAATGTATTAACAATTTATCTAATACAATCATAAATTTATACTTTCCTGCACAATAATAAAAAAAGACTTGATGTAGATTAATATTTTATACTAATCTACATCAAGTCTCTTTTGGTAGCTTTGAAGGTTTTACAATCCGTCAATAAAAGTATCTAATTCATTTAAACTTACTTGAGTTTCAAATTTTTTCATAAAATATTTTTTTATTTCTTCCTTCAAATAATCACAATCTCCAATACTACTCTTACGAGCAGCATAATCCCTTAGAATTTCATATTCTTCTGCGGACATTAGATATCTGTATTGCTCATTAATAACCTTTAGACCCTCTAAGGTAATTGGGCGAGCTTTATTTTCCTCAACAACTACAATAGTGGATGCAACAAAGTCGCCAACTCTCTTATGCTGTTTTGTAAAAAATATTAATACCACACCTACACCAAAAATATCGAGGAACACTCTAAATAAATTTCTCAGTGCAGAGTGCTTAAGTGTTATAGGTTGCCCATTGTTTCTTATGGTTCTTATTCTAAAAACTTTTTTACCCAGTGTCATGCCATTCATACTTAGCTCCATTGCTATAAAATAGCCATAACTTATTAATGCAAAAACTAGTAGTGTTCCACCGATAATCCAGCCATAGTATTCTTCCCAAAAATTTGGAGAGAAGTTTCCTATGAGTAGTAGTGCAATTCCCAGCATCAACAGCATTCCGCCCTGAACTAGCATATCAATAAGTGCAGCGCCTGTTCGTGAACCTAGTCCCGCTAGTGTATATTCAACTTCTATGTTTTCTGGAGTTGTAATTTTAATTATTTGCATAGTACCCTCCAATCCTTTGTTTTATTATCTTTTTAAAAAATATTATCTACACCTTTTACAATATATGATAAAATAAGTATGAGGTGAAAATATTGAAAGAAGAACAATTCATTAAATTAAATTCTGATACTTGGAGAGAGCTTGAAACACTCTCCACAATAATAAATAAAAAGGGCCTTAAAATTCTACCCTCTAAAGATGTAAAAAAATTTCTAAGTATTTTTAGGCAAAGCAGTCATCATTTAGCTTATGCTAGAACCCATTACCCGAGTAGCAGTGTGGTGTCATATTTAAATTCACTAATTAATAAATGCCACAGCCATGTTTATCCAGTAAAAAAAATACCCCCAGGCATTTTATTAAAATACATTGCTCGAGATTTTCCAAGACTTTTAAAGGAGTATAGATGGTTTATAATATGTTCCTTTTCTTTCTTTGCTGTTGGTTTTCTACTCAGTATGCTATTAGTTCTAGTAAACGTTGATAATGCCAGTATGTTTCTTCCTGAAAATCTAATTGCAACTATAAAAAGCGGAAAATCCGGAGGTGGCCAGTGGAACTATCCCTTAATGTCTAGTTATATTATGGTAAATAATATTTCAGTTTCCTTAAAAGCTTTCGTTATGGGTATAAGTCTTGGAATAGGAACAATCTATGTTCTGTTTTTTAACGGTGCATTACTTGGAGCCCTAACAGCCTTAGTTTATACTTATGGTAATCCTATGAACTATTGGTCTCTTATTCTTCCTCATGGAATAATTGAGCTCACGGCTATCTTTATTTCAGGTGCTGCAGGACTTATAATTGCTAAAAGCATATTACTTCCTGGCGATTATTCTAGAAGGCATTCACTTATAAAGGGTGCAAAAGAATCTATTTCTCTAATAATTGGTGTAATCTTTATGCTTGTAATTGCAGGAATTATAGAAGGTTTCTTTACGCCACTGAATATTTCTGAAATATCAAAACTGATTTTTGCAGCTATATCTGGTGTACTATTAATATTATATTTTTCTATTCCTTACTTGATAAAAAATAATATCTAGAGAAGTTTGTATTTATGGACAAACTTCTCTATTTTTTATAAATAAGTGCGGTTTTTAACTTGAATATATTTATTTACCACAGTGTATTCTAATTTTTCCGGTGCACATTCAATACAAAGGATTCCTTTTCTATTTAAAAGGTTTATTATCTTACGTCTTTCATCAATAATTTCTAGAGCAACACCTTTATTGAATAAATCCTCTTTGTTTTTTATTTTTAATGAACTTATTAATTCTATGCTTTCATTTTTTATAAGAATAATTACCACTAGATTATTCTTTGAAATAGCTGGTAGAACTTTAAGTATACTTTCTGTTTCCTCTACTGTATTAAAATCTGTAAAAAAGAATACAATACTTCTATGACGCTCCTTCTTTTTTAAGTAATAAAAAGCGACCTCATAGTTAGAAGTTTGATTAGTATTATCAATGTGGTAAAGAGCCTCCATGATTTTGCCTCTATGTCCAGGTCCTTTACCAGGGATTATCATATTGTCTACTTTGGTATTAAATACCATGAGTCCTGACTTATCACCATTTTGATTAACTATATCTGAGAGTACTAGCGCTGTATTAACAACTAAATCAAGCTTTCTAAAACCTCTAACGCTATAACTCATAGCCCGCCCGGTATCAATTAATATATGAACATGCTGATCTTTTTCAGGTTCATATTGATTTAATATTGGTTTATCCCCTCTAGCCGTTGCCTTCCAGTTGATTTTTCTATACTCATCACCTGCTACATATTCTCTTAAACTTTCAAAGGATGTACCCTTCCCAATAGTTTTTAATGTCTTTTGACCCTGCTTAAAGGATCTGTTGTTACACATGTTAAGCCTGTATTTGCGAAGGTTTTCCATGTTGGGGTAAACCTTATAATCCCCAGGGATCACTACCTTGAAAATCTTTGTACAAAGCTTCAATCTTCCTTCACATTTAACATGAATATTTTCAAAAGTAAAGGCTCCACGCTTAGTAGGATATACCATGTATTTAAAATCAGTCTTTTCCCTAGGCATAACCCTACCTTTCATTGTAGCAGTTTCAGTTTCAAAATGAAAATCTGGAATTTCATCCTTAATCTCCAAATAAAGTGCATAATTACTCTTATTAAAAACTTGAATACTTATAGCTCCACTTTCATATATTGACAACTTATCATCACCGTTCCGCAAAAGTGTTATATCCCTTTCATCTATGGAAATAAAGTAATCAATTATTAGCAGTGCCGCACATATTAGATTATAAATTATTAGCATTGTAAAGGAATTTTTTAAAAATAGTGCTAATATAAGAAGCACAATCCCACCACATAACAAATATACAAATTGCTTAGTAATACCCAATGCTATCCCCCACTCTCTATCTAGGTACTTTTACTTTAGACAGTATATCTATAAGTACCTGTTTTGGCATAATCCCCTCAAGCTCTAATTCTGGCTTTAAAGTTATACGGTGCATTAGTGTTGGTATTGCCATTTTTTTTATATCCTCAGGAATTACGTAATCACGACCACAAATAGCAGCACAAGCTTTAGAACACTGAAGAAGTGCAATACTTCCTCTAGGGGAACTTCCGATTTCAATAATAGGATTATTTCTAGTTTCATAGACAATATTCACTATGTATTCCATAAGAGCTTCATCTACTTTAACCTTTTGAATTTCGTCTTTGCATTTTAATATATCTTCTGCATTACAAACCCTTTGTAAATTACACTTATCTAAATCTATATTTGAAAATCCATCATTGTGGCGCCTTAGAATTTCTTTTTCTGCAACAGTTGAAGGATAATCAATTATGATTTTCATCATAAACCTATCTACAAGTGCTTCTGGCAGTGAATAAGTGCCTTCATACTCTAGTGGATTTTGCGTTGCGAATATCATAAAAGGTGCCTTTAGGGCAAACATCTCTCCATCAATTGAAACAGTGCTCTCAGACATTGCTTCAAGTAATCCTGCCTGTGTTTTCGGAGGAGTACGATTAATTTCGTCTGCTAAAATAAAGTTTGTAAAAATAGGACCTTTTTTAAGTTCAAATTCCCTTGTTTGCATGTTAAATACCTTTGTACCTGTTACGTCTGATGGCATTAAATCTGGTGTAAACTGAATCCTTTTAAAATCCACTGAGAGTGTCTTAGATAGTGCTCTTACCATCAAAGTCTTTGCAACACCTGGAAATCCTTCTAGTAGCACATGGCCCCCAGAAAATAAGCTTATTAATGAGTATTCAATTAGTTCATCCTGCTCTACTATAACTTTCTTTAATTCTAAATTTATCTTTTCTACAAGTTTTCGTGTAGTGTCTTTTTCAAGGTTTTCCAATTCGTATCGCTCCTTTTATCCAAAATATTATTAAGATGTTCTATCATAGTTACTATTTTAATGTATTCTTTTGGCCTAATTTTGTTTTTTTTATATTTCATAAATTCATAAACACTTCTAGCTTGATTTAGAGATGGTATCTTCTCTTTTTCCCAATACTCTAACCAGTCTTCACTACTCCCCACACCCGCAAATCCTTTTAAAAAGTTCTTATAATAGTTATCCACTATTAAATCATAACATTTAGCTTGCCTATAAACAGAAGCAGCTGAATACAGGTACTCATTTTCACTTCTTTCTACCTCTTCATATAGTGGTATGTTTTTTCCAAACCCTTTTCCCTTATAATAAAAGAATGCTGCTAAAGCTATAATTATTTGATACATTATATATTTTATTTCTATAGGCGCTGCATCCCACAGTGATTTGGTACTAGCTGCTGAAAACAAATAGGATTCGTTAAAGTATATTTTTTCATAGGATAATTTGCTTATTTCTTTAAGTAGTTCATATGCAGGAGTAGTATCTTTAATAAGTGTTTTATTTGTCATAAAATCTGCATCAACATTTATTATTCTACCCTTATGATATATATATTGTTTTATATTCCCTTTTGTCTCTACTGGCGCTGCGTATCCAATGTTTGGCTCGCTCTCTGGGGTAAGATAAATCAATATTCCACCCTTTTCTACCCATTGCTTTACCTCCTGGTTATTTATATTAAATTTTCCTCCAGGTGGTATTATCTGTATACTATTGTTTTGGTACTCATTCAGGGTCACTAATGCTTTTTCCACTGGATAATCAAGTTGCTTTAAGGCTTCATAAAACACACTATATCCCATTTTAGACTTATTTACTACAGAATATGAGGGCTGGCTTTTTTCCATTCTATAAGAGATATAAAAGGCTAAAAAAAGGAATACAGGAACAATTAAAATAAATAATATTAAATCCTTATTAGTTTTTTTCTTCATAAGCTATCACCTCATTCCAAATCAGATTAATGTTTTGGAAAGCCTTATCATAAGTTTCCCTATTATAAACCTGATGCCCATACCAGGATGAATTAAAGTCATTTATTATATACTCAAATATTAAGGACATAGTAAATTTATTTTTCTTTAAATATTGATAAATTTCTTCATTGGTTTTAGTTTCATCAAGGTAGATAATATTCTTTTCATGCATGAGCAGCAGAATAGCAATAAAATCATATCTAATAGCTCCTCTAAAATCTCCCTTTTCTCCAAATTCCTTTGCTGTACTTCTTAAACTGCTTGGAGTGGTTTTGTTACTGATTTTTTCTCCTAAAATCTCTTTAATTCTTGATTTTCTTTCAAAGGTTTTGCATGCTTTTACAATTATTATCACCACTATTATAAAAATCAATAATAATCCAATAATTGTTAATATATTAGCTAAATTATTTGATACAGAATCTGGAGATGATATGTTTGAAATAGTTTTTTTTATCATTTTAACTATCCACTGACTTACACTCTCCTTAATTTTTGTAATAAAATCTAATAAATTATTTTTTAAATGTTTATATTCAGAGCCTTGAAGTATATTATTAATGGTTGTATCAAACTCTTTGTTAGATGGAGTCATTATACTGAGTACTTTCACACAACTGCTCCTTTTCTTCACACTTTTGTATTTTATTAAGCCTTAGTGTAATATCATAGCCTTCTTTTTTAAATCTCTGGTTATAATATAAGTAGGTTAACATGATTGTCCCTATGGGAGATATAACTAGCCATGATAAAATGCTAATAGGCCATGAGGAATAATTATATGCCATAGTAGCAAAGCTCATAAAATCCTGTTGAATATTTAAGAACTCTAAAATCATAAAAACTACGCTAGCCACTACTCCAAAAAAACTTTGAAGGGAATATATAATTGCATATACACTTAAGTTGAATAAGATAGTACATCCTAGTATTTTAAAGTAATCTCCTTTGATAAGATTATAACTACGTTTTAATGCAGCAAAGACTCCTTTGTTTTCTAAAGCCACTGCATGAAATGAAAAAGAGAATATAGTGATATAAGCTAGAACAGATATAATCAGAAGTAATGCAAATATAATCATTAGAATTATTGTACTTATTCCATAGTTATCATACATTCCAAACCATAGCAATGGTTGCTGTAATCTATTATAAAATACGTAGCCTATAGCAGCAAAAACGCCAAGAATAGGAAGAAATAATACCATTTCCATTAATATAACTCCTAAAACCGCAAAAAAATTTTTAAAAGAGGCACCAACAGCCTGACTTGCATAAATTCTAACCTCCAAGAATTCTTGACTAGATATCTTAATTAATCCTATCTTAAAACTCATTATAAAAGTAAAAATTCCTATACCTATTATTGAAGAAAGAATTACAAGTAGTGCAGGGCTTAAATTAAGTCCTAGAGCTATTGCTACTAAAACGCCTCCTACAATAATTGCCCCAATGATTCCAATAAAACACAGCACCCCGTAGGCAAGATTAAAAGTAATTATTGTTTTTATGTATTTTTTTAAAGCTTCTATAGCTTTATCCATTATTTCTGTAAGACTCATTGTGCTCATGCCACATCTCCTTTCAAAAATATTTACTACAAATTTGATAAACTAGAAATATTAGCCTCTAATTCATAAAATAAAAACCAAGTTGTCCTTTCAGCATGTCCAACTTGGTTTGACCTACTATTTATTAGTATCCATATACTAGAAGATAGATTATCATTAAGCAGTTTCATCTACTAATTTATTCACAGCAATATTAACTTTTTTTGATGCTGCTATTTGGATACCAGATTGCTTATCAATATTGTTAATTTCACTATTTATATTTGTTATTTCCTTTGATAATTTTGTCAATATAACGTTTATTTCTTTTGCAAATTCTCCACTGTTGTTTGCTAATTTTTGGACTTCCATAGCAACCACAGAGAAACCTTTACCATGTTCTCCGGCTCTCGCTGACTCAATAGATGCGTTAATTCCTAAAATTTTTGTTTGTTTGGATATATCGTTAAAATACTTAATAATCTTATCGCTTTCTGCTATATGTTGTTTAGATAAATTTATTGAGTTCATTAAATTAGTACTAACATCGTGAATACTATTTACCGAGGAAGATATATCATTTAATTCACTTTGAATTATTTCTGAAGTGCCTTTAATAATGTTTATGTCTTTATTTATTTTTTCAACTCTCTGTGCATCCTTTTTAACTAGCATACTCAACAAAAGCGCTGATTTTGAATCAATTATTGTGCATTTATTTTCGAACTTTTCTTTTAAAATGTTTCTTAAATTCTCATTACCAGTAACTTCAATAATAATATCTGTTTTGTTTGCATTAATATCTTCTACATTTTGCGAAAAAGCAATTTTCAAAGTCTTAGCCAATTCCACTCCTGGAGCATTTAAATTTTTGTCAATAATCATTTCAATTTTTATATCTTCTAAATGAATTAGTGAACTTAATATTTCACACCCACCTGTGCCAGCGCCAACGATTACAATATTCAAAAGAACCCCTCTTTTCTCAACGAATTTTTACAAAATAACATAATTTTTTATATATAATTTTAGTAAAATCTTATATTATTGTAACATGTAAACATTTTATTCTCAATATAAACCATATTAATTTTTTCAAATAATCATTAGTTATTTTTCTTCAATAGATAAGGCAGATAATATACCTATCTGCCTTATCGTTCATTACATGTATCCACTAAAGGTAGATAGTAATTACTATTTATTTGCTTTTTCTACCCTAATAGCTTTTCCCTTTATTGTCCCATTTTTAAGGGTTTCTAATACTAGCGTGCCCTTTCCTCCCATAATATCTACATGAGAGAAATTATCTTGAATATCTATAATTCCTATATCCTCAGCACTTACTCCCTCAATATTGCAAATAGTTCCTACAATA
The DNA here is from genome assembly GCF_018861755.1 of Clostridium sp. CF012. GTDB lineage: Bacteria > Bacillota > Clostridia > Clostridiales > Clostridiaceae > Clostridium_AD. The sequence goes on along the minus strand of NZ_JAHLEF010000011.1, from coordinate 32,328 downwards.
TCTACAGTTCTTATCTTTTTCTTTTTACCTGCACTGAGATACAATTTCATTATATCACTGCTAAAATTAGATGCTTTAGTCTTTTTAAGAATAGGCTTAGTATCATGTTTTTCGTAAAATGCCTGTCTGTACGGCTCTGATTCTTCCTTAGATGGAACTACCGCTTTAGGTATCTCCATACCAATATACTGCTGTATTGCTTTTAAAAATTTATTTTCATAATGAGTGGCAAAGGTTATAGCTTTTCCTTTTTTTCCGGCACGTCCTGTTCTACCGATTCTATGCACGTAATTACCTATTTCTAGTGGTAAATCATAATTTATAATATGAGTTATGTTTTCCACATCAATTCCTCTAGCAGCAACATCTGTAGCCACTAAGAATCTAAATTCACCTTTTTTAAATCTTTCCATTGCATCTAATCTATCATTTTGAAGCATTCCTCCATGTATCTTAATACATGAATAATAACGATTTTTCATTTGAGCAGTTATTGCATCAACATTTTCTTTTGTTCTACAAAATACTATGCAAGAATCTGGACTTTCAATATAAAGTATTCTTTTAAGCGCACTGAATTTCTTATCTTCCTCTACTTCATAGCAAACTTGATCAATTTTATCAACGGTTAAATTCTCAGGGTTTATTTCTATTTTAACGGGATTCACCATGTATTTAATACAAATTGCTTCAATAGATTCTGGTATTGTGGCTGAGAATAACATAGTAACTCTATTTTTAGGAACAGCCTTAATAACCTCTTCTACTTGTTCTATAAATCCCATGCTAAGCATTTCATCTGCTTCGTCTAATATTAAATATTTCACCTTAGCTAGATTAATAGTACCTCTTTCGATATGATCTAAGGTTCTTCCAGGCGTACCAACTACTACGTGCACCCTTTGCTTTAACTGTTTTACTTGCATTGCTATAGGTTGTTTTCCAAAAACAGCTATAGCTCTAATCTTTTTATACCTACCGATTTGTGTTATATCCTGACTTACTTGAAGGGCAAGTTCTCTAGTAGGAGTTAATATTAGTGCTTGAGGCTCTGTTTCCTCTATATCTGCACTTTCACAAAGTGGAATAGCAAAAGCTGCTGTTTTTCCACTACCTGTTTGTGATTTTACTATGATATCTTTACCTTTTAGAGCTATAGGTATTACTGCAGCTTGCACCTCTGAAGGGTTTATATACCCTAAATTAACAATTGCTTTTATTATCTCTTCACTAATATTAAATTCCTCAAATTTTACGTTACTCATTTTAACTTCCTCTCTTGTTTCATATATAATTTTTAAGCATAACTTAAATATATTTTCAATTCATAAGTTTATATTATACCATGATTAATTACATAATTTCTATTATAAATTTTAATATAGGACAAATTTATTTATTTGCATGTGCCTAATTTAAATAAGAAAGGAATAATGAATGTCTTCATTATCCCTTTCTATAGGTAAATACTTATTTTACTCACAAGGATATATATAATTTGCAGCACAACGAATATCTAAATCTTCTGGGTCTTCAATATCAGCCGGTAGCACAAACACTAGTTTACGAGTAATAGTACCACATGCATTATTAGCACATGCATCTTCTTTGCATAGCCTGGTAGTAAAACCTCTAAAAGCAAGTATTCTATGAGAATTATCATATATAATGCATGCAACTGATACGGTTTTTCCAAAACATACGTTATTTACTTGTATTCTTGTGGTCAATAATTTGGCACCATGTTTTTCTATATCTACTGGATCTACATTAACAGTAGAGCATAAATCACAATCACATTCATTGTTATTATTTCTTGAACAATTTAGTTTATTATCTTTTTCATCTTTACTCATTTTATAAAACTCCTTTTTTGTATAAATTTACAACATAACAATACACACTAATACTGATTTATAAGTTATTTATGACTTTTAAGGATACATATATCACTTGAATATATTGCGAATATAAGTTTATACGTTGATATATGTACTAATAAATCAGATTCATAATTAAGATGGTGTTTATTATAAATTTACAATTAGTTTTACAAATGGGTTATAATATATAATATAATCTATATTATATATTATAATATTATATAGTAAGGGTATTTGTTAATAATAATTGTAAATAATTTAAAAACATTTGAAAGGGGTGTAGAAAATGAATAGATGCGATTGGTGTGGAATTGACCCACTTTATATGAAATACCATGATGAGGAATGGGGGGTACCCGTTCATCAAGATAGAAAACATTTTGAATTTCTTATCCTTGAATCTGCTCAGGCAGGACTTAGCTGGATTACCATACTTAGAAAAAGAGAAAACTATAGAAAAGCCTATGATGATTTTGATTTTAATAAAGTAGCACAATACGATAGTGAAAAAATAATAGAGCTTTTACAAAATGAAGGCATTATTAGGAATAAACTTAAAATAGCCGCTTCTATAAATAATGCTGTAAGGTTTATTAAAATTCAAGAGGAATTTGGTAGCTTTGACGCTTACATATGGGGTTTCGTGAATAATAGTCCTATAATTAACCATTGGGATAGTATTACAAATGTGCCCGCAACCTCTGAATTGTCGGATAAGGTTAGCAAGGATTTAAAAAAACGTGGTTTTAAGTTCTTGGGTTCAACCATAACGTACGCCCATCTCCAAGCTATAGGCATAATAAATGACCATATTACAAGCTGCTTTAGATACACTGATGACTTGACAGTTAAGAGTGAATAATTGTGGTGAAAATGAGTAACCCTTTCATTCAACAAAAATAGTAAAATAGTTCTTAATGAGATATTAAATCAAATTAAGAACTATTTTCTTTTGTTTATATTACTTGAGTAAAGAAATTTCTAATGCAATTCTAATCTCCTACTAATAATGCTTTAATACGTGCATTATATAATAAAAACATAGAAAACAAATAATTCTTATACAACCCAAATAAAAATTAGGAGGAATTTAAATGTCAATAAATTTAGAACAAATTGATGAGTTAAGAAAAAGAGCTAATGTAAGCTATGAGGATGCTAAAAACGCCTTAGAACAAAATGCAGGAAACCTTATAGAAGCACTAGTATATCTTGAAAAACAAAACAAGATTAAACCAGAGGAGTTATCTTCTAGCGAGAGTAAATTCTTTAAGAGTGTAAAAAAACTTATTAAAAAAGGCAACGAAACAAAATTAATAGTTAAAAAGGATGATAATGTTGTATTAAATATTTCTGTAACGCTAGGTGTTATAATATCTATAGCAGCTACTCCCTTAGCAATTGTAGCCATAATACTTGCACTAGCAACTAACCATAAAATAAGAATTCAAAAGAAAAATAGTGAAGATCTAGAAGTAAACAAAATTTTCGATAAAATGTCCGTTGCTATAAATAAGGTAACTACAAAAATTACAGAAGAAATGAAAACTGAATAATGCCTAGTAACCTACATTTTAACTATGTAGGTTGTTTTTTTATAACAGTAACAATATAAAGCGGATTGTCTGCAATTATATATAAAATAATATATAATAAACCTATGGTTATTAACCCAACTTTCGCACATACTTTTCCTATGTACTGCTTAGAAAAATCATGTGCGAGAGTTGGGTGGTTGATAAAATATATTTTGGGGGTTAATGTATATATGAGTGGACAAAAAATTTTAATAATTGAGGATGAAATAAAAATAGCACGATTTCTTGAATTGGAATTAACCTATGAGGGGTATAGCGTTTATCAATCTCATGACGGACGTGAGGGTTTATATAGAGCCATTAACGAGATTTTTGATATAATAATTCTTGATGTTATGCTACCTTCACTAAACGGTCTCGAAGTATTAAGAAGACTAAGACAAGTGTCTGCCGTTCCAGTTATAATGCTTACCGCGAAAGATGAGATAATGGATAAAGTTATGGGTCTTGACATAGGTGCAGATGACTATATGACTAAGCCTTTTGCTATTGAGGAATTACTAGCAAGAATAAGAACAGCCTTAAAAAAAGCACCTGTATTTAAAGAAATCACTAATATATTATCTGTAGGAGAATTGTCCTTAGACTTAGATGGACATATGGTTACCTTTAAAACTAACTCTATAGAACTAACTAAAACAGAATTTGATCTACTTAAATACCTAATTGAAAATAAAAATATTGTTCTTACTAGAAATAAAATTATAGATGTAGTATGGGGCTATGAATATATGGGTGATACTAATGTAGTAGATGTTTACATTAGATATTTAAGAAGTAAAATAGATGATAGATTCAACAGGAAATTTATTTATACGCTGCGAGGGGTGGGATATCTTTTAAAAGATGAATAATTCTAAATTTATCTCTAAGCTTATATGGCAATATTTGCGATTTCTCTTAAGGTCAATAAGAATAGCACTTATTTTTATACCAAAGTTATTAAAGAAACTAACTAACACAATTCATAAAGGGTTAAGATTTTCAATTAGTTTTAAAATGACTGCAGTATATACACTGATTTTTTCTATTATAATGTTTTTATTAAGTGTTGGTTTAATTATAGGTTTTCGTTTTTTCCTACTAAACGACGCTCGGGGTGAACTTACTAGATATAGTTCAGTAGCTATTAATTATGCTAAATTAGACGGTGATATTCAGAATTTTAATGTGAATATTTTTTCCAATTTAGAATATGTGACCTTAAGTGTTTTTGATAAAAGTGAAAATCTAGTTTATTCTACCCAAAAGGATAAAACAAAGGTATCTTTTAATAAAGATACCTCAACTTATCCTGTTATTAATGAAATAAACCAGCAATTTATTTTTGTTAGTACTAAGCTTACCCAAAATAATAAAACCTTTTTCCTTCAATTTTCTAAAAGCCTAAAAAAAGAAAATGAATATTGGGGTATTTTTGCTTTAATTATTTTCTTTGTAAACATATTCTCTTTAATGGTTACATTAGGTGCTGGATCTAAAGCCAGTAAAAAAATGCTTCTACCTATTAAAGACATGACAAAAATCACAAAAGCTATTTCAATTAATGCCTTAGATACTAGATTAAATGTTAGTATTTCCCATGATGAACTAAAGGATTTAGCTGAAACTATTAATAAAATGCTGGATGGTATTCAAACTTCCTATGAACAGCAAAACCAATTTGTATCGGATGCTTCTCATGAGCTTCGAACCCCAATAGCTGTAATTCAAGGCTATGCAAATATGTTGTACCGCTGGGGAAAAGATGATAAAGAAGTATTAGAGGAATCTATAACTGCTATTAAGAGCGAAGCGGGCGATATGCAACAGTTAGTAGAAAAGCTTTTATTTCTTGCAAGAAGTGATAAGAATACACAAAAAATCGAAAAAACAAGTTTTTATATTAATGACCTAGTAGCTGAAATTATAAAGGAAACAAAACTAATTGATACTTCCCATGAAATTAAAACTGTTCTAAATCAGCAAGCTTCTATTTATGCTGATAAAAAACTTCTTAAGCAAGCACTGAGAGTTTTCATAGATAATAGCATAAAGTATACGCCTAAGGGTGGAAGTATTGTGTTAAATAGTTATATTAAAAAGAAGAATCTAATGATTGAAATTACAGATACAGGAATAGGTATTTCTAAAGAAGATCTTCCCTATATTTTTAATAGATTTTATAGATGTGATAAGTCAAGAACAAAAGAAAGTGGTGGAACAGGACTTGGTTTATCTATAGCAAAATGGATTATTGGCAAGCATAACGGCTCCATTATAGTTGAAAGCAGACCAGAAATTGGCACAAAGATAACAATTGGGCTTCCTATGAAAAACACCGGATAATTGAAAAAGCAGCACTGCCGTTTCATGCAGTGCTGCTTTTTTGTATATAAGCTGAATAAACTTTGAAGATTAATTTTTAAAGTTTATCAAATTAGTAAATTTATTTTTCGAAGACATTTATATACATTTGCTTAAGTTCACTGATTAATGGATATCTTGGATTCGCACCTGTACATTGGTCATCAAAAGCCTGCTCACTCATATGATCTAAGGTAGCATAAAATTTTTCTTTAGACACTCCTGCTTCACTTATTGTCATAGGAATATTAATTTTAGCTTTTAATTCATCAATAGCCTTAATTAATAATTCTATCTTTTCATCTTCTGTAGTTCCACCTAATTGTAAATAGTCAGCAATCCTTGTATACCTCCACTTAGCATTTGGATATTTATATTGTGGAAATGCTGCTTGTTTTGTTGGATTATCTACCGCATTGAATCTTATAACTTCATTTATTAATAATGCGTTAGCAATGCCATGTGGCACATGATGCTCTGATCCTAATTTGTGTGCCATTGAATGACATACTCCTAGGAAAGCATTAGCAAAAGCCATACCGGCCATTGTTGACGCACTAGCCATTTTTTCTCTTGCTTTTATATTAGTTATACCCTCATTGTAAGCTTGTGGTAAATACTTGAATATTAATCTCATTGATTCTAAAGCAAGTCCATTAGTATATTCTGAAGCAAGAACAGACACATAAGCCTCTATAGCATGAGTTAAAGCATCTATACCCGAAGCTGCGGTTAATCCCTTTGGCATACCCATCATAAGTTCTGCATCTACTATTGCCATATTTGGAGTTAACTCGTAATCCGCTAAAGGATATTTAATTCCTGTTTTTTCATCAGTGATTACTGCAAATGGAGTGACTTCTGAGCCTGTACCTGCTGAAGTTGGTATTGAAACCATCATAGCTTTTTCTCCCATTTTAGGGAATGGATAAACTCTCTTTCTAATATCCATAAATCTCATAGCTAAATCCTCAAATCTTACTTCTGGATGCTCATACATTACCCACATGATTTTAGCTGCATCCATTGGGGATCCACCACCAAGTGCGATAATTGTATCTGGCTTAAATATTTCCATTTCACTAGCACCTTTTTTTGCTATTGCAAGAGTTGGGTCTGGTTCTACGTCATAGAATATCTTAAACTCAACTCCAATTTCTTCTAAAACACGCGTAACTTTATCTACATATCCTAGATCATAAAGAACCTTATCAGTTACTATAAATGCTTTCTTCTTGTTCATATCCTTTAATTCTTTTAAAGCCACCCCTAGGCTACCGTATTTGAAATAAACTTTTTCTGGAACTCTAAACCAAAGCATATTTTCTCTCCTCTCTGCTACACTCTTCACATTTAATAAATGTTTAACTCCAACGTTTTCTGATACAGAGTTTCCACCCCATGAACCACAACCTAGTGTTAATGAAGGAGCTAGCTTAAAGTTGTATAAATCACCTATAGCGCCTTGAGCTGCTGGCATGTTTACTATAACTCTTCCTGTTTTCATTGTTGCGCCAAACTTAGCTATTCTATCTGCAGACTTAGTTCTGTGAGTATACAATGATGATGTATGACCAAAGCCTCCAAGTTCAACAAGTCTCTCTGCCTTTTTTAGTGCTTCGTCAAAGGTTTTAACCTTATACATAGCTAGTACAGGAGATAATTTTTCATGTGAAAATGCTTCTTCAAGTTCTACAGATTCAACTTCGCCTATAATAATCTTTGTTTCTTCAGGCACTTTCACTCCTGCCATTTCTGCTATTTTATAAGCAGATTGACCTACTATATTTGCATTTAATGATCCGTTAGTTAATATTATTTTTCTTACTTTGTCTATTTCCGCTTTTTTCAGAATATAGGCTCCCCTTTCAGAAAACTCTTTCCTAACTTCGTCATATATTTCTTCCATAACTAATACTGATTGTTCTGAAGCACATATTACTCCGTTATCAAAACTCTTAGAAAGAAGAATTGAGTTTACGGCCATTTTAATTTCAGCCGTCTCATCAATAATTGCTGGTGTATTTCCTGCGCCAACTCCAATAGCTGGTTTTCCTGAAGAATAAGCTGCTTTAACCATTCCTGGTCCACCTGTTGCAAGTATTATATCTGATTCTCTCATAACAATCTGTGAAAGTTCTACTGAAGGCTCATCTATCCAAGCTATTATTCCTTTTGGTGCGCCTGCTTTAACTGCTGCATCTAGTATTATTTTAGCTGCTGCAATAGTAGATTTTTTACTCCTTGGATGTGGGGAGAAAATAATACCATTCCTAGTTTTTAATGATATAAGCGCTTTAAATATAGCTGTGGATGTTGGATTTGTAGTTGGCACAATTGCTGCTACAACTCCTATTGGCTCTGCAATCTTTGTAATACCAAAGGATTTATCAACATCTATAACTCCACAGGTTTTTTCATCTTTATATTGATTATATATATATTCTGAAGCAAAATGATTTTTTATAACCTTATCTTCTACAATTCCCATACCGGTTTCTTCCACTGCCATCTTAGCTAGATCAATTCTCGAATTATTTGCAGCCATTGCAGATTGTCTAAATATTTCATCTACCTGTTCTTGAGTAAAAGTAGAAAATTCCTTTTGAGCACTTCTAACTTCTTTTATTCTAATCATTAATTCTTCTACGTTTGTTACTTTCATATGCTACACCTCTTTCAAAATAATAGATTACATTAATGGTCTATTCTACATAAAAAAAATTTATTTATTGATTTAAAGTGATTTTTTATTAATTACTTTAAATTAGGTTTTCATTTTAGATATTTGCTCCTTCTTATGTGTTAATAATATCACAATGTATTTATATTTGCAAAGGGTTTTTTAATGAATTTCAACATATTTTATTATTCATTTGCAATCACCAAACACTTGCAAACCTTTTCATAAAGGCGAACACAGACTTATTCGTGCAATTTTTTAAATTTACTTTTTTTCATTTTTAATATAAAACAAGGAAAAAAGTATGTTATTTATTAAACAATGTAATTATTTATCCACATATTTAATTTGCAAATTAGGTCTTCCAATTTTCTATATAAAAAAAACAAGGGATGGTAAAATTACCACACCTTGTTTCTATGTACCTTATATACTTGTTACAGATTTATCCCATTAAGCAATGCCTTAAGCTTTATAAGTTCTTCTTTAGATAGTGTAACCCCTTTTCCCATTTTCTCATGTTCTGGAGACCAATCTCTAATATCGTATTTAGCTTCCTTATCATTCCAACTTATAAGATTTAACTCTTTTCTCCATGTTTTACCGGATTCTGATAGTTCTCCTAGTGTTTCTTTTATTTCATATTTAATATCTGCCATCTTTTTACCTCCACTAATAATTTTACCCACATATTAATAATTTTTACTGACAAATTAATATTATATGATTTTCACATAAAAAGCTATAAGTTAGATATTTTATAGTAATAAAGACTTTTATATTTATATTTTTCATCTCTATATAATGAATCTCTTCAAAATATGCAAATATTTATTTGATTATTTGTATATTATTTTACACACACTATAGTTATGTGATATGATTAAACAAGGGTTTATTCTAACATCTATTCAAATATTATATTTATTTAATAAGATGTTTTTAACAAACATTTTAAATATTGTTATAGCTTTTATCATATGGGCATTTATAGGCAACTCTTTTATTAGTATATTTTATACCCTGACTTAAAATATTTTTTACAATATTATAAGTTACCCCCATTATGGGTAGTATTATAAAATATACATATAAAAGGATATTTTAATTTCCAGAATAGATTTCCATATGATTGAGTAATAATTAGAATATATTAAAGAATATCAGTTAGTAGAAATGTTTTAACGACATTTCAGAAGGGCTTCTCCCCTGTCTTCAACCAGTGATAGCTAACTCTAACAAAGAGAAAACTTCAGGTGGAGTATATTATCCCTTCTGAAGTCGTTAATATTGCAGCTTAGAAAATGAAAAACAGCTGCGAAGGTAATGATTTATTTTATAATGGTATAACTATATTATATGAGGAGTGATATTATGAAAATAAGATTAGGCTACGTGGCTACTGCTTTAAAAGCAGCAAAAATAACTTCTGCTAGCACAGTAACTTTTTCTACATATACTAAACAATCCACGGATAGAGATAAGCTTGAAAAACTACAAAAGGTAGCAGTATCAAACGTAAATGATTTGTATAAAATTCTAGAATATACTGTAAAAAACAATGTTCACTTTTATAGAATTACTTCTGCACTAATACCTTTAGCAACTCATCCTGAAGTTACAGATTGGGAGTTCAGAAGAATATTAAAAATGGATTTTGATTGGCTTGGAAATTATATAAACAATAATGGTTTAAGGGTTGATATGCATCCTGATGAATCTAATGTTATAAATAGTTCTAAAGAGGAAGTAATAAAAGCTACTGAAAAGAATCTTATGTTCCATGCAAATCTTTTCCAGGATATTAGTTACCCCTTAGGAAAAATGATATTACACATTGGAGGTAAAGAAGGCGGTAAACTAGCTGCTACAGAAAGATTCTTTAAGAATTATAATAACTTACCAAAAGAAATAACAAAATTATTAGTATTTGAAAATGATGATAAAAGCTTTACTACAAAAGAAGTATTAAACATATGCAAAGAAATAAATGTGCCTATGGTACTAGATGTACATCATCATAACTGCAACAACGGTGGAGATGAACTAGAACCTATGTTAACAGAAATATTTTCCACTTGGGAAAACGAACTTCTACCAGTAAAAATACATTTTTCCAGCCCTAAAACTGGTGAAAAAGATAAAAAACATGCTGATAACATCGATCCAGCTGCCTTCATCGAGTTTATCGAAAAATGTATTCCACTAGGAGTTGACTTAGATATAATGCTAGAGGCAAAACTAGCTGATTTGGCATTATTCCAACTTGTAGATGATATAAAAGCTTTTAAACCTGAATGGAACTGGCTTGATACTAGTACTTTAGAATTTAAATAAAATTTATTAATATAAAGAAAAGGCTCCAAGAATATGAAAATTCTTGGAGCCTTTTCTTTATATTAACGCCTCTTCTATTTTCTTAAGCTCTTCTACTGTAAATTCTATATTATCAAGGGCTGCAATATTTTCTTCAAGTTGACTTACTTTACTAGCACCGATAAGTGCAGATGTAACTTTCCCATCTCTTAATACCCAAGATAAACCCATTTGAGCTAAGCTTTGTCCTCTTTCTTTTGCTATGTCATTAAGAGTATATATTTTTTTTAGCTTTTCTTCTGTAATGTCCTTTGAGCTAAGGAATTTAGAATTTCCAGCTGCTCTAGAGTCTAAAGGTATTCCTTTCAAATATTTATTTGTAAGTAATCCCTGTGCTAAGGGAACGAATGCAATGGTGCCTATACCTGCAGCATCTAGTACTTGTTGAAGTTTTTCTTCAATCCATCTATTAAGTAAGGAATAAGATACCTGACTTATTACAAAAGGAGTTCCAAGTCTTTTTAATATACTCACTGCCCTTTGTGTATCTTCTGCTTTATAATTAGATAAGCCAATATATAATGCCTTTCCTTGTCTAACCATTAAATCTAGTGTATTCATTGTTTCTTCTAGTGGTGTATTAGGATCCGGTCTATGGTGGTAAAATACGTCTACATAATCAAGTCCCATGCGCTGTAGACTCTTATCTAAACTAGCAGTTAAATATTTTTTAGATCCCCAGTCACCATAAGGACCTGGCCACATATAGTAGCCTGCTTTTGTGGAGACTATTATCTCATCTCTATATGGTGCAAAATCCATTTTTAAAATTCTTCCGAAATTTTCTTCAGCTGCCCCCTCAGGAGGACCATAATTATTAGCTAGGTCAAAATGCGTTATACCTAAATCAAATGCCTTTTGAACTAAAAGACGACTGTTTTCAAAAGAGTCGTTATCACCAAAATTATGCCAAAGTCCCAGTGAAATGGAAGGTAATTTAAGCCCACTGCTTCCACATCTATTATATATCATTTTATCGTATCTACTGTTTGAAGCCACATAGCCCATAACTTATCTCTCCTCTGCATTAAATTTTAATTATAAAATGTTATTCATAATATTATACCTCTTTAAATCCTGTATTCATAATATTTATATTTTTTGAATTTTTGATGTCAATTATTTTAACCTTTCCATCTATACCATCCATAGAAAAAGGTTCTCTATTGTTCTTTCACATTACTTAGTTCTATTATTTGTCCCCTTTGTGCTAAGGTTAATCCAATCTCTGGAGAATTACTAAATTCTGTATTTTGGTTTTCTATAATTAGTACTACTGCATCCTCACTTAAACTGTGTGTGTGCCAAGTAGCTTTTTTTACATTATATATTTTCAAAGGCTCTAGTTCTTTGGCGTATATATTTTCTATGACATCACCACCTTCCCCAATATAAAGTATGAATTTACCCCTTAAAATTACGAATACTTCGTCTGTTTCGTTATGCTTTTGCATCTTAGTAATGTTCTCTGGAAGCAGCTCATCGCAATATTTTAAGATAGCCACTCTCCAATTTTCATAGTCAATGACAGGCATATAGCCATCACCAACATACTCCACTATTTCTAAAAGTCTTTCATTTATCTCCAAGGTAGCACCTCCAAATTATTAATCCACTATAAAAGAAATGTTACCTCATATAAAAGAAGTAACTAGATCTTGATTTAATCCCTATAATAACTCAACTGTCAGCTTATGAGTTTTGTCACTAGGCAAGGCTTTTATTAATGCTCTATTTATTATAGCTTTACCCTCCTCAATTACACATTGTACCTTTTCGTCATTAATTTTTACCCTACTTATTTTATATTCACCGAATTCCACATTATTAATGTTTTTATAACAAATATTTAATGTAATTCCTGCAAAAGTCGTTAAAACCTCAACTTCACCTGCTTTATTAAACTGCTCCTTCAATATTTTAGGCTGGATTACTAAGTCTCCCATACTGCCTTTTACTCCATATACTTCGTTAAGCATGGTTAAAAGTAACCAACTAGCAGATCCCGTTAAATAATTGTACATACCTCTTCCCTTTTGGTTTATATATTCAGGTACTCCAGGATATATCCTACTTTTATCGAAATCTACACAATGCTTGTATATAGACTTTATAACTTCAAATCCACTCTTAACGTATCCCCTTTTATAAAGAGCATTACCATACATAATTGCCATATGGCTAAACATTGCACCATTTTCTTTGTGACCGTACGCGAATCCAAAAAGTCTTCCCATATTTAACTTAACCTCATTAAAATTAGTATTAAGTCTATATCCTCCAACCGCTTCATCTCTTAAATATCTATTACTGGCTTCAATAATTTTATCTATCTGCTCATCTGTAGCCACATTACCCATAATAGTAAATACTTGACCAGTTAAAATCATTCTTACTCCTAGTTCGTTATCTCCCTCTACTCTGTCACCTTCATTATCATAGTATCCATTAAACCAAGCATAACCTTCTATATTTTTTATCCATTCATTTTTTCTTACATGATTTATTATCCAATTTCCTTTTCGTCGTAGGTCACGTATAACATTATCTATATGAAGGTTTGTTTTATCTCCTGAGATATTATTAGTGCATTTATTGTAATATTTATTTAATACCTCCAGCTTTTGAGGAACAACTTCATAATCTATCTTTTCACCTAATGAATCGAAAAGTTCTACCATTTCAGAAGCTATTTCTATATAATAAACTAAGGCTTTATTTTTTAAGGATTCTAGTACATTGCTTATCTCCATTAAATTACTTCCATAAAAAGCTGTAAAAGCAACACTTTCCCCCTTATCAGATGCCATATCTAATCCATCATTCCAATCTGCTCCCTCTAATTTAATATTGTTATGTATTCCTACATTAAAAAACGGGGTTAAATTTTCAATTAATATATGTTCTAGAATGGTACCTTTATAAATATCACCCTTTATATTCTTAAGTTTATTTCCATATTCATCATTCCAATTTTCATCAATATCAGTGCATCTTTTAATTTGTTTATCCTTAAAATACACTTGATCTTGAAGCAAGAATTCCAGATCTCCACTTTGATCTATATAAAGCTTTGTGGTTAGGAAAGGCCATGCTCCATGATCCATCCAAATCCTTGCAATATTATTCCTATCAGCAATAAATTCTCCAGGACCCGCACCAATAATAGTAGCATTGCTACCATCTATTCTAACCCCTGCATAGTTGTTAAGTAGCACAGATCTTACTCCTTCTGGTTCCATAATTAATAGTGCAAGACAATCTTGCCAAAGATCTCTCCAGCCTCTTCCTCCCCTTCCGTAATCGTGGTGAGGTAAAAATGAGCATCCATAAATCCGCCTTAAGATAGGTTGAAGCGCAACCCATTTCATCCAGATATCAAAAATATCATCTCCAGATTTGAAGCAAAGTTTATTTATTTTATCTTGCCAATGTTTCTTATTTTCATGGGAAGCCAAATCAAAAGCAGATAAATTACAATATTTCTTTCTGTAATTTAGTGCCTCAACTTCATCTTCACTAATAGACATTGACATTATATATGTCTTTGAATGACCTTTTTGAAGTATTATATTCTTAAATCGTAACCCCCCTATAGCCTCGTATCCCTCTAATATTTCATTAGCCTTGTAATAATTCTCACTGTTCCTCACAATAGCCTCAGGCCATTCTAAGTTACCACCCTCACCAATATATCCTTCGATTTCCGGAAAAAAGCCTATTGGTGCATCTCCATAATCCTCTACTCCTTGTACCGAATATACAACATTGTTTAATTTATGACCTCTTTCATCAAAGGACAAAGTTGGCCTTACCGTAACCCCATAATCGCTAGTATAAGTTCGCTGTAAAAGGGAAGTCACATGTCTATGATCCCTTATATTATCCGCTGAACGTCCAAATATAGGCATTGCTACTGTAGGAGTAAATTCTACAGTTTTATCTCCGGTATTTGTAATTGTTACTTTCATTAGCTCCACTTTATCTAGCCCTTGTGGCACAAAACTAGTTATTTCTGCCTTTATACCAATCTTCGAATTTTCTCTTATAACTCTATGCCATAAAAATCCAGCTTCTACAATAACAGTTTCTTCACTTTCATCTTGGAAGTGCTTTGAGATCTGATTTGGTGAACTACCCATTAATGACCAGGGTCCATATCGCTCTATAAATATCCAAAAGTTTCTACCGGATCTTGAATTATGAAGGTCCTCTGAAGAAACTGGAGTCATTAAAAAAGTATTTTGGTTTGTTTTAATATCTCCCTGTAATAGTGGAGTAATTGAGGACATCATGCCCCCCTCATTAGTTAATGGGAAATACAAATAACTTGTGTTATCCGCCTTTACTAATTTGAATTCTCCTTCTTCTGAAGTAAATTGAAAGTCACTCCTATTACTATTCCACATACCTATCCGCCCCTTCCTTAGATAATTCCCTTAGGTGCTGTAATATTAACCCTTTATAGCACCAGATATAAGACTTTCCTGAACTTGTCTACTTAAAAGTATATATATTATAACTGTTGGAAGAGTTGCAATTACCATACCTGCGCCAATCACCCCCCAATCTGTGGCATATTGACCAGCTAAAGACATTATTCCAACTGTTAAGGTTCTATATTTGCCACTGTTAACAAAGGTATTTGCGAACATTAATTCATTCCAAGTACCTAAAAAGGTGAATATTGAAATAGTGGCAAGAGCAGGTTTTACTACAGGGAAAATAACTCTAAAGAATGCCATATAAACATTGCACCCATCAATGTATGCTGCCTCTTCTAATTCCTTTGGTATTGATTTATAGAAACTTACCAATATTAAAATACTCATTGGTAGTGCGAATGCAATATATGGAATTAGTAATGCTAAATATGAATCTAAAATATTTAACTTAGTAAGCACTATAAATAGTGGTAGTAGAGCTGCATGAATAGGCACCATAATTCCTAAAAGAAAAAGGGACATTACTATATTATTATATTTCCACTTCATTCTAGCTATAGCATAGGCCGCCATGGAGCTTAAAAGTCCTGAAACCACTACAGTAACTACAGTATAGAACACACTATTTAAAAAGTATTTCAATAGTCCCCCATTAATAAGAGCACCGCTATAATTTTCCCATCTAAATATTTTTGGAATCCCCGCTATATTAGTATAAAAAATTTCAGTATTGTCCTTTAGCGAAAACATAATCATCCATAATAGTGGATATAGTTGAATAATCGCAATTCCAAACAATATAATCATCAAAATAATTGTAGATAATTTCCACTTTATTTTCTGCTTCATTTTCAAACCTCCTACCTTATAGTACTGACGCTGAATCTTCTGACTTTTTAAATATAGCTTGCACCACAAGACTCATAATCAAACACTCAAGTATAATAAAAAATGCTTGTGCACTACCATATCCATAGGCACCTTTTTTAAATAAGTTTGCATACATAACTGTGCTTGGCACTTCACTTGAATGGAATGGTCCTCCACCAGTCATAATATAAACTAAATCAAAAGCTTTAAGCGAACCTATGGCTGAAAAGGTTACACAAACCTTTATTATAGGCATAAGCAATGGCAAAGTTATTTTAAAGGCAGTCTGTATTGCATTTGCTCCATCAATCCTCGCAGCCTCATAAACATCCTCTGAAATGGATTTTATGCCTGCATATAATATTAGCATGTGATATCCTATATATTGCCATACTCCTGGAATCACGGTTGCTAAAAATGAAGTATCCTCTCTTCCTAGCCAAGCTAAAGCATACTTTCCAAGACCAATTGACCTTAGAAATTCATTTAGTAATCCATGGTCCCCGTTGAAAATCTTCATCCATAATTGTCCAATAACCATACTAGAAATAACTACGGGAATAAAATAAACTGTTCTAAAAAACTCTTCAAATTTTACTCCCCTTGCAAGTATCATTGCCAGTATCAACGCAATTGGTAGCTGAATAAATAGTGATGCAGCTACAAGTTTTAATGAATTAATAATGGATTTTAGAAATACTGGATCAGATAAAACTAATTTACTATAATTTTGAAGTCCTATAAATTCCATGCTACCCATACCATTATATTTAAACAAACCATAATAGGCAGTTATAACTATAGGTAATAGCACTACTAAAAAATATATGATAAATGTTGGAACTAAAAATACTGCTATAGCTTTTTTATTATAC
The DNA here is from genome assembly GCF_018861755.1 of Clostridium sp. CF012. GTDB lineage: Bacteria > Bacillota > Clostridia > Clostridiales > Clostridiaceae > Clostridium_AD. The sequence goes on along the minus strand of NZ_JAHLEF010000011.1, from coordinate 15,252 downwards.
ATTAGCTTATTCAAAATATCACCTCAACCCATAAAATTTTTATTAATATAGGCTGCCCCCTATTTTATGTATTTTAAGGTGGCAGCCTAAATTAAAATTGTAGATTAATATACTATTTTATTTCTGTAATGCCTCTTGATGAATTTTCATGAACTCTTCAGGAGTGATCTTACTATTAAATAGCGCTTGAACTGCTTCTAAGTGAGCAGTAGTTGGCGCTTCATCAAGTGAAGTATCCCAAGCTAGAACACTTGCCTTTGAAGTTTTAACTTGCTCAGCTATTTGGATTGTTAGAGGATTTAATTTACTGTTGTCCGTTTCACCTTTCCATCCTGAGAAACCAAGACTATTTTCTGCAGCACCTTTACCCATAGCTTCATTTATATATTTTGTAAACTGTACTGACTCATCTTTATATTTTGTGTTTGCATTTACCCAGAAGGATTCTATAAATCCACCTGCAAATTCATCTGTATTACCTTTTCCTGTTGACATAGGAATTTTAGCTGCAACAATCTTATCTTTAACAGCAGTATCTTTATTAGTATACACATTACCTGCAAGCCAACTTCCCATGAGTCTCATAGCTGCTTTACCTGCAATAAAGGTAGCATCTGCTTCATCGTGTGATGTAGCCAGTGGGCTTTTCCCAAAAGCTCCAGCTGCACTTAATGCACTTAATTTTCTAGCTGCTTCTGCAAAGCCTGGATCATCGAAAGCTGCACTACCACTTAAAACTGCATTTATCTTTTCAGCTCCTACTTCTCTTAATGCTAACGCTTCGTAAACAAACGCAGCATTCCATCCATCTTTAGCACCAACTACAAAAGGAAGCACTCCCTTTGCTGATAATTTTTTACTTGCATCTAGTAGCTCATCGTAAGTTGTAGGAATTTTTACGCCATTTTTATCAAACAATTCTTTGTTACAATATAAAACCATGTTCCATGAAAACATTGGTAGTGAATAAGTCTTTTGATTATATTGAAATGCTGTTGTTGAACCTGGGATAATTTTATCTAATGTTCCATCTTTTACATATTCATCTAGTGGTAGTAATTTACCTGATTCTGCTAATTTTCTTGCTTTTCCTCCACCCCAGTAATAAAAAACATCTACTGCTGATGTATTGCCTGCAAATGCTGTATTTATCTTAGTTTTATATGCCTCTGTATCTAAAGTATCTGTTTTTATAGTTACATTTTTATGTTCCGCCTGATATTTCAAAACTGCTGCATCGTATATTTTCTTTAAGTCATTTGAATCATTGCTCCATTGGTGCCATACATTTAGTGTTATCTGTGAATCCTTTGCCACAGTGGCATCCTTAGTTGGTTTTGAATTTGATTTCCCACATCCTACTAAAGTCACAAGTAATGAAGCTGTTAATAATCCCGTAAGAGTTCTTTTAAGTAGCTTATTCATTAATAGTCCCCCTTTTAATTCGTTCACAAATTGGTATCCCGTAAAAACGTTTTCAGTAAACTTATAAAAGCATCTTATGGGACTCCTTAATTAAATTATATAATATATTAACCTTCTGTTAAATTCAAAATTTCTATATAAACAGTTAATTATTTTACTTTTTGATTTGTATTTTTATATTCATTGATTGATTTTCCTGTGTGTTTTTTAAAACAAATACTAAAATAATGGGCATCATTAATTCCTACTTTTCCTGCTATTTCGTAGGCCTTTAAATTTGTATTATTAATATATAAGATGCTCTTGTTTATCCTGAGTTTTGTTATATACTCTGTAATACTTTCTTCCATTTCCTGTTTAAATACTCTACTTAGATAACTATAATTCATAAATAAACTATTGGATATTATACTTAATGACAATTCACTGTTAGTAAAATTTTCTTCAATATATGCTATGATTTTTTCCACTGGCTCACTAATTTTTTTGTTGTTATTTATTTTTATAAAGTCTAACCCGCCACTTAATTGTTTTTTCATGGCATTATATTCATTGAAATATTTACGTTGATCTTTAATTTCACCTTTTAATTTCAATGCAATTTTAAGTACTTCCTCACTATTAATTGGTTTTAAAAGAAAATCCGTAACGCCTAGCTTTATAGCTGTTTTTGCATATTCAAATTCTCTATGTCCTGTAATAATTATAATTTTTATATGCTCATATTTTTCACGTACTTTTTTGCATAGCTGAAGCCCATCCATAAAGGGCATACAAATATCTGTTATTAAAATATCTGGTGGATTTTTTTCCATAAGCCTTAAGGCTGCTTCACCTGAATTAGCTTCTCCAATTATTTCGAAATCATTAGTTACCCAATCTACGCTAAGTTTTATTAAGGTTCTCTCTAAATATTCATCATCTACTATTAACACTTTAATAGTCTCCATTTGTTTCCTCCTCTACCATAGGAACTTTTATGGTTATCTCCGTCCTTTCATTTATTACGCTAGTTATACTCAAAGGGTTTTCTACATTATAAAAAATGGAAATTCTCTGTACAGAACTGTAAATACCAAATCCATTTTTATTAACTTGTGATCTTCGACTTAATATTTCCAATATCTTATCAGAACTCATACCAATACCATCATCTTTCACTATAAAAACTAGCATTCCCTCTTCTATGTATGCTTTAATTTCTAGTTTGCCCTTTCCATGTTTATTTCTTAATCCATGATGTATTGCATTCTCTACAAAGGGTTGTAAAATAAGCTTAAGTATTTTAAGGTTATACATTTCTTCTTCTATTTCATAGGTGACAGAAAATTTCCCTTTATATCTTATATCAAGTATTGTAAGATAATTTTTTATACAATTTATTTCTTCTTCCACCCTTATGATTTCTTTACCACTGCTTAAACTTATACGGTAGAATTCGCCTAAAGATTGAGTTATTTTAAAAGCACTTTCATTATCTTTTAATAATGATAGAGCACTAATTGCATCTAATGTATTATATAAAAAATGAGGATTAACTTGAGCTCTAATTAAATTCAATTCATTTTTTCTTATTACTATCTGTTCCAATTTAACTTTATTTATTAATTCCTCTATCTCAATAATCATGGTATTAAAGCCCCTTTTTAATTGAACTATTTCATCCTCTCTATCTATATCTATTACCATAGTTGTAAAATCACCTTGCTGAGCCTTTCCCATATAGTGTTGCATTTTAATAAGAGGCCTCGTAACAAGCTTTGTAATGTATACAGCTCCAAGTGAGATAAACAAACTATTAACAATAAGTATAATTATTGAAATAATTCTCATTGTACTAATATCCTTAGATAATTCACTTATAGGCATGATACCAACAATTTTCCAATTAGAGAATTTTGATGTGGTAAAACATATTATATTTTTGCTGTCTCCTAATTTTTCAACAGTGTAGCCTTGTTTTTCCACAAGCTTTGGAATTAACTCTTTCTCAAAAGACTTATCCTCAATGGGTGGGGTAGTAATATACTGTCCTTTTTCATCCATTATAAAAAATTGAGATTTATATTTATTCCCTATGTCCTCAAAGCTCTTTTGAATAGTGTCCTCATCTACATTAACTATTAATGTAGCTAATTTCTTCATAGTATTAATGTCATTTATGACTCTAATTAAAGATATATAATTATGATTAGGATCCGTGGCTAATGCTCCACCAGCATTTACAATCCATTTCATATCTCCTTGTAAATTTATGATCTCATTGTACCAAGGTGCATTTTCGATTTTGTCAACAACCATAGGCTTTAGCACATATTTACCCATGGAATATTTATTATCGTAATTATCAAAAACATATACAGATGATATATACTCTCCGGACAACAGCATATTTGCAAGATATTTGTTTAAAATGCTTTGGATATTATACTCTATACCCTCAGATTTTGAGCGCCTTAAGGCGTCTTGAACACCTTTATCAAAAAATATTAAATTTGAAAATTGAGAAACGTTTCCTAATATAAACTCTAGATTCTTATCCAATGCGTTTAAGGTCTGTAATGAAGTTCTGCTAATATTATTTTCCACAATTCTATTATTTATTGCATTATACAATACATAGCTTATTGAAAGAGAAAATAGCAGAATTACCAGATATATCGTATTTATCTTTGTTCTTATTTTGAACTTTAGAAAACGTTTATGTACCCTAGTTGCTAACTTTCTAATTATATTCAAAATCCATACCACCCCTTACTGTAAAATAATCCCTAGTTTTAGTATATGATAAAATAGCATTTCGTCAAATTAATATTTTTTGTAGAATAGAGAATGTTTAAAATTTATACTTCTTAAAAGGTAAGGGCCACCATCATTGGCGGCCCTTACTTCACTATAATAATTTTCACAAATTTTCTTTTACCACATTGAATTACGTCTCCATCTTTTAAATTAAATAAATTATCTATGAGTATTTTTTCTCCATTTATTTTAACTGCTCCTTGCTCAACTAGACGTCTTGCTTCCCTATTGCTTTTAGCAAATTTCATATCAGTTATTATTTTGAAAATAGTAGATTGTTCATTCATCACAGAGTTCTTAATAATCTCTATTTCTTTAATATAATTTGGAATATCCTTCTTTTGAAAAACTGTTTTAAAATATTCCTCTGCCTCCTCAGACGCTACTTTTCCATGATATAATTTAACAATCTCCTTAGAAAGTTTCATCTTTATATCCCTTGGATTGATTTTTCCACCTTCTAGTTGCCTCACAATTTCTTGTATTTCATCTGGATGAATATCAGTTACTAAATTGTAGTATTTTATAATCAATTCATCTGGAATGGACATAACTTTGCTATACATATCATTGTAGTTCTCATCTATTCCAATATAGTTTCCAAGACTTTTACTCATCTTGTCTATCCCATCTGTCCCTTCTAAAAGAGGCATGAATATTGAAATTTGCTTATCTTCACCATATTCCTTTTGAAGGGTCCTTCCCATTAAAATATTAAACCGTTGGTCTGTTCCACCAAGTTCAATATCTGCTTTTATTGCTATGGAATCATATCCTTGCATCAAGGGGTACATAAACTCATGAATTGCAATTGACTGCTGTGCTTTGAATCGATTTTTAAAATCCTCCCTTTCTAACATCCTGGTTACTGTGTATTTTGAAGCTAGCTCAATAACTTCTTTAAAATTCAATTCTGAAAGCCACTCACTATTAAATTTAACCTCTGTTTTATCTGGGTCAAGTATTTTAAACATTTGTTTTTTATAAGTTTCCGCATTTATCAATACTTCTTCGCGGGTTAACTCTTTTCTTGTTTTTGATCTTCCTGAAGGATCTCCTATCATTCCAGTAAAATCTCCAATGATTATAATAACCTTATGACCTAAATCCTGTATTTGTCTCGCTTTTCTTAAAACTACCGTATGCCCTAAATGAATATCTGGTGCTGTGGGGTCTAGTCCTAGCTTAACTATAAGCTGTTTATTATTTTCCTCTGCTTTAATAAGTTTTTGCCTTAACTCCTCCTGGTCAATTATTTCAGTTGTGCCTTTAGATATAATTTTAATTTGCTCATCAATATTAATCATTTTAATTCCTCCTATTTTTTATAATTTCAAAAAACAAAAAACTCTCATCCTCTAGAAAATCTAGAGGACGAGAGTAAAATCCCGTGTTACCACCCCAATTTATTAATATGTTGCCATATTAACCTCATAAAGTACGGCACAACTATGCGCTTATACTGTAGCATTTTAACGGATGCAAGGATTCCGGCAACAGCCTACTACCAACATAAAGATATATCTTCAGTGGATTTGGTGTGCAGCTCAGAGATGTATTCATAATGCTTTTCTTTGCTCCTTCTCAGCTAGGGGAGCTCTCTGTAAAAGAAACTGTTTTACTACTGGTTCTCATCACAGCTTTTATTATTTTAATTGTTTAGTACAGGATATGATCCTATCATTCTAATGTTAATAAAAAGTATAATACTAATTTCCATAAAAAGCAATCGTTTTTAGTATTTTACTAAAATCCAATAATGGTTTTAACTATGTAATATAAAAGAGGCATGAAAATAGCCGGAAGCATGTTGCCAACCTTTATTCTTTTGATATCCAGCATATTTGCACCAATTGCTACAATAAGTAATCCCCCAATAGCAGACATTTCATTTACTACAGAGGCTATTAAAAATTGTTTCATAAGAGAAGCTGTTAACGTTATTATACCTTGGTATATAAAAACTGAAATAGCCGAAAAACATACTCCTATTCCTAAAGAAGATGAAAAAATAATTGCAGATATACCATCTAGTAGTGATTTTGCGTAAAGTATACTATGATTATTAGTAAGACCACTTTCTAAGGAACCCATTATGGCCATTGCTCCTACACAATAAACCAGGCTAGCTGTTACGAATCCATTTGCTAAACCCTTTTGCTTTGGAAATTTTCCCTCTAAAAAGGCTCCAATATTTTCTATACCCTTTTCAATTTTCACTATTTCTCCTATTAGAGTTCCTAATGTAAGGCAAATAATTAATAGAAGAATGTTATTCACTTGAAGTGCACTTTTTAATCCAATAAGAATTACAGACAGCCCTAACGCCTTCATAATTGTCTCATTATATGCATTGGAAATTTTATTCTTAAATAGTGATCCTACTAGTCCCCCAATTAATATTGATAACGAGTTCACAATTGTACCCAACATAAATATCCCCCCCTTAATTCCATAACATTTATTTAATTATAAACGTAAAAATTATTCTTTTACACTAAAAAACACCAGTTTATCGAAAAATTTCTAATAAACTAGTGTATAGTATTTTATGTTTTTAATTTTTATCGATTTTATTCCAATCCCATTTTCTTTTTGGCCTATCAATTTCTCGTTGTATTTCTTTTTCAATAGTTTTAAATATTAAATATGCCAATATAAAACAAGAATATCCCAGTATAATTGCTATAGTAACTTCTCTTGATTGTTGCACTAATGTTTTTTTCAACACTTGTATCATCACTTCTGATAAATTTGATAAATCAGATGGATTTTGTAATCTAAGAGATAGTTCTCTTAAACTAAAGCCTCCCCACACGCTTATTAGTGAAGAAAATAAGGAAACAACTATTAAAAGTATATCGCATACATTTTTAAATCCACTTTCGCTTCCCTTATAGCTTACTAAAAAGTTTTTAATAACAAATATAGCACTTATTATTGCTAGAATTATTCCTAAAATTATTATAATTGTGAATTTTAACATAGAAACACCTCTTTTAAAAGATGGAATACACGTATACATTTTTTCCTTATATTGCTAACACGCATTCACTATTCTATCTTAGATTACCACATTTACCATTTCATTACCATAGTCATCTGTAATTTTTTCAAAACATTCAATTGTACCTCGGTATATTGCTCTATTAAAATAATCACTATTACATAAATCAAAATCTCCAGCAGAATATCCTATAAGGTTTTGTACAATATATATAAGTTGTTTGCCGTATAAATCCATGCAAGCCTCTGGTTTAACTCCCGGCCAAGCATTACAACTTACTACTGTTCTTTGATTGTTTGAATTTAAACACTTTGGTACAGTGCTATATTCATCATCACCTGGGTATATAACCTTTTTATCTAATGTTCCATGTGGTATACCCTCTATTGCCTTTATTTGATCAGAATCTTCACCAATTAAATATGGATCTGCTGTTAAATCTAAAATTATAGAATGCTCTTTTAAATATCCTAATAATTCATTGCTGACAACATATTTTGTTGCATCACCTCTAGTAGTTGCATCTACTAAAATGTCTGTCTTTTTCAGAATTTTTATCATCTGTTTTTTATCATGGGTTATATTTCTGGGTAGCATCTTAACAATTACCCCACTAGTTTTCTCTTGAAGTATATCTTCATTTACTTTGTTATTGCCGTATTTGCCTGCCATTCTTGCTGCTGTTAAACCAACTCGTCCCATCCCCATTATACTCACAATTACAGGTTTTCTTTCTTCAATACAGATATTCTCATAATTTTTAGTCAGCTCAGTAAATGCTACATTAATTCCATTTTCTGAAGTTCCCTCATAATTTACAACCATTCTTTCAAGAAAATCATTTCTAATAGAATCCATAGAAACAGCAAATATACCTTTTTCTTTAAGCTTTTCAACTCTAGTGGCTCTAGTTGCATAATGAAGCATACTAAGTAGTGTACTGCCTTCTTTCATATATTCAATTTCTTCAAACTCTGGTGACCTTAAAACAACAACTATATCTTTTTCATAGCATTCTCTGTTAGCTACAAATATTATTTTATTATTATTTTTTAGATAATCTTCTTTTGTATATCCTAAAGCAGAACCATATCCTTGTTCAAGAAATATTTGAACTCTTTCATTTTTAAACATATCAAAAAAAGACGGCAAAAAATCTCTTCTCTCGTTTACTTCTTTGTGCATTCTTGGAAAACCCATAGTTTTCAATAATATCATCCTCCCCATATTTTTTTCGTGTACAAAATAGTTATCAACTTGATAACTACTTTAAGTTATTTAATTTTAAGCTTTCTAAATGTTTGAAAATTAGATGTAAAAATAAAAGAATTTTTTTGAAGTGCTTAAAAACTTGAAATTATTTATCTTTAAACTCTATTATGAATCAGCGAAACACTGATTATTAGCAACTTTTGACAAGTAACAATTTGCATTGTATAATTAAGTTGTTACTTACTACAATTTAATTATACAATGCAAATTGTAAATTAGCAATGTTATATTAGGAGTTGAGTTATTTATGGAATATTTTTTAGATAATTATATTAAAAAACCAAGTTTTGATTTTATGTTAACTATTGATTGTGAAGGATATAATTTTGATAAGAACTTAAAAAGCAATGTACTAAACTTAGAAAAACTACTAAAATTGAATTCCGAAAACAATATATATACTCTTTTATTTATTACCCCTTATTTTGCCGAAATGATGAAGGAGTTAAATTTAATAGAAAAGATAAAGAGAAATTATAAAGTTATATTTGGGCTTCATATTCATCCAAATAATTTACCAGAATCTATAGAAAAACTTTGCCCATTCATAGAAAAAAATGAAGATCTAATAGCTAATTACTCTTATGATGAACAAAAAATTATAATAAAGCACAGCTACGAATATATTTCAAAATTAGGAATTGATCCAATTCAAGCCTTCCGAGGGGGATATTTTTCAATAGACGATAATACAGAAAAGATATTAGCAGGGTTAACTCCCATAAAGTATGAATCTCATAATATTTACAGACCTCAGTACAAAGTAACCAAAAATGTATTAACTTCTTTACCAGTTTACGCAAAAAATGAAAATGAGGAGTTAAGATTGGAATATTTTAATATTGAAAAGCTTTCTGAAATGCTCACAAAAGGAATTTTGGAAAATAAAAAACTCTTTGGGATAACCCATAGTTACTTATTAGATTCAAATGACTTTCATTATAAACGTGATAACATAAAGCTAGATATTCATGAGAGAATGAGTATTTTAATTGACATTATTAATAAATATAAATAAAAATAGTATTTACATTTAATTATTTTAATGCTACAATCATTCTTATATTATAAATTCGTAGAACAGGAAGAGTAGTTAAAGCAATGCAATTTCAGAGAGCTGAGGATAGTGTGATCTCAGTATTGATAACTTTAGTGAATGGACCTGCTAGAAGTAACCCGAAATCAGATTCTGAGAGTAGTAGTTACCGGACGCCCACTGTTAAAAGGGCTAGAGCATTTTAGTGCTTGAAAATTAAATATGCACGGTTTTTTTGTAGCATAATTTAGGTGGTACAGCGAATATCCTTCGCCCTAATACAGGGCGGGGGTTTTTTTTATTTTAAAAGATAAATTGAAAGGTGGTGGTGAATTTGATGTGCTGAAAGATATATGCACTTAGGAAAATAACAAAACAAAACAATCTAAATTATATTGAAAAGGAGCTAATTTTTATGAAAACAAATAAAATAGTAATAACTTCTCTATTCCTTGCAATAGGTCTTATATTGCATCAAATTACACCAGGTATATTTCTTGGAATAAAACCAGATTTTTTATTAGTATTTATGATTTTATCCATAATATTAACCAAAGATTTTAAAATCGCCTTTATTACAGGAATCGTGGCAGGTGTTCTATGTGCCTTATCAACCTCATTTCCTGGTGGGCAATTACCTAATATTATAGATAAGATAATAACCTCAATGATTGTATATGTCATATATAAAAACTCAAATGCAGATTCTCCTCTTAAATTAACCGGTATTTATTTTTTAGGAACTATAATAAGTGGAAGCATTTTTCTAGGTTCAGCCCTTCTTCTATTTGGACTTCCAGCACCATTTTTTATTCTCTTTGTATCTATAGTGCTTCCTACTTCAGTGCTTAATTCACTTTTGGGGTTTTTCCTGCATAAACTCATCATAACTAACCCAGCTATTAAGCGTAATTTTATAAATTATTAATAAAAAAATATTAAAGAACCAAGCTCATTTAGAGATTGGTTCTTTAACTTAAAATATTTTCTTGTTCTATTATACCTTAAATATTCTTACTTTATTTTTGCTGTGGATAATATTTTTTAAAAGCATCTTCATAACCTTCTGGCTTTTGAAATTCTTGAACTTCACTTATAAAAGTTTTTTTCTCTACCTTTTGTTTTTCCTTCCTTACTTCTCTATTATTATAATTAACCACAATAACGCCTCCAATTAATTTCTCTTGTTACAAAGGAGCTATACTATGCTTTAACTTATTACTCTAATAGTATTTCCAATAATAGAAAAGATATAGATACTTCTTGAAATTTTATTTATAATAAACTTCTCTTAACTTATTATATCTTTCTCTATTTAATCCCATATCAGAATATCCAATCCTTGAAGCTGCTCTAATTTGGATAAGCCTTTTGCTTTCATCAAAGTAAAATTCTACATCGTCATGATATTTCATTATTCCAGTTGTAAAAACTACATATATATAATTCGCCTCATTTTTAATTATTTTATCATTACCATAGTCTTCAATTGCTTTAATTACCTGCTCCTTGGAATTTTTTAAATTTCCCTTAAACTCTAGTGCTTCAACTTTCTTATCTTTTTCTTCTGTTTGTGATGATACTGCATTGGGTTTGTTTGGCATTTTGGCTAACTTTCCATTATTAACCCCTAAATTATTTGGAGTTAAATTGTTTTTTACCAACATATAAATTACAATGGCTCCCATTACGCCAAGTACTCCAGTTAAAATCTTCATATTAACATCCCCTTTATATTAAGTATTTTTAATTCGATATTTATTTCAAATGCCTTATACTAAATTTAATGATTTCCAACTTCATTACCTAACTAGTATTTATAGTTCTCAATTTTATCTATTCTTTTTAGCAACCCATCAAATTCCTCCATATACTTTAAATACTCATCAGTTGAAAGCTTTACTGTACAACCTATTTCACTAGGAATCTTAGAAGCTTCTTCCTTAAGTATCTTACCTTTTGATGTAATATGAATATAAACCCTCCTATCATCCTTTTCATCCTTCATTCTGCATAACCGACCCTGACTTTCTAAGTTATTAAGTATTGGTGTCAAAGTTCCAGTTTTCATTTTTAAATTATTGCTCATATCCTTAAATGATATCCTTTCATGCTCCCATAAAATCAGCATAACTAAATATTGTGGATAAGTTAAATTTAAACTCTGGAGTATTGGTTTATATAATCTAGTCATAGCCTTGGACGCAGAGTAAATTTTAAAACAAAGCTGATTACTTAATTTTAAATCATCCTTCTCCATTTATATCCGTCCTTCACATCTTAATATTGTAGTTTATAATTATTTTTTTCTGAATAATTTTACAACTGAATTATTTAAAATGTTATCTAGGTAAACCTTCTTACTTATCTTAAGCAGTATCTCTCCATATGTAGGGTATGGATGTATAACCTTTGTTAATTTAGCGAAATTTATTCCCAAGGTCTTCACTACTTGTATTTCAGAAATCATCTCCCCCGCTCTATCTCCCAAAACACTAGTTCCTAATACTTTCCCTTTTTTATCACATATTATTTTAACAATACCCTCATCATTTTCTTTTGTTTTTGCTCTATCCAAACTTTTATAATCCTGCTCATACACCCTAATTGAATCGCCATACTTTTCTCTAGCTTCCTGCTCTGTAAATCCAGCTCTTGCAAGTTCCGGCTGTGAAAATGTGCACCAAGCTACATGGGAGTAATCAATCTTTTTCTTTATAGGTAACAAGGCATTTTTCACAGCTGTAATTCCCTGCACATTTGCCATATGTGAGAAAAGATAAGGACCGGTCACATCGCCTATTGCAAATATACCTTTTGTAGTGGTTTCTAAATGCTCGTTAACCTCTATTGCTTTTTTGTTATATTTAACACTAATTTTATCTAAGTCTAAACCCTTTATATTCGGAACTCTACCAAGGGCAACTAATATTTTGTCTGCAGTTATAATTTCCGCAATTCCATCTTTAACTATAGAGAATGCTACCTTACCCTTTTCTTCTGAAGCCTTTTCTGCTGTGCAGGAAGTATATATTTTAACTCCTTCCGACCTGAGTTTCCTCTCTAATATAGATACCAATTTTGGTTCTTCTCTACTTAAAATAGTATCCATCATTTCTACTAATGATACTTTAACACCTAATCTATTCATAGCCTGAGATAATTCTACACCTATAGCACCTCCACCTAAAACAATTATACTCTCTGGAAGTTTTTCCTCTGAAAAAATATTTTCATTTGTAAGATAATTTATATCCTTTAAACCATCAATAGGTGGAACCATTGGTGAAGAACCTGTAGAAATGAATATTTTCTTAGCTTTAATTTCTTCTCCATTGACACTTAACGTGTTTTTATCAATAAATTTTGCAAATCCATTAACATAATCGATACCATCTCTTTTCAAAACTTCGGGGCTTTCTTCTTTATAAACATTATTAATTACTTTTCTAACTTTTTCTAAAACCTCACCAGTATCAACCGAAAAATCCGAATATTTCCTTGCTACATGTATTTCATTTGCAATATTTATTAAGGCCTTGCTGGGGATACATCCACTCCAAGTGCATTCTCCACCAGGTTTATTCTTATCAATTAAAATAACTTTTTTTGAAAATCCTTTTGCAGTATACGCAGCAGTTAATCCTCCCGAACCTGCTCCTATTATAGCAACATCATATGCTTTCATTCTACGCCTCCATTAAATAATCTATTTATGTTAATTTACTATAAAAAGTAAATCGTATCCGATTAATTTTATAAGATTATTATATAATATATAATATATTTGTCAATTATAATTATTAAATCCAATTTTCCTTATTAAATAGGTCTTAGTCTTTTTAAAATATGCTTTTACTAAATTTCTATTCATATATTTCCAATAATACTATTTTTTAGCATAGATTAATTTGTCGATTTATGTTATAATATACACATTGCATTGCCGAATCTCTTAAATGGAGAACGGGGGATATCTTATGGGGTGAATCTCTTATCTAGAGTAGGGTTCCTTTAACCCGAATCCGTCAACTAACCTCGCAGGCTTATAAAGGAGGACTCGTTATTATTAAATTAAATTTAAAAACTACTTTGTTAGCATTAACCTTAGCTTTAGTTAGTAGCAGCTCTGTATATGCTGCCACATATAAAGTTAAATCAGGTGATACATTAGGTGGTATCAGCAAAGCTTATAACACAACTACTAATTATTTAATGAAAAACAATGGATTATCAAACTACAACATATATTCTGGACAAGTACTAGATGTTCCAACTAATACTTATAATGTAGTTAGCGGTGACACCTTATATTTCATAGCTAAAAAGTATAATATGCCTTTGGATAAGTTAAGAGCTGCTAATGATAAGTGGAGTGATACTATTTACCCTGGAGATGTCTTTAAAATTCCAGTTGTCACAACTACAACCACAAATAAACAAGCTACTCCACTGACAACATCTAAAGTTATTTCCTACTCCAATAGTGACGTAGATTTATTAGCTAGATTAATAACTGCTGAGGCCGGTGGCGAAAGCTATACTGGTATGCTCGCTGTAGGAGCTGTGGTAGTGAACAGAGTTCAAAGCTCACTGTTTCCAGATAATATTAACAAAGTAATTAACGAAAAAAGCAATGGCTACTATCAATTTTCACCAGTATTGGATGGTAATATTAATAAAGTTGCAAGTACAGAGGCAACTAAAGCAGCATACGAATCTTTAAAAGGAACAGACCCAACTAATGGCGCTTCGTACTTTTTTGAAAATACTATAACAAACAAATGGTTAACTTCAAAGAAGGTAGCTGTTATTATAGGCAACCATACATTCGCTTATTAATGCATGAATTTTGAATATAGCAATATAAAAAACTTCCACAGTATAGTGGAAGTTTTTTATATTGTTATACTCTCTTTTTTTATATAAATATTAAAGGAGTAGTATATTTCCTGTTTAAATTCTCGCTTTTCACTAGTTGAAACTTTTTCCCATTGCTTATTATTCTCTAAATTCACTAATACACTATCATGCACATACTCTTTGTATATTTTAGTTATGTATGCCTTATTACATCGTGACATTAGTTGAGAATAAATTGATCCACCGCCTATTACGAATATGTCTTCATCCTTATATTTTTTTAGTTGTTTAAAAAGTTCCTCCAATGAATAGCATAAAATCACACCTTCACATTTATAATTTTTGTTTCCGGTAAGCACTATATTAATTCTTTGATTTAACGGTTTTTTATTAATATTTTTTTTATTACTTTCCTATATTTAAAATCCCTAAAAAAACACTTGCGGAGGCGATGTGGCCTTTACAATTTACCTATAATTTATAATTATTATATCAAATTATCATAAAAATTCCAAAAAAAATAAAACAAACAACTTTAAACACTAAGTAGTGCTTAAAATTGCTTGTTACATTTTCAGACTATTAGTCTCTCAAAATTAAACAGAGAATAGGTTACGAGTAATTACAGTAGATGTTTTGCATTGACCGAAGTCTTTGCATCTACTCCCTAGAAAGGAGGTGATCCAGCCGCAGGTTCTCCTACGGCTACCTTGTTACGACTTCACCCCAATCATCAATCCCACCTTCGGCCGCTGGCTCCTTACGGTTACCTCACGGACTTCGGGTGTTACCAACTCTCATGGTGTGACGGGCGGTGTGTACAAGGCCCGGGAACGTATTCACCGCG
>NZ_JAHLEF010000010.1 GCF_018861755.1 Clostridium sp. CF012 | reverse complement strand
ATTAACTTCCATAAGTTTAAGGATAGAAAGACAAAGGCTTTATTTTTCAAAGATGCAATCTAATTCCTATTATTACCAATTAGGTTTTTCCATAAGTCAGTTAACACTATCATTAGATTATAAGATATTTAGTATGTGTTTACTTTCAAAAAAACGCTATCTTCGTCCAATTCTCTTGCAGACATTCCCAAAGTCTTTTTACATACCGCTGCAAAGTGAGATGGACTGTCAAATCCAGCCATGACTGCGGCTTCTGTTTTATTTTTATTAGAAAAAACATACAACATTGCTTTTTGTAATTTATGCAATACTAGGTATGAGCATAGGCGCATACCTGTTTCTTTTTTAAATAAATGAGATAATCGACTTTTGGATAAAAACAAGCTTTTAGCCATTTCTTCAATACTGTGCTCAGTATTGGTACAGTTTTTAATTCGAGAAAGCAGGCTTATAATTCTCTCGTCCATGACGGTATAAGCATCTGTGCTTATCTGTAGTATTTGGAACAATTGCGTATAAAACTTAAGGTAATGCTCTTTATCCAAAATAGGATAGCACCTCTGAAGTATGTATTGGATTAAGTTTATTGACTCATCATCAATAACATAGTACGATTGCCCTCTTAAATATTTCTGATTCAGTTGTTTTGCTATGATAGAAGAGCTATCAATTAGGAAGAAAATTTGCGCATCTTGATTACTATAAAAGGTATGATCTGTGTTTGAACTTAAAATGATGCCCTTGCAGTAAAATTGTTTTTCTCCTATTGATATACTAAATTCATGGCGAATGGAAATAGATATTTGAAGCATTAAATGACTATGTTTATCCGCATCAATTTTATCTGTAACTGCAGCAATATGGTCATTACCAGCATATACATACATCATAATCAACTCCCTTTCCTATAACACTAATATGAATACTTCCCATTTCACATTAATTATTTAGTTTTTAACGTACAATATAAAAATCACAAAATTATTGTAATTTTGCACTCAAAAGTTATTGTATCCTTTCGAGGCACAATAATAATAATAATAATAATAATAATAATAATAATAATAATAGAATATAAAATCCTCGTAAGCCTGACAGTACGCACAACAATAATAGGATAGGATATTTCACCCTAGTGACTTGCAATAAGAAGCGAAAAAACTGTTGAAATTTCATTTAGGAATTCTTCTTTTGCTAATATAAAATTCTCGTGAGCCTTCCAGGAAGGAAGGCTAGCGAACCTGAGCCAGGACGGCGAATGTGAGCGCCAGAGAATTTTATATTAGCAAAAGATTAGAATTCCTTGATGAAATTTCCAGTTTCGAGCTCTTTTGCAAGTCACGGTAGAAATTTCCTATCCCTTTTCTATAACCTTTTATCTAATGCTAATATTTTTTCCAATCTATTTTTTAAAACACTAGCTAAAGTTCCAATAAAATACCCCGTAATAATAGCTGAAATTAGTAAAACCGGTAAATACAAATATATTCTTAAATCTTTAATTATGAAGGCAGCTACCAGTAGTTGACCTACATTATGAAAAATAGCACCACATACGCTAATTGTAGGTAGGCTTAGTGCATTCTTAAGATACTTATATAGTAATACCATTACTATATTACTAAGTAATCCACCAGCAAAACTAAACAAAAGAGCTGATAAACCACCTCCAAAAATAGAACCTAATAAAGTTCTTAGAACCATTATTAAAAATGCTTCTTTCCATCCAAATAAAATTAATGCAACTAAGGATATAGAATTAGCTAGTCCTAACTTTATCCCTGGAAATAGCACTGGAATTTGAGCCTCGATTAAATAAATAACCAAGGCTATTGCCACGAGTATACTAATTAAAACCATTTTTTTAGTCTTTTTCATATTATCACCTGTATCTTTTTCATCTTAAAATGTCCCCGCATCAATGCCATTATTTTCTTTTACTTGTTTTCCCTGAATGCTAATCATAAGCTTATTAGGTAAGCATACAATAATTCCACCTGGCTGCGTAATCTTTCCACTTTTAACACACTCTTTATGTAAACAATCAGCATCTTTTACACTAATTTCATTATGTTTAACTAGTATGGTATTAAAATGACCATTACCTCTTTTTATAGTAAACTCTTGAGGCTCTACCACCTTATTTAAATCAATAGTTTTAAATACCTTACCATCACTTTTAATTACCGCAATATTTTCTGATCCCTTAATTGAAATTTTATATATTGAAGCTGCAGCTAAGGCTATTACAACAATAACTAAAAGTACAATTCCAACTATCTTATCACCTTTTTTCATAAATAAACTCCTTATTCGTCAAATTAAAATCATCTTTAATACCCGCCGTAACATGTGGACAATATTAAAAGTATATGCCATGTTTTACGTGAACTTTTTATGATATCTCCCCCTTACCAGCTTGTTTTTAACTACATTATACCATATATATACTTTAAATAAATCTCTTATTCTGAAACTCCCACACCTAAAGGCATGGGGTTCTTAGGTACTAAATAACTCTCTTTAATATTACGAATGACATTACCACTAATTATTTTCCCTAAGAATTTCACTACCAAGCAATCCGTTGACCACATTATCGGTAGTATGCCGCCCATTTCAAGACGTTTTATTATATCCTAAACTCCTACACTACTTAAGTTATCTAATCCTTGCAATCTTACAATTTCTCTATTATGTAGTTCTAAAAACTTATCAAAATCTTTGCTACAATTATCAAGATTTATACTAAATAAATCATCATTAACGTTTTTTATTAGGTATGAAGAATATAAATCTCTTTGGATTTTGATTTGTTGACCATTATAGTCAAAATAATTCCACCTTTGAGATAACTTCTTTTTATTATATTGTTGGTTTAAGTGATTGTACTGTGAAGCTTTCACTTGCCTTGTATTAATTTCAATGTATTTTCCACCTTTAGCTTTTAACTTATTATCTAATATTTCTAAGAATTTACTAGGTGCTTTATTTGCTAATGATTTACCAAATCTCTTTTTCTTGTTGAATTTACCAGTTTTCTCATCAGTAGTTGTATTTTTAGCACGTTTTTGTAGCCCTTTAAAATTCATTTGTTCAACATAGACTACATTGCATTTTTTTACTATTTCATTGGTCATTACATTATGATCTTGCTCTCTTATGTCCTTTTGTTTCCTATATATGCCCTTAAGCCTATACTTAGCTTTGATGTATTTCTTTGAATATTTCCATTCTAATTTAGCGCCTTTTTTAATCATACCATCTTCATTAAAATTATTGGGATTAGTGCTTCGTTTACTTCTATCCATGAATCTTTGTATTCTTCGTTTTTCATTTTCAATATTTTGTACATGTGGAGCCAATTCGTATAGCTTAACATCATAATCAGAGGTACAGGCAGCCGTTTGAATGCCTATGTCAATTCCGCAATTTCCATTTCCTATATAATTTTTGATTTCTCCCGTCTCCTTGTTAAGTTTAGCAGGAACTATTCCCTCTAAAACTATTTGAAGTATATATTTATATCTCCCACGTACAAATTTTCTTTTAACTCTACAGAAACATATCCTATTTTTCAAAGCATCTATCTCATATTGGTTATTTATATTAAGCATTGTTTCAATCTCTAACCCAATCCATTTAAAGGTATTTGTTTGGATATCATATCTTATCCCAGTACCATTAGATTTGCCTTCTAATGAATTTAACGGGTTATTCTTGCCTTTAAAATGAACTTGTTCACCCGTGCCAAATAGATTTGTTTCTAAAGCTTTCCATACTCTTGATGCAACCTTCTGAGCAGTGAAACTATCTATATTGTCTTTAAATGTATGTTGCATTGATTTTACATCTTCATGAAGTGAATATTCAGTTAGCCTAAATTCTTTGAGCATTTCATTTTTAATATAAAAATATGGAGCACAAAGCTTATTAAGCTCTTCCTTATCGCATTTACTTTTATAAATATTTGATAATTCAGATTGATTATTTCTCCATTTTATAGTTTTACTAATCTCATTATACCTATTTAAGGCTTTACCTAAAATTGAATTATAAATCTTCCTGCCAATTTCAAACCTTTTATCCAATATCTCTTCTTCAAATTTTTCTGTTTTAAGCTTTAAATTTAATATGAATCGTTGCTTAGCTTCTTTTTTTGCCACTGAATTTCCACCTCGCATTCCATTAACATCTTGTTTTTGTTCTTACATATTTTTTAATGGTCTCACTATTAGTCGGGTATTAATAATATTTTTCTCATATACCTTGGACAATATACAGAATAATAGAGTTATTTTCATATGTTATAAATGTTTTTATACACTTATTACTATTTATAATAATTGTCTTGAATATCTTCAAGTGCTATCCATCCCACATCTGAAGGAGTGGGCTTTCCGCACAAATTCTGTAACATGAATCTCAGAAAATTTCAGCATAAAATAAAAACGCTGAATCAAAGTATCAGCGTTTTTATTAATTATGAAAAGTTATGTGAAAAGTTCTTTATTCCTACGCAATTTTACAAACAATATACCAGATATACTAATCATTATAATACTTAATAAGAAAAAGGTTGTAGTAATCGCTCCAGCTGCTGTGACAGATATATTATAATCTGTACTTATTTTAGCAAGTTGGTTAATTCTATCAGCAAAAACACCAATAGAATATCGTATCCACAGCACTGAAATTGCGAAAGCTAATGGAATTATTGCCATTCCTATTAAATACCCACTCTTCCTTCTTCTCTTCATCCCAATGGATCCCATAATTATTGGAAGAATAAATAGTAAAGGCAAAATAGGTCCAGTAAATTGTGAAGATAACATTAAAAACAATGCACATAACAGTGTAAAATATAGTGAGATTTTTCTTGTAGCTAAGGCTTCGTAAGTATTCATACATCTTCACTCTTTTCTTAGTTATTTACTATTTTTTAATACAGTTGATAAACTTGTGATTGATAAAGCTAATATCGAAAACCACATTATCAACATAAAAAATAACGCTTGACCACTCATATTTCTACCTCCTCGTGTTCCTTTAGAGTAGGAAACAATTAGTAATTGTTCTACCTTGTTTTCCTCTGGAGTAGATAACAATTATTATCTACCTTCCTTTTAAATTATTACTTTCTTATAAGAACCTTGTTTTGTTCAATTTCTTTTCCATAAATAGCTTTTATGCTTCTATAAGTTCCAATAAATCCGATAATAAATACCAAAAGTAAAACTATTCTTGCACCATTTACCCAGGGAATTAACTCTGGTGTTTTTGCTACAAAACTTGGTACTAATTTAAAGTATCCTTCTTGAATATATGATATAGTTGATCCAATTAGAATAATTATTATTGTTGCAGGAGTTATCCATTTAATCATAACAGTATAAATCCAATTTGGAGCTTTCCAGAATGATCCATGATTTATGTCGTCTAATGGACTTTCTTTCATGATCCAACCAGCAACAATTATTTCTATTAGACCCATTACAACAAGTAAATAAGTACCAACCCAGTTATCAAGCTCTGTGAAATAAGCAAGTTCAGCAGTTTTAGTAATTATTGGCTCTAGTGCAACTGGTAACCCAACTATTAAGTATCCAAAGAAAACAAGTATAGATGCCTTCTTCTTTGCCATACCCATTCCTTCTTCTAATATTGTTACTAAGTAATTATACATTGCAATAGCTGAAGTAAATCCAGCAAAGAATAATATCAAAAACCATAGTGTTCCAAGTGCCCTACCGCCATCCATAACTCTAAAAATATTAGGTAGTGATATAAAAGATAATCCTACTCCTGAACTTAGACCTTCTACTCCCATGAAAGCATAAGTAATTGGTATTGCAATACTTCCACCCAGTATTACTTCTGCAAATTCATTTAGTGATACTGTTGTCATTGCTGAAGCTACAATATCATCATCTTGCTTTAAATAAGAAGCATAGTTTTGAATAATTCCCATGCCGAGTGACAGCGTAAAGAAAATTTGCCCAGCTGCTGCAAGTGCTCCTTTAAAACTTAAATCACCCCATCTTGGAGTCCAAAGATAATCTAGACCTTTTATAGCAGACCAATCTGGATTAACTGGTGATCCTATTGTTAAGGTTTTATAAATTAATACAAATCCAAATATATATAGAGCAGGCATCATTAGTTTTGCCCAAGATTCGATACCCTTTTCAATTCCTCTTGTAACTGCTAACCCTAAAATTGTTAAAGTAAGGATCCAAAAACTAAATACATAAACTGGATTTTGTATATAATTAGTAAAAAACTGTGCTGTGGTTACTGTCATGTCAGAGTACCCACCAGTGATAGATAAAAATGCATAGCCTAATGTCCACCCTATCAAGTGATTATAATATGAATTTACCAATAATGTAACCCCAATAACTATCATCCCACATATAGAACCTAATATAATTGCTTTTCTAGGCTTGAGCTTGTCCCTAGATTGAATATAAATCATAAAACCTACAGTACCATGTCCATATCTTCCACCAATTCTTCCCATCATCCATTCTACCAGCATTAATGGGATTCCTATTAAGATAAGTGCTCCTACATAAGGGATCATAAAAGCTCCGCCACCGTTTTTTGCAGCTTGATATGGGAATCTCCAAAAATTACCTAGTCCAACTGAGTTTCCCGCCATTGCTAGAATGAATCCAATTTTGGATCCCCATTCTTCTCGTTTTTCTTTCATTATTAGTCCTCCTCTGTATTGTTATTGAAAGGCGTGAATAATATATTAATTATTTATAAATTATTAATATATTATCAAACTTTTCAGAATATTGCAAGCATTGTTAAATATTATTCATTTTCCTTTTTAATATATTACTCTATACTACATTAACAAACATATGTATTGAAAACCCTAAAATATTAATTACATATACACTTCTAGTCATACCAGTAAATTTTTGTGTATTTTCCAAAAAAAATAAAGTTTTTTTTAAAATAGATGGAGTAAATTTTTCAGCAACAAATTTCAAATAAGAAAAAAATACGCATTAGAATGTCTTTTTTTTAACAATCAGAATTTTCTATCATTATTTTTTTTCATTTAAATCAGTACAGATATCTTCTCCCTCTATTCCTTCTCATAAACTACTATTTTCTGTAGCTTTGTTTTCAAATTTGTGTAAAGACATCAAAAGAGGGTGCAGAATTTTGTTTCTACACCTATTCACTCTTTTCTTATTTATTGCTATGCTTTAACACTGTTGTTAAACTGGCGATTGATAAAGCTGCTATTGCAACCCACATTACCAGCATGAATCCCAACGCTTGACCAGTCATATTTATACCTCCTTATATTTGTCTGGAGTTGATAACAAGCATTAATTGCTATCAACTCCACTTTTAGATTATTACTTTCTTATAAGAACCTTATTTTGTACTATCTCTTCACCATAAATAGCTTTTAAACTCTTGTAAGTCCCAATAAAGCCAATGATAAATACAACTAGTAGAACTATTCTCGCACCATTTACCCAGGGAATTAACTCCGGTGTTTTTGCTACAAAAGTTGGTATAGCTTTAAAATATCCTTCTTGAATGTATGATATCGTTGATCCAATTAAAATAATTATTATTGTTAAAGGAGTTACAAATTTAATCATTACACTATATATCCATTTTGGTGCTTTCCAATAAGATCCATAATTTATCTCGTCCAGTGGATTATCTTTCATGAGCCAACCAGCTACAATTATTTCGATAAGACCCATTACAACCAGTAAATAAGTACCAACCCAGTTATCAAGTTCTGTAAAATAAGCAAGTTCAGCAGTTTTCGTAAGTATTGGCTCCAAAGCAACTGGTAATCCAACTATTACATATCCTATGAAAACTAAGAAAGATGCCTTCTTCTTTGCCATGCCCATGCCTTCTTGTAATATTGTTACTAAGTAATTATACATTGCAATAGCTGAAGTAAATCCAGCAAAGAATAATATCATAAACCATAGTGTTCCAAGTAACCTACCACCATCCATAACTCTAAAAATATTAGGTAGTGATATAAATGATAGCCCTACTCCTGCGCTTAGACCTTCTACACCCATGAATGCATAAGTAATTGGTATTGCAATACTTCCGCCGAGTATTACTTCTGCAAATTCATTTAAAGATACTGTTGTCATCGCTGAAGTTACAATATCATCATCTTTCTTTAAATAAGAAGCATAATTTTGAATTATTCCCATTCCCAGGGATAGTGTAAAGAAAATTTGACCTGCTGCTGCAAGTGCTCCTTTAAAACTTAAATCTCCCCATCTTGGAGACCAAAGATAATCTAGTCCTTTTATAGCAGACCAATCTGGATTAACTGGTGATCCTATAGTTAATGCTTTATAAATTAATATTATTCCAAATATATATAGAGCAGGCATCATTAGTTTTGCCCAAGCTTCTATGCCCTTTTCAATTCCTCTTGTAACTGCAAATGCTAAAAATGATAGACTAATGAGCCAGAAAGTAAAAACATAAGCAGGACTTTGTATATATTTCGTAAAAAATTGTGCTGTGGTTACAGCCTTATCTGCGTACCCGCCAGTGGCAGATAAAAAGGCATAACCTAATGTCCATCCAATCAAGTGATTGTAATATGAATTTACTAGTAGTGTAACTCCAATAACTATCATTCCACATATAGAACCTAAAATAATTGCTCTTTTAGGCCTAATCTTATCCCTTGATTGAATATAAATCATAAAACCTACAGTACCATGTCCATATCTTCCACCGAGTCTTCCCATCATCCATTCTACAAGCATTAACGGAATTCCTATTAAAATAAGTGCTCCTACATAAGGAATCATAAACGCTCCGCCACCATATTTTGCAGCTTGATATGGAAATCTCCAAAAATTTCCAAGTCCGACTGCATTTCCTGCCATTGCTAGAATAAGTCCAATTTTCGATCCCCAATTTTCTCGTTTTTCAACCATTGTTACCCTCCCTTTTGGTATTATTAATAATATATGAATTATTTATAATATATTTACAAATTACAAATTTATTACAAATATATTATCAAACTTAAATAAAACAAATAAAGGCACAGAATTTAAATTCTGTGCCTACTTTTTGAAAAATATTAAATTCATCTAATACTAATAAGCCCTTTGATCTCCATTTAATATATTCTCAATTTCTACTGCTATTTCACGCCCTTTTTTATAGGAATTAAGCCTATCTTGTGGTATAGAGTCTTTATATATGTCCTCACCAGAAAGAAAATCTATTATTCCTTTTTTTGCACTTGGCACATCTCCAACGTGGTCTATTCCATTAACTTCTCTTACTTTTGAATAATCCATGGATAATCCTCCCTATACGTCTTACAAATACTGAGCAATTATTAATACTCCAGTATCGTAAGTATTATAGTTATAGACTTCCCAATTTATAATTTTTAATTCAATCTATTATTCTGTAACATAATACCTTCTGTGATTATATTTAATGATTATTCACTAGAGCCTAACTGTTTTTTAAAAATTTAAAGGAATTTATTACATTATATATAAGAATTTTTTTAATAACAATAACCTTCACATAAATATAAATTTTCTTAGAATCCATTGTAAATTAACATATAAAAGTTTTTATGGTCATATTATATAAAAATACCTTGATTTTTAATTAATTAAACAGGGGGGCTTATATATTGAAAAAGAAAAAGTTAGTTGCGTCTTTACTAATAGCTTTGTTTGTATCTACAAATGTACTTGCTGGATGTTCAAAAAAACCTAAAGTTGTAGAGAACAAAGCACCACAAGTTTTAAATTATTATACTGTAGATGAACCAGAAACCTTGGACCCACAACAGATGACCGGATCACCTGACTTTCAGATTGCAAATATGTTTATTGAAAGTTTAGTTCGTTTTGGTAAAGAAGAAGGTAAATACGAACCAGGAGTTGCTAAAAAGTGGAGTTTAGATTCCGCAACCAATACTTACACTTTTGAGCTAAATAAAGATGCAAAATGGTCTGATGGAACAGTAGTTACTGCAAATGATTTCTTCTTTGGATGGAAGCTTGCACTTGATGGAAACAGTCAGTATGGATTTATGATCACTGATTACATTGTAGGAGCTCAAGATTATGCTGATCTTACTAGTGAAGGTTTTTATGCAGAAGCAAATGCTACATTTAAAGCTTTAGTTGATAGCAGAGATGCTGAAAATGACAAAGATAAAAAATCAGCTTTGGCTGCTAAAGTTACTGATGCTTTAAAGGCAATGCCAGCAGATCTAAAAACAGCATTTGATGCAAAGAAAAAAGATTTATGGTCAAAGGTTGGAATAAAAGAGAATAATGGAAATATTGAAATTAAACTTTCAAAGGTATGCCCTTACTTTGTGGGATTAACTGCTAATTCTGTTTATTGTCCTGTAAATGAGAAATTTTACAATGATCATAAGAGTGACTACACTCTTGAAGCTGCAGGGTTAAACAGTAATGGACCATGGATAGTTAAAGAATGGAAACATAAGGATAGCTTTACTTTAGAAAAAAACCCAAATTACTGGAATAAGAGTAATATAAAAATTGATACAATTCAGTTGAAAGTTGTTATTGATGTTGCTACAAGAACAAATCTTTTAAAGACAGGTGCTTTAGACGGTTCAGCAATTCAAGCTAATGATTTGAAGACATTCCAAGATAAAGCAGTGCTCGACCAATACAAACTCCAAGATTTAATTGATATGCCTGATTATACTGTATTCTATCTTGAATTTAACCATTTTAACAATCCAGTAACCTCTAATGTTAATATTAGAAAAGCTATATCTTTAGCTATGGACCGTAAGGGATTAGTTGAAAATGTTACACAAGGCGACCTGGCTGCACTTGCAGTAGTTCCGGATTTCTTCCCAGGTCTTAGTAAACCATTCCGTGAGGAAAATGGCAAGACTTTAATTGAAGATAATCAAAAGGATGCAGCTAAAGCGGCTTTGGCAGCAGGGCTAGCAGAGCTAAAACTAGCTAAATTACCTACTATAGATGTTTTAACAAATCAGTCTGATATTGCTAAGAAACAAGGCGAAAAGTTACAATCAGATTTAAAAGAAATTGGAATTGACATTAATCTTGTACCAGTTGCATGGGGTGATAAATTATCTAGATTGAAGGCAGGAACATTTGGTATTTGTGCTAGTGGTTGGGGACCTGATTATATGGATCCAATGACATATCTTGATTTATTTGAATCAAAAAATGGAAATAATCATGGTAAATATAATAACCCTATATATGATAAATTAATTAATGATGCTAAAAATGAATCTGATTCTAAAAAAAGAATGGGCTATTTATATGAAGCTGAAAAAATGTTAATGACTGATATGGTTATTGCACCTCAATACTTCAGAATACTTCATACCACATTTAAGGATTATTTAAATGGAGTTGTTATTAGAGGCGCTGGCCCAACCGTAGATTTTTATTGGGCTAATGTAGATATGACAAAGAAGAATAGTGAGAGCGGTAAGTAAATTACATTTTAATTATTAATAGGTAGGGTGGGATATATGTTATTTAAACGTATATCTTTCCTTTTATTAATAGGTAAATGGGTAACTTAGTATTTTCCTATATAGAGGAGGTTAAAGAATGGTTAAATACATTTTAAAAAGAATCCTTTACGCAATAATCACAATTTTATGCATAGCAACTATAACTTTTGCATTAATGAAATTGCTACCAGGAGACCCCTTTCATAATGAGAAACTGAAACCTGAATTAAGACAAGCTTTATTACAAAAATATGGATTGGATCTACCTGTTTCCCAGCAATATTTAAAATATATGAATAACTTAGTTCATGGAGATCTTGGACTTTCCTATAAATACGTTAATCGTCCAGTATCTGAAGTTATTAAAAATAGTTTTCCTAAGTCCTTTGCTTTAGGGTGGAGGGCCATGGCATACTCTTCTATTTTCGGAATACTTTTTGGTATAATAGCAGCCTTAAAACATCAGAAAGCGCCAGATTATATTATAATTTTTATCTCTATTGTAGGAGTATCCGTTCCAAGTATTGTTATGGGACCACTGCTTGCCTACTATTTTGGCGTGAATTTAGGGTGGTTGCCAGTTACCGTAACCAGCAGTGAACTTTCTATGATTTTACCATCCTTTACTTTAGGTCTTGGTACTCTAGCCTTTGTAGCTAGATTAATGCGTTCAACAACCCTTGAAGTACTGGGGCAAGATTATATACTGACTGGAAAGTCTAAAGGATTATCCACTTCTAAAATTGTATGGAGCCATGTAATTCGCAATGCTATAATGCCAGTTATTTCAGTGCTTGGACCATCCTTTGCAGCTATTATAACAGGATCTATTGTTATTGAAAATGTTTTTGCTGTTTCAGGACTTGGGGGATATTTTGTATCCACCATCACAGACCAGGATTATTCTATGACTATGGGTATAACACTGTTCTATGCAGTGCTTATAATATTATCTATTCTTTTGGTTGATATAGCATATGGATTAGTTGATCCAAGACTTAAGGTATCAAGTAAGGGGGGCGAATAGCTAAATGGATAAAATTGAAAAGGATCAATTTGAACATGTTGGTAAGAACCTAGTAGCTGCTCAGAATATAACACGCCCAAGTATGTCATATATACAAGATGCCTTTAGGAGATTAAAAAAGAGCAAGCCCTCTATAATATCCTTTTGGATTTTAGTTGTATTAATTATTATGGCAATAGTTGGCCCAATGATTTCAAAATCACTTTATGGACATACTTATAGAATCCAAAACTTAAAGCTACAAGACCAAACCTTTATTCTTTCAAATCAAAGGAGTTTAAAGTTAGTTTCTAATTCTGTATTTTCCTATGGAAAATATAAGCCTAACCTTAGAAAAACAAAATTGGAATTTAAAAATGTTAAATTGAAAAACCAATCTGGAAGGCTAAGCTTTTATATTGGTGATAAATCTGAGGAGTCATATCAAGGAGATCAAAAGGAGTATAAACTAGAGATAACAACAACAGCATCAGATAATTGGGATTCAATTATAAAAAAATTAAATATTGAAGCAGAAAAAATTTTAAAAGAAGACCCAGATTTTAGAGGAGTCACCTTCAAAATAAGTCATAACAATATAACTCTAGAAACAAAAGGTGAAAAAAAGTTCAACAGTAAATATTGGCTTGGAACCGATGATCTTGGTAGAGATTTATTTACTAGGTTATGGGAAGGCTCAAGAGTTTCTTTCCTTATTGCAATAGTATCAGTGTTGTTTACAGTGTTATTCGGTGTTGTTTATGGAGGAATATCTGGATACATTGGTGGAAGAGCTGATAATATAATGATGAGAATTATTGAAATTATTATGGTTATTCCAGATATGCTATATATTATGTTATTGTGCATTGTAATGCCTAGAGGAATTATACCTATTACAATTGTACTTGCATTTACAAGCTGGATGGGAACTGCAATATTAGTTCGTGGAGAAGTTTTAAGATTAAAACACAGTGAATATGTGATTGCATCACAAATTCTAGGTGCAGATGCGAAAAGAGTTATTTTTAAACATTTGATTCCAAATTGTATGGGGCCAATTATAGTTAACATGACTATGATGATTCCTAGGATGATATTTGCAGAGGCATTTTTAAGTTTCATCGGTTTAGGCGTACCAGCGCCATATGCATCTCTCGGAGTTCTAGTTAATGATGGAGCAAAGATTTTTTATCAATATCCTCATTTACTTATAATACCATCAATTGTTTTATGTTTAATTATGCTTTCATTTAATATGCTTGGTGATGGACTAAGAGATTCACTTGACCCTAAATTGAGGAAATAGGAGGTTGTTGACTTGAGAAAAAAGATATTAGAAGTGGAAAATTTGTATGTTTCTTTTGATACGTATGCAGGTGAGATTCAAGCAGTTCGCGGCGTTTCCTTTGAATTATTTGAAGGAGAGACACTAGCTATTGTTGGAGAATCAGGTTGTGGTAAATCTGTAACAGCTAAATCTATAATGAGACTTAACCCAGAGCCACCTGCGCGTTTTAAAAGCGGAAAAATTATTTTTAATGGTGAAGATATAATTGCTAAGTCTGAAAAAGAAATGAGAGAAATTAGAGGTAAACAGATTGGTATGATATTTCAGGACCCGATGACTTCTCTTAATCCTACAATGACAATTGGAAATCAAATAGTAGAAGGGTTAAGGACGCATAATAGCACCCTTACAAATAAACAAGCCCATAAGGTAGCACTTAATATGTTAAAGTTAGTTCAAATACCAAATGCACAGCAGCGAATTAGCGAATATCCACATCAGTTTTCTGGTGGAATGCGTCAACGTGCTATGATTGCAATTGCATTAATTTGTAATCCTAAGCTTCTTATTGCTGATGAACCTACAACTGCGCTGGATGTAACAATCCAAGCGCAAATATTGGAATTAATGAAGGATTTACAGCAAAAGATAAATACTTCTATTATAATGATTACTCATGATTTGGGTGTAGTTGCTAATATTTCACAAAGAGTAGTGGTTATGTATGGTGGAAAAATCGTAGAGTATGCAGATACTAATGAGTTATATTATAATCCAAAACATCCATATACTTGGGGGCTTTTAAGCTCAGTTCCAAGGGTTGATCTTGTTAAGACTCAAAATAGATTATCATCAATAGAAGGTACACCGCCAGATTTATTTGCGCCTCCCTCTGGATGCCCATTTGCAGATAGATGTGAGTATTCAATGAAAATTTGTAGGGAAAAGATGCCTCCTGATTTTATTATTAGTGTGGGACATGGGTCAGCCTGTTGGTTAAACCATCCTGATGCTCCAAAAGTAAATGCACCTTATCTTTTTATAACAGCAAAGGAATCTATTGAAAAGAGAGGTGAAATTTAAAATGGTTGAATTAAATAAAGTTGACTTAGATAAAAAAGAATTACTTCTTAGTGTAAAAAATTTAAAAAAATATTTTCTTGTAGAAAAAAATCAATATTTAAAAGCTGTTGATGATGTAAGTTTTGATATTTATAAGGGTGAAACACTAGGCCTCGTAGGAGAATCCGGTTGTGGAAAATCTACCTGTGGGCGAACTATTTTAAGAATTTATAACCCTACAGCAGGTACTGTTGATTTTGAAGGTAAATCCGTTCATAGCCTAAAAGGAAAAAATTTAAAGGAATATAATAGAAGAGCACAAATGATTTTCCAAGATCCATATGCTTCTTTAAATCCTAGAATGCTTGTATCTAATATTGTTGCAGAAGGTATTGATATTCATAAGCTTAGCCATGGAGAAGAGCGAAAGAAAAGAGTTGATGAACTTTTAGAATTGGTTGGACTTAATAGGGAGCATGCAAATAGATTCCCACATGAATTTAGTGGTGGGCAAAGACAGAGAATAGGAATAGCTCGTGCTCTTGCAGTAGATCCTGATTTTATCGTATGTGATGAACCTATATCTGCGTTAGATGTTTCTGTTCAAGCTCAGGTAGTAAATTTACTTCAGGAATTACAAACAAAATATGGTTTAACATTCTTGTTTATTGCACATGATCTTTCAATGGTTAAATATATTTCAGACAGAGTTGCAGTAATGTATCTTGGTTCCATAGCAGAACTTGCCAAAAGTGATGAATTATACAAAAAACCACTTCATCCTTATACAGAGGCGTTGCTTTCATCAATTCCACTACCTGATCCAATTATTGAAAAGACTAGACAAAGAATAGTGCTTGAAGGTGATGTTCCTAGTCCTATAAACCCTCCTATTGGATGTAAGTTTGTTGATAGGTGTAATAAAGCTATGGAGATTTGTCGCGAAAATAGACCTATGATGGTAGAGATAGAACCAGAACATTTTGTCGCATGCCATTTATATGATAAAAAACTTTAATCTTAAAACTATTAAAGAAGCTATAACTTCAATAATTAATAGATTTTGTGTCAAATGATGAAAATTTGAAGTTAAATATATATTCCCACAAATTAGAAATAAAGCACTATAAAAACTTATTGCATTTGAATAAGTTTTCATAGTGCTTTATTTCTACTGAAACTCCTTTTTTATATACTAAATTATAAAAATAAAATATAATCAATTTATAGTATTATTTGATACCTAGATATCAATTATATAATTGTTATCTAACAACAGAAACAAGCAAGGGGGCTTTCATATTGAAACGTAGCTTAAAACTATTAATACTTTTACTATTTACCTGCATTTTCTTAATTTTAGATTCAAAAGGTAGTAAGTTACCATCTACCATTTTCACCCCTCATATAACACCTAGTTTTAAACTTGGTGATGAATTATTATTCACAAAACATAGTGAACTTATAAAGGGCAAAAGAATTGGTCTTATTACTAATCAGACTGGCGCAAATAGCAGTGGTGAAAGTATAATCACACTACTATCTAACTATAAATCTGCAAGCTTAACAGCCTTATATGGTCCTGAGCATGGTATTGATGGAAAAGCTAAGGCCGGTGACTATGTAAAATCTTATATACACCCTAGCTTAAACATTCCTGTTTATAGCCTTTATGGAGATACAAGAAAGCCTACTAAAGACATGCTATCAAAAGTGGACATACTTATTTTTGACATTCAAGATATCGGCGCACGCTCTTATACCTATATGTCCACATTAAACTACTGCATGGTAGCTGCTGCGAAATATAATAAACCGATTATTGTTTTAGATAGACCAAATCCAATAGGTGGACAAATTGTTGATGGTCCCATACTTGAGGATAAATATACGACCTTTGTCGGTGTAGATAACTTACCGATATCTCATGGAATGACAGCTGGTGAGTTAGCTAATTTTTTCAATCGTAAAATCAGCGCTGACCTGATCGTTGTTCCTATGGAAGGCTATAGTAGGGATATGGTTTTTCAAGATACGAAATTAAAATGGATTAAAAGTTCTCCACGCATGCCAGATATTGATTCAGTTTTCAGTTATTCTGCAACTGGTATTGGAGAAGGCACTTCTATAGTTCAACAGGATTTCTTTAAATGGATAGGTGGTACTGGTATTGACTCAGATAAATATGCAAAATTATTAAACGACGCTAATTTGCCTGGAGTAAAATTTATCCCTGAGACCAAGGTCGATTCTGGTGGTGTAAAACTTCAAATAACTGATTATCATAAATTTAACCCAGCTAAAACAGGCATATACGTTCTCGCATATGCACATTCATTAAATAATTTCAAAGTACCTAAAAGTGGTAAAACCATTATAATGTTTGATAAAATCATGGGCTCGGATAAGATGGGAACCTATTTAGAAAAAGGATATACCCCACAGCAAATAGAAGCCACCTACAAAACTGCTTTAGAGGAATTTAAAATAGAAAGACAAAAGTATTTAATTTATAAATAAGAATCTAAATTCGAAGCAATAGCTTTTTTCTTGGATTATGCTATAACTAAAAAGTATATATTGCTGGAATGCTCTCACGTCGCTAAGTAATTCTAAAATTTATTTTATTTACAGTTGCTAAAAACCGCAAACTCGCTATCGCTCAAACATGCGATTTTCTTTACGCACCTGCAAATAAAATAAATTGTGAATTACTAAAGCTTGTTCGAATGCATTCTGCGCAACATATACTTTTTGTTAGCATAATCCAAGAAAAAATATTTAGTTCATAATAAGATCTCACCATAAAACTAAAATGTTTCAGACATAGAATTCTTCTACATTTATAATCATGAAGGTGAAAGCATGTAGAAGTGTGATAGATAGTATATAATGAGTTTTACAGACTCTTAGTTTATACCTTCATGTGATACATAAAATTTAGAATTAACTAGTCCACTTTGCCATTTTTTTCATATAATATTTTACCAAGCTTTAATGCTTTATGATTATCTTTCAAAGATAACACATAATAATACTAGCCTCTGCAAATTGCATATATAAAAAACATATGTTATAATTACATAAATTTTATTGAGTATAAAAATTTTATACCAAAATGAATTGCTATATTTATAATACTATAATTGTTGGAGGTATTTATGGAAAATAATCTTAAAAATGATTTAAGAAAAAATATGCTTATTCAAAGAAAAAGCATGAAGGTTGAAAATGTAAGTGCTTTTAGTAATAAAATTATTGGAACAATTATGGAATTACCGGAATTTATAAATTGCAAAAATATTATGTTATACTTAAGTTTCGGTAATGAAGTTAATACATATACCCTTGCTAAGTGGTGTTTAGATAATGGTAAGAAAGTAATTATACCCTATTGTATAAATGCGACGCGAGAAATAATACCTTTTGAAATAAATAATCTAACGAATGATCTTACTAAATCTACTTTTGGTATTATGGAGCCAAAACATGATTTATTAAAAAAAGTTTGTATGGAGGATATAGATTTAATCATAGTTCCTGGCGTAGTATTTGATGAGCATTGCAATAGGATAGGCTTTGGTGCAGGCTATTATGATAGGTTCTTACCTAAAAGAGTGGAAAACACCTCTACTATAGGTATAGCTTATGATTATCAAGTAATTAATGAAATCCCCACAGGTGTTTATGATGTGCCTTTAGATTTCATAATCACTGAAAAAAGAATAATAACTAAATTATACTAGTGTTGGAGGTGAACCCTTTGGAAAAAAGAATAGCTGCTTTCTTTGATATTGATGGTACTCTCTATAGGGAAGGTTTAATTACAGAGGTATTTAAAAAATTAATCAAAAGCGAACTTATAGAAAATGATAAATGGTACAAAGAAGTAAAACCCTTTTATGTTAAATGGGATAAGAGAATAGGAAATTATGATAATTACCTACTCAAAATGGCTGATATATATAGTGAAGCCATAATTGGTCTTCATAGCTGTCAAATTGAATTTATTGCTAGCCAAATAATAAAGCAAAAGGGAGATAGAGTTTACACCTACACCCGTGATAGAATTAAATGGCATAAGGATCAGGGTCATATAATTATTACCATATCAGGTAGCCCCATTGAACTTGTACGGGAAATGTCTATAAAATACGGTTTTGATGATTATATTGGAACAAAGTATGTATTGAATGAAAACAATATTTATACGGGTAAAATTATTCCTATGTGGGACAGCGTTAGTAAACAAACTGCCATAGAAAATTTCGTTTGTAAATATAATATTGATTTGCAGCAGAGTTATGCTTATGGAGATACTTCTGGGGATTACAATATGTTAAAGTTAATTAGCAATCCTACAGTAATTAACCCTACTAAAGAACTTTTACTAATGATTCTAGAGGATGATGGATTAAAAGAAAAAATTAATATAATACTTGAAAGAAAAGATGTGGTATATAATCTACGCCCAGAACACATTAAAATATAATATATCCATTTATTCTTGCTTTTTCTCCCAAATAACCTTTGATTTGCTAAAAAAACTACTATATAATATTATATAGTAGTTTTTTTAGTTGGAACTATTATGCATATTTTATTTTGAGAGGGGCTACATCATGTTAAAGGATTTATTTATTAACGGCACAATACTAATTTCTTTTATTTTTATAAGCAGTCAAGTATTTAAAAGAAATTTTCTAAACTTATCAAGGTCCTATAAAGATAAATTCTTATTTGGATTGACACAAGGAATACTAGGAATTATCTTGATGTTATTTACCGTAAATGTTACACCTACAGTAATTATGGATTTTCGTCATATCGCCATACTACTCGCCTCTCTTTATGCCGGTGGATTTGCAGCGATTATTACGGGGATAACCATCGCCATATTTAGGATGATCTACTTTGGTTTAAGTACCGCCGCTATAATAGCCTCTATTAACCTCTTAATTGTTGCCATTGCTTGTGCTTTGATATCAAAATTAAACATAACTAATTTTAATAAGTTTAACTATATGAACTTTATAGCCTCCACAATTATTACCAGTACATTTTTATTAACTATTAAAGATTCAACAGCACTTCGTCATACCCTTATTTATTTTTGGCTTAGCTCTTCTATTATTGGAATTCTAGCTTACTATATTTCTAATTACATGAATACTTCAATTAAGCTGCTTAATAGACTAGAACAAGAGTCAACTATAGATTTTCTTACTGGTTTAAATAACGTTAGACAATTCGATAATGCACTAAACCAGTGTTTTTTAAATGTTAATGATAAGAATGAACGTTTGTCTATCCTAATTATCGATATAGATTTTTTTAAAAAAGTAAATGACACTTATGGCCATTTAGCCGGCGATTCTGTATTACAGCAATTAGGCACCATATTATCTACCTTTTGTAGAAGTTTCGATATTGTATCTAGAATTGGAGGGGAAGAATTTTCTGTTATCTTGCCTGATTGTCCAAGCCTCCAGGCCATGGAAGTTGCAGAGCGCTTAAGGATAGCTGTAGAAACCCATGAATTTATTATATCTAATGAAATTAAAATTAATATTTCTATTTCTGTAGGTGCTGCTACTTATCCTGACAATGTATCCGATTTGGAAGTTCTTGTTAGAGAGGCCGATAATGCATTATATTCCGCTAAACATTCTGGGAGAAACAAAGTATGCCAGCCTACCATAGCGTTAAATTAAATAAACAGATTGGAAGTTTTAAACTTCCAATCTGTTTATTTAATTATCTCTTATTTGAAAATCTTTTTTTTGATATTACTGAATAAATAATCCATATGATAAATAAACTACCTATGGTTATATTTGATATAATATCTTTTAATAGAGGTATCCCCTGTCCGAGGAAAGTGCCAAATAAAATTATCCCACCTATTAAAATTAAAACAACTTTATTTAGTTTTATATATTCCCCTTTATTTGACCCCTTATACTTTTCACCATGCTTCTTTTCAAAATTTAAACCAGAAACAATAGTAGCGGCACCCATCATAACAAATATAATAGTAAAAACACTATCTCCCTGTCCCATTCCAAATCCCCCCCACACTATCTATCTTTTACTATATTAAAAATATTATATCATAAACGTTCGCAAAGACAAAAGCAACTTAGGGGCACATAACAATTAATAATTGCTATGTGCCCCTAAAAAACACCCAGAGAACTGAATAAAACACTAGTTAAATCAAAAGTTTAGATTTTTTTCTTAAGCATCCCAGGACTGGCCCTTAGAAATATAGTAAGAAATTAAGTTATGAAATTTCTCCGAAGTGACTTGCAATAAGAAGCGTAGAAACTATTGAAATTTGATTTATAAATTCTTCTTTTGCAAATATAAAATTATCGTAAGCCTGACAGGACGTCAGGCTAGCGAACCTGAGGCAGGACGCCGAATGTGAGCGTTAGATCATTTTATATTTGCAAAAGATTAGAATTTCTTAATCAAATTTCAAGTTTAAAGCTCTTTTGCAAGGCACGTAGGAGAAATTTCATACCTTTTTTAACCTATATTTCTTTTAATAAATTTGCCATTTCTATTGCAGTCACCGCAGCATCATAGCCTTTGTTACCAGATTTTGTACCTGCTCTTTCAATTGCTTGCTCAATACTCTCAGTAGTAAGCACTCCAAAAATAACTGGAACTCCTGTTTCTAACGATACAGAGGCAATTCCTTTAGTAACTTCACCTGATACATATTCAAAATGAGGTGTAGCACCTCTTATAACTGCTCCTAAACATATTACACCATCATACTTGCCAGACTTAGCCATCTTTTTTGCAATTAGAGGCATCTCAAATGCACCAGGCACCCATGCGATTTCAATATCTTCCTCTTCGACACCGTGACGTTTTAATCCATCTAGTGCTCCTGATAATAATTTACCACCTATAAACTCATTAAATCTCGCAACTATAATTCCAAATTTTAAACCCTCTGCTATTAGTTTACCTTCATATGTTTTCATGTCTATTCCTCCAATTAATTTATAATATTTTATATTTTTGTATATTCCCATAAAATAAATATCTTATATTTATTTTAATTTAAGTAAATGACCCATTTTTTTCTTTTTAGTTTCTAGATAAAATTTATTTCTTTCATTATGATTCATCTCTATAGCTACTCTTTCAACTATTTCAATTCCATAACCTGAAACACCTGTTATTTTTTTAGGATTGTTAGTCATCATTCTTATCTTTTTGGCTCCGAGCAGTTCCAATATCTGAGCTCCTATACCATAATCTCTCATATCTGCCGGAAACCCCAAAGCTATATTTGCTTCTACGGTGTCCATTCCTTTGTCTTGAAGCTCATAAGCCTTTAACTTATTGATTAATCCTATTCCGCGTCCTTCTTGCCTCATATAAACTAAAATTCCACACTCCTGCTTTGCTATTGCTTTCATAGCTGCATCGTATTGCTGCCCACAATCACATCTCATAGACCCTAGTGCATCCCCAGTAAGACACTCAGAGTGTACCCTGACAAGTACAGGTTTATTACTGTCTATTTCACCTTTAACTAACGCTACATGATGCTCTCCATTTATTTTATTGACAAAGCCATATATTTTAAATTCTCCAAATTTAGTTGGCATTTTAGCTTCTGTAACCATTTCTACAAGGCATTCAGTTTTTCTTCTATATGCAATTAAATCTACTATAGTAATTATTTTAAGTTCATGTTTTTTCACATATTCCATAAGCTCTGGAACCCTAGCCATTGATCCATCTTCATTCATAATTTCGCAAATTACCCCTGCAGGATATAATCCAGAAAGCCTTGCCATATCTACTGCTGCTTCAGTATGTCCAGCCCTTTTTAATACTCCGCCTTCTCTTGCTGCTAGAGGAAATACGTGACCCGGTCTATTAAAATCCTTTGAAGAAGCCTGAGGATCTATTACTTTTAATATAGTGGTTGCTCTTTCTGCTGCGGATATTCCTGTAGTAGTATCGATGGCATCAATAGAAACTGTAAATGCTGTTCCATGAACATCAGTATTGTTTGTAACCATTTGTTTTATATTTAATTTATCTAATCTTTCTTTAGTTGTAGGCATGCATATAAGTCCACGAGCATAGGTAGCCATAAAATTTATATTTTCCTTAGTAGCTTTTTCCGCAGCTATTATTATATCTCCTTCATTTTCCCTATCCTCGTCATCTACCACCACAATCATTTTCCCATTTTTAACATCTTCTAGTGCTTCTTCAATAGTGTTAAATTTAAACATCCTTACACCCCTTAATTTTTTTTAGTTAATGATCCACCTTGTAAGTAATTTATTAAAATCCATGCTCTAGAAGAAAATCCCTACTAATAGGTTTTTTTTCTTTTGGGACTTCTCCATATTTCAATAATTTTTCAACATATTTTGCCAACATATCACTTTCGAGATTTACCTCATCACCTATATTCTTATTTAATAGTGTTGTTTCACCCTTTGTATGAGGTATAATTGATACTTTAAATTTTTGGGCGTCCACATACGCTACAGTTAAACTAATGCCATCAATGGTTATTGAACCTTTATGTACAATATATTTTAATATATCCTCTGTAGTTTCTACGGACACCCAAGTGGCATTGTCTTCCTTATAAAAATCTACAATGGTTCCTATTCCATCAATGTGTCCACTTACTATATGGCCCCCTAATCTGTCACTAGCCATAAGTGCCCTTTCTAAATTAACGGTGAAACCAGGTTTCAATTTTCCTAAATTACTGCTTCTTATAGTCTCCGCCATTACATCTACACTAAAACTATTTTTATTGAATTCTGTTACAGTAAGACACACTCCATTGGTATTAATGCTATCACCGATCTTTGTGCCGTAAAGAATCTTTGTGGCTTTTATTGTAATTCTCGCAGACTTTGCGCCTTTTTCAATTGTCTTTATCTCCCCAATTTCCTCAATTAAACCTGTAAACATCTATTCACCTCCTTATAATAGCTTAATCAACCTTTAAACTTTCTTAACATAACCCTCAATCATAATGTCTTCATCAAATCTAGTTATTTCAATATCCCGAAGCGCAATAGAATCTTTCACATGTTCTATTCCCTTGCCTCCTACAGTTGTTTTACTAGAAGTTCCCCCAAATATTTTTGGAGAAATAAATGTAATTATTTTATCAACTATACCTGCCTCTATTGCCGAATAATTTATAGTGCTTCCGCCCTCGAGTAGAATACTATCTATTCCCATTTCACCTAGCACAGTCATTAAATGTTTCAAATCCACCCAATTATTTTTACTATGAGTTACAATAACCTCTGCACCCTTTTGTTTTATAGCTTCGATTTTACTCTTATCTGCAAATTCTGTTGTAACGATAATAGTTTTTGTTTTTTCATCGCATTTTAATACCTTTGCCTCTAAGGGTATTCTTGCCCTACTATCTATAATTATTCTAGTGGGGTTTAAGCTAATCAAACCCTCTCTTCTTGTTGTAAGCTCCGGGTCATCCGTAAGTATTGTTCCAATCCCCACCATAATTCCAGTTACCCTTTGTCTTAATTCATGCACATATGCTCTAGATTTTTCATTACTTATCCACTTTGAATCACCAGTAGCGGTTGCTATTTTTCCGTCTAGAGTCATAGCAGTTTTCATTATACAAAATGGTTGTTTCGAACTTATGTACTTTATAAAAATTTCATTTGTTTTCATTATTTCTTTTTCCATTATGCCTGTAGTCACTTCTATACCGCTTTTTCTAAGGATTTCTATGCCTCTACCTGCAACCAATGGGTTAGGGTCTATCATTCCAATTACAACTTTAGATATTTTATTCTTCACTATAGCATCAGCACAGGGCGGGGTTTTACCATAGTGAGAGCAAGGCTCCAAAGTTACGTACATGGTTGCACCCTCTACATCTTCGTTGGCATTTTTAAAAGCATTTACTTCCGCATGTGGTCCACCAAAATATTCATGATATCCTTCACCGATTATTCTATTGTCTTTTACAATAACAGCACCCACTAGTGGGTTGGGATTTACGAATCCTACTGCTTTTTTAGATAATTCAAGTGCTCTTTTCATATAATAATTGTCCAAATTACCACCCCTAATTCTATAATTGTAATGTAAGTCTTAATTTGTATTTCTTTTCTTAGTATGCATATCTTTAATTAAATAAAATCATATAAATTAATAAAAGCCCTGAAAACAATGTTTTCAGGGCTTAATAAGCTTAATATATTTAATATCAAAATACAAAAGCATATTCACAACTATCTTCATAGTTAATAAATAAAAACCTCTCATATCTATCATTACGCTCCTTCTCTCATCCAGACTTTACTGTCGGCTCTGGAATCCAACCAGATCTACCTTTCGGCTCGCGGGCTATACCGCCGGTTAGGAATCTCACCTACCCTGAAGGATCTATTTAATTTTCAACTTAAGAATAGCACTTTGTTATTTTCGTGTCAAGTGCCTATATAAAAATTTACTCATATTACTATAGGATAAAAATGAAGATGGTTTTATTTGTTTTTCTTGTTTCTTGTTTCACTGTTTTTTATATTTACATCATTGGCACGCATATCTTTGTCATTATCTGTTCTTTTAATTCCTACTGAAGATAATTGCTCATTTGTAAGCTTCTGCTTTACAGTCATTTAAAACACTCCCCTTTCTTAATTTATATTTTCCACCGAAAGAGAGATTTATACTACTATTATTTTTCTAACCACTAAAAAAATTTATAAGCATCTTCCTCTCTTAAAAATATAAATTAATTGTTGAAAAAACAATTTTATTGTCATATTAAGATTTATTTCTGTTTTTTACTTTACAAGGTTAACGTGTTAAAGTAAAATGATATTTATAGGAATTATAGCTTATACATAAGATAAATAAAGGAGTGTTAAAAATGAAAAATAAATTTAAATTACTAATGGTGGCAATGCTTTCCACTACTATTTTAACTGCCTGCGGAGGTACAACATCCGCAGATACTTCATTAAAAGATATTAAGGACAAGAAAGAATTAATAATTGGTCTTGATGATAATTTCCCACCAATGGGCTTTAGAGATAAGAGTGGTGAAATTGTAGGCTTTGACATTGATATGGCAAAAGAAGTAGGCAAGCGCATGGGGGTAGCCGTAACCTTTAAACCTGTAGAATGGGATGGCATTATATTAAGTCTAAATAATAAAGATATCGATGCTATATGGAATGGATTAACAATAACAAACAAGCGAAAAGAACAAATTGCTTTTTCTAAAGTATACCTTCAAAATAAGCAAATAATTATCGTGAAAAATAAATCAATTATTTCCAGTAAAATTGATTTAAAGGATAAAGTTGTAGGCCTGCAAATGGGTAGTAGCAGTGAAACTGCTCTTACTCGCGATGCACTGCTGATATCTTCACTAAAAGAGGTTAAGAAGTACTCAAATAATACAGAGGCACTACTGGATTTAAACGCTGGGCGTATTGATGCTATTGTAGTAGATGAAGTAGTTGGGAGATACTATTCTAGTAAAAAAGCTGGTGAATATAAAGTACTTAATGAAAACCTCGGAGTAGAAGATTATGGCGTAGGTATAAGAAAAACTGATACAAGC
The DNA here is from genome assembly GCF_018861755.1 of Clostridium sp. CF012. Lineage (GTDB taxonomy): Bacteria > Bacillota > Clostridia > Clostridiales > Clostridiaceae > Clostridium_AD. The sequence continues at coordinate 106,355 of NZ_JAHLEF010000010.1, read as the reverse complement.
CTTACTGCAGAAATAGACAAACTTTTAGGAGAAATCAAAAGCGATGGAACTGCAAATACAATATCCCAAAAATGGTTTGGCAAGGATATAATCAACAAATAATAATTATTAATTTTTCGGAAGTGGGTGTTATTTTTGGCTAATTTTATAGATATTACAGCTTATATTTTAAAAGGGAGCATCTTTACAATTGAGTTGTACTTTGCAACGATAATCTTTTGTTTGCCTCTTGGAGTAATAGGTGCACTAATTAAAGTCTCAAACTTAAAAATACTTAGTAAAATTGTAGACCTCTATACTTGGTTTTTTAGAGGAACACCACTACTTCTTCAACTTTTTTTCACATATTTCGGATTACCTATTATCGGTATTAAATTTTCTCCTTTCACTGCAGCAACCCTTACCTTTTCTTTGAATTACGGAGCTTATTTTACTGAAATATTCAGATCAGGTATTCAATCCATAGATAGAGGACAATATGAGGCTGCCAAAGCGTTAGGCATGAATTATAGACAAACTATGTCAAAAATTATTCTACCCCAAGCCTTTAAACGGATAATTCCTCCTACTTGTAATGAGGGAATTACTCTGATAAAAGACACCGCTCTAGTAGCTGCTATTGGATTACAGGATTTATTAAGAGCTGCTAGAGAAATTGTGACTAGAGATTTTACAATCGCTCCTTTCTTTATTGCGGCAATAATATATTTAATATTTACTTCACTTGTTGTAATGGCTTTTAAAAAGTTAGAAAAAAAATATTCAGTTTACGAATAAGAAAAACCCGGTAAATGAAAAAGATTAACTTATATGCTAACATATAAGTTAATCTTTTTCGTATTAAATATTTATTAAAACACTTACTATTTAAGAATTAAATTTAGAGCTTGATCCAAATCAGCAATAATATCTTCAACATTTTCAAGACCTACTGCTAGTCTTACTAAACCATCAGTTATACCAGCCTCTAATCTTTCCTCTTGTGAATATGGTGAGTGAGTCATTGAAGCTGGATGCTCAATTAGTGTTTCAGCATCACCTAAACTAACAGCTATACTGCAAAGCTGCGTAGAATTTAATACTTTTTTACCTTCTTCAATTCCACCCTTTATTTCAAAAGCAATAATAGCGCCTGGAAGATTCATTTGTTTTTTTGCCAGTGCATACTGCTCAAAACTTTTAAGTCCCGGGAAATATACTTTTTCTACTGCTGGATGAGCTTCTAAAAACTCAGCTACAGCCATTGCATTGCTGCAGTGTCTTTCCATTCTTATTTCTAATGTTTTCATTCCTCTTATAATTAAAAATGCATCAAAAGGACTTAAACAAGATCCTGTCATATCCTTAACACCAAATAATCTAACCTGATCAATAAATGCTTTAGATCCAATAGCAAAACCAGAAATTACATCACCATGTCCATTTATAAATTTAGTTCCAGAGTGTATTACAACGTCTGCGCCTAGTTCTAATGGTCTTTGTATGTATGGAGTACTAAATGTGTTATCCACCATAACTATACAATTTTCCCTTTCGTGGGCAATCTTTGATATCGCCTCAATATCTGTTATAAGTAATGTTGGATTTGCAGGTGTTTCTAAGAAAATAACCCTTGTATTTTCTTTCATAGCATTTTTAACCTCTTCTAAATTAGAAGCATCCACAAAAGTAACTTCAACACCATATCTAGAAATACCATGAGCCAAAAACGCATGAGTACAACCATATATAGTTTGTGCTGCAACTACATGGTCTCCAGCCTTTAATGCTGTCCACATAGCTGAAGATATAGCTCCTATGCCTGATGCCATAGACATACATGCTTCTCCACCTTCAAGCATTGCCAATTTTTCCTCGAGTACTGTATTAGTAGGATTCCCAAGTCTTGTATATATATATCCTTCTTCCTCTCCTGCAAATCTTCTTCCACCTTGCTCAGCTGAGTCAAAAACAAAGGTAGCTGTTTGATGTATTGGAGTAGCAAGTGATCCGTATTGATCCTTCTTATTTCCACCATGTATTGCTTTAGTTGCGAATCCACTCTTACGTAAATGTTCTGTATTCATTATAATTCCCCCTAAAGTGATTATTTCTTCATATAAATATATATACGCAATAATGCTGCCACTTTATTGTAAAGGTTTTCTTATTTCATATAAAAGGGTTCTTTAATCATATTAAAACAAATAACTTTCCATTTGTTTTATGTGCCAATGGTGTTTAACTACAGTTTTATATAAATAAAATTTGGAAAATTGAGTTTAAACTATTACTATAAAAAACGTTGCTTGTCTTTTATTTAATAAGTGGAATTTTTTATAACCACTAGGGTCGTAAAACTGTAAAATTTTCTTTCCAAGCGGAAAGAAAATTTTACAGTTTTAACTAAACCTCGCCTTCATATATTTTATATTTTTTAATTTTATTTATAATAGTAGTGTGTGAAACTCCTAATTCTTTTGCTGTCTTTCTCAAGCTTTTATTTCTCCCAAGCGCAGTTACTATAGCCTGTTTTTCACAAATCTCCACTACTTCTTTAAGCTTCAAATCACTATGCACATCCAAAGCAATTTTATTTTCTTCCAGACGTGCTACTCCGATATCCATAATAAGATTCTGTGAAGATATATATTGTCCATCACACAAATTCATAGCCCTCTCAATTACATTTTGTAGTTCACGTATGTTACCTGGCCAATTATATGCCTGTAATTTATTTATAAAAGAAAGTTCTGCACCCTTTATTTCTTTATTTAACCTTTTATTAAATTTAGAAATAAACAGTGTAACTAAGGATGAAATATCCTCTATTCTATCCCTAAGGGGTGGGATGACTATTGGAATAACATTTAATCTATAATATAAATCTTCTCTGAATTTCCCATGCAAAAGCATCTCTTCCAAGTTTCTATTAGTAGCCGCAATAATTCTTACATTTACATTCTCTTCTTTTGTACTACCAATCTTTCTAATAACGCCTTCTTGAAGTACCCTTAAAAGCTTTGCCTGCAGCACTATAGATAGTTCTCCTATTTCATCTAAAAACAAGGTTCCACCATCTGCCTCTTTAAAGAGACCTTCTTTTCCGCTATTCATAGCCCCTGTAAAGCTGCCTTTTTCATAACCAAATAGTTCGCTTTCTATTAAACTATCTGGTAGAGCTGCACAATTTATAGTTACAAAAGGTCTATTTTTCCTGCTACTTAAACTCTGAATTGCCTTTGCAAATAGCTCTTTTCCGGTACCACTCTCGCCTCTAAAGAGTATAGTAGAATCACTTTTAGCTACAGTTTCAACTATTTTTTTTACAAACTCAATTTTATTACTATTTCCTACAATTTCCTTAAATGCCCCTTGAGTAGTTCCAGCGATAACATTTGCAATCTCTATAGCTTTATGAATATCCTTAATAGATGCAACCGCACCTACAGTAATATTATTATCATCTACAATTGGTCTCCCTGTAGTTAGGTAATGTACCTCTCCTCTTTCTGTTTTAACATTCACTTCCACATTATCATACTTTAACCCAGTATTTATAAGTTCTACAGCTGGAGCATCTCGGCCTATTAATTTTCTAATATCCGTTCCTATTGCCTCTTCTTTTTTACAATGAAATACTTTTTCACAATAATTATTAAAAATATCTATTTGAAATTTTTTATTTATAACCATTATGCCTTCATCTACTGAATCTAAAATTGCTAAAAGCTTTCTTTCATTTTCTTCATAGTTAAGTAAATCCATTTCATTGATCATAACAACGTCTTCAATTGCAATGAGTTGTTTTTTTAATGCTTCCTTCTCCTGTTCATCCATATTCTGCATCTTAACACAAATCTTTTTAGGAAACACTTCCACAGAAAGGAGGTTTATTGCAGCTTTATAAATTTTCTCTAATATCATTACAGTTATTCCCAATCTATCTTTAGTTATTATTTCAAATCTAGTGTTTTTCTCCATTTTCTCTCCTCTTGACTTCCTCATTTACATAAAATTATAGCATACAAATAGATATACTTGTATGCTAGGATTTCTTTATTCACAGTATATAGCTAATAAAAACTGCGCTTATAATATAATTTAAATTTAGTCCTTAGGTCTTTGAATTACTCCCCATAAAATTTCAATAATTACCCCTACTAAAGTTCCAATAGCATACCCTAATAAGTCACTCCATGAAAATACATATCCTAATACCAATCCACCTAAAGTTGTTCTTCTGATATTATCTATCCAGTTAGAATGATATAATTGGCTAAGTTCAATAAGATAGCAAAAGGATATTCCAATTAATGAAATTATTTTAGTTTCCATCTCTCTAAAAATAAAACTAACCCCAATAAAAATCATTAACGCCCACAGAGCATCCCCTAAATATATATTCAAAAAAGCTGGTAGTACATCTGTTAACTTTCTTGACCCTAATCCTAAAATAATTACAATTATTATCATTACTGCATACAGTAACCTATTTCGTTTGTAGGTCATACCTAATCCTCACCTCAAATCACTCACTCTAAACTTAAACTTTAGCTAATTTAAATCTATGAGTTTTCTAGCTCTATATTTAGAATAATTAAATTCATACCAAGAATGCCCTTCTGATAACTCTTTCTTTACATCCTCTAAATACTTATTAACCTCTCTAGCAACCCCAAGGTTAGAATCCTCTTTTAATTTTAAAATCTCTGGTATAGCATCATAGGATAAGGACCTTAAATATTGCACATCAATTTTCTGGGTTTTATAATATATGTCTATGTTCTTACTCGCAATTATTTTATCTACATTAATGTAGTTTACTAAAATAAACATACTCAAGCCAATTAGGATAATTGCCTTATTAAGTGGCATGTTCCTTTTCCAAATCCCTATTAAAACCACTATAAATAACATAAATAGCATTAGCATAAATATATGAACGAAAATTCTTAAATAAGTAAATCCATAAGTTTGTTCATATAATGACATCTTATAGTGAGCTGAAAACAACATGTTAAAAGTAAAGGCTACTAGTATTGTTAAAAACACATTAGATATATTATTTATTGTCTTATTATCCTTTTTAATAAATTTCATACTGCTGAGCAATATAGTAAAATTAATTATTGTAACAGCCACAAGCTCAAAAAAACCTTTTCTTGCATATTCTGAGTAAGTGAATTCTTGTGGAATAAAATTATTCCCGCCACCATAAAGATAGGAAAACTGTACAATTGAAAACAAAAGATATACCACATTTATCATAAAAATAATTGTTAAAATAGTAACGGGCTCCCATTGCATATCCTTCCTAGTATTTTCACCTTGATCGCAGGTATACTTAAAACTCCATATATATGAAAAAATAATAATGAACGCTATTATAATAACTATTAAATGATTTATAATTTTCCCTAAGCTTATATTCTCAAATCGAATTGAAAAATTATTTACATAGCTTTTGAATACCATATCTGCTGATGTTAATAAAACTAAAATTACAACTAATAATGGTATAGAAATAATTACTCCCCTTAAAATATTTTTCTTTGTAGAGCTTAGTTCTTTTTTATTTTTTCTAGTGATATTACCTTTTATAAATATGAAAGGCTTATAAGCATTTTCTGCAATAGATTTAAAAGTTCTGCTAAACACTATTTTGATTATATCTATATTATCCCATTTTATATTCTCATACCTAATTAATACTGTACATGCAGCAGTAAGAACCAATATCATAATCCCATTAAAAAAGTTCAAAATACCATTTGAATGAATAGAGAAATTTAGTGCAATTAGCAAAGTGGGAATAATCAATACAAACCCAATACTTTTTTTAAACCAAACCTTTCCGCGAACACTCCATAAGAAAAACCCCATGAACATAACATAAAAAATAAGAATAGAAATACCAGCCTGTTTGCCAGTAAAAAAATTTTCATATATTATAGATAAAATAAGAGCAACGCCTATAGTAACCATTTTTTCCTTCATGCTAATTTGAGAATCTGTGTGTTTTATTTCTTTCTTCCGTTTTTTATTTAATAGTTGCATATTGTCATACTTATAATTGGGAAATGAAAACACTAGCTTTTCAACTGCTTTTAGCCAATCTCCACTGTAATCTTGCTCTATGCACTCTTCTAATAAAAGTCTTAAATAGCTTATGTCAGTTCTATTAAATTTTTCTTTTTCAGATAAATGAATCCATTGAAGACCTTCCATTTTTAAATTACCTAAAGATTTTTTAATTTCTTTAGTTGCAATATCAAACTTATCATTAGGATTTTCTATGCTAATTAAGAAAGTTTCTGTGTCTGAACATAGCTCTTTATTAAATTTAAGAATAACTTTAAAAGGCACATTTATTTGCTCTGTAATCGCACGAGTCATTGCACCACTCGCGGTTTCCCCTTCATTAATTTCTCCCCTAACAAAAAAATTAATTGGTTGTTTATTCTCTTTATAACCATATGCCATAAGCAGCATATTGTCCTTTATAATAATAGCTTGCACATACTCCTTCTCCATTATAATTACCCCTCCATTATTTTAATCTTCTTCCCTATATTCCAGTATATCTCCAGGTTGGCAATCCAATTCCCTACAAATAGCTTCTAATGTACTAAATCTAATGGCCTTTGCTTTAGAAGTCTTTAGTATAGATAGATTTGCATTTGTGATTCCAACTCTGATTGATAACTCTTGCAGTGATGTCTTCCTTTTTGCCATCATTACATCTAAATTTACGACAATTGCCATATTCATCCTCCTAGTAGTTCCCTTTATATTGTAAATTCATTTTCTTCTTTCGCTTCAACAGCTTGCTTAAATACCTGAGATAAAATTAAAATAAAACACCCAGCAAAAAAGAATATTAAAAATTCAATATCAGTATGTATTCCACTATTGTCAACATAGGCAATATTAAAGTTTTTATATTGACCATTTATAATAAAATTTATAGCATAACAAATTGAAATTACAAAACTTAACAAAGATATCCTTTTCAAACAGTGAACATTATCTTTAATAAAAGGTGTTATATTTATTAAAGAGTTAACTATTTTTCTAAGGTTAAATAAGATTAGTATAACTGCAATTCCTCCTAGGCTAAATAAAATGTATGTGGTAATAAATCTACCCCAGGACATATCTACTACCTTTTCCATTAATATTCCTTTTGACAACATAAAATAAATAACAATTCCAGTAATAATCATAATATCTAATGATATTTTTAATAATGAAGCTAACGACATTTTGCCATAATATTTCATTTGATGTTCCTCCCGCTGTAATATTTCCTACAATTTCAATATTACTACAACACAAGTCATTTATCAATATATTTTTATTGTTTTTCAATAAAAATGTATTAAAAAACAATTTCAAACTGAAATTACTGAAATTTCAATTGTAAAATATAGTCTATATTTCAAACTTATGTTAACAACTATTATAATTGTATCTTTTAATTGTAGCTTTTGATATAATATTGATTGATGCTTTTGACTTAATTAGCATTTTGTATATTTTGTATTGAAGGGATTTTTGTACTTATATTCTTATCAATATTTTATTTAATATGGGAGGTTGATTAAATTAACATGTTTTATTATTTAATAAATTCTATGCATTGGTCCTGGGTTCAGTTTTTTATTATTATTTCGAACTCTTCAGACCCCGCTCCTCAGCTTATACTAACCTTTGTGGTTTTTATTATATTATATCTCTTGAATAACAAATTAGAAGCTATATGTTGTGTATTTAGTATTGGCATCACTGGTTTTACCAACTTAATACTTAAGAACACGATAAAAAGATATAGACCCTTGGAAATACGATTAATTGAGGCTGAAGGCTACAGTTTTCCTAGCGGTCATTCTTCTATTTCTACAGCTATTGGTCTTGTTCTTATTTATTTTATACTTAAACGAATGAAGAATAAAAAAATCGCCTATATACTCAGCGGTTTAATATTTACATATTTAATTCTTGTGGGGATTAGTAGGGTTTATCTAGGTGTTCACTATCCAACAGATGTTCTTGGTGGATGGGCTCTCGCTGCAATATGGTCATATGTTACTATTTGTGCTTATAAGTTTTGTATGAACAAAGGCGTAAATAAATTCCTGGATAAATATTTTACTGTAAAACTTAATCTTTTTAAACGTAAGGCAAAATCTATTTAGTTTTTCTATGCCAATAAAGCCCTAATTATTCATTATTGAATAATTAGGGCTTTATTGGCATAGAATTTTTCACTTCTGGTGTTTCTAATTCATAATCAATCATCAGGAATTCCATCATATTAACACAAAATGCCCTTCTGATACTTCTACCAATTGACTTGTTTCTTGCAAAAGCCCCTCTTTAATGGGATTATACTTGATACGAGTTCTCTTTTGCGCACACTCTGGATCTGGAACAAGGATTGATGAAAACAAGGCTTTGGTATAAGGATGGATGGGATTTCGATATAATTCCTTGGTTTCAGCCAGCTCAACAATTTTCCCATGGTACATAACGCCTACTCGGTTGCATACATATCTTACCATTTCTAAATCATGTGAAATGAACAAACAGGTCAGACCATTCTCTCTCTGAAGTTTTTTGAATAAATTTACAATCTGAGCTTGAATTGAAACATCTAAAGATGCAATAGGCTCATCCGCAATTATGAATTCGGGATCAAGGCTAAGTGCCCTTGCAACTCCTACACGTTGCCTCTGTCCACCTGAACATTCAAAGGGATAATAGTCTTCATAAATCCTATCTAGTCCCACTAAATTCATAAGCTTATAAACCTTCTCCATGCGCTCTTCTTTCTTCTTATACAATTTTTGAATTATAAGAGGCTCCTCAATAATTTCTTTTATTGTCATTCGTGAATTTAGAGATGAGGTTGAATCTTGAAATATAATTTGCATATTTCTATTTATAGATTTTTTTTCTGCCCTATAAATTTTACGATCTGATATAAGCTTTCCTCTATAATAGATTTCTCCCCCTGTTGGCTTATAAATATTAATAATGCTTCTACCCGTCGTTGATTTTCCTGAACCAGATTCACCCACTAGGCCCAATATTTCTCCTTTGTAAATATCGAAAGATATATCATCAACGGCTTTAATTAAAGTGTTTCTATCTAATTTGAAGTATTGTTTTAATTTTTTCACTTCCAATATTTTTTCAGTCTTCATTCTACATCCCTCTAAATTCTTTAAATCTAATGGTTGGCTTTATTTTCGGAGCATCTTTGTGCAAAAGCCAAGTTGCAGCACTATGAGTATCGCTAATTTTAAACATAGGTGGCTGAGTCAGATAATCTATCTTCAATGCATATTTGTTTCTCTGTGCAAAAGCATCGCCTTTTGGCGGATTCAATAAACTCGGGGGCATTCCTGGTATACAATTCAAATTTCCCTCCTCTAAATCCATATTAGGTAAAGAAGACATTAATCCTAAGGTATAAGGATGTCGTGGATCATAAAAAATATCTTTACTAGTACCTATTTCAACAATCTTTCCAGCATACATAACTGCAACCCTTTGGGCTAACTTGGCAACAACACCTAAATCATGCGTAATAAATATGATTGATATCCCAGTTTTTATTTGTAATTCTTGAATAAGCTCTATTATTTGAGCTTGGGTAGTTACGTCTATAGCAGTAGTTGGTTCGTCAGCAATTAATACTTTCGGCTTGCAGGCCAGTGCAATTGCAATGACACTTCTCTGTATCATACCTCCAGAGAGCTGATAGGGATACTGATTAAATCTTTTTTCTGCATGATCAATCCCCACAAGCTCCATAAGTTCTATGCTTTTCACTTTTGCTTCACTTTTGCTAATCTTCTCATGGATCAATACCGCTTCCATGATCTGTTTGCCAATAGACATAGTAGGATTTAAAGAAGTCATGGGATCTTGAAGGATCATAGATATCTCCCTGCCTCTAACCTTATCCATAGATTTGCTTGATAAATTTGTTAAGTTCACTCCATTAAGAATAACTTCTCCACTTTTTATAAAGCCATTCTCTGGAAGTATGCGCAAAATACTTTTACATAATACGGATTTTCCGCAGCCTGATTCTCCAAGTATGGCTAAAACCTCTCCTTTTTTCAGAGAAAAAGAAACATCTCTAACCGCTTGCACTTCACCTGCCTTAGTTAAAAAGCTTACAACTAAATTATTTACTTCTAACAAATCCTTCATAAACTCTCCTATTCTTTAGAAACCACAAAGGAGCCATATGCACCATTGTGGTTTCACTTCGTTTTCTAAATTTTCTACTCAATTGTCCAATCTGAAATATTCCAGAATATGCCTACACCGTGATGTCCCAAAACTGTTTCTGGGGTGATTCCTTTTATATTAGGCTTTGCACCATATAATGCATCGATGTATGCTATAAATGTATATGGCATATCCTTGGTTAATTCAATTTGGAATTCCTTATAATATTTTAATCTGTCAGCATTCACATCAGTTTCTCTTGCTTTGCGTAATAACTCATCAACTTTAGTATTTGAATAGCTACTGTAGTTATTACCTTTACCCGTTACAAACACTTTATAAGTGTGGTCGTCCGGGTCAAAGGGACTTCCCCAGCCAATCAGGTATGCATCTTGATTTTCCCAATCAATTTTTGGCAATACTGCCACCTTCATATTTACGCCAATTGCCTTAAGCTGTTGAGCACAGATATTCGCCATATCCACTCTGACCTGGTCTCCTTCTTGGCAGTTAATAGTAAATGATAATTTCTTAGCATTCTTTACATATATGCCGTCCAGGCCAAGCTTCCAACCCGATTTTTCCAACTCTTTTTTTGCTTTTTCTGGGTTATAGTCAAATTTTCCCATGTTAGGATTATTATATTCTCCAACCTGAATTGGTGAATAGGCTACTTTTCCGCGACCTAATAAAACGCTGTCTAAAATAGCTTTTCGATCAATAGCATAACTTAAGGCATTTGGTAATTCTCGATTTTCTTTAAATATAGGACTATTAAAATTATACATAATACCTCTGTAGTCTGATGTTTTCATATCATAGACAGTAATATCCTTATTATTTTCAAATTGTTTTGCATCCTGGGGTATAATCTGTGCTAAATCCAATTCTCCGGATTTTAATTGCAGGGCTCTCGCTTTGGTGTCCTGCACAATTTTAAAGATTACTTTGTCAATTTGCGGTTCTTTTTCGTAGAAATCTTTATTTTTTACAAGGGTAATGCTTTGTCCTTTGTCCCATTTCTCCATTTTAAATGGACCCGTCCCCGTTGGAGATTGATTGAATTTATCTGTTGCAATATCTTTTCCCTCTAATAAGTGCTTAGGTAAGATACCTATTGTCAAATAATCCAGCATGGCTATATTTGGTGCTTTTAAAGTTATTTTTAAGGTAGTCTTGTCCGCCACTTCAATCTTTGTGATATCTTCATAGTTTGATGCTATTTCCGAAGAATTCTTAGGATTCATAATGGTTTCCAGCGTAAACTTCACATCTTCCGCCGTAAAAATTTTACCATCATGCCATTTAACATCATTTCTTAACATAAAAGTATATGTATTTGTAGCTTTATCACTGGTCCAGCTTTTTGCAAGTCCGGGAATAATCTTATTGTTTTTGTCATGGGCAGTAAGTCCACTGAAAATCAGGGAATTAATTTCTCCATGTTCATATAATGCTGGATTAATACCTGAATAATCCCCACTTCCATAAACTAAAACCTTTTCATTGGATGTAGTTTTCTTATCACTATCACCACCACTACAGCCAATCAATAAAACCATACTCATTACCAGTGTAAATCCCCAAATAATCGATTTTTTAAATTTCATCATTGTCCCCCTAATATTTATTATTTATATTAAATTTCAATAGTTATATTGAATATTGCAAGTAATATTGACACTTTATAAGTTGCTAAATTCTCTATTGTTTTTCTTCCTTACATAATCCCCTATATTTGTGATGCAAACCAATGTAACCACTAAAAACACACCTGGAATCAATATAATCCACCAATAATTTGATAATAATGCTTTTTCCGAAAGTGAGAGCATACTACCCCAGGAGATAATTTCAAGAGGAAGGCCTATTCCTAAAAAGCTCAAAGTTGATTCTATTGCAATGGCACTTCCAACATTCGTTACCACCATAAACATTATTGCTGAAATGAAATTTGGCAGCAGATGTCGTTTTAAAATATAAAAAAATTTACCCCCTGCACATTTTGCTGCTAAAATATATCCACTATTTCTAGTTTTCCTTACCTCACTTCGTACAATCTTAGAAATATTCATCCAACTAGTAATCCCAATTACAATGGCGATGGACACTGGATTCGCCTTACCTATCATTGCCTGAATGAAAATCACGATTAAGATGGAGGGTATACTAAGTATGATTTCAGTAAATCGCATCATCATATCATCTATCAATTCGGAGGCAACACCACTGATGCTTCCATACACAACTGCTATTATAGTTGATATAATTGTAGCAAATACCCCTATAAATAAAGAGATTTTACCACCATACCAAATCATAGAAAAAATGTCTCTGCCCAAGGAATCCGTACCGAAATAAAAGGTGCTGCTGGGAGCCACATTAATATTACTTAAGTCCATATAACCCGGATTTAATTTCATTATTTCCCCGAAAAAGGCACATCCAAGGATTATTATCAGCAACACTCCTATTGAGATATAAGGTTTTTCTTTCAAAGTTTTTTTAAAGCTTTTTCTTTTAGCTATTTTTATCTCCTCTGAAAGATAATTTTCTCCAACTATTTCAAAGTTGCTACCTTCTATTCCCAATCTAGCTCCCCCCGATCATGTTGCATTCTAGGATCTATTTTATCGTTAATTACTTGTGATAGCATATTTACAAAAACCACCAATATCCCCGTTATAATACAAAGCAACATCAACATATTATAGTCGTGATATTTAGCACTCTCAAAAGATAGGGAGCCAAGTCCCGGGTAAGAAAAAACTTTTTCTATCACATAAGTTTCTCCTAAAATATGAGGAACGGATATTGCCATAAGACTAATAACTGATGGCATAATATTTTTTAAACAATGTTTATATACAATTTTCTTTTTACTTAAACCCTTAATTTTGCACAACAAGACGTAATCTTGTCTGATTTCTTCTACTAATTTATTTCGAATCATGTAGGTATAATACCATAGGTGGCTAAGTATCAGCACAGTTAATGGCAAGACAAGGTGTACTATTCTACTTACAAGGCTACCTGACTGCCCCATGGCATAGGCACCACTTGAAGGTAATATCCTTAAATTAATACTAAAAATCAATATCAGTATGAGGGATAGCCAAAATGATGGAATACACGTGGCTATAACCCCTACTTTACAGATAATTTTATCAATGAGTTTCTCTTCATGTAATGTGCAAAAAACCCCTAAAAGCAGAGCAAATAAAAATGTGAATATATAACCAAGTCCACCCAGTATAATTGTATTTTTATAAACATCTCCAATTACTGTTGTAACGTCCTGTTTATATTTATAAGATATACCGTATTCTCCATGAGCCGCATTTGATAACCAGCTAATATATTGTTTATATATAGGGTCATTTAGTCCCAGCTTTTCCATTGCTTCCAATTTTTCTGTAGTATTCATCCTTTCAGCACCTTCCCCATAATAGGACATTAGAGGATCACCGGGTGACAATCTTGCCATATAAAAGACAATGATAGACAACAGAAATATAACAAAAATAAACTGCATTACTTTTTTACTAATGTAAATTACGTCATTCACAACATCCTATCCTTTCCTTAAGGGACATAAAAAATATAAAAACCACGAAAATCGGGTGCTTTTTCAAAAGATAAAAAAAGCAGAACCTTCGTGGTTTAACTTAAATAGTTATTAAATTATTTTCAAAGAAAAATTAGTCTTATTCCTAAATTTTTACACAATATTCGTATTGCTCTTACATATGCATTTTAAACTATATTTCTATTTTTGTCAAACCCAGGGTAATTGTGTAATGACTTTATAAAGAACTTTATACCAACTATTCTAATATAAGGATTTGCAACAACCAATATATTGCTCTTTTTAAGGTTGGCTTATGTTCCTTTATTGGATCTAATGCTACAACTTCCCTAACTTATCTTACCTATTAATATCTCTTCAACCTCCCCAGCTAAAGCCCAAACATTACAATCTTGATTTGCAAGAACTACAAGTGTTGTATCTATGGAAGGATAATAATTAAATTTACATGCCACGCCAGGGTTACAACCATCTTTAGTTATATATCTCACTTCATTATTATCATTGCTAACAATGAATTCATAACCATATCCCATCATATGTGTGATTTTTTCATACTTTGTGTGCACTACTTTTGGTGTAAATAAATCCGCTGTCATTGCTTTAGACAATGCCCTCCCATTGTAAATCTGGCGCACAAACAAATCTAAATCTGCAACCGTTGTATATGCTCCAGAATCTGGTGATCCTATTGGTGGATATGAATATATGTTTTTTCTCCATCCAATAACTTCATCTTTTTCATTGCATATTTTTGCATATCCTTCTGCAATATTTTCATCTACCCAATCCATACTATGGAAGCAAGTATCGTTCATGCCTATTTTTTCAAAAACATTTTCTTTTATATATTCACGATATTTCCGTCCTGTAATTTTTTCAATAACAAGTCCTAACAAAACAAAGGCAACATTATTGTACCTACAACCATTTCCTGGCTCAAAATTAGGTTCTTTATGAATAAATTGTGGTAGAAAATCAACTGTTTCTCTTACAGAATAGTTCGGCTTTTCCTTCCAAATATCTTCATACTCTTCACCTGCTTCTTCATCTGCATCATCGCCAATTCCCGAGGTATGCGTTAGAAGTTGATAAATATTAACTTCCTTTGATATAGTAGTATCTTTTATTTCTAAAATTTCTAAAACTTTATCTTCAAAGCATATTAAGCTTTTATCAATTAACTGAAGTATTCCAAGCACAGTAAATAATTTTGTAATAGATGCTGTATCAAATTTTGTTGTGATTGTATTCTTAATTTCAAATCCCTTATGCGCCTCTCCATATGCCCCATGAAATAGAGTTAAATCCCCTTTTTTAACCAGTGCTGCCCCTGAAAAATTATTGTCCTAGCATATTTATTAAAAATTTCTCTTATTTGTTCTTGTATCTTCATAATACATATCCCCCATTCTAAAATTATCTTTAACTACAATTTCACACTTTAACCCAACCTCACACCTTCCTTTATAAATTCAGTACTTATAAAATATCATCTTACTCTCTTCTTCAAACCCTACCTTTCTATATAGCTTAATCGCCTGTAAATTTTCGAAGCCAACACATAACTTAATATTATTTATCTCTTCAAAAGAAAAAATCCAATTGATTGCCATTCTAATTAATTTACTCCCTAGTCCTTTACCCCTCATATCTTCTCTAACTCCGAAAAATTCAATAGAGCTTTCACCAAACTCTGGTTCAACCTCTACATAAATATATCCTGTAAATTCTTCATTATCTTTTATAAAAAACACCTTTTTATATTCATTAATATGACTTAGAATATCACTCCCTGAATAATAAGTATTAGGAAAATTTTTATCATGAAGTAACTTGAATTGATTATTGTATTCTAATGTAAGTTCAAAATCTTTCACTTGAAAACTTTCTTTAAAATCATCTTTACCCAGGCTCATAATAAAGTATTCACCATTGCTTTCAAATCCACATTCCTTCGCAAATTCTATACATTGGATGTTTTTACTATCACAAAATACCCCAAAACTACCACAGCAATTTAATATATTTTTTCTTAAAAGTAACAATAGTTTACCCGAAACATTTTCTTCACTATATAATTCATCTACAAAAGGTCCCCATAATTCTCCATAGCTTTTTTTCTCATCTACATCTACCCCGAGTGTCCCTATAAGCTTTTGACCTTCATATGCACCAACAAAATATTTTTCAATGTTCCCATCCTCAAAGTCTTGATATAAAGTATTAAGTACTTTTTCTTTCGTTTTTTCACAGTATCCTATATTATGATTTTCTTTAGAATTCATAAATGCGATAAACTCTGCTAGTTTATCTATTTCACTGTTTTTTATTGTACTTATTTTAACCATACAAACCCCTCCCACTACCTCTCATAAACACTAATCACTTATTAAGTGTAATCCATTATGAATATTTCTTTAATATGTCCATCTGAATAATCTAATATATCCACTTCTTCTCATCTCCTAACTTAGGTTTCGTTAAGATATTACTTTACTTAAATACCTTAAATCAAAGCTATACAGATTTTTCCCATATATTGTCCTTATATTCTGCTTTAAAACCAATTGCTAAATAAAATTTCTGATCAGAGCCAACATATACTGTTTCAGCGCCCTCTTTAGCAATCCTATTTGTTGCTTCTCTAATAACAGCACGCCCAAGTCCTATTTTTCTAAACTCTGGAATAGTTCCAACTGGCTCAAGTATACCTATTTTGTTTATATTGTCGTACCACATTGTACAGAAGGCAGCTATTTCATTAGTTTCAGATACAACATATAAATCTAAATCTACTCTATAGTTAGGCGTTTGTCTTAATGCTTCATAGCCAAGAGGTGATATATTCTCATAATTAGTATTTACATAACCAAAAGCCATTGCATGAGCTTTTCCCTTTTCCACATCACTTACTTCCTGTCCATTTTTTATTGAAAACCCATTTGGTAAATTTATATCTATAGAGCCATCAATATGAAATGCTAAAGTAGTTTCATAATTATTTGTTTTTATATAACCTCTATTTAACGCCATATTTTCACCTTGCTTATACTCATTTGATATTCGTAACTGCACAACACTTTTTTCATCTTTCTCAAGAGCAAGATTTTTTTCAGTAAACTCAAACATTTCTTCTAAACTCTCCTGTGGAAGCTCGTTCATACCAATATGAAAGAAAGCCTCTCCACTTTTTTCGCCTTCAGCACTTACAACCGATATTATCTTTCCATTTTGCTCCCAAATACCAATTGTATTTTCCCATTCTTCAATAGATACTTCATTCATTATTCTAGCCATAGTCTTTGAAAAGTTCCAACGCTCAATTGTCCAATTGCGACCTTTTCCAATAGTTTTAAATGTATCCACTAAAAAATCTCTTACTCTTAGAAAATCATTTGTTTCATATTTTTTAAAATTTATATTCATAAACTTGCCTCCAATTATATTTTTTAGTTGCCCATTATTTCTACATAGTTTTTCCTCCTATGTGAATAATGGGGGCAGTTAAGAACTTTTTCTATTATTTTTGAAATCATTTTAATTTTATTAACCGTCCCCCACTTTCTAACACTTTTTAATACTTCTTAAATTGAAATCCCAATACATCAACAAACATTGTTATTACCGCTTTTTCTCTCATAAGTTCATCTAATTTCTCCATAGCTTCCTTGCCTACACCTAGCCCTCTAAATTCTTCCGGAATATAAAAATCCTCTAACCATGCAACATTTTTGCTGTGTCCATAAATAAGTCTTGTTGCAATTTTTTTATGCTTATATTCATTAATTTTCCCTCTATTTCATGCCTCATTCCAATCAATGAAATTAACCCCATAGCTAGAATCCTAATACCATTGGACCCCCACCATGCTATCTTAAAAAATATACATCAGTAATTGATTTCCCTTTATAATCTTCAGGTAAAATATCCATATACACTTCATCATAAACCTTTCCACCTATAAAATGAGATTCACGTCTTCTTCCGAATTCCTTGAATCCAACTTTGTTATACATTTGTATTGCTTTATCATTATGAGAATAAACAACCACCATCACATTATGGAGGTTTAATATATTAAAACAATAATCTACAATAAGCTGCATTGTTTCAACCCCGTAACCTTTACATCTGAAGTTCTCATTACCTATTAAAATAGCTAATTCCGTTGATCTATCTATAGCGCATACTTCTTTAAGCCAGCAAAACCCAATTAGCTTATCTTCTTTTAAATCAACTATTGAAAAATGATTAGCTTGGCTACTATAATGTTTTCCGAAAAATTCTTTAGTACTTTCAATAGAATAGTTGCCTGCTGCATCTCCAAGCCCAATAGCTGTATTCATGTCTGTAAACCATTCTGCAAATTTTTCATGGTCATCATAAACCATTTGTGCCAGATAACATTTTTCACCGATTAATTTTTTTAAATATTTCATTATTATCCTCTTTTCTAATAAGTCACTAAATTACCAGTGCGACTTATTATTTATATTTAAATTAGGAAAAGTTTTTTTACACTCTCTTTAATGTTCTTACTCTTCTTTACTTTCCGAATAAAGTTCTGCCCATGCTGGGAAAAACCCAGCATTTATAGCAATATTCTGTGATTGAAAATGGGATTGCACGGTGCCGTAAAAGGGTACTTTACCCCTCTTTAAAATTTCATTCTTTAAAAGTATAGTTAATTTTGTTCCTATACCACGGCCACGGTACTCAGGCAGCACATCAATACCAATTTGCCACATAGTTTTGCTATCCGCGCTAGCACCAGCCATACCCATTATGTTATCCCCGTCAAAGGCGGCAACTGCAAGCACATCTGGATGGTTTTCATCACAAGCAAACGCTTCTCCAAATCTATCATCATCCTCAAACTGCAAAATCTCTTCAGACTCATACCATTTTACATTGGTAATAGGTTCTACACTCGTCATATCAGGATTTGGCAGATAGTACTGGTGAATATCTGCTATTTCATGTCCAAATTCATTCAATTTTTTATCCATTGCTCGCAGTTTTGGATATTCAAAAATCCATACATCTCTATTTATCATTTTTTCTTCACACCAAGGCATCATCATAGGTGATGTACTGATAATTGCTTTGCCCCCAAAACAGAGTAGCTTTAAAAAGCATCCATCATGATCATAAATACGTCTGCCCTCAAGAAGCTTATTTTCAACTATCGTATTTTTTTCTTTTTGAAAATCAGATACTTGGCAATCATAGTCCAGCGCTAACTGTTCTTTCGCAATTTGTAGAATTTCCGTTTTTGTATACATAATATTACCCTCCCTTTATATCCCTAAAATTTAATATTCCTTAAATCCTTTAAAAGTTCATCTTCTATATACTCCTCAGTAAATATATAAAAATCTGGTGACGTAAACCTTACCGACCCATCCTCTAAAGTTATACGTCTTGAATTTAAAGCTGCAGTGTCATTTAAATTTACAAATCCATAGTTTCTTGATTCATCCTGGTTTGAATAAAGTTGTATCTTATCTTTTAGATTGTTAGTTCCATATAATAGTGAAGAAGTTGCTAAAATGTCCATACCTTCTCCACCTACTTTGTATTTGTCAAAGGTTCCTTTTAAATTCTTTAGTTTCACCCAATTATTCTTAGGGTTTTCATCAAAATTAAAGAATGATAAGCTTTCAAATGATTCATAATTTATAAGCTTGCCTGTATTTTGAACTATTTCTGCTGTATGGCATAATACCGGTACTCCAGGTAGCATTAAATAATATTGATTTACATCTAAGCCTTTATAGTACTCATTGTTTTTTACATGAAGTTTTACTTTAATACCTTGCCATTTATTTTTAAAATTATCTTCAATGCTTACAAAATCAGCTTGTATATTTTCTTCTAAAACTGATCTAAAGCTTAAATCTTCTGGAAGTGTACCTATTCCTCCAAACCATGGATTAAACCATGATTTTGGTCTTGGTGTTGGAAAAGAATTTTCAAGCCATTCATGATTATTGTATTTTAAAGAATATAGTACATGGCTAAAAGTATCGCATGCTTTAATTTCCATAACACCGTTGCTAACGGAATATACTCTATGGCCTTGCTCTTCAATTATTTTTGATTCACAAAAATTATTTTTAATATTAAATATCATTTTATTTTCTTCTGAATAAATATTATCAGTATCTATTTCTAAATTTAAAATATCCCTATCAGTAGCCTGGCTTAAAGAAGGTGTAAATTCTGTTACAAAAGTTTTATCTTCCTTACTTACGCTATTACTGATTTTCTCAAAGTTCTTATTTTTAGAGCTTATAGAATATTCACCATCTAAACAACAAGCTTCATACTGAGAAATTTTTACGGTGAAATTTTCTTTAACAAAAGGATTACCATCATTAACCATCATTCCAAGTGAATTGCTTAGGACTAAATTATTTGTATCACTTTTCTCTAAAGCAAAATCTCTAAAAGCTTTCCAATCTCTAAAAGTATCTAATGCCATAAATACAGGTTTTGTAACCCTTTTCTCTTTAGCTTTCATTTTCCCAAGTTCATGTTCAAATACTATCTCCCACCCGTTTGATTTAGCTTGCAGCTCACTATTCCAACATAATCCCAGGCTCTCTCCAGTATTTCTGGCATATATCCAGTTTTCCGTTAAATCATCTAAATTAAAATCTTCTATCCATTCAGAGCTAGAATCTGTACTTTCAATAAACTTACCTTTTAGTGGCAAAATAGCCTTAGTAAGTTTCATAAATAAATTCTGAGATAAACAAATTTCACTAATTGTTTCATCCATTCCATCATTACAAACTTCATAATGATGCTCTGCTATTCCATTTTGAGAAAGTTTTAATATAGACTCTATCCTTATATTTTTATAAGTTTCAGATACAAAGGTTGTTTTTAATACTATTTTTTCATTTTCCTCATAATGTTCTATCTTCTTGGGACTTGCATTTGAAAATTCTTCTGAAAAAGGTCTTCCTAGGATTGGATAACATATATTACTACCTCTCTCATGTATTCCAAATGCTTGTATTGATATTTTATTTTCTTCATTTAGCTTTGCTGAATACACTCCATTGATAGCTATATAGAATTCCTCCGTTTTTCCACCAAATCTTCCCTCTTTACCTTTTAATGCTGATGTTATTTCTTTTTTAAATACTACTTCACTTCCATTTTCAAGCTTTGCTTTTACCTGAACTACTTCATTATAGAAATTAAATTTATTTAAAATATACTGGAGCTTTACAGATTTTCTTTCACTGTCCACCATAGGGATACTTAAACTTTTATTTATAAATTTAATATCCTTATTTTCCACAAGCTCTAATTCAAATGTAACAGCTTGTTTATAATTATTTTTTATATCTAAATACATAACTGAATTTAGATTTTTATAACATTCTTTTCTTGGAACCTTTAGTGATAAACTCCCTGGATACTGAGCATCTACACCTATTTTAAATTCTACTTTCATATCATTTATTAAGATCTCCGATACTACTGATGGATAAGTGCTAAATTGACCAACCTTTTTTTCAGGTTCATTAACTAAAAATTCACCTTCAATAATTTCTTTATCTATTACTTCAACTTCTGCACTAAATGAATATTTTATATTTTTATCATCTCTGCCCTTTACTTTAATGTTCAAAGGCTTTTTAGATTTATTAATAACTTCATATTTAATCTTATACTTCCCACCTAATATAAGCTTTTGATCATCCATATTAGCCTTTATTAGATAATCCGAGCATTCAATTAATGTAATACCACGACTTTTATTTTCAAACTGTACTCTTAAGATTTTTCCTTCTTTTTCCCAGAGGTATTCATAATAAATAAGCCCATTTTCCTCTATGCCATCTGGCTCCATATTTATAGTTCTTTTTAAGTCCTTGTACCAATCAGCATTTTCAAAATACTCTTTAAATGCTAACCCATTTACTACTCCCGGTATAAAATTCATTAAATGTGTTGAATCATCTCTTTTTTCTAAAAAGAACCCACATCTTTTATAAAGTGGAAGTGATTTTGTATTACCCGGCCATGTATAAAGGTCAATTCTTGGCCATGCAAGTTCAGTAGTTCTTTCTATAGATTTACATACTAAGGTTCTTCCAATTCCCGTACCGTGAAGGTCGTATCTTACATTTAATAGTCTTACATAAAGTGTGTTATCATCATACTCATATTTAGATAGTCCACAATATCCTACTATTTCCTCCCCCTTAACTGCTAAATAAGTGTTTAAATCTGTACTACTTTCATGTGATTTCAAAACACTTTCCTCTGTTTCCGTAGCCCAATTTCCATTCCACCCTTCCGAACTTTTTCTCCACATATCTGCAATAGCTTTTGCATAAGAATTGTTGTATTCTACTAATTTTAAATCTTGCATTTATATCCCCCCATTTTCTTTCCTATTTTCCTGTTTTCAGTGGGGACGGTTAACAACTTATTATATTTATTTACAAAGTTTATAACTTTCAGAACCGTCCCTTAACTAAAACATAATAAAGTTGTTAACCGTCCCCAGTTATTTACTCTCACTGATTAATTTTTCTAATATTTTCTTCCCCCTTATATTCTTAGGATTTAACTCCACTGATTTCTTATAACTTTCTAAAGCTAAATCCTTATCACCATTAATTAAATATATTTCTCCCAAACTATCATAAAGGTTAGATGATTCTGGGAATACTATAGTTGAGATTTTCAGTAATTCAATAGCTTTAATATTGTTATATTCTAATAATGCATAAGCAAGTATATTTAACTCACCCTCATTAACAAAATACTTTTCAATAGAATTTTCTTTTATTTTTTTATATTCTTTTACTGCCATTTCATAACCATCGTTAACCATTGTTTTTGCCATATGATGCGCAAAGGATTCCTTTATACTGTCAATTTTATCTCCTAAGACTATATCCAAAATATTTGTGCATAGATTATTTAAAGACGTATAATCTGAATTAGTCATAATAGCAATTGATATTCCTCTCTCTGGTAAAGTGATTAAATTACTTCTAAACCCTGTATCTATTCCACTATGAGACTTAATCTTAACCCCTTTATATTCTCCTAAGAACCATGCCAATCCAACTTTTGAAGTGTATCCATCCCACCCTGTAACTGCCTGATGTTTCCAAAGTTCTTCATAGCTATTAGCTTCTAATATCTTAGCTTTTTCAAATCTTCCTTCATTCATATTAGCAATTGCATAATTACACAGTTCCACTACATTAGAGCATAGGGTAGAGCTTGGTCCATGTGCACGATTATAAGGAAAAATCTCACTTACCTTTGCTCCATAGGGATTTTCAGTGCCTAGAATATGAGGTGTTGTAAGTAGTTCTTTTGAAACTAATGGCTTTAAAAAGTTACTTTCTTTCATTTTAAGTACATCTAGAATATTTTCTTTCATATAATCTTCAAAAGATACTCCAGAAACCTTTTCAATAACATCTCCTAATATTTCAAAAGCAATGTTGCTGTAAGCAAATTTTTCTCCTGGTTCCCACATTAATTCTTTATCTTTTAAGCTTCTAACATATCTTTCTAATGCCCCTTCATCATACTGAGGCTTATCCCACTCATAGTCCTCTTCATCTGGCATACCTGAAATATGGCTTAACATCTGCCGAATAGTAATTTTCTTGTATCTATCATCTTTAAGCTCAAAATAAGGTAAATATTCTATCAAGTGTGAGTCTAACTTAATTTTACCTTGCTCCACTAACTGCATTATTCCTGTAGCTACGAAAGTCTTTGATACTGATGCCATGTGAAATAGTGAGTACTCATTTATTGGTTCTTTAGTCTCAATATTTTTCACACCAAAGCCTTTTGTATAAATAACTTCATTATCATAAACTACACCTACTGCCAGGCCTGGAATATAGTTTTTTACCGCATATTCATTGAGTACCTTATCTAGGTTTTTTACTATTTGATTTTTCATTTCCATTATATTTCCCCTTTTCATAATTGAATTTAAAATTAACTGATAAGTCTTAATTTGTAAACTTCATAAATTTATTAACCGTCCCTTCCTATTTTTCATAGAAACTTCATTTAATTGTTAACCGTCCCCAATATTTTTCACCTTGTTTATTGATAAAAAAATTAGGGACATAGATGAACATTCATTCATCTACATCCCTAAGAATTCATAGTACCTATGTTAAATATGCCTATTAAGCATCTCTGCCTATTGGCTTAACATAAACACTAAAAATAAAAAGCTGTGTTATCAAAGACAACGCAGCCTAAACTTCAAATTATTATAAAGTGTGTTTGACTAATTTTGTACTTGTCTTCATAAAAGCATATAAAAGCCCCTATCAACAACTCTACAATAATTATATAGCCATATGTGTTTATTTAACTAAAACATAGTCTATAAAACACTCACTTAATATTAATGAAAATTAAAGGTTTGTAATTGATGTTGTTCCTTATCTATATAATTAAAATCTAAAAAATCTAAATCATATAACCCTAAATATATTTAAATTTTAGTATGCAATTAAATATTTTATTGCACCACAAATATACTTAATATAACGGTGGTTATAAGTACTGCGCTAAGATTTTTTATTATTAGATTTTAAACTTATTAGACTAGACTCAACATAATCATTACATATCCCCCTCATGTTTCTCATTATTTACATTATATTATATATTTTTCCATTTGTCAAGGATTTATCGATCTATTCTCAATATTTTTAATATTGAATTTATTTTGTATAACAAATTATAATCATGAAGGTGAAAATATGCAGAACTAAGGAAATAAACAGAGAACTAACAAATCATATCAATAGCCTAACTATAGAAATAGCGGCTCTAAGAGTTAATTTGCCATTTTAAAATCAGAATCTAAATTTTCCAATTGAGTCTTCCACTTTGATGATTTATAAACTTTATTGTCTGTAGTTACCACCAGGCACGAGACACCGGGAATACTATCAATAATTTTCAATCCTTTATCTACCCCAGATACAAAAGTAACTTTAGTAAGAATGTCTGCAAGCATATTACAATCAGGATTACTACTGTCTATAATTATGGTATCGCTCATAACTCCAGCATCTGCTGGGTACCCAGTATATGGATTCAATATATGATGATAGCGCTTTCCATCTTTTATAAAAAATCTTTCATAATCCCCAGATGTAGAAAGTGCATTTTGAGACATCTTAATTATACCAGTATATGCAACATTCCTTTCTTTTCTTGGATGTTGAACTCCAATGGACCATAATGTCTTATCAGGCTTTTCACCCAATGTATATATAGAACTTCCACCAAGATTTATAATGGCGCTCTTAATTTTATATTTTTTAAAAACTTTTACAACCTCATCTGCAGTGAATCCCTTAGCAACGCCTCCAAGATCTATAGACATACCTGGTTTCATTAGCTTAACACTGCTATTTGACTCATTTATGCTGATGTCCTTATAATTTACAACTGCTAGTTTTTCTTTGATTTCAGAAGCAGTTGGAACCCTCTCATCCTTTGTACCAATTCCCCAAAGCTTTATAAGTGGACTTACTGTTATATCGAAGTATCCATCTGTAATTTTAGAGTATTCTAGTGAGGTTTTTATAATCTTAATAATCTCAGGATGTACCTTTACATAGTCTTTTCCTGCAGCATTATTGATTTTATTAACATCACTGGTACTAATTGAGGAACTTGCCATCTGTTCAATTTCATCTACTCTAGTATAAGCCGCCTCTATTGCTTTTTCAGCCTTAGAACCGTAAGCTATTAAATGCATAACTGTATCCATTTTAATAGCTTTTTTGTCAATCTTCTGATCTTGTTTTGTGCATGCAACCATTGGTATGATTAAGATCATACACAGTCCCAGAGCTAATATTTTTTTTATCATCTGTTGTCCCCCTAAATGAATTATTTGTAAAATATCTAACGATATTTTACCATACTTCTTATTTAAATAAAATAAGAACAAGTACTATTTTATTTAATCAAACCCACCACGTGATTAAAATTATTAGCTCATACTAGGCGCACAAAAAAAACAGCGAAATAAAAAAAGACACCTACATAAGTGTCTTCATATTTCATTTACTATTTTGCATATTTTAGATATGCAATATCTGTTATATTCTTTCCTGTAGCAAGTTCTACAAAACTTAAGTCCTTAGCAATTGTATCTATTTTTAAATTAGTTTCTTTTATTTCAGCCTTAAGTTCACCAGACATATTTACAACTTCATGCGTTAAATTATCTATATCCGCTTTGTGAAATTCTGACGCGACTTTTAGTGAATTAAGCATTTCACCATGTTCTTTAAGCTGGATTTTGACTAATTGCATATCACCTTGAATCTGTCCTAATATCTTTAATATTTTATCTTCATTATTCATTATATCAACTCCTTCTCACTTACTCCGTTTGGTCTTATTATAGAAAATTTAATTACTTACACTATATTTATAGTATTTCAAATTATTTTTAAAAGTAAAAACCATTATACTATTATAAATACTATCCAATTTAAATCACTAGATTACTTATAAATTAATTTCAATATATACTATCATTCTAACAGAAATAAATTGTAAGGTAAAGCGGTAGATTAATACATTTTTTCATATAACTTATTCAGCTAAATTCATGCCACTTCTTTTAATATTGGTTTAATAACGGCTACGAGTGGTATAGCTATTGCTATTCCTAATCCCGTTGTTATTAAAGATGATACCAGCAGTTTCCATTTTTCTATGTGATAATTACCTGGCTTACCCACATGATTGTAACTTATTATATAACATTATATATTCTCATAAATAAAAACCTTGAATTTAGTATTACCTCTGGCTCTAGTGCATGGATTTCATATGTAGTTTTACATTCAAGCTTTCTTGGTGAATGTTTACTTTATAATAAAACTATATTTGCCATTAATTTGAGCGTAATGATACTAGCTTTAATCTTAATAAGTTCTCTATTAATAAACACTAAGAAAGTATGCAATTCGTAATAATCAAAATCATATTTTCATGAAGTTGCAAATATTGCACCACATCAAGTGATGATTTAACCACATTTCTTGTGATAGTAAAATATTGAAAATAAGCACAAAAAATGCTATCATATAAACTAAGGTGGGGGTGAATAATATGTTATGTGATTTATCTAAAGATTATATAAATAATAAAAAACTCTGTGCAAAGACTGTATATATATATATGGATTTGGTGATATTTTGCACAGAGACAGGGTTTTAATCGCCATTAATATTTACATATAATACAGGCTTTGCCTTCTTAAATTTAAAATATATATTTAAGGAGCTGGGCTTTATGAACTATGTAAAAGCTGAAACAATTTTACCAGATAATTTAGTTAAAGAAATTCAAAAATATATTCAAGGTCAATATGTATATATTCCGTCAGAACCACAAAAGAAAAAAAAGTGGGGAGAGAATTCAGGTCATAGGGCATATATACAAAATAGAAATGAAGATATACGCAGTAAATATGAAAAAGGCTATACTATTGATGCTTTAGCTGAAGATTTTTTTCTATCAATATATAGTATTAGAAAGATTATCTATGCAAAAATCGCATAGATTTAAAACTACCACTCTTAATTATGAGTGGTAGTTTTTTATGTTACAATCCACGTACTTAGAATTTAGCATTATATATTTTGTAATAAAAGGGAAAGTATATTTCTATATTATTCTTTACACAAATCCTATTAGGGGCATGAAAATAAATAACAAGTCAATTTTAATTTGTAAAGAACTCTATAGAAATATAGTCGGTATATAATTAAGTCACAGTAAGTATTAAAATGATACGGTAAGGATAAGGCTATGAAAAGCCCTATTCAATTTGTAATATATAAAATAAACAAGGGGGCTAAATCATATGAGAAAAGACGAAAAAACAATTCAAGATATAAAATCAGTTTTAAGTAATTTTCAGCAGAACTATAATGAAAAAGATTTTGATAACATAGAAAGCGTTATTAACGAATTTTTCATAAACGAGAAAGATACAAGTTTTGTAGGTGCTGGACTAAACAGTTGGTGTTTTGGACTAGGAGAAATAACAACTAATATTAAG
This sequence comes from Clostridium sp. CF012, assembly GCF_018861755.1. Lineage (GTDB taxonomy): Bacteria > Bacillota > Clostridia > Clostridiales > Clostridiaceae > Clostridium_AD. The sequence continues at coordinate 78,414 of NZ_JAHLEF010000010.1, read as the reverse complement.
TCCTATTGGGAAGATGAAAATAAGTATCTAGAAAATATAGAACTAGATATAGATAAATCTGTAATTAATATAGAGAATTCAGTGGCTGTAATAGCCCTTCATGGTAAAAGTATCAGAAATATTAAGCAAGAGAAAACATGTGAGGCTATGGTAGATCAATTATCTAGAGAATTAAATAATAAAGAGGTATCAAAATCAACTCTAATTAAACTTTCAAACAAACTTGTAACAACTTTAAATGATATAAAAAGAGGAGAAGAGTATATATGGCCTTTTAGAGTTACTATAGTCATGATTAATGATGGATTAAAATGGATGATAAAGCATATGACTCTTTCCTTCTCTTCAGATGGTAACGAACTTATGTTAACTAATGAAAACATTGATGATAAGTTTAAAGTTATTCCCATCGATAAAAAAGATAGTGTAGAAATAGCAGAGGTCCAAGAAATTCTAAAAACCCTGCAAGAAGCCTATGATAAACGTGATACCAATTTAGTTGATAATTACGGAGAAGAATTACTCGATAATAGTGAACTCATATCTATAATTGGAACAGATCAAGGGGAAGTTTTCCATGGATTTAATGAAGCAAAAGAACTATTGAAATCAGATTGGAAATATTGGGGAGATTTCAATTTGAATAGAGAAAATGCTTATATTTCTGTTTTAGATAATATAGCGGTGGTTTACTCAAAGGCACTAATAAAATTTACTTGGAAAGAACAAAATGTTTGCTCTTGGCCAAAACAAAATTTTGAGTGGTATTTAAAACTGAAAAAAACAAATACAGAATTAATAAATCTAATGTTATTATCAATAAATAATTCATTAGATATACTTGAAACTTCTGATAAAAAAACAACTGTTTCCATGAAATTTGTTGGAATATTAGTAAAGAGAGATGGCAGGTGGAAATTTAACCATATGCATTTTTCAGATTCCATTGATGGTACGCCAGCTAGAATTGAGGTATTATAGATTATTAAAAAGCTACTCTTTATTATGAGTGATACCTTTTAAACAACAAAAAAACATTAGATAAGTAACATACTTATCTAATGTTTTTTCATGTTAAAATTTATTTTTAATTACAACTACAAGTATTATTTATCTAAACCCTTAGCTATAACTTCTTTAATTTCTGTTTTTATATGCTCTGCTCTTGTTCCAAATATCGCTTGAACACTGTCACCAACTTCAAGCACACCAGCAGCTCCTAATTTCTTAAGCTCTGCTTTATCAACTGTTTTTACATCCACGACACTTACACGTAAACGAGTAATGCAAGCATCTAAATTTGTTATATTTTCTTTTCCACCTAATGCTTTTAATACTGCTATTGCATGTTCTTGACCTTTAAGATTAGTTTTTACAGTACTTGGGTCTTCTTCCACATCGGTTTCACGACCTGGAGTTTTAAGATTCCATTTTCTTATAGCAAAACGGAAGCCGAAGTAATAAAGCGCTGCAAATGCTAAACCTATAGGGATTACGAGCCACCAAGCTGTTCTATTTGGAATTACACCAAACAGTAAGTAATCTATAAGTCCACCTGAGAAGGTCATTCCTATCTTAACATTTAAAAGTTGCATTGTCATAAAGGATAATCCTGCAAATATACAGTGAATTCCGAACAATACTGGTGCTACGAATAAGAATGAAAATTCAATTGGTTCTGTAATACCTGTTAAGAAAGAAGTTAATGCAGCAGATATCATAATACCAGCTACAATTTTTTTCTTTTCAGGTTTTGCTTCATGAATCATTGCAAGTGCTGCTGCTGGAAGTCCAAACATCATAAATGGGAATTTACCAGCCATAAATGTACCTGCTGTAAATTGTACACCATCTTTTAACTGAGCCATAAATATAGCTTGATCCCCATTAACTACTTGACCAGCTTTGTTTATATACTCACCAAATTGATACCAGAATGGGTTGTAAAAAATATGATGTAATCCAAAAGGAATTAATGATCTTTCTATTACTCCAAATACAAAAGCTGATACTGTTGGATTAGCCTCAATCATACTTTTTGAAAATATATTTAAGCCCTGTTGGATTGGAGGCCAAACAAAACTCATTGCAATACCTATTCCAATAGCAGCTACTGCTGTAACGATAGGTACAAATCTCTTACCCGAAAAGAACCCGAGGTAAGAAGGTAATTCAATGTTGTAATATCTTTTATATAACTGCGCCGCTACAATACCTATTATAATACCACCAAATACTCCTGTTTGAAGTGTTGGGATACCTAATACGCTTGCAAACTGTGGATGTGTTCTATTAATTAATTCTGGAGTAACTCCAGCAACAATACCTAGTGTTTTATTCATTATTAAGAAACCAACTATTGCCGCAAGTCCTGCAACTCCTTCACCCTCAGCTAGGCCTACCGCAACTCCTACTGCAAACAATAATGCAAGGTTACCAAAAATAACATCCCCAGATTGTTCCATGATTTTAGCTACCATTTGGAACCAACCAGCATTAAATATTGGAGCATTCATTAAAAATTGATCGCTTTGGAACATGTTACCAAATCCAAGCAATAACCCTGCCGCTGGTAAAAGTGCTACCGGTAGCATTAATGCTTTTCCTACCTTTTGTAAGACACCAAAAGCTTTTTTCATTTATATTCCCCTCTCTTTTGTGGCATGTTAGCAAAAATAAAAGGCATGAGCAAAGTCATATTAATAGCTATAATTAAATATAGCTATATATTATAATGACTTATGCTCATGCCTGATTATATCAGTAACACGCAAATTTATTTATTAAATTGATTTTCTACTGTAAACTTTTACATATAAGTTTACACTTACAACAAAATCCTACATACTAATTACGTAATACAGACATAATATCACATATTAATGTTTTTTTCAACATTTTTTTATTTCTATGGTAAATCTATCTTTCTTTATAGCAGTCTTTTGCCCTATATAAGATAAAAATAAGCTAACAAAAATGGTTTATTACTTTTGTTAGCTTATATTTTAAATAACTGTTTATTAACCTACTGTATTGCCCTTTTGATTCTTTTTCTGCGTTTTATCTTTTGTATCCTTAGAACCTGATTTTTTTTCTCCACCTTTTTTAGCCATGTTAATCACCTCTTTAATATATTTTAAATCAATATTTCTTCTAATATTATTTACACTTTATCTGATTTAATACATATGGTTACCTATTAACATGAATATATTTATTTATAAATTTCCATTTCACAAATAGCCTTTTCAACTAGTCTATCAATATCTAAAACTGATTCAGACTTAATTATCTCAATTAACCTTGGCTTCGTTTTTGGATGTTTAGGCACAAAAATTGTACAACAATCTTCATAAGGTAAAATGGAGGTTTCATAAGTTGCGATTTGTCTTGATACATCCATAATATCTACTTTATCCATAGCCACCAGTGGTCTGAAAACTGGTCTATCAGAAACATCATCACTTACTACAAGGCCTTCCATGGTTTGACTAGCTACTTGTCCTATACTTTCTCCAGTAGTCACTGAATTTATGTTATATTTTTCTGCAAGAACACAGGCAAGTCTCATCATAAATCTTCTCATAATTATTGTTAATTCATCTTCTCTGCACTTTTCTATAATTTGCATCTGAATTTCAGTAAAAGGTACTACATACAAGGTTAATTTTCCAGTGTATCCTTTTAAAATATTAGTTAATTGCTTTACCTTATCCTTAGCTCTTTCACTAGTGTATGGATGGCTATGATAATAAACTGCATGCAGTTCTACACCTCTTCTTGCCATCATATACCCTGCAACAGGGGAGTCTATACCTCCAGATAGCATAAGCATAGTGCTACCATTCATTCCATAAGGTAACCCGCCCACTGCCTTTATTCTTTTAGCATATATGTATGCACTATTTCTTATTTCTACATTAATAGTACAATTAGGATTATGAACGTCTACACTTACTTCTTCATTATTTTGTAATATGTAAGCTCCTACTTTTCTACTTACTTCCAATGAATTTGGGTTAAAATTTTTGTTTGCTCTGTTAGTTTCTACTTTAAAAGTTTTAGCTGAAGTTTCTGACAGCTCTAAGAGCGCTTGTTTTTGGATATCTTCAAGAGTTGCTTCAACTTCTGTAACGATGCAAACCTCCATTATTCCAAAAACATTTTTAACCTTTTCTATGATTTTATCCATTTGCTGCGAGCATATAAACCATCTTCCTGAGTCCTCAACAAATTCGTAATCTAAGCCTGTTAGTACATTTTTTATATTGTCTTTAAGTTTTTTTTCAAATTTACCTCTGTTTAGTCCCTTTAAAAAGATTTCCGGGGCATATTTTACTAAAATCAATTTTCTCATCTATTCGCACTCCTCTTTTTCTTATGTGAAATATCGTTAAATCATCACCTGGGTTGATACCAATTATCTTTTGTTTAGTTTTCTTAAAAATTCTAGTGATTTTTCTAATTCAATTACCACATAGTCTATTTCTTCTTTTTTATTATATTCAGAAAAACTAAACCGTATAGTTCCCTTTTGCTCCTCTAAATTTCTTCCAAGAGCCTTTAATATTTCACTATTTTTATTAGGGCTTTTAGCTGAACATGCAGAACCCGTAGACACATATATACCTTTTTCTTCTAAGCAGTGAAGCAGTACCTCTCCTTTTACACCCTTGAATGAAGCACTTAGTATATAAGGTGTAAAACTATCTTCTAACTTACTATTAATTATTACATCCTCTAGGCGGGAGAGTTTATCTATAAAATATTTCTTTATCTCTAAAACATTGTTGAAATTCTCATTCTGATTTTTGCACATAATTTGTGCTGCAGTTGCAAATCCAGCAATTCCAGCAAGATTTTCTGTACCTGACCTTAAATTCCTTTCTTGCCCTCCGCCGTTTATCAAGCTAAGAGGTATAAGCCCTTTTCGTACATATGCAAATCCAATTCCTCGAGGACCATGGATTTTATGTGCACTAGTAGATAACAAATCAATTTTATACTTTTCTACATCAATAGTAAGTTTTCCATAACTTTGCACTGCATCTACATGAAACTTAGCCCTATTACTTTTCTCCTTAATTAATTTACCTATAAGTTCAATGTCCTGTATAACCCCTACTTCGTTATTAACATGCATTATACTTACAATTTGAGTATCCTTATTTATGCTATCTATAAGCTGCTTCACATTGATTCTACCATTTTCATCTACATCAATATATGTAACTTTTGTTCCTAAATCTTCTAATACCTTAAATGTGTTTGTTACACTTGGATGTTCAATTTTAGTAGTTATTATATGAGACGTGGACTTAGCAAACCCCTTTATAAGAAAATTATTACTTTCGCTTCCTCCTGATGTAAATATTATTTCCTCGCTTGTAGCATTTATACTACTCGCAATATCTACTCTTATCTCCCTAAGTTTTTGCTCTGCCTTAAACCCTAAACTATGAGCTGATGATGGATTTCCATAGTAATTCCTCATAGCACTACATACCTCCTCAATAACCTCTTCATAAGGCAGGGTAGTTGCACTATTATCTAAATATACTTCCATATTTCTATCTCTCTCCTCTATATTACTCTTAAAAATCAACTAAGGTATCTTGCGAATTCTTAGTAATTCGCTCTGATATAGTTAATTATAAATATGTTAATTATAAATGTCAATTAATTAAATAAATTGGTCACAAAACACAATATAACATATGTTAATAACTTTAATTTTATAGGATAATATTAGTTTTTATGGTAAAATAAAATTATTGGAATTTATAATTTATCTACAGCTAATTAAATAATTCAACAAAATTTGCGAGTTGATTTTGAGGGAGATGTATCTATGAAACCAAATGTTAAAAGTATAAGCATTTACGAATTAAAACCACGTATGATTTTATCGGAAAATTTAATTTTAAACGGATTAACTCTAGTTGCAAAGGAAGTTGTTTTAAACAGCACAACGATTAAGAAAATACTAGAACTCTACCCATTAAATACTATATCCATTTATAATGATGATGAAGAAACGGTAGTTTCTAGTTCACAAACTTTAATTCAAACTGAAAATGTTTTAAATAATTTTTCAAATAGCGTAGATAAATTTCTAAATAACGCAGAAACAAATTCTCAACCAGATTTATCAGACATAAGAAGTATGTCTAAAGAAATCTTAGATAACCTTAACGATTATGGATCTATTTTAAAAAGCATTTCGAGTTCTAGAGATGTAGACGAGTATCTTATAAGACATTGTGTAAACGTTGCATTTTTAAGTTCTATGCTAGGTAAATGGTTGAAGTTATCTAAGAGAGATTTAACACTTTTGACCTATACAGCTTTTCTTCATGATATCGGTAAAACAAAAGTTAACTCAGATATATTGAATAAATCTTCACAACTTACAAAATCAGAATTTGAACAAGTTAAAAAACATTCAGTTTATTCTTATGAGTTTGTAAAAAACATTCCTAACTTAGATACTTCTGTAAGTTTAGGTGTGCTTATGCATCATGAGCGTATAGATGGTTCAGGGTATCCTCTTGGTTTAAAAGAATCTAAAATTAATACTTTTGCAAAAATAATAGGAATTACAGATATGTTTGATGCTATGACCTCTGACAAAGTATATTGCAAAAGACAAAATCCCTTTAAAGTTTTAGAAATTATGCAACATGATTGCATGGGTTTGTTTGATTATAATTATCTAACTACCTTCATAAGGCAAATGTCAAATTACTATACTGGCGAAATGGTAAAGCTTAATGATGGTTCTGTCGGAAAGATAATTAAAATAGATATAAATAATATTTCTAAGCCTCTTATCTCTGTTGATTCATCCTTTATCGATTTAAGTAAAGAAAAAAATATATTTATTACAGAATTCCTACCCTAATCTCTATCATTTTTAAAAATAACAAGGCAAAGATGCCTCATATGTTAAAGGAGTGCTAATCATGAAAAATACAGACAAAAAAAAGAGTATTCTCGCTGATATGTCTTTGCTGCTAGTGGCAATTGTTTGGGGTGGTGGATTTATAGCTGTAAAAGGTGCTTTAGATAGTGTTACACCTTTTTATATTATGACAATGCGTTTTGGTATTTCTACGATAATTATGCTCTTATTTTTCAGAAAGAAAATTAAACACATTACTAAAAATCAGCTAGCGGTTGGAACTTTGGTTGGACTTCTCTTATTCTTAGGCTTTGCTGCTCAAACCATTGGTATGAAATATACTACTGCTGGCAAAAACGCTTTTTTAACCGGAACTAATGTAGTTATTGTGCCCTTTCTTTATTGGGCAATTAGCAAAAGAAAACCAGATACCTATTCATTAGTATCTGCTTTTCTATGTTTTATAGGAATAGGTATGTTAACTCTAGATGGAGGTATATATATCGGCCTTGGTGATGCTTTGACCTTAATATGCGCAGTATTTTTCGCAGCGCATATAGTTTCTGTTGGTTTTTTCACTGAAAAAGTCGGTGCTATAACCCTTGTAATAATACAGCTGGGATCTGCTGCAGTATTCTCTCTTATAGCTGCTTTAATTTATGAACCAATGCCAACGAATTTGAATTCAGATGCAATATTTGCAATTGGTTATTTAGCGATTTTTAGTACAATGTTTGCATTTATTATACAAAATGTAGCACAGAAATATACCACCTCTACTCATGCGGCTATTATTTTATGTTTAGAGTCAGTTTTTGGTTCTATTTTATCTGTTTTAATGCTTAATGAAATATTTACATCAAAAATGGTTATAGGCTGCATAACCATATTTTTAGCGATTATAACAACAGAAACCAAATGGGATTTCTTGAAAAAAAAGAAAATATCTGCTTCTACTTAAACTTAGGTAGTAGGATATAATTAACTTATGTACATGAAAATATTGAGAAGCCCATGGGTAATTACCCATGGGCTTCTTATATCTCAATAATATAATATCTAAATGCATTTATAAGCGTTGTGGTGTTATAAATCATTCTTCTTTCACCTTTTCCATACTCCAAATGCTGGTGACCATAAAAAAAATATTTCGGAGAATATTTATTTAAAACATCTATAAATACTTCAAAGCCTTGATGGCAAGGATCTTTTGCATCCCCCATACCTTTTGCTGGTGAATGGGTTACTAATATATCAAATCCTTTGTTCTTCCATAAACTCAACTTTAGTTTTGCAACTCTTTTTTGCATTTCCTTTTGTGAATATTGAAAAGGACCTTTATTATAGTCAATAGATCCTCCAAGGCCTAGTATTCTAAGATTTTTATACACAAAAATTTTATCATCAATAGGGATACATCCAGCTGGTGGATTGTTTAAGTACCTTGTATCATGATTACCGTTAACATAAATTACTGGTGCTTTAATCATATCAGCTATATATTCTAGATATTCTGCTTTTAAATCTCCACAGGATATTACCAGCTCAATTTCACTAAATCTTTCATAATCAAAGTGATCCCAAATATAGCTATCTTCAATATCTGAAACTAATAATACTTTAACTTTAATCACCTACTTATCTTTTGAGATTCTATTCTTCTTCCCTTGGAAGTTCTCCCACCACATTATCTACAAACCAGTCCATATAAAGCATATCCTCATAGTTTCCTATGTCGCCATCCTTTATTCTGATTTCACCAAAGCTATCCTGCACCGGCCCAGCAAAAGTGTGAAATCTATTTTCAATAATTAATTCTCTCATAATATCTACTAGCTTTTGAGTTTGGATTGGCACATTATGTTTTGAATAAATAATATCCACAAGGCCTGAGTCCATTCCCCACCAAAAGCTTACACGTTTGGATTCAGTGCTAAATATGCCTTTAAAACTACCATTTACGATATTTCTAAGTATTTTTTCGTAAAATTCTCCCCAGTCCCATGTAATTAAACCATAATTTACTTCGGGTATCCATCTTTCCTCTTTTTCACTATATTTTAAAGAATATAAACCAAAGTCTCTTGAACCCTTACCTAAAGCTATTAGGTCATTTTGCATTATAAGATCTGCACCACAGCTCTTAAGGTTTTGAATTAATTCTTTAGAATGATTTACATCCCCTGTTTCATTAAGCCATGAAATCATAACTTTAGCATTAGGATTTACTGTTTTAACACCTAGTGCAAAAGCATTAATTCCTGTTACAATCTCTGTTTCATTATAAATATCTATATATCCTATAACGTTTGATTTTGTAATTGTACCTGCAATAAGGCCCATTAAAAACCTTGGTTCATGAGAGCGTCCGAAATAGGTACTTACATTTCTATAGGCCTTTACTGGTGAACAGTTAAAAAACTTAATATTGTCATATTTTAAAGCTGCTCTCAAAGTTATATTAAGGTAATATGAACATGTAGTAAAAATAATATCATAATCCTCTTCACATAACTCACTTAATCTTTCATAGCTATCACCATCATTTTGAAAATTTTCTATAACAAAAGTTTCAATTTCACTGCCTAATTGTTTCTGAGCGTACATTCTTCCTAAGTTATGAACATAACTCCAACCTGAGGTATCAATTGTTTTTTCAAAAACGAAAGCCACTCTTAACTTTTTATGTGTGGTTACTAAATTTGTAATTGATGTGATAACATTTTTCTTATGCACATCAAAAGGCTGCGTTTGAATATCTACTGCATTATTTTTAGATAGTATCACAAGTTCAGTTAAGAATTTTCCAACTCTTAATTTTCTCTTTCTTTCTATAAATTCTTCTGAAATACCATATATTTTTATATACTCTAGTAATGCATCCCCTGTGGTGATATTTAACTTATCTCCACCTAATTCATAAAAGATATTTCTAAAGGGTGAATAAACATTTTTTAAAAAATGCTCGTATTTATTTGAAAACAAGGTAAGCTTTGGATTATATTCATCCAGATATTTGAAAAGGAGTGGAAAGCTGCCCTCACTTGTAAACCAAATAGCATTTATCCCTGTGCTATTGTTAAAATCTAAAAACTCATAATATATTGTGTTTTTTAAATCCATCTCATCTCTTTTAGGAACTAATCTAGTAATTTCTCCTTCTATTGCATAAGCATCTACATATTTTAATACGCTTACCCTCTTATTTCCTTCCATAACATAGAATTCATTCATGTACTCATAAATTTTAATGGGATCAGTTATTCCATCATTAATATGATGAGTATAGACCGCTTTCCATTTTGTGGAAAACTCACTATCTTCATTAGCTAGTGGAAGAAAATTCATTGCGAAATCCCTACTCCTTGTATAAAAATAAGTTCCTATTATCTTTTTTAATGGAATGCTTTTTATTCCTAAGGGGATCTCTGCTACTATGTCTAGTTTTTTTAAAATACTATCTAAAGATGATATGTGCCCTGAATTTCCTTTTGATATGTCCATGTAATATCTAAGTTTAGCTGATTTACTAGCCTTTTTATATTCATCAACAGCTGAAAAATTCATCCTGCTCACTCCTTAGTGTTTTTATAAATAAGTCTTCAAAAAAATAATCGTCAGTAGGCCAGTCTATTTTTATACCAACATTTGAATAAACACATAATTATAAATTAACTACCACCTTAGAGGCATATGACTTGTGATTATTTTCACTTATATATCCAACCTTGTATGATTTACCTAAACCAGCTGTAGCTATATATACTTTATATTTAGCAATAGCTCTTCTCTTTTGAAAAATGTTTTGTTCTTTTTCAAAAGACTGAATACAATCCTTTTTGATTATAACTGTTTCCCTATGTAATTTTCTAAACCGCATAACAATAAAATCACTACCATAGTACAAACCATTATCCTTAAATCTTATACTGTGGCAAAATAATAAAATCGGAATTAGTAAAAATGCATAGTATCCATAAGGAAGAAATATAGCTATTAGACCTATTATCAAAACCGCCTCTAATAATTTAAATAATAGAAATCCATTTAAAGCTTTTTGGGGTGGAATTCTTAAATCGTAAGTAATATTCATTTCTGGTAAAATATCTTCACAAAACTTATTAAGTACTTTACTTTTAGCAATAGGGCAAATCATTATGCTTTCGCCTTTATCTTTTCCACAACCTATAGTTTCCACCTTTAATGAAAAATAACCTAGTGGTTTTTGAATAATCCCCTCTACTATCGTTAAAGTTTGAATTCCCTTTACCTGAATAGATACTTCCTTTTTATGGAACAACCCATAGGATAGTTTAATAGTGTTGACCTCTCTTATAACTGTATATTTATAATATTTTATTAAAGTTACAATAGTACATACTATCCATGAAATAAATAACATACTAAAAATTATTATATCTCCCACCTTAAAGTAAAAAGCTATTATTATAGATAATCCCACTAGAATAATACTAGCAATTGTTGCCATCATAAATAAATCTTTTAAAGGTGGAGTAAATTCTTTTATGCTCTCTTCAAATTCATTTTCATCTTCGTTTTCGTCATTATTTTTTAATTCTCTCATATACTTCTCTCCTGAATAAATTTTGCAATACTGATCTGAGTTTTCTTTCCTACTTCAATGTCCAAACAAGGAATTACATAAAAACCCCCAGCAGTATGCACATTTAGGTCTATAAGTTTATATTTTTTTAAAATTATTCCTTGCTTTATATCTACGTACTTAACTTTTTTCATAGGAATAACTATATTTTTTTCATTGAATACTCCATATCTTAAAATAATTTTTTGGGCGTCTATTTCATATCTATATTTTTCATATCTATATTTTGACATAAATAAAGAGTTTATTAATATTATTAATGCTAATCCATATATACTAAAAATTATTACATATTTCCATAGATCATTGAACTCTAAAGATATATTTAATGCTACAGCAATTGCTAAAAATATGCCTGTTGCGATTAATCCTTTTATTGTCCATATTTTTCGTGAATATGCTGAAATTTTTTTCATACTAACCTCCGTAAAATTAAATTATATATAATTGCTGTACTTAATATTCTAAAGGTTGCTCTTCTTACAATTTCCTTATTGGGACACTTTGACGGTAATTTACTAATATTTTTTCATCTTAAAAAAACAATTCCCCCCCCCTCGCTCTTCATTTTTTTACATTTGTCTATATGTTATATTAAAATAACATTCCTCTAGTTCCTTATTACCATTATACCTTATTATTATGACATAATTACTATTTAACCTGTTATTTTAGTATTTTAGACTAAAATTCATGTAAAGTCCATTATTAAATTCATTAATAATTAGTGGTTGCAAATCTTTTTTAACCATTTTACAAATCATTTATAAAATAGCTTCAATTTTAATAGATTATACATCAATAAACAAAAGAAACATGGTATAATAAGGTTGTAAGATAACTGGTAAAATAAAATTTTTAAAGGATGGGTAAATATGAACATAGCTTTTTTTCTTACGCCTAAAAATGAAGTTGTTTATGAAAAGCCAAGCTCTACTATGAGGCAAGCATTAGAACGAATGGAGTACCATAGGTATGCTGCTGTGCCCTTAGTAAATGAAAAAGGCCATTATGTAGGTACTTTAACAGAAGGTGATTTATTATGGAAACTAAAGAATACTCCAAATTTAAGTTTTAATGATACAAGTAAAATTTTAATTAGTGATATTCCTATGCACATCTGTAACACAGCAGTATTAATTAATTCAGATATAGAGTGTTTAATATCTCTAGCAAAGGATCAAAACTTTATTCCTGTTGTAGATGATAATAATATTTTTATAGGAATAATTAAAAGAAGTGATATAATAACTTATTGTTTTAATTTATTATACGATAATAACGAAATTAGAGGATTTAAATTAATAGCAACATAACTCACGAGAAATAAACAAAACACCTACACTAGTTTAATAATGAACTGTCTACTTACAGGAGACAGTTCATTATCTAGTATAGGTGTTTTGTTTTATAAAAGGCTGGCAGCTTCCTTATCTAAAATTAGTGTTACATCATTATGTAGCTGCAAGATAGATGCAGGTACTTTAGGACTTATTTTGCCTTTAACTGCTCTTTCTATTGCTTCCGCCTTGCCTATTCCATTGGCAAGTAGAATGATCTTCTTGGAGTTCATTATTGTCTTTATTCCCATACTTATAGCTTTTACTGGCACATCCTCTATGGAGTCAAAAAATCTAGAATTAGCTTCTATAGTTTCTTCATCAAGATTTACTAAATGGGTTTGTGCCTCAAAATTCACATTTGGTTCATTGAATCCAATGTGCCCATTTCCACCTATACCTAGCACTTGCATATCAATGCCGTGAGCTTCTTTTATTTTATCCTCATAGTCTAAGCATACAGCATCAACATTCTCTGCCATACCATTGGGCACATTAATATTTTCCATGTTTATATCTACATGCTTAAATAAATTAACAATCATATAATTATAATAACTTTCATGATTTTCTCTATTAAGTCCATAATATTCGTCCAAGTTAAAGGTTGTAACCTCTTTAAAATCCACTTCATTTTTGCTATATAATGAAATTAATTCCTTATACATTCCAAGTGGAGTATCTCCAGTAGCCAGTCCTAACACACTATTTGGCTTTAGCATTATTTGACTTGCTATCATCATTGCAGCTTTTTTACTCATTTCTTCATAATTATCTACTACTATTATTCTCATATTTGCACCACCTCATAATAATACCCAAAATTTTACTTTTGGGTTTGAAACACTATTTTTCCTTCAACTATTGTTAAACACACATCTATGTTTTCATCAAAAATTACTATATCTGCGTCTAGCCCCACCTCTAAACTTCCCTTTTTATTATCCATATGAATAACCTTTGCTGGAACATTGGATGCCATGGCTACTGCCTCATAGATTTCTAAATCACTTTGGATTATCATATTTTTAACACCCTTATTTAAGGTTAAAACACTTCCTGCCAAAGTACCATCTTGAAGTTTTGCAGCTCCATTTTCAACTATTACCTTCTGTCCACCAAGATCATATATACCACATTTCATGCAGCCAGCCCTCATAGAATCTGTTATAAGTACAATTTTATCCTTTTGCTTTGCATTTATAAGTATATTAAAAATTGCTGGATGAGTATGTATCATATCCGCTATTAACTCACAGGTTATATCACTTGTAAAAATTGCACCTACAATGCCTGGTTTTCTATGATTCAAGGGAGTCATAGCATTGAATGTATGAGTTGCATGGGTTATTCCGTGCTCAATAGCCACAATTGTCTCTTCATAGCTTGCATCTGAATGACCTATTGACAAGGTAATTTCAGAATTTTCTTTTACTTTTTTTATAAAATTATGGTTTTCATCTTTTTCAGGTGCCAAAGTTATAATTTTAATAATATCTAAATAATCAGCTATAACATCATAATTTGGTTCTATAATATTATCTGCCTTCTGAGCTCCTTTGTACTTTTCATTTATGAAAGGTCCCTCCATATGTGCTCCTAAAATCTTTGCCCCCTCATTTTCTGTTGACATTGCTTCTCTTATAGCATCTAGAGCATTATATATACTATCACTATCCATAGTCATTGTAGTAGGTAGATATGCTGTTACCCCATTTGCAGCTATTGTAGTACTTATAACTCTTAAGGCTTCCGAGGTGGCATCCATGGTGTCATAGCCTCCTGAGCCATGAATATGAATATCAATAAATCCAGGTGAAACATATTTACCCTCAGCATCAATTACTTGTAACTCTTCTTTATATTCTTTTTTATACAGAAGGAAACTATCCTCAGTTATAATGTTTGTAATTTGTTTATCAAAAATTATTACACTATCATGCATTATTCTATCTTTCATTATAAGTTTTCCATTAACTATAGCTTTCATTTCCATCACCTCATCATATATTTTAATTTTAAGTCAGTATGCTAGTTATGTTATTTATTTTCATGTATCTAATTATAACAATATTGCCAGTGCCTTAGCTACATTTCCCTTGCTCCTATCTAAGGCTTCTTTTGCTTTTTCAACGGTCACATCGCCTTTAATTTTAACAATGCAAACTTTAGGATCATATTCACAAATTTCTAAAATTTCATCTACGGTGGTATCATCCACACCTGTGGCAAGCTTCACTATTTCCCGTACCCGTTCTTGTAGCTTTTTATTAATAGGTCGTACATTAACCATTAAATTCGAATAAGTTTTGCCCAGTTTAATCATTGCTACTGTGCTTAACATATTTAAAACCATTTTTTGCGCAGTTCCTGCCTTCATTCTAGTAGACCCTAGTATTACTTCTGGTCCAACCTCTATAGCTATAGTAACTTCACAAATATCTTTAATTTTCCCCTTTGAGTTACACATAAGCGCAATGGTTTTACACCCCCTTCCTTTAGCATATTCCATGGCGCGTACAACATAAGGAGTATTTCCACTAGCCGTTATACCTACTAAAACATCTTTTTTATTTATATTTACCACTTTTAAATCATTAATAGCAAGGTCTGGGTCATCCTCTGTATGCTCAAGCCATCCACTTAAGGCTTCCACTCCACCTGAAATAATTCCTTGAACCATAGTATCAGAAACTCCAAAGGTAGGAGGACATTCTGATGCATCCATTACTCCTAATTTCCCACTTGTACCACTGCCAATATAAAAGAGTCTCCCACCTTCTTCAAAGCTTTCAAGGATCAATTCTACTGCTTTTTCTATATTAATAAGCTCTTTGTCAATAGCTATTGCTACCTTTTTATCCTCATCATTTACATTTTTAAGAATTTCATAGGTACTCATTTTGTCTAAATTTAATTCACCCTCACTATTTTTTTTCATAAAACCCTCCCTGCGTACTTTTTAGTATAATAACAACCCTAATTATTTTTCTCTCATTTTAAGTTTATTTGATATTTATACTTATCACTTCTATATATAGCCTTGGTATACTCAATAGGCATTTGATTTTCTAAATAGGTGGTTCGTCTAAATATTAAAGCCAAAGCCGAGTTTTCTTGATTTAGAAGTTTACTTTCATATTCATTTAGCATTGTTGGTTCAATGGTTTGTTTTGCATTATCAGGGTGATATCCATACTTTTCACGAAAGATCTCGTATAATGATTTATTTTCAATAATGTCTTTAGTCATTCCATTAAACAAATAATATGGAAGCCAAGCTGTTTCAATGGCAACTGGTTGTTCATCACTAAATCTCAGTCTTTTAATTTCAATTATTTTATTTTCATCTTCAGGCATTTTCAATTCAAGTCTATATTTTTTTGTTGCTTCTATAATCTTAAATGATAATATTTTAGTTTTTGATACTACGCCATTTTCTTGCATTTGCTCAGTAAAACCTTTAAGATCTGATATTTCACGATTAGCCTTTGCAGTAGACACAAAAGTTCCTTTTCCCTGTTCTCTATAAACTAATCCCTCATTTACTAAGGACATAATAGCCTTATTTACAGTCATTCTGCTAACCCCTTGGATTTCGCAAAGCTCTCTTTCTGTTGGAATTAATTGTCCCGGCTTTAACTCTTCATTTTCTATCATTTCTTGTAGTATTTCTTTTATCTGATAATGAAGCGGTATAGGGTTATCTTTTGAAACTTTTTTCAAGCTTTCCCCTCCTCAATTAACAATAAGTTTTTGTATACATAAGCATAGTTCATATGTTACTATATTGTTATGTTGTCTATACCAATTATATTTCATATCTATATTTTTTACAACCTATTTAAGTTAATAAATAAAAATCTATTATTTCTTTCAATTTGACTATATCAATAAGGAAAATTATCTATTTTAGTAAAAAACAGGAGGTATATTTATGAGTTCCCTTTTTAAAGTTGACTATACAATACAAAAGGTATTTAATAACAATGTTCTACTAGTAACACAAAATAATAAAGAAAAAATACTATTTGGAAAAGGCTTGGGTTTTGGGAAGCATTTAGATGATATACTTTCTTCTGATACAAAAGTAGATAAGATTTTTTCTTTAGACAATAAGACTAATTATCATAATTTTAAAGAACTTGTAACTAATGTTGATGATGAATTAATTGGCCTTTGTGAAGAGATAATATTTATGATATCAAAAGAGCTTAACGAAGATCTAGATGAAAAAATACATATTTCACTTATAGACCATATTTCTTTTACCTTAAAGAGGCTTAAACAAAATGATGAAATTGAAAATCCGTTTTTGGTGGAAACTGAAACACTATATAAAAGAGAATTCGAAATAGCTAAAAAAGCCGTTTCCATGCTTGAAAAGAAAATGAATATAATAATTCCAGATGGTGAAATAGGCTTTATTACACTACACATTCACTCAGCAAGAAATAATGGCAAGCTATCAAATACTATAAAGTATACATTCTTAGCTAATTCTATTATAGAATTAATAGAAGATAGTTTAGATATACAAATTGACAAACGATCAATTGACTATGCCAGATTTATAACTCATCTTCGCTTTGCTATTCAAAGGCTAATTAATAATAACTCTATTAAGAATGAATTATTTGATATAATTAAAGCACAATATAGCGACTCTTATTCCTTAGCTGAAAAAGTTTGTAAGCTTATAGAAGATCAATTGAATTTAACTGTGGTGGAGGATGAAGTTGCATACATTGCTGTGCATATAGAAAAATTAAAAAAGCCGTCTTAGATCTATAAAAATAACCTCCATAAGTATTTTTAGTTTTTAACTACTATTACTTATGGAGGTTATTTAAATTTTTTTAATATTATGGGATTAGTTTATCATTTTTACTTACATAATTTTTTAAATTCATCTGCTACAAATTGTACTTGCACTCCAACAATAACTTGTAAACTTGTTTTACCAGGTCTAATTATACCTGCTACACCTGCAGATTTAATAATTTTTTCATTTACCTTTGTCTGATCTTTTATTTCTAAACGTAATCTAGTTACACAATTATCAATAGATACTACGTTTTCTTTTCCACCAACACCTTTTAAGATAATAGATGCTATTTGTGTAAAATCATTGTTTGCAAGTTTTACATTCATTTCTGCATCGTTGTCATCCTCTTCTCTACCAGGTGTTTTCAAATTAAATTTTACTATTACAAAACGGAATATTACATAATAAATAACAGCGAATGCTAAACCAATTGGAATCAATAAGATTGGATTTTCAGCCATAGGAGCCTTAAAGCTTAAGAACCAATCTACGAAACCTGCACTGAAGTTAAATCCAGCTCTAACTGGTAACAATGCACATACGAAAACAGAAATTCCTGTCAAACCAGCATGAACTACATATAGTCCTGGAGCTAAGAACATGAATGCAAATTCTAATGGTTCTGTAACACCAGTGAAGAAAGAAGATACTGATGCTGCTAATAATAAACCATATACCACTTTCTTTTTCTTGTTTTTAGCTGTATGGTACATAGCTAGCGCTCCTGCTGGTAAACCAAACATCATTACAGGGAAGAATCCAGTCATATACATACCAGTTACTCCTAGTGTTCCTTTACCTTTCCAGAAGTTACCGAGATCATTAATTCCAGCTACATCAAACCAGAATACAGAGTTAAGTGCATGATGAAGACCAGTTGGTATTAACAGTCTATTAAAGAATCCATAAATACCTGCCCCTATAGCACCTGTAGATATAATTGACTTACCAAATGATACCAATCCTCCATAAACTAGAGGCCATATAAAGAATAAAATAAGAGCTGCAAAAATTGATATTCCTGCTGTTACTATAGAGACACTTCTTTTTCCACTAAAAAAACCTAAAGCATCTGGTAATTTAGTACTTTTAAATCTATTGTAACAACTAGCACCAATTAAACCTGATAAAATACCAATAAATTGTGTTTCAATATGGCTAAATGCTGCTGGTACTGCTGCAACTTCAATCCCTTTAAACATTGCTACAGCTCCTGGGGCTAGTAAAGTTGTAATCATAAGCCATGAAACAAGACCTGCAAGTCCTGCTGTACCGTCATTGTCATCTGACATTCCAACAGCTACACCAATTGCAAATAAAATCCCCATGTGATCAATTAGTGAACCGCCGGCTTTAATTAAGAAAGCTGCCGCTACGTTGTTTACTCCCCATCCTGTAGGATCCATCCAATAACCAATACCCATCAAAATACTAGCAACAGGTAGACAAGCTACTGGAAGCATTAATGATTTTCCTAATCTTTGTAAATACTTCATCATAATAAAATTCCTCCCCCTATTTTTAAAAATTTATTTTAAGGATTTTTGACGTCCTTAAATTCAAAATAATTTCATAGTGCCACTCACGTGGCAAGTGGCAAAAGTGACAAGCTTTAGCGTATAGATATTATCCACAGCCACTTGCGCAAGCTGTCTCCTATATAATAAAAAAAAGCCGAAAAGGATAATTAATATTATCCATTTCAGCTTTTGCCCGAATTTAATCGGTTACACGCTTGAAAAACTTCTATTGAATACATAATACTATATATTTTTTATATAATCAATACTTTTTTTTAAATATTTATCTTTATTATTTAATTAGTAACAAGAACTACCAAATCATAATTTAAAAGGGTCATCAGGTTATTAGTTTTCAACTTTCATAGCTCTCATAGAATTTAACACTGCAATTAGAGCAACTCCAACATCACCAAAAACAGCTTCCCACATAGTTGAGATTCCAAAAACGGCTAATACTAAAATAGCTATTTTTACACTTAGTGCAAATATAATATTTTGCATAACAATCCTCTTTGTTTTTTTAGCAATGACAATAGCTTTAGCGATTTTCGATGGTTCATCTGTCATTATCACTATATCTGCAGCTTCTATCGCAGCATCCGACCCTACTCCACCCATGGCTATCCCCACATCTGCTCTTGCAAGCACTGGAGCATCATTAATGCCATCACCTACAAATACTATCTTTCCTTTAGTTGATTTTTCCTTTTGTAGCATTTCTAGCTTCTCGACCTTCTCATGGGGAAGGAGTTCTGAGTAAACTTCATCTACACCTAGAATTCTTCCTATATTTATTGCTATATCTTTATTGTCACCAGTAAGCATTACTATTTTCTTAACGCCCATAGACTTTAAACTAGCTATAGCACGTATAGAATCCTCTTTTATCTCATCAGAAATTATAATACTACCTGCATATTTATTGTCTATAGCTACATATATTACTGTCCCTACATTTTCAGCTTTATTATAGGCAATTTTCTCACTATCCATTAGTTTTGAATTACCAGCTAGCACAAATTTTCCTTTTACTTTAGCTCTAATACCTTTTCCAGCTACTTCTTCCACACCTCTAATGTCATCTTTATTTATATCTTTACCATAAGCTTTCAATATAGATGTTGCAATAGGGTGATTTGAATAGCTTTCTACATAAGCTGTATACTCCAATAATTCTTCTTTGCTTATTTCATTTTCCTCATTAATTTCTGTAACCTCGAATACTCCCTTTGTCAGTGTTCCTGTCTTATCAAAAACCACCACTTCAACACTATTTAATGCCTCCAAGTAGTTTCCACCCTTAACCAAAATCCCGTTCTTGGATGCCCCACCTATTCCTCCAAAAAATCCAAGTGGAATAGATATCACTAAAGCGCAAGGACAAGATACTACTAAAAATACTAATGCTCTATATATCCACTCAGAAAAAGTTGCACCAGGGATTAATAGAGGTGGAATTATTGCAAGTGCTGTTGCACTTATAACTACAATGGGTGTGTAATATCTTGCAAATTTTGTTACAAAGTTTTCAGTTGGCGCTTTTTTACTGCTAGCATTTTGCACTAAATCCAAAATCTTTGCTAAAGTAGACTCTCCAAATTCTTTTTTAACCTCTATAGTTAATAATCCATTTTTATTTATGCATCCAGCTAAAATTTCTTCTCCGCTTTTTATTTGCCTCGGAACCGATTCACCAGTTAAGGCAGCTGTATCTATTAAGGACCTTCCCTCTATAACAATACCATCTAAAGGTACTTTTTCTCCTGGCTTTACTATTATAATATCTCCAATGTGTACCTCATCGGGATCTACTTTCATAATTTTATCTTCAAATTTCTTATTTGCATAATCTGGCCTTATATCCATAAGTGCTGATATAGATTTTCTTGATTTATTTACAGCTACATCTTGGAAAAATTCTCCTACTCGGTAAAAAAGCATAACCCCAACGCCCTCTGGGAATTCTCCGATAGAAAACGCTCCCACTGTAGCCAGGGCCATTAAGAAGTTTTCATCAAACACCTGCCCTCTTAATATATTTTTTACGGCTATCAAAAGTACTCCTCCGCCAATTAATAAATAGCTTGTAAGGAATAATGAAAATTCAACCCAATAATCTAATTTAAATATAACTGCTATAGTGAAAAGCACTACACCTATAGAAAAAGCTATAATTTTTTTTCTACTATTACCTACTTCAACTTGGTTATGGCTATGATTATGGCCCTTTTCCTCATGTTTAAATGTATTTGCAGTCTTTGGTATAAGCACAACATCAGGCTCGATCCTCTTAACTATTTTTTTTATTTCATCTATAATAATTAATATTTTATCTTCGCTTTGAAATTGGATTACTAAGTTTTTACTAATAAAATTTATATTTGCATCAACTACGCCATCTATTCTTTTACAATTAGCCTCCATCTTACTAGCACAATTAGCACAACCTAGCCCTTCTAAAATGAATTCTCTTTTTATTATAGTCCCCATTTTCTCCCCCCTTTTCCAAAATAATTTATGTACTTATAAAGTATGTATTTTGCTATATATTATAAGATATTATTTTAATTCTTTTATGTGTATAAGCCCTTGATCAAAAATTTGTTTAACGTGCTGATCATCCAATGAATAGTACACGACCTTACCTTCGCGTCTATGTTTCACTAGTCTAGCATTTTTAAGTACACGAAGTTGATGCGAAATTGCTGATTGGGTCATATTAACAAGCGCCGCTATATCACAAACACACATTTCACTTTCGAATAACACACAAAGAATTTTAATTCGTGTACTATCCCCAAAAACTTTAAAAAGGTCTGCCAGGTCGTATAGTGTTTCCTCCTGCGGTATTGATTTTCTAACTCTTTCTACCACCTCTTCATGTATAGTAGAACAAGTACAAAACTCTATTTTTTTTACCATTCAATCTCCTCCGTTCATATGAACACATGAATCATTGTTCATATGTTCTATTATATTTCACTGATTAATACTTGTCAACATTTTTCCTTTTTTTCTTGCTCCCTTGGGTGTTGGGTGCTCGCCTTGGGGAGAAGCCTTGGGAAGCCTTGGGGACGGTTAACAAGTATTTGTATTTTAATAATTAGCTTAAGAACATGAATATTCCACTAAAATATTGGCAAAGATTTTAAGAAAAGTTTATATGGAGAGGTGATTTTTCATGTCAAGAAAAAAGAGATCAAAAGCAGCTGATGCTATATTTCATATTATGTGCAAAAGTATCAGCGAGGTAGATTTATTCAGGAATTCCGATGATAAAAAAATGTATCTATCACTAGTAAAAAAATATAAAAATCTCTATAATGTTAAAATTTATGGGTACTGCCTTATGGATAACCATTCCCATTTATTAATTGATGCTAATGGCGCGGATATATCAAAAGTCATGCATGGAATAAATTTTTCTTATGCAATGTATTATAATAAAAAATATGAAAGAACTGGCCCTCTTTTTAAAGATAGATTCAAAAGCATAATAGTTGATAATGACCAATACTTAAAGACCGTATCATTATATATACATAATAATCCTACAGATATTGGTGGATTTAAAGATTGCCCTGAAAAATATGCTTTTTCTAGTTTGGGAATATATATTGGGAAAAGACGAGACCATTTCAACATAGTTGATTATGGATTTGTTTTGGGTTTTTTTGGGGATAACCTTGACACTGCAAGGAAAAACTACTATAGCCTTGTTTTTGGATGCAACGACGAAAAATTAAAAGAAGAAATTGAATTTAAAGATGAAAAAACAGAATATAGAAGTGGAAGGAATGTACTTAATAGGAATTTTACAGTTGAAAATATAATAGAATTTATAGCCTCAAAGATGAATACATCAAAGATTCTTCTTAATGTTAAGTACAATAGAAAGCTTGTACATACAAAAGCGTTAATAATTGTTCTAGTGAAAAGTCTAGGTACTTTTAAGTCAAGTGATATATCCAGCGTGCTTGGTAATATTACACAGTCTAGAATATCCAAGTTAAGCGCTATTGGTATAGAATTAATTTCAACTGAAGAAAAATATAAAAATATTCTTGGGGATTTTATTAACTGTTATTCTTAGCAAATATTCATATGCATGTACTTAGATATTAGGGTTATTATTTAATCTAAGCATATTTATTAATCTTCATTTAAATTATATATTAAAGATAGATATTCATTAATCTCTTGTAATAAAAAAATCAAAGAATATTATAAGTATATTTTAGTTCGCTGAAATAGTACAAGCTTCTAAAAATATTTATTATTTTTAGAAGCTAAATAAAATTAGTCAAACTGAATCAATAATAAATATTAAAACCATTCACTTACATCATTCAATATTTTAAAATTAGTTAAATCATAATGAAGTGGAGTTACAGTTACATACCCCTCTTTAAAGTATAAGGTATCAGAATCCTCCTCATGAATATCTATTAATTCGCCATTAATTTCATACTGAGTTCCATTGTTTTCTCCAGCAGTTCCACTATAGCGGTTGTTATACAATCTACTTCCAATTTTACATACTTTAATCCCTTTTATCTCATTCTTTTTTAGCAATGGAACATTTACATTTAACACAATATCATTTTTAATGTTATGCTGCTTAGCCTTAAGCAGTATCTCTCCCGCATATTTTGAAGCCATTTCATAATTTTCAACATTTTTATTAATCTGCATTGAAATCGCCATAGATGGTACTTTATAAATGGATGCTTCAATAGCTGCAGAAACTGTACCAGAATATAGAACATCCGTACCTAAATTTAAACCTTTATTAATTCCTGATACTACCATATCTATTTCACCTTCAATAAGCTTATTAATTGCGATTTTCACACAGTCAGCTGGTGTTCCATCGACACTAAAAGCTTTTGATTCTAATCCTTCTAACACAATTTTTTTTACAATAAGCGGCCTTGAAAGAGTTATTGAATGTCCACAGGCGCTCCTTTCACTATCTGGTGCTACGATAATTACTTCATGATTTTTTTCCAGCTCTTTTGCTAGTGCATATATCCCTTTTGCATTTATACCATCATCATTTGTCAATAATAATCTCATTTTCATTCCTCCATTTAGTTCACTACAATATTAATTTTTACAATTTAAAACTAGTTAATACCTTTTTAAATAATATGTACTAAAATAGTTTTACTAATTCTTAATAAACCATTAATTAATAATTCTATCTTATATTATATATTTAATAACAATAGATATCTATGGCAAATAACAATTCTACTTTATATCTTTTGAGTACCTAAACTTAAATTAACATGACCCCCTATATCAATTACCTCAATTTCATTATTTCATAATTATAATCATTAGTTGTTAACCGTCCCCATCTATATATAAAAAAAATTGACAGGTACTCTGCCAATTTTTTTATATTGCTTTTATCTCTTTTTAGTTGGTACTGAATGAATACCTTCACCTTTTAACCCTAATACAGCTTCTTCAAAAGCTTCAGATAAAGTTGGATGAGCATGTATCATGCTAGTAATGTCATCTACCTTCATATTATTATTTATAGCCATGGTACCTTCATGAATTAAATCTGATGCATGGGGTCCCATTATATGAACTCCAAGGATTTTATTATCAAGTGAAGATATAACCTTTATCATTCCTTCGCCTTCACCTAGTGCCAAAGCCTTGCCATTAGCACCAAATAAAAACTTACTTGTTTTATACTCTATTGAACTTTCTTTAGCTTCATTTTCTGTAATACCGACGCAAGCTATCTCTGGAAATACAAAAATGCAACTTGGTATTATTTCACTAGAATGTGGAGTAATAAACCCCATAATTTTTTCAGCTACCTTTTTACCTTGGTGTGATGCAACATGCGCAAGCATACTTTTCCCATTAACATCGCCAATAGCATATACCTGCGGGATATTAGTTTCATAATTTTCATCTACCACAATAGCCTTTCTATTAATCAATATACCTAACTTTTCAATATTAAGGCCTTCAGTCATAGGTGTTCGACCAACAGACACAAGTACCTTGTCTGTCATAAACACAATTTCTCCACTTTTGCCTTCTGCAGTTACAATTATTCCATCATTATTCTTCTCAATTCTAATTACCTTTGTATTGGTATTTATACCCATTCCTTTTCTTTTAAGTGAAACACTAAGCCTTTTTGTTAAATCAGTATCCACTTGAGCAAGAATACTAGGCAAAAACTCTATTATAGTTACTTTTGATCCTAAGGCATTAAATATTCCTGCAAACTCCATCCCTATAACCCCACCACCTATAATGGCTAAATTATTAGGAACTTCTTTAAATTCAAGTATACTTTCACTAGTAAATACTCCTGGTAGGTTTATGCCCGGAATATTAGGCATTGATGGAACAGAGCCAGTTGCTATAATTATATTCTTAGATGTTATTTCTCTTATTTCTCCATTCTGAAATAAAATAGAAACTGTATTTCTATCTTTTAGTGAAGCTGTCCCTAAAATTATATCTATATTGTTAGCCTTTAATAATTGTTCTACCCCACTTACCAACTGGTTTACTATTTTGTCTTTTCTATTTTGAATTTCTTCTACGCTAATACTATAACTATCAACTTTTATTCCAAATTCATTAATATTCTTTAAAGTATTTAAGATTTCAGCATTTCTATACAGCACCTTTGTAGGAATACATCCTCTATTTAAACAAGTACCACCAAACTCAGCTTTTTCTATAATACAAACCCGGGCACCAAGCTGAGCTGCTCTAATAGCAGCAACATATCCCCCAGGACCTCCACCAATTATAACTATATCCCTGTCCATCACTATGTCCTTCTCCATCACTGCCCCTCCTATAAGTTGTGTTTATGTATAATATTTTAAATTCACTGTGAGATGAATTAGATAAACTTCGGGATAGTTTATCTATCCCGAAGTTTGTGTTAAATTGTTTTAGTATATTTTAAAACTGGATATCTAGCAGCGCGAACTTCATCAAGCCTTCTAACAACTGTATTATATGGCGCCTTCTTTAGTAACTCAGGATTTTCTTTTGCTTCCTTCGAAATACTTATCATAGCTTCAATAAAAGCATCCATAGTTTCAAGACTTTCTGTTTCTGTAGGTTCTATCATAATTGCATTATCCACAATTAGAGGAAAATATATTGTAGGAGGATGATATCCATAATCTAAAAGTCTCTTAGCAATATCTAAAGTAGTTACTTCGCTCAGTCCTTGTTCTAAGCCACCTAAAACAAATTCGTGTTTGCAAACTTTATCAATTGGCAAATAATAATAGTCCTTCAGTTTGCTTTTCATATAATTTGCATTAAGCACTGCCATTTCACTTGCCTTCTTTAATCCCTCAGCGCCCATTGAGAGTATATAAGTATATGCGCGAACAAGCACTCCAAAATTACCGTAAAAACTCTTTATCTTTCCAATAGATAGTGGTTTATCGTAATTAAGAGTATAGTTTTCTTCTTTCTTTTCTACTATTGGTACAGGTAGATATGGTATCAGTTCTTTTTTAACTCCTACTGGTCCGCTTCCTGGCCCACCACCACCATGAGGTGTAGAAAATGTTTTATGAAGGTTCATATGAACTACATCAAAGCCCATATCTCCTGGTCTTGCCATGCCCATAATGGCATTTAAATTTGCTCCGTCATAATATACAAGCCCTCCAGCTTCATGCACTAGTTTTGATATTTCTTTAATATTCTCATCAAAAAGTCCCAGGGTGTTTGGATTCGTAAGCATTAGCCCTGCTATTTCTTCGTTTAATACTGATTTCAAGCTATCTAAATCTACATTGCCCTTTTCATCAGATTTAATTTCAACAATATCAAAGCCTGCTACATTAGCACTAGCTGGATTAGTTCCATGAGCTGAATCTGGTACTATAATTTTATTCCTTTTAAAATCACCAGCATTTTCATGAAAAGCCTTTATAATAATAAGTCCAGTAAGTTCCCCATGAGCACCTGCCGAAGGTTGGAGCGAAACCTGATCCATGCCACAAACCTCAGCTAATTTTTCACTAAGTTCATACATTAATTGTAATGAGCCTTGTACGGTTTTCTCATTTTGATAAGGATGAATCCCCGTAAATGAAGGAATTGACGCCATATCTTCATTAATTTTCGGGTTATACTTCATAGTACAAGAGCCTAGTGGATAAAAACCAGTATCTACACCATAATTTTTATTAGACAATAAAGTAAAATGCCTTATAACATCTACTTCACTTACTTCCGGAAGTGTTATATCTTTATTGCTTAATAAATGCTGCGGAATCATTTCTCTAATATCGGTACTCTCTACATCACATGGAGGTAATTTATAGGCTTGTCTTCCCTCTTTTGAGATCTCAAATATTAATTTATTATACTCTTTCATTTTATACCCTCCATTGCAGCTGTTAGCGCGTTAATTTCCAATTTTGTTCTTTTTTCTGTTACACACAGTAGCAGAGCATTTTTATGATCCGGGTAATCTTTCTCTATATCATATCCGCCAAGTATATTACTCTCTAATAATTTGTCATTGATAACACTAGCACTTCCATGTCCTTGAATCACAAATTCCTTAAAGAAAGGTTTATCAAATACTGGCTTGTACTTTTCTAGTTTAATAATTTCATCAAAAGCATAGTGTGCCTTTTGCATACTTTGATATGCTACTTCTTTTAATCCCTGTTTTCCCATAGTTATAAGATAAATTGCAGCAGTTAATGCATTTAGCGCCTGATTTGAACATATATTTGAAGATGCTTTTTCGCGTCTTATATGTTGTTCTCTAGCTTGAAGTGTTAATACAAAAGCTCTTTTTCCATCTACATCAACGGTTTGGCCTACAATCCTTCCTGGTATTTTTCTCATAAGTTTTGTAGTTGTTGCCATGAATCCCAAATAAGGTCCGCCAAAATTCATATGGTTTCCAAGAGATTGACCTTCGCCTACCACAATGTCTGCCTTTATTTCTCCCGGAGTTTTTAATATGGCAAGGGATATAGGATCTACACTCATTATTAATAGAGCTTTGTTATCATGAGTAATCTTTTCAACCAACCCCATATCTTCAATTATTCCAAAGAAATTAGGATTTTGAACTATAACTCCTGCCACTCTACTATCTACAAGCTCCTTTAATTTTATAGTATCAGTGACTCCATCCTTTTCATCTACCTCTATTAGTTCTATATTCTTAAATTTCGTGTAGGTATAAAGAACTTTTCTTATTTCAGGATGCACGGTTTTAGATACAATTATAGTTTTTCTTTTTGTGCTTTCAACAGCCATAATAGCCCCTTCAGCACAAGCTGTAGCTCCATCATACATAGATGCATTTGCCACATCTAGTCCTGTTAAATCGCATATTAATGTTTGATATTCAAAAATAGCCTGAAGGGTACCTTGGCTTATCTCAGGTTGATAAGGCGTATATGCTGTGTAGAATTCTGATCTTGAAGTTAAATGCTTTATTATAGAAGGAATATAATGATCGTAAACTCCAGCTCCTAAAAAGCAAACTAATTCCTCCGTGCTTTTATTTTTACCCCAAAGGGTTTTCATGTGTTTTTGCACTTCTAGTTCTGACATAGATGGATTAATATTTAACTCTCTATTTAACTTTACATCATTAGGTATATCTGAGAATAACTCCTGTACCGTTTCTACACCTATGGATTTTAACATTACCTTTTCGTCTTCAAAAGTATTGGATATATATGGAAACATATTACTCCTCCTTACTGCAATATTCAATATATTGCGCTTCGTTCATAAGCCCTTTTATTTCTTCCATATTACTAATTTCTATAAGAAGCATCCAATTTTCATAGCAGTCGTCATTTACTAACACTGGATTATCTACTATATCCTCATTTATACCTATTACCTTCCCACTGAGCGGAATAATCATATCAGAAGCTGCTTTAACAGATTCAATGACCCCAAAAACGTCTCCACTAGTAAATTCTGCATCTATCTCAGGTAGTTCAACAAAAACAATATCTCCTAGTGCATGCTGTGCAAAATCAGAAATTCCTACATATGCCTTATTTCCTTGAATTTTCACCCACTCATGGTCATTGCTATAAAATAATTCTTTTAATGTTTTCATTTTAATCCCCCTAATTTTTTATTTGTGGTAATTTTTTATAGAATTTTTTACTTATTACTTCAGCTTTTAATGGTTTATCCCTAATTACAATTTCTATTTCCGTGCCCAATTCACAATATTTAGAATCAATTAGTGCTAGCCCTATATTTTTCTTTAGTGTAGGCGATAAATATCCAGTCGTTACCACCCCAATTTTTTCTCCTAACACGCGAACTTCATATCCATGTCTTGGAATTCCTCTTTCCTTCATCTCAAAACCTACTAGCTTCCTTTTAAGGCCTTCTTCTTTTTGCTTAACTAGCGCTTCTTTTCCTATAAAGCTGTGCTTTTGAAGTTTCACAAAATAACCAAAGCCCGCTTCCAGTGGCGTAATATCCTGTGATATTTCATTTCCATACAGCGGCAAACAAGCCTCAAATCTTAATGTATCCCTACATCCCAGGCCTGCAGGTAGAAGTCCATCTTCCTTGCCTATTTTTAGTAGTTTATGCCATAAACTTTCTATTTTATCGTTAGAAGTGTATATTTCAAATCCATCCTCACCTGTATATCCAGTTCTTGAAATAAGACATTTTATACCGTCTACCATGACATCTCTTTTACAATAGAAAAACTTAATTTCCTCTAAATCAATATCAGTTATTTTTTGAAGTATCATTTGAGCCTTTGGTCCTTGAATAGCAATTTCTGCCACAACATCTGAGTTATTAGTAATTTCTACATTATATAAGCCCTTATTATGGAGCATCCATTGAAAGTCTTTTTCTATATTTCCTGCATTTATAACAAGATAAAAATGTTCATCAGAAAACTTATATACTAAAAGATCATCAACTACTCCTCCATTTGTATAGCACATAAAAGTATATAGTATTTGATTATCTTTAAGCACCGCTACATCATTTGTAACTAAATTTTGCACAAATTCAAAAGCCTCTGTTCCACTAATATCTACTTCTCCCATGTGTGACACATCGAAAAGCCCAGCATTATACCTTACCGCTTCATGTTCAGAGATTATACCCTCGTATTGTACTGGCATTGCCCATCCACCAAATTCAATTATTTTTCCACCATACTGACTATAAGTATTGTATAAAGGTGTTTTTTTTAAATTTTCCAATTTGATTCCCCCTCCCATTTTTGTAAACATATAAAATAAATATAAAAAAAAGAGATATAACATCATAAGAATAACCTTATGTCATTATACCCCTGTATTTTTACCTGTGAGTTTCTACTTTAATAGTATTGCCCCTACGGTGCCAATAATTGGACTTTCCAGAGTTCCATCAAATATCGATATATTTGCCTGAAAGTTTCTGTAAAAAGCTGACAACTCTTTACATTTCTCCTTTGGCTATCTCTGAATAGATATCTCTCGATATTATCATCTGCGTAATATATAATTATATTGTATAGTACTTTAATTCAATTGTACTACATTAATTAAACGGTTTCAATAGATTGATTGAAAATATATAATTTTCTTTATATTGATTGTTATATTCTTTCACGTTTCACTGTACAGAATTTTGCGATATAATTCGATTAAATACATTAGTGCATAATGTTCAATAAACTTAATTCAAGGGGGAACTGCCTCTATCTATCATGGAATTCTAAGCTTTAATTATGAGCTATATTGTTACAGAAAATAATCCTGATTCCTTGTATGAATTTACTGATTATGATCTAGATAATATAAATAAGCTTGCCTCTGAAAAGTATTCTACTTGGGAATAGATTTTTGGTCATTCTCCAAAATATAATATAATTTGTATGTTTTAAAAAATCTATATACAAATATTACATCTTTAGACTATAAACCCAATAAAACAACTATTTTCTTCTTAAAGTATTATATGTATAATAAAACTTGTTGACTAAATTTAAATTTCCTATTAAAATAATATAGAAATATTAAAATATATATTTATGGATGATAATTATTGGAGATATCCACATTGGATAACCGTAGAAGAAAGAAATAAAACTATGCTTTAGATTTATTTTGAAACTTTCAGGTATTAGGTATATAATAATCAACAGACTAGTACAGACTAGCTATTGTTATTAAATACTTTGTACAATAATTTGACATACCCCTGGAGAGACTACTTAAATGTGGCATCAACGGAGCAACTTAGATGATTATCTAAGGAAACTTTCAGATAAAAGGACAGGGAGTAAAAAGGCATGTATTTTCGTTGCCCTTTTACTCCCTGTTTTTATATATTTTAATGACTTTTTTTGGAGAAAAGCCTATATACATACTAATTAATAATCTTCTGAAGTCTTTAATTAATACCAATTTTCTATTACTCCAAAGCTAACAAAAGAAAGGATGATTTATTCTGGAAACATCAAAAAAACTTAATTCAATCGATAATTCACCAAAAACTCTAAAAAAAGAAATCGGTTTACTCGAAGCCATTACCTTAGTTGTAGGTATGGTTATAGGTTCAGGAATATTCTTTAAACCTTCCATTGTCTTTAGAAATGCGGGGTCTCCAACCCTTGGAATACTTGCTTGGATCGCAGGTGGTATTATAACTATGGCCTCTGCTCTTACTATAGCTGAAATCGCAGCAGCTATTCCAAAAACTGGAGGTATATTTATATATCTCAAAGAGCTTTATGGAGAAAAAGCCGCATTTTTATTTGGTTGGGTACAAACTGTTGTTTATGTACCTGGAGCCGCTGCTGCCTTAGCAATAGTCCTGGCAACTCAAGCAACAAATTTTGTACCTATGAGTCCAATGCAACAAAAACTATTTGCAATTTTAATGTTGTTTGTTATTACAACTGCAAACGTTATATCAACAAAACTTGGTAGTAAAATTCAGTTCGTTGCAACTATTGCAAAACTAATCCCGATTTTTATTATCATTGCTTTAGGCCTTATAAAAGGAACTGCTCACAGTTTTTCTCTACCAGTAGGCACTACAGCAGCTGGCGCTGGGTTTGGAGCCGCTATGCTTGGAACACTTTGGGCTTATGATGGCTGGGTAGGTGTAGGTAATATAGCAGGTGAACTTAAAAATCCTAAAAAAGACATACCAAAATCCATAATTACTGGACTAGTCGTTATTATAATAGTTTACGTATTATTTAATTTAGCAATTATAAACATAATTCCTATAAAAGCTGTTATAAGTTCTAATAAGGTAGCCTCTGATGCTGCAATAATTTTATTCGGAAAATCCGGCTCATTATTTATCGCTGGAGGTATATTAATTTCAATCTTTGGAACATTAAATGGTTACCTAATGACAGGAGTTAGAATCCCTTTTGCCATGGCGCAGGACAAACTATTACCCTTTGATAAATTCATAGGAAAAGTTAATGAAAAATATCAAACTCCATTAAACGCTTTTGTTTTTGAGGTAGGACTTGCTTGTTTATATGTATTTAGTGGTTCTTTTGATACATTAACTAACCTTGTCACCTTCGTTTTATGGATTTTCTTCACAATGGCAGTAGCTGGTATCTTTATCTTAAGATCAAAACATAAAGATTTAGACAGACCTTATAAAGTACCATTATACCCAATAATTCCACTCATCGGAATTATCGGAGGTATATACATCCTAATAAGTACGCTTATGACTGATACTTCAAACGCACTTATAGGACTTGCAATAACACTAGTTGGATTGCCTGTATATTGGTATATTAAGAGAAAGAAATAAAAAAACAGAAAAGTATATATTATTACAATTGCAATTTACATAATATATACTTTTCTTAACGTTCTAATAGATTAATAAAATCAATAACGAAAGAAGCACAGAATAATCTCTGTGCCTCTTTCGTTATTATAATGTCTGTCAAATGTACGCTTAAAATATCAGCTTAATAGTAAGTATGAAATTTCTCCGAAGCGACTTGTAATAAGAAACGATAACACTATTAAATTTGATTTAGAAATTCTTCTTTTGCAAATATAAAATTCCCGTGAGCCTGCCAGGACGGCAGGCTAGCGAACCCGAAGCAGGACGCTGAGTGTGAGCGCTAGGGGATTTTATATTTGCAAAAGATTAGAATTTCTTAATCAAATTTCTAGTGTAGAGTTCTTTTACAAGGCGCGTAGGCGAACTTCTATACTCTATATCTCTTTTTCCAACATCTCTAATAACTCATCAAATCTTCTTATAGTATCCTCTAAAGGTTTTGGTGTAGACATATCCACCCCTGCTTTTTTAAGTATATTTATTGGATAGTCACTTCCACCACTTTTTAAGAATTCTTTATATCTTTCTACAGCAAGCCCGCCCTCTTCAACTATCATTTTACTAAAAGAATTAGCTGCTGCAAAACCTGTAGTATATTGATAAACATAAAAATCGTTGTAAAAATGAGGTATTCTCGACCATTCCATATCTATTCCTTCATCTACCACCATTTCTTCTCCAAAATACTTAACATTTAAATCATGATAAATTTTACATAAATCCTCAGGCGATAATGGATTTCCTCCTTCAATATTCTCATGAGTTATTTTTTCAAACTCTGCAAACATACATTGTCTAAATACTGTGGTTCTTATTCCTTCTAACTGCTGATTTATTAAAAATAATCTTTTCCTTTTGTCTGTCTCATTTTTAATCAAATAATCTATTAATAGACATTCATTAGTTATGGATGCCACTTCTGCGCAAAATAATACATACTCAGAATATATATATGGTTGGGTCTTTCTTGAATAATAAGAATGAATGGAGTGCCCCATTTCATGAGCAAGTGTAGACACATCATTCAATTGATAATTATAATTTAAAAGTACATATGGCATACTGTCATAGCAGCCCCAAGAATATGCCCCAGTTCGTTTACCCTTATTTTCAAATACGTCTACCCAGCCTTCACTAATTCCCTGTTTGAAAATATCTAAATATTCTTGCCCCAGTGGTTTAATACCCTCTAGTGCGATTTTAACAGCATCAGCATACTCAATATGATCTACTTCTACATCAACTATTGGCACATATAAATCATACATATGAATTTCATCTAGCCCTAGTAGTTTCTTTTTAAGGCTTACGTATTTATGAAGGGAGGATAAATTGTTATTTATAGTATCCACCACATTATGATAAACCTCTACCGGAATATTATTGGGCTTTAAAGAGCTTTCTAATGATGATGCATAATTTCTTGTTTTTGCATTAAATATAAAATTCTTTATTGAAGATGTTAAAGATGTTGTTAGTGTATTTTTAAATCCATTATAGGTTCCAAATAATGCATCGAAGGCATCTTTTCTTACTCTTCTATCCTTAGATTTTATAAAACTACTATAGTTCCCTTCTGTTAATTCTACCCCATTACCACTTTCATCTTTTATACTTGGAAATGTCATGTCTGCATTAGTAAGCATTCCAAATATATTTCCTGGTGCATTTAAACAATCGGAAACAGAGGCCAAAAGCTTTTCTCCCTCTGCACTTAAAATATGAGGCTTTTGATCTAAAATATCCTTCAAATAGAATTCATAGAGTTTAAGCTCTGGCAGTTTTCTAATCGCCTCGTCTACAGCTCCCTCTGGTAATGATAATAATTCAGGAACAAAAAATGCTGTGACGCTGGAAACTTCTGCGGAATATGCATCAATCTTATTTTTAAGAACTTGGAACTCAGCCTTTGCCGTATCCTCGTCCCCTCTTAAATGAGCATATACAAGCAACTTATCTAAGAGTTTTCCAATCTCTACATCGCTTTCTAAAAATGATAATAACTCTTCAGCCCTCCCTAATTTCCCTGAAAACATTTTCATTTCTGGGACCTTAGATTTTAATATTGTAAAATCTTCTTCCCAGGCCACAGCAGTGGCATACATCTTATCAACTTTCCACTTATACGTACTATTGATTTCATCTCGTGTCTTAAGCTTTTTAACTTCACTCACTAAATTTTCCTTCTTTCATTTTATAATTTTGGAATCCTCTAAACTATATTAGTAGGTAACATATTATAACTATATTATCATATAACTTACAAGAATTCTACAAGCTAAAAAACCTCACAAAATGTGAGGTTTCTAATGGTATATTGAAATAAATAGGCTAGCATACTAACTTGTTATTTGTTTGTGTCTAACTATAATCTATACTACAACTACATCTTTGCACCCATTATGGATGGCTATATCCGCCAGTTTCTTCATAAGTTTATCATCAGGTGTATAACTGTTTATCCTTTCAAGTCGAACACCAATTTGCCTATATTTTATAAGTTTGTATCTTATATGCGGATTTAAGTTCGCAATGAGATGACTAATTTTATCTACATTATTAAAATTATCTAGAACTTCTGGAACAATAACTGTTCTAATTTCATAGATTTTATTTAACTTAGCTAAATATTTTACGTTTTCTATGACAGTGGCGTTTCCCATACCTGTAAGTTTCTTATGTTCCTCATTATTATAGGATTTTATATCTACCATTGCCATATCCATAACATCCACTAGCTCCTTATGTTCCCATAGTGGCACCGAACCATTAGTATCCACGAAACATGTTAAACCCATCTTTTTAACTTCCCTAAATAGATTTGTTAAAAACTCACTTTGTAGGGTACACTCGCCACCTGAGACAGTAATTCCAGAGATGAAAAGTTTATTCTTCTCTATCTCCTCCACAACTTCTTCTACAGTCATGCTTTGTGCTTTAGGGGAACTGTTTCTTTTGCAAATCTTTAAACATTCATCACATTTACTGCAGGCTGCTTTATCCCATACTACAGCAGAACCTTTAAATTGTAATGCATTATAGTGGCAAGCACTCACACATTCACCGCAACTATTACAAACATTTATAGTCTCTGGGTTGTGACAATAAGAGCAGTTAAAATTACATCCTTGAAAAAATATAGCAGTTCTATTCCCTGGTCCATCCACGGAGCTAAAGGGAATAATTCGATTAACTAGTCCCTTAATCATTTTTTCTTATCTTTCGATCTAATACCTTTTGATTCAAAACTGCTCCAAGTCCTAATGCTACTGTATCCTGTAACACCTGCTGTCCCTTTTGTAGCTTTTCAATTTCTGATCTTTTTACAAGATATCCCGTAATTCTTATTACATCACAATCTGTAGAATATGCTGAAAAATATCTCATTTGCTTTTTGAAAGCGCCTTTGATAATATCTAGCACATACTCCGGATTACTTTTAACTGTGCTATCAAAATTAAATATATCACCAATTCCTGAAGGAAAAAACTTATGGAATTTAGCCGCCTCTACTATATGTTGTGGAAGGTCCGGTTCATCTCCAATAGGAATTCTGCACCCTGGGCTTATTCCCATATCAGAATCAATACCCACTTGAGCATGTAATAAATATTTCCCTTTAGATATACTGCAATGAGGGTCATTATATTTATTAACCTCAGTTTCTAGCTTTTCAATAATCTTATACCCTAAATCATTAGCTATTTCGCCATGTCCAAATCTATTTTCGAGCTTATTAGAGTTTATAAAGTAATTTACACATTCAGCTAGTCCAAACATACCAAACATAGCCGTAAAGTTATCTTTATGGATTAATCCTTCTTTTACAAGGAAATTAGTTTCAAAGAACCCGCTTTCCTCTACTAAAAATCTAATTCTTTCCCGCATATACCCAGCCATTTTTTCTACTGCATCCGGTAATATCACATTTATAAATTCATCTTGATCTTTTGCTTTTTTAGAAAGGCCAGCTAAATTTAATCTAGATAAGGTATAACTTCCCCCACCTATCGTTAATCCATTATAACAACTAGCTATAGCGTAGTTGTTATCAAACTCCCTTGAAAACATCTCATGATTAGCAAAGCTTGGTTTTGCAGTTATTAGTGCAGTGTTAATTGCATCAATAGCAAACTCATCTGAGGTATCTTCTGTGCTGTATTTTAAAGTTAAGTTAGGAATCGCATTTTGTAGTTCTCTTTCTGCCCTTAATATTAATCTTCCTGCTTTAGTATCTTTTGGTCCTATATTTGCATGGCAAAATGAATCTGTTATAGTTCTATCTATATGTGTTAAAAATAATTTTATAGCATGAAAAGCTTCTTCTTCATTAAGCACAAAGGGTTCCAAAAGATAATCAATATTTCCTATATATACTGGGAATGAAGAAATTGATGGTACATGATTATATAATATTAATAAACTATTTGTAGCCTCCCAAATGTCTGAAGGTGGTGTCAGTCCTAAAAACTCACTTCCATTTTTCATGAATTTCTCGTAATTAGGTACTATATACCTAGGCCTATAAGGTGCATGTCCTTCAAAAAGGTCACAGATTATTCCCTCATCACGAAGTTTCTGAGTATCTTCTTTAATATTTAAAACATCTATACTATCTTCTGCCGCTCGTGCAAGTGTTAGTACCTTTTGCTCATAAGTTAGGGTCCCATTTTTAATAATTTCTAAAATGTTGTCCATTATAACACCACTCCATTTAAATTATTTTAACCACATTTCAGAAGGATAGCCAAATCATTTAATCTAGCAGGTGAAATTACCCCTACAAAAATAATCTTAAGCCTGAGTCAAGATTTCCTTCTGGAGTGGTTAAATTTCAGCACCGTAGGTGATGATTTAACCACATTTTCAAATGGGTTTTTTAACATACAAATATGTGCATTTATTATATGCTGTTAATGATATTTTATATCGGAACCTGTATTTTTGCAAAGTTTTTCTATGTTAATCCATAAGAATTATTTTACAAGTATAATTATGCTTATATATCGTTATTTTAATGGTAGATACATTGATAATAAATAATGATATATTACAAGAATTATTGTAATATATGTTATTATTAGTATATAAACAAACTATAAAAACTAATAAGAATGGAGGAATATATCAGTGATAGAAACGACTCGTCTTTATATAATTGATGCAATAGAATCGGATATTGAAACTATTATTAATTTGGAAAATAATAAGGATAATCGCAATTTCATATGGGTTGGTACATATGAGGAGCATAAAGCTGAAATTGAGGATAAAAACCATTTACTTTTTGTATTTAGAAAAAAGGAAGATAATTTAATTGTTGGGTTTGCATTAATTAGATTAGATTTTAAATCTGAAGTTTTTGAATTACGAAGAATTGCTATTTCTAATAAAGGAATAGGATATGGCAAGGAAGTTATGTCTGCATTATTAAAATATG
Organism: Clostridium sp. CF012; assembly: GCF_018861755.1. Classification (GTDB taxonomy): domain Bacteria; phylum Bacillota; class Clostridia; order Clostridiales; family Clostridiaceae; genus Clostridium_AD. Next base: position 39,895 of record NZ_JAHLEF010000010.1, on the reverse strand, counting down.
CATTTGAAGAAATAAATGTTAATCGTTTTTGGTTAGATGTATACCCTGATAATATCATAGGAATTAAACTTTATGAAGGACTTGGAATGCACCGTGATGGAATTCTAAGGCAGAACTATAAATCTGAAAGAGGTTACTTGGATCAAATCATATATTCTAGGCTAAAAAATGAATATTTTGAATAAGCCTACCAGGACGCTATTTAAAATAATAGTTAAGTATAGAATTTCCCCGAAGTGACTTGAAATAAGAAGCTCTAAACTTTTGAAATTCTTGATGGAATTTTCAGTTTAGAGCTCTTATTTCAGGCACATCGGGGAAATTTCTTACTTTGATGCTTTATTAGCCAAGTTTAGCGAGTTCTACAGCTATTTGCGCTCCAACTTTAGCATTATTATATACTAATTCAATATTTGAATCGAGACTTGCTCCACCAGTAATCTCTTTAACTTTTCCAAGTAAGAATGGTGTACTTTCTTTTCCTTTAATTCCTTTTTCCTTTAACTCTTTTAATGCACTAGTTATAGCATTTGTTATAGCATCATAATCCATCTCATACTGCTCTGGAATTGGATTAGCTATAATCATGCCTCCATTTAGTCCTAAATCCCATTTTGCTTTTAAAGCTGCCGCAACTATCTCCGCTGAATCTACACGGTAATCTACGCCAAAACCACTCTTCCTAGTATAGAAAGCGGGAAGTTCATCTGTACCAAAGCCAACTACTGGAACACCTTGAGTTTCTAGATATTCTAAAGTGAGTCCTATATCTAGTATGGATTTTGCTCCTGCACAAATTACAGCTACATTAGTATGTGCGAGTTCCTGAAGATCTGCTGAAATATCAAAAGTTTCTTGAGCTCCTCTATGAACTCCACCAATGCCACCTGTAGCAAAAACCTTAACCCCTGCAAGTGCAGCAATTATCATTGTAGTTGCTACCGTACTTGCTCCATTTGCCTTATTTGCTATTATAAATGGAATATCTCGTCTACTTGTTTTTATTATATTCTCACCATTTCCAAGTATTTCTATTTCTTCTCTAGTTAAACCAAGCTTTAACCTTCCATTAATAATTGCTGTAGTTGCGGGTATAGCTCCATTTTCTCTTATTATTTCTTCTACCTTGAGTGCTGTCTCAACATTTCTTGGATATGGCATACCATGAGATATAATAGTAGATTCTAAAGCCACCACTGCGCGTCCTTCCTTTAATGCCTTTGCAACCTCTGGTTTAATATCTAAATAATTCATTAACATAATTTAATCTCCTTCATCTTCTTATTTATATTTTCTACGGACATGTTAGGGTTAATAGTATTTTCATGTGATAATGCGAGTATTCCAGCGCTCATACAAAAGCGCGCACTATAGTCTATTCCAAAATCATTAAAATGACTATACGCTAGAGCTGCCAAGCAAGCATCGCCTGCCCCTGTTGCATTAATTATCTTCACCTTCGGGCTTATTATATGATTGGAACTAACGCCATCATCATAATACATACCCTCTTCTCCTAGGCTTATAAACACTCTTTTAACACCTTTTTCTAAGAAATACTTTGCTGCATTTTTTAAATCGTTTTCATTGTTTATTTTAATGCCTGACAATATTTCAGCCTCAAGCTTATTTGGTTTGATAGTGTGGAAACAACCAATGAAATCCTTTACCTTTTTTGCCTTAGTTGTAGATACTGTATCCAAGAAAAAATCTACTTCCCTATAATTAGTTAAAATATATTCAATAGTTTCCTCAGGAATGTTTGTATCAATAATGCAAAGCTTTGAATTTTCTATTGTATTCTTCTTATTTTTAATAAAATCCACACTAACCTTATCAATAATATCCATATAGGCTATAGCTACCATCATGTCACCAGTACCATCTAGTATTGATAAATAGGTGGAAGTAGCATGTTCACTTAAAACGAGGGTGTCTTCCATATTAAGGTTAATCTTTCTTGACTCTTCCAATATTTTTCTTCCATATACATCATCACCTACTGCACTAATAAGCTTAGTTTCTATGCCTAATTTCACTAGGTTTTCACCAATATTTCTTCCTACACCGCCAAATGAAATTTTTACTTCTCCAGGGTTAGAATCCTTTAATATTAAATCATTATTCGGAAAGCCCTGAATATCAACATTAGTTCCACCAACAATACTTATATATGGTTGTTCACGTAAGATGTAACCTTTACCTACTACATATCCTTTTTTTAGTAAATTGCTAATATGAACTGCCACTGAAGACCTTGTTATTCCTAAGTAATCAGCTAGTTCTTTTTGAGAAATCATAGGATTGCTTCTAATTAACTCTAAAATTTCTTGCTCTCTATTTGTCATAACCCTCTCCTTAATATTTGTTTAGTAGATAAACATTAGCTTATTTATATTCTAGCATATATGATTTTGTTTCTCAAGTAAATTCTTTTAATTTTTATAAAATAAAATAAGCAGGGACAGTTAACAATTAATTGTTAACTGTCCCTGCTTATTTTGATTATTTCAAAGACGCATTAAGCCATTTTATTACATCTATAATTACTTCTTCTTTATTAATCTCATTAAGCATCTCGTGTCTTCCATCTTTATAAAGCTTATAAGTTAAATTCATCATTCCATGTTCACTATAAGTCTTAACCAATCTTAGAACACCCTTGCCATTCTTTCCTACGGGATCTTTATCGCCTGAGAAAATATAAACAGGTAGCCCTTTAGGAATATTTCTAATTTCCTTTGGGTCAGCTATACTCTTAAGCCCACCTAGAAAGTCATAGAAAAATCCTGCTGTAAAAACAGTTCCACAAAATGGGTCATCTATATATTTATCTACTTGTTTGTTATCCCTACTTAACCAATCAAATGCTGTTCTATTTGGTTTAAAAGAATTATTATAACTTCCAAAAGATAATTTATCTAATTTATTACTTTTGCCAACTCTTCCAATTTTCTTAATCTCGCCCTTTGCTATCAGCCTTGCTATATCTATAGTAATTCCCTGCTTGCCACAAGAACCTGAAATAATTGCACCCTTTAATTCACTTCCATATAAACAAATATATCTTTGTGTTAGGAAAGATCCCATACTATGTCCAAATAAAAATATAGGTAATTTTTCATTTTCTAGTTTAATTCTTTCATTTAGTTGATGCATATTTTCAACCATTGAATTAAATCCGTCTTCACCTAAGTCTCCTAGTTTTTCCACCTGGCCTGCGGTTTTTCCATGGCCTCTATGGTCATTAGCATAAACAATAAATCCTTCATTTGTTAAAGCCTTCGCAAAACCCTCGTACCTAGCAGCTGTTTCTGCCATTCCATGGGCTATTTGAACTATCCCTTTAACTTGTATCTCCCCACCTGGTATCCATTTGTAAACGAATATCTCTAAGTTACCTTTGTCCACAATCTTAAAATTTTCCACTTTCATAACCCCAGCCCCCTATTTATATTATATATATCAATACACTCAAAAACCTTACTTTTAGGTATATCACCTTTAGTCCTAACAGGCAACCTCTCCATTATGGCGCCTTTTATTTTTACAGTGGAAGTCTTCATACTTTTTATTTTTAGCAAGGAAAAATTCAGACACAAAAAACCACACTTAATAAATCTGTAATTAAACAGTTATATTAGTGTGGCTTCATTTCTCTTAGCCATATTTCATATTTACTCTCAATAAAATTATATCACTAAACTATACATTTGCAAAGCAATATTATTTAAATTCTAAAATTAATATTACACTAAGTATATATTAAAACATGCCTTCCCTTATTTTTCCAGTATTTTGTATTCTACCTCTATATATTTATCTTCATCGTAAAATTTTTCTGTTTCCCCATAAATCCTTGTATTTGTTTGCACAGCATTTTCAGCAATATATTTTCCAGTATTTATAGTTGCAGTAATAGTAGTATCTGCTACAACCGCAGTTATTGCTGCTGTTATTTTTGCAGTTCTTCCCACCATTTTAGAGGCTAATGCACTATACTTCTTCGTGTTTACAGCTAATTTCTTCTTACCTGATCTTCCTGCTATAGCAGATATAACATTACCCGTCACCTCAATGCTATACTCCGCAGTATTTCCAACTATTTTCCCAGCACCATATATTATTTTTCCAACCATTGTCATCATCATCACCATACCTATATTAATTACTCTTATTATACCATATTATTGAAAAATTATTAGTTAATATATTGTATACACACTTATAATTAGGATGTACTATCTTAACTTTAATATGCTTAAATTACGGATGGCTAACGCCTAAAAGATTATTGTAATAATAAAGTCATAGGAAATTTCGACCCAGCAACTTTCAACAGAAAAGCAATTATCCTATTGGAATTAAATTTAGATATTTTTTCTTAGATTATGCTAACAAAAGTATATATTGAGCAGAATGCATTCGAACAAGCTTTAGTAATTCACAATTTATTTTATTTGCAGGTGCGTAAAGAAAAATGTATGTTTGAGCGATAGTGAGTTTACATTTTTTAGCATCTGCAAGTAAAATAAATTTTAGAATTACTTAGCGATGTGAGAGCCTTCCAGCAATATATACTTGACCTTATAGCATAATCTGAGAAAAAACACTTAATCAACTTTCTTGTTTAGAGCTTATTTGCAAGGCACGCAGGAGAAATTTCTGATCCCTCTTTTAGTATTGTGTATTTCTTACATTGTTAAGTGCATTATATACACCTATAGCTAATTGTTCCATTGTTGTATTGTCCTTTGGTTTAAATTCATTGTTTACTATTTGTATAAAGCCAAACGACTCTGCAATAGCAATATATCCTAAATTACCCTTACTTATTTTAGCTGCATCTTTATAATTAGTTTTAAACAATTCACTGTGCTCTGCCAGTTTGCTATAATTAGTATATTTAACTAAGGTTTTAGCCAGCTCCTCTCTAGTAACTAATTTATCTCCTATAAATTTACCCTCTAAGTTTTCCATAATTCCATAGGATACAGCCATCTGAAGGTATTTATAGTTTACATCAGATTTTGCAATATTTGAAAATTTTAAATCTGCAGTTTTTTCTGCCATATATGGTGTATACCCTCTTGCATTTACTAACATTTTAATTAAGTCAATTTGGGTGACTTTTTTATCTAATTTAAAATCGACAGTTTCTATTAATCCCTTAGATGCCAAAATGCTTAATTCTTTTTCTGCCTTACTACCTTTGATTTTCTCTTTAAACAATTCTATATTTTGATCAATATTTTCTCCATTATAATTTACAAATTTACCAGTAAGAGCATCAATACTTGAATACTCATAAATCCCACTTGCATCACTTAGTTTATAAGCGAGTTTCATTTCTAATTCTGGTTTTTCTGGGTTATTGCTTTTATTTATTTGAGTATAAACCAATACCGGTTTATATTTATTAAACATTAACTCGCTTGCATTTTCAACACTTATAGCCTTTTTTGCATCCGGGAATTTAATGTTTTTATCCCAATTACAATTCAAACTATTCATTTCGCCATTTACAGCGCTGAAACCAACGTTTATACTATTTTCATTATATTCTATTCCATTTTCTAATCTTGTAAAGTTGAAATAATAATTTCTTTCACCCATTTTATCTGAATCATTATAATTATAGTGAAGTTGCTCTGTTTTAATCTGTTTAACTTTGCCAGGGTAATACTTTGCAACTGCTTCTACTGCCTTTGCATATGCCTCTTCCCAAGATAATTTAGCAACGAATTTTTCAGTCATAGCATAATCCTCATTAGAATATTTATAACAACTTACTATTTCTCCAGTTAATGCATCTATTGATACATTTCCACTTTCGTTGTATTTTCCTGCAACTCCTTTATTAAAGGATGCATTCCAAGTTTTATTACTTGAACTGCCAATGTTTTCAGCATATTCTTGATATCCTAACCCTTGAATTACATAACCCTCACCATAAATCTTATTTATGAAACCTTTTATTATAGTTCCTGCTTCCTTTTCTTCTATTGCCTTTTCTCTATCTTTTACCACCTCTTCCCTATTATAAAATAGAACTTTTTCTTTTTCATTTAAATCTTTTATTACAGGGCTGTTTACAGTATTTAGCGGGTCAATAAATTTTCCATCTTTAGCATCTAGCATATTTCCTTTACTAAATTCTGAAACATATATCAATTTTACATCTCTTTTATTTTCATAATACCTGTAATTCTGTGTAAAACCCATATATTTCAAAGTCATTTTTGCTTCAGTTTTAAACGCTTCAATTGCAGTTTTAGAATTTACAATTCCTTTAATTTCTGGAAATTTTAAATCTGAATTCCAATTATTATAATAAGAGACTACCTTTCCAGATACTCCATCAACTTCTATATTAATATTATTGCCATCAAATTCTATGCCATTAACTTTACTTACATAGGTAAAATTATAATTAGCTAACCCATAATTTCCCGAATTATTATAATCTTTTTTGTTAAATTCATTGTATTTTTTAGGTTGAATTTTTTTAGCAAAATCATCACTAACTTTTTCTGCTTGCTTAGCTGTTATTGTTGGTACTGTATTTTCTTCATTTACAATACGTTCGTAATTATTTGCTTGAATAACTTCACCAGTTTCTGCATTTAAGGTAACACTAATGCTTATAGTTTTTGTCATATTATTCATTTGCCAATTAATATTCCAGGAGCTACTCTGCTTCCCATTGTAATTTGATGTATTAAAGTTACATGTTTGTGTGAATTTGCTCTCATCTATTACTGTATTAAAATAAGTTTTCATTACTCCCTTTGCAATTTCTTTTGCTTTTTCCTTTTTTATTTCAGCACTCTTTTCAGCTTCACTATTTGTTGTAATTGCCACCTTTGTAGTTGTGTTTGTAGTTATAATTGGTGTAACTTGCGTTGGAGCATTTGTCATGGTTTTTGCAAAAGTTGAAGTTGTACTAGTAACAGTTAATGCTGATGCTAATAGTATTGAAAACATCTTTTTCCTATTCATGATAATTCCTACCTTTCAATATATTATTTTATTGTTTCATATAAAACTTATCTTTTGTTGAAAAGGATGCTTTGTATATTTTTAATCTTATTACCATTATATATATTATAGACGATTACTAATTATATTTAGTTACATATAAATTACATTTTTTCTAATTTTTATAAAATATATTTTTCACTATGATTTGAAACTTTATAAATCTTTTAAGGTATTGTATAATGAGTAATGTTATAGAAAAAAAGGCATGGGAGTGAAAATATATGACAAAAACTATTTTTAAAGGCAGTGCAATGCTAAATCCTGTTCCTGTAGTATTAATTACCTCAAAAAATAAAGAGGGCAGCATAAATGTTTTTACAGTAGCTTGGATAGGAACAGCTTGTACTAAGCCGCCAATGATAACTGTAGCTATAAGGCCTGAAAGGCTTTCCTACGAATATATAAAAGAAAGTGGTGACTTTGTAGTAAATTTACCTAATTGTAAACTGGTTAGACAAGTGGATTTTTGTGGGGTACGTTCAGGAAGACAAATAGATAAAATTCTCGAGATGAACTTCACTACGGAAAACAGCAAGGATGTCGTAGCTCCTTTAATCTCTGAATGCCCAATATCTCTAGAGTGCAAAGTTAAAAGCATTACTCCTTTAGGTACTCACCATTTAGTTTTAGCTGAAATTGTGAATACTCATGTAGATAGTAGCTTAATAGATTTTAATGGAAAAATTCATTTTGAAAATGCAGATCTTATTACTTATTCGCATGGTGAATATTTTAGTGTCAATTCTAAACCTCTAGGCAAATTTGGTTATTCAGTTCAGAAAAAAATCAAAAGTGAACCACCTTCAAAAAACAAATTTAAAAAGAAAAAGAAAGCCTGATTTTTCGTCAGGCTTTCTTTTTCTTTTTATTTCTTTTATATTTATTTTTTTAATATTGGCATATTTTCAACGTTCTTAGTCATTTTTAACATTTCAGCAATAGCTGATATGCTACCTAAACTTGACAATGTTTCAAGTGGAAGTATAAGTTTATTTGCTGGATTCTTAGACATTTCCTTAAGAGCCTCAATTTGTTTTAATGCTATTACTGTTTCGTTTGTACCAGATTCTATAATAGCTGAATTTATTCTTCTAATAGCATCTGCTTCTGCTATTGCAATTTCTGATATTGCTTTAGCCTTACCTTCTGCTTCAAGAAGTTGAGATTCTTTCATTCCTTCTGCACGTCTAATATTTGCTTCCTTTTCAGCCTCAGCATTTAATATTTGAGCTTGTTTATGTCCTTCTGCTCTTTCAATTTGACTTTGTTTTTCACCTTCTGCTGTAAGGATAAATGCTCTCTTATCTCTCTCTGCTCTCATTTGTTTTTCCATTGCCTGTTGAATTTCAGATGGTGGAATTATATTTTTAATTTCAACAGACAATATTTTTATTCCATAAGCATCTGTGATTTCGTCAATTATTTCAAGTAGTTTCAAATTTATTCTATCTCTTCCTGATAATACCTCATCTAAAGTCATGTCTCCCACAATATTTCTCATGTTAGTTATTGTAGAATACACAATACCTGATTTATAATCCTCAATATTGTACACTGCGTCTCTTGAGTTAACAACCTTATAAAATATAACATTATCAATTGAAATATTTACATTATCCTTAGTTATAACATTCTGTGGTTGTATGTCTAATATTTGTTGCTTAGTAGAAATCCTTCTACGAACAAAATCTGCAAATACAATTGTTAAATGCCAACCTGGCTCTAGTATCCTATGAAACTGACCAAACCTTTCTACCAAACACACGGATCCAGTATTAACAATTTTAATAGATGATAAAATCGCAATAACTACTACTAATAATAAAAATATACCTATAAATGCTCCAACATTCATTACAAATTCCTCCTTAAATTTTAATACAACTTATACTTTGGCTATTAATAATTTATTTCCTTCTATTCCAATCACTTGAACAAGGTCGCCTTTCATTAAAGGTTTCCCTACATTTTTTACTGTCCAATATATCCCTTGGAATTTAATATTTGCTTTTACATCTATATCTTTTGTTATTGTAAATTCAGTTCCTATATACGCTTCTTCCATAGTTAGTGTTTTGCTTACAGTTTTCTTTATGGTTTTCTTGACTATAGGATATCCAATAATCATTGCCACTGCACTAACTGCTACAAAAACAATGGCTTGAACAACATCTGTTGCATTAAACGCTAAAGCAATTATTGCTGCAATTGCACCTAGAGCAAACCATATGAACATAAAACTACTTGTTACAATATCAATAGCTAGTGCCCCCAATGCTACAATCACCCAAAATATCATCGGCTTCCATTCCATGTTGTACCCCCCTTTCGAATATTAATTAACATGATAAATTTTTCAATATTAGGATATTTCTAGTCCTCATTTAATTATATCCCTCTTTTGTATTTAATGACACCATTTTTTTCTGATACTCCCACATCTAAAGGCATAGGCTCTTAAATACATTAACTTCTCTTCTACTGTAATAATATTACACTAAAACATTATGTGGTATAAATATTATTATATAGTATTTCTTATTCTTAATAAAGTTTTGTTTAGCATATTATCCGTTATAATATACCTTTTTATAGCCTTTGCATAGCTTTACCTCATGTTTGCTTACCTTATCTAATTAATTCAACGTTTCAATTAAATATCATAATAATTCGATAATTAACACCTAAATAGCTGGGGACGGTTAACAACTATTTGAACTATTCTACAATTTAGATGCGTAAATAGTAGGGACGGTTAACAATTATTTACGCTAAGGAGAAATAATTGTTAACCGTCCCTACTATTAAAACTAAGATAATGATATAATTTTAATGAACATTGGTTATATAAAGTCAATTTTACAAATACTATATTTGAAGAATTAAAGAAAGGTAGTGATTCACTTGGATACTTCTTTTATTAAGGTCTCTGCTGCTTGTCCAATTGTAAATGTGGCAGATATAGAATTTAACTTAATTAACATAAAAAGTTGCATTGAAGATGCTTTAAAAGAAAAATCAAAATTCATAGTTTTCCCAGAACTTTGCATAACAGCTTATACCTGTGCAGATTTATTTTTACAACAGGAGCTACTTAAAAAAGCTGAAGGTGCAATAGAATCTCTATGCGAATTTTCTAAAAACAAAGATATACTAATTGCTGTAGGATCTCCACTGCATTTTAATAATTGTCTATACAATTGTGCTTATGTAATCTTTAAGGGGAATGTTTTAGGAATAGTACCAAAAAGCTATATTCCAAATTACTCTGAGTTTTACGAAAAAAGATGGTTTACTGAGGGCCTTGGAATTATAAACAAAACTGTAGATTTTTCTTTTAAAAAAGGTATCCCCTTTGGAACAAATTTATTGTTCACCTGCAATAATATTAAGATTGGTTTTGAAATTTGTGAGGATCTCTGGGTAACTATTCCTCCAAGCAGCTATTTAGCACTTCAAGGAGCAAATATAATTGCTAATTTATCGGCATCTAATGAATTAGTTAGCAAAGCTGATTACAGAAAATCCTTAATTTCATCTCAGAGCGCACGATGTATGTGTTCTTATTTATATGCATCCTCTGGTGTTTTTGAGTCCTCCACAGATTTACTTTTCAGCGGCCATCTTTTAATTAGCGAAAATGGCTTATTATTAAAAGAAAATAATAGATTTCAAAGAGAAAATGAAATTATCACTTCCATTATTGATATAGATAAGTTAAATAGTGAAAGATTAAAAAATATCAGTTTTAGAAATAGTACTTCTATATGTCCTTTTGACGTATGCGAAATTCCTTTTCAATTTTCAAGCACAGAATATGGGATTTTTGATAGAAATATAGATAAACATCCTTTTGTTCCTTCTAATCAATACCTACGAGAAGTACGTTGCAGGGAAATATTTAATATTCAATCCTCGGCTCTTGCTAAAAGATTCTCTTATACTGGGCTTAAAAAAGCAATAGTTGGAATTTCTGGGGGCCTTGATTCAACCCTCGCACTACTCGTTATAGTTAAAACCTTTGATATGTTAAAACTGCCAAGAAAAAATATTATTACTATCACAATGCCTGGTTTTGGAACTACAGATAGAACCTATATGAATGCCATAAACCTATGTAAAGATTTAGGTACAGAGCTTAGAGAAATTAATATAGTAGATGCTTGTTTGCAACATTTCAAAGACATAAATCATCCAATAGAAAAACATGATGTAACTTATGAAAATGTTCAAGCAAGAGAAAGAACTCAAATTCTTATGGATGTTGCTAATAAAGACGGTGGGCTATTAATAGGAACAGGAGATTTATCTGAACTGGCCTTAGGTTGGTGCACATATAATGGAGACCATATGTCTATGTACTCTGTAAACTGCTCAATTCCTAAGACACTGGTTCGATATTTAGTTAAGTATGTAGCGGATAAAGAAGCCTCAAAGGAAGCTACAGATATACTTTTAGATATCCTTGACACCCCTGTAAGTCCAGAGCTTCTACCCAAAGATGCGAATGGTAAAATTACTCAAAAGACTGAAGACATAGTAGGACCCTATGAACTACATGACTTTTTCCTTTACTATTTTATGAAACAAGGAGCTTCTCCTAGTAAAATATTATTTTTAGCTAAAGAGGCTTTTAAAGCTGATTATAGCGAAGAGGAAATCATCAAATGGTTAGATAAATTTATAAAAAGATTTTTTACTCAACAATTTAAACGTTCAGCCTTGCCAGATGGCCCCAAAGTAGGAACTATAAGTGTATCTCCAAGAGGAGATCTTAGAATGCCATCTGATGCTAGTTTTAATTCCTTTCTTTAGAAATAATAAAATATATGTTGTATTGTGTAAGTGGCTTTAAGCGCTCCTTACTAGTCTTGCAAACGAATGTCTTTACACACACCAAAAAGATATATATTACGTATAATGCATTGAATTGAGCTTTAGAACTTCTTATCTTAATTAAAAATAAAATTAGTAGTTCTTAGCGACGTGACTGCATTAGTAGTAATATATACTTTTTTCTTTTTTTTATCTATAAATATCTACAATAAGTCCTGCAATTTCATCAATGGTATTAGCTATGTCAAGATTTTCTTTTTCTTGGCTGAGTAACATTTGCGTTAGTTCCTCTAGTTTGAGGTCTACAGTATCTACCGTTATAAAATATTGTGTTTGCCAAAAACTAATATCCTTTTTAACCTCGTACATATGTTTTAAAACAGAATCTAAATACTCTCTAATTAAATTTTTATAAGCTCGCACATCTGCGAAACATTTTGTAATACACAATCTATTTCCTTTCTTCTTTATGTCCTCCACCATGTCCTTTAATTGCTGCTCTGATTTTTGTTGCCTAGCAAAGCTAAAATTTTGAGAAAAATCTTTTTTACTAGATACAGTTTTCTTGTCTGAAGTAACGTTTGAATTTCTTCTAGATCTTGATATTTCCAATTTCTTCACCCCCTAGTCTATATAAATTAATTTCTCTAAATGTTTTCATATCCTTATATTCATTATATCGGGTTTTACAAAAAAAAATATACACAATAGAAAAATAATTCTCGCCATATAAGAATAACTCCATTTAAAACCAAATGTAAACTCTTTTACTTATAAATTTGCCAATATTTTTTTATATTAGTATAATAATATGGTAAATAATATACATTATAGATATAGGTTTTTGCTTTTAATGATGCTAGAACCAACATTTCTATCCATATAATAAAAAATTAGAATTTTTAGGAGTGAACAAATGAAAAGACTACTAAATATGTTTTGGACTTTCTTTAAAATAGGAGCTTTTACTTTTGGTGGAGGTTATGCCATGATACCACTCATTGAGATGGAAGTTGTAAATAAAAAAAAGTGGCTATCTAAAGAAGATTTCTTAGATATAATTGTTATTTCTCAGACCTTTCCTGGAGCCTTAGCCGTTAATAGTAGTATATTTATTGGCTATAGAATTAGCGGACTACTTGGGGCTATCATTGGACTACTAGGAGTGGTATTACCTTCATTTTTTATAATTTTATTAATTGCAGTTTTTTTTATGAAATTTAGGGATTATTATTATGTAGATCTGGTTTTCAAAGGTATTTCTGCTGCGGTACCAATGCTTATACTCATAGCCGTAGTAAGCTTATCTAAATCTTTAAAGAAAAACTATGCAAATCTTATAATAATTTTAGTTTCCATGGCAAGTATATTATTCTTAAATGTACATCCTGTTATAGTTATACTTTTATCTGGATTATACGGGGTTATATTTCTCGGAAAGAAGGTGGAGTAAATGTCTAATCTAATTCAAATTTTCTTATCCTTCTTAAAAATAGGTGCCTTTAGCTTTGGTGGAGGCTATGCAATGCTTCCACTTATCCAGAGAGAAATTGTAAATAGTCATAATTGGATTACTTATAAAGAGTTTATTGATATTATTGGTATATCACAAATGACTCCTGGCCCTATAGCAATAAATTCAGCTACTTTTGTAGGTTTTAAGGTTTCTGGTATACTAGGTAGTATTTCTGCAACCCTAGGTGTAGTTTCCTTTTCTTTTATCTTAGTTTCTATAGCTAATCACTATATTGTTAAATTTAAGGAATCCTACATAATGAAGGCTGCACTAGCAGGTATGAGACCTGCCCTAATTGGACTTATAATCTCTGTATTCCTATCTCTTGGAAAAGAATCTTATAGGGACATTAAAAGTGTAATAATTGGGATCATAATTTTGGGACTTCTGCTTACAAATAAACTTCATCCAATTTTAATAATAATTATTTCAGGGATATTAGGTATTGTGTTTTATGGTTTAATCCCCATGTAACTACTGCTAATCAATTCTCTTTATTTACTAAGTGTTTGTATAATAATTTTCTTGTTTTTAATAAATTCAGCTATAATAACAAATACTATAAGTCGAGGTGATATTAATGTTTTTCAACAAAACTATTGAGGAGGTTTTAAAAGAACTAGACACGAATCCAATAACAGGACTTTCTCAAGAGCAAAGCGAACTAAATAGAGAAAAATTCGGACTAAACCAATTAATAACTAAAAAACCTAAAACCCTTATAGCCATGTTTTTTGCCCAACTAAATGATATTTTAATTTACATTTTACTTGCAGCTGCGGTGATTTCTGCCCTCCTTGGTGAAACAAGTGACGCAATAATAATTGCTATTGTAATTATTATTAATGCTACAGTAGGGATTATTCAGGAGTCTAAAGCAGAAAAAGCTCTTGATGCACTGAAAAAATTATCTACTCCAAAGGCTGTAGTCAAAAGAGATGGGCAGTTAAAAGAAATCCCATCAGTGGAAGTTGTACCTGGAGATATTATTATTATCGATGCAGGAAGATATGTTCCCTGCGATTTAAGACTTATTGAAGCTGCAAATTTAAAAATAGAAGAATCCACACTTACAGGAGAATCTGTCCCTGTGGATAAAGATGCCTCTCTAGTCTTAACGGGCGAGGATATACCACTGGGTGATCAAAAAAACATGCTCTTTATGTCAACTCTTGCAACCTATGGTAGAGGAGTTGGCATAGCTGTATCTACTGGAATGGAAACTCAAATAGGTAAGATTGCTAAGATGCTCGATGAAAAAGTAGACGAGGAGACCCCGCTGCAAAAGAAACTAGCGCAGCTTGGTAAATATCTGGGAATAGGTGCTCTATTGATATGTGCTCTTATGTTTATTGTTGGTGTTCTTCAAAAGAGAGATCTTTTTGAAATGCTACTTGTTTCCATAAGTTTAGCTGTTGCTGCTATTCCTGAAGGTCTTCCTGCTATAGTAACTATAGTTCTTGCTATGGGAGTTCAAAAGATGATAAAGGAAAATGCTATTGTACGTAAATTACCTGCTGTTGAAACTTTAGGTTCGGTAAATATTATTTGTTCAGATAAGACAGGTACTTTAACTCAAAATAAAATGACAGTAACAAAATTCTATGCTGATGGTAACTTAGGAGCTATAGACAGTCTAAATATTAATGACAATGAGCATAAGCTCTTACTAGAAAATCTTATTTTATGCAATGATGCTACTTACTCCGAAAATTCAAAAACTGGCGACCCCACAGAAGTTGCTCTATTACAAGCTGGGGTAAACTATAGCATATTTAAAGACGAATTAGAAAAAACACATAAAAGAATTGATGAAATTCCTTTTGATTCAGATAGAAAATTAATGACTACTGTAAATAAATATGATAATGAATATTACGTAATGACAAAAGGCGCTATTGATAATCTATTAAATCTATGCACAAAGGCATATATTAAAGGAAGTATAATAGGCATCACCCCTACTATCAAAAGTGAAATATTAGCTGCCTCAAATAATATGTCTGATAATGCACTAAGGGTACTAGGTGCGGCTTATAAAATCCTTCCCACCTCTCATGTAGAGATTGATTCACTTGAAAGTGATTTAATACTTATAGGACTTGTAGGTATGATAGATCCTCCAAGGCTCGAGGTTAAAGATTCTATTTCCCTGTGCATGAAGTCGGGAATACAAACTGTAATGATAACAGGCGATCACCAAAACACAGCTTTTGCTATAGCCAAAGAATTAAATATTGCTAATGATCCTTCTGAAGTTATATCTGGCACCGAACTTGATAAAATGTCTGAAGAAGAACTAAATAATAGAATTGAGAGTATTAGAGTATTCGCAAGAGTGTCCCCGGAACATAAAGTGAAGATTGTACGCGCTCTTAAAGCAAAAGGAAACATTGTATCAATGACTGGTGACGGTGTAAACGACGCTCCCTCTCTTAAAATGGCAGACATAGGAGTAGCCATGGGTATAACCGGTACTGATGTGGCTAAAGGTGCTGCTGATATGATACTCTTGGATGATAACTTTTCAACTATCGTTGCTGCTATAAGGGAAGGACGAACCATCTTCACTAATATCAAGAAAACTATAATATTCCTTCTATCCTGTAATATCGGAGAAATTATAGCTCTGTTTCTTGCAATACTTTTAGGCTGGGCGTCTCCGCTTAGACCTATCCATATATTATGGATTAACCTAATAACAGATACGCTTCCAGCCCTAGCTTTAGGTGTAGATCCTGGCGACCCTGATGTGATGAAATATAAACCTCGGAGTCCAAAGGATAGTTTATTTAAGGGTGAATCATTAAATTTACTTCTTAACGGACTTTTAATCGGTATATTAACCCTATCGGCATTTATAATAGGTGCAAAATATTATAGTGGAGACACAAGTCTCTTCCCACTATTCCCGAGTAACCTCTCAGAAGATGCACTAAAACATGCTCAAACTATGGCCTTTGTAGTCCTTAGTGTTTCTCAACTAGTTCATTCACTAAATATGAGAAATGAAAGAAAATCCATATTCCAAATAGGTTTGTTTTCAAACAAGTATTTAATTGGAGCTATAGTTTTTGGAATACTGCTGCAAGATTTTATAATAACTGTGCCATTTCTAGCAAATGTTTTTAGTGTTCATTCCTTAAGTTTAATGGATTGGGGTTTTGTTACTATCCTATCTCTTATGCCACTACTTTTGAATGAAATTGTAAAAACATTCAGACGCAGTTCTTCCATAATATAAGGAACTATATAACAAAGTAAGAGCCTGATGATTAACTCATCAGACTCTTACTTTTTTCTAAAAATGTGATATATAATAATTTATTTTAACCTAGTACCTTCTTCGTCTTGAAGAATTAGGTCACTTTTCATAAGGCCACCTAATGCTCTTTTAAAGGCATTTTTGCTGGTTTTAAAGACTTTCTTTATATCATCTGGAGAACTCTTATCATTGTATGGCATAGACCCATTAGAGCTATTTAAATATCCTAATATTTGCTCCTCAACTGCATCTCTTTCTTCTAGTCTTGGTTTTCTTACTGTTAAGTCCATTTTGCCATCTTCATAATATTTTTTTACTCTTACTTTTAATCTATCTCCAGGCGTTATATTCATATAATTTTCATTTCTTAGAATAACCCCTCTATAAATATCATCAATAGCTATCATTACAGTACCATTAGTCTGAATTCCGTATACTGTACCTTCCACTTCATCATCAATTTTATATGAATCTGTCTCATATAAATATTTATCAACAAAAGTAGTAGCTGCAATTCTTCCAGTCTTATCTAAATATATATAAAAAAGATATTTTCTGCCTGTTTCTAATTTATAATTTTCCTCCTTAAAGGGAACTAATACATCTCTTTCTAGACCAATTTCTACAAAACTCCCAATTGTAGTCATGTCAATCACCTTAAGATAAGCTAAATCCCCTACCTTAGCAAGTGGTTTCTTTAAAGTTGAAATTAACCTATCACTTGAATCTCTGTATACAAAGGCTTCAACTTCATCATCAATATTAAGTGCTCTACCTAAAGTACTTTTCATTGGAAGTAGTACGTCATCACTAGTGTTTCCTGTACAAGCGTCTAAATAGTACCCAAATTCTGCTCGCCTAACTACTTTTAAATTATTTAAATCTCCTATGTTTATCATTTTATAATCTCCTACCTCTTATTTAATCATCTTCTGCGAAGCTGTAATATTAACGACTTCAGAAGGATATTGGTACATCCACTTAAGTTTCTCTTTATTATAGCATTTATCCACCTGCTTATAGTAATAGGAAACCTTCCTTCTGAAATGTCGTTAAACTTTTGACCAATCTATGTATTTGTTAAGTTTAGAAACAAATTGCACTAAATATTTTTCTTCAAGCTCTGTAAATCTTCCTAGCTCTGGACTGTCTAAATCTAAAACTCCATAAACTACACCGTCTTTTATTATAGGTATAACAATTTCGGAATTTGTTGCACAGTCGCAAGCAATGTGTCCTGGGAACTCATTCACATTTTCTATACGCTGAAGTTTTTTTGTAGCTACTGCTGTTCCACATACACCTTTACCTATTTCTATCCTGTTACAAGCTGGAAGGCCCTGGAACATTCCAAGCACCAATGTGTTTTCGCGTAGTATGTAAAACCCTGCCCAATTTAATCTATCCATAACTGCTTTAATAATTGCAGCAGCATTTGATAGATTTGCTAAGTCATTTTTTTCTGAGCTGAGCTGTCCTTCTAAAAGAATAAGCATATATTTATATTTCTGCTCATTTGTCATCTTTTCTATTCCATTTAATTTTATCATTCTTCTCACTCCTTAAAAAACAATAAATCCCTACTTCTAAATCCCTACTTCTATTGTAGTTAAAAACTCATGAAAATAAAAGCTATTTTTTTAAATAAGGTAAAAATAAGGGACGGTTAACAACTATTTATATAAATAGTTGTTAACCGTCCCTAGTTTCCGCCCAATTATAACCATTTACCGTAGCAGATTTAATAATCTATATTGCTTATGACGTTCAGCATTCGTCCTTATTAAATTAACTATACCTCACTAGTATTTTTTATTGTTTCATCATTGTGTTCAAGCTTATCTATTTTAACAATTGCCCTTTTGCCTCCAGCTTCCGCTATTACTTCTCCCATTCCCTCTTTACCTGTAACTTTTAATAATCCATTTTCATCAATTTGCAAATCATTACTTGTCACCGTCCATTTTACTGATTTATTATCAATTAAAACATTTTCACCTTTTTCATTACTGGATTTTACAGAAAATTGATACGTGTCCCCTTGCTTTAATAAAATTATATCTTTATCCGTTATACTTAATGAGCCTAAGGAATCTAGCACCGTAACCACTGTGCTTCCTGTAATACCATCTAAAGAAGCTTTTACTGCTCCAATTGCCGCTTTATTACCAGCCAGGAACTCACCTTTAGAAGTAACTTGTCCAACTTCTCCTTGAATAGACCAGTTAACATTTTTGTCTGAAAAATTCATAGGATGTAAATTAGTGTCAACTCCTTTTAGACTAAAATTATAAGATGAATTTTTATATACAAGCATATTTTTTTTCATAATAATATCACCCGCTGTATTTGTTATAGGTGCATTATTAGTAAATAAAACAGTATTAGTTACAGCTCTTTCTGAACCATCAGATGGCACATTAACAATGGTATTATCGTTTTCTGCATAACGACGTACATTCATCTGGGTTGAACCACTACCATCAAAATTCAACGCAGTTGTTACACCTAATTCAACCATTAAATTAGCCATTTCTGATAAAGTAGCTCCATCACTAAATGAGGCTGAAGCTTGTCCTCCTCCAACAGTTAATGCAATAACCTTATTATCCGAAGTTATTCCAATGGCAGTTCTAGGTTTTCTAGAGGTTGCAAGATATTTGTCTACACCGGCACTTATCATCACTGCCGCCGATAATGCTTCCCCATTTTTAACCAGATAATTATATCCTCCCATAGCACTAACAATATCTTTCTTGTTAAATCCTAGGTTAAACTTCACCTTATCTCCTGCTTTAAGATTTCCTTTTACCCAAGTAGCTTTTGTACCATTCGATGCAATAACTATACCATCTTTAGGAATAATTACTTCTTTGTTTCCGCCCCCTATACTTTCAATTACCCCTGTAAACTGCTTGTCTAATAAAACAGGACCATCTATTCCCCTAATTACTGTCAATACCTCACTTGGTGCATAAACTGACTGTTTTATTTTTCGATCTAGACTATAATCTGGTGTGAGTACCATTAAACTGTTTTTCACGCTGAACTTATTCACTTCAAATTCACCAAATCTATTAACACTATCTATAAGTACACTTTGTTGCTCTACATTTGCGTTAGGATCATCTAATGTAGAGTCACCCTTTATGAGCTTGCCACTAAAGCTCAGGTTTTCTATAAAGAGCTTACCATTTTTATCTATACCGAATATTGGATATCTACTTTCATCTGCCTTGCAAGTATATCCTACCAAAGGTACTCCATCTTTAATTTGCGGGCCTACACTTGCGCCTATAACCATATTGAAGAAATCACCATTGACTCCTCCTACTACACTGTTATTTTTAGATATTTCTTGCCCAATTTGTTTTGATACTGTATCCTTTGCTAGCACTACATCTTTTGCTTTAGCGAATATGAGACCCACATCACTGTTGTTCAAATCTGCCTTAATAATATTTAGCGTCTGCTTTAGCTGTATGCCACTTTTATCCGTATCATAATAATTTCTTTTTTGCTCTATGTATTGTACTCCATTGGCAATTTTTTCATCTAAAATTATAAAATCCTCTTTATGTGTTGTTGCATAAACATTTACAGCTGAAAAACTAAAAATATTACCAACCAAAGCACTTGACATCAATAAGGATATTAACCTTTTTTTCTTCTCTTCATATCTAAATCTCATAAATTTCAAAATTCATGCCCCCCTTATATCCCATAACATATCTAAATAATATTCTACAAAAAAATACAGTAACCTTCTAGTAAATAAAATTTTACAAGAAATGTTACTATATTTGATCAGATTTACTTTATTATATATTTCATTGAAAGTTCTACATAATGCTCCGCGGATTCTTTTAAGCCTTGTTTTTCTTCTATGGTTAGTTCGCGAATTATCTTTGCTGGTACTCCCATACAAAGAACACCAGAAGGTATTTTCTTCCCTTGAGTAATTAAGCTGCTAGCACCAATTATAGTATATTCTCCTATTTCAGCTCCATCAAGTATAGTGCTTCCCATGCCAATTAAAGTATTACTTGAAATTTTACAACCATGTATTATGGAATTATGCCCTATAGTTACATAATCTCCTATATGCACTGGAAAATTCTTATCAGTATGTACCGTACAATTGTCTTGAATATTTGAATATGTACCTATAGATATATTATCCATATCCCCTCTTAATACAGCCCCAAACCAAATGTTACTATGCTGTCCTATAAATACATTTCCTATAACATCTGCACTTATAGCCACAAAAGATTGCTTGTGTATAGTAGGTATTTCTCCATCAAATTGATGTATCATAAGTTTTCAATCACCTCTTCTAAAATAATAAGTACATGTCTATTATACCCGATATGATATAAATTTACCTATTATTCATCATACTATTTGTCGTATTATTGTTTAACACTTTATGTTGATTTATAAAACTTTATATAATACAATTTCATTTGTATTATATATTATTTTAATATATAATACCATATATAGTGATGAATTTCTTTGTACTCACTACATATTGTATACTATCTTCTTTTAGCATACAAGGTGATACTAATTAATTATGAAAAGCTTCTGTGTGAGTAATACCAACACGCAGCAATATATTTTAGATTTAACTTAAATTCGAGAAAACAATAGGGGGTGAACATACTAGCTTTTTAAGCTAGTATTTATTATGGCGGAGATAAAAAATTTATTTAAAAGATTTTATACAGGTGCATTAGAAAAAGATAAAACTATTACGGTTTTTGATTTGTTCAATTGGAAAAAAGTAGATGTTTTTTTAAAGGACCATAAAACAAGCAAAGTACTTTTAGATATGAAGGATTTAGAATTTCCAGAGCATTACTCACAGAATTCTTGTGATATTATTGCTTCCAAATATTTTAGAAAATCCGGTGTTCCAAGTGTACAAGGCTATGAGAATAGTATGAAAATGGTGGCTCATAGGCTTGTTAATTTTTGGTGTGAATCCTTAATTGACGAGAAAATTATTAAAACCCAGGAGGAAAAAAGCATTATCTATGATGAATTGGTATATGCATTTTTAAACCAAATGTTTGCTCCAAATTCTCCTCAATGGTTTAATACTGGACTTAACCTATCTTATGGTATAAAAGGTGGAACCTTAGATAATTTTTATTATGATGAAAATGAAAAAAAAGTTGTTAAGAGCGAAGATGCTTATACACGAACCCAAGCTTCGGCTTGTTTCATTCTCTCAATTGAAGATAAATTACTTGGCAAACACTCAATATCTGAGCAGTATGTAACAGAAACCAAATTATTTAAAGGCGGTTCAGGTACTGGAACAAACTTCTCTAGCATAAGAGGTAAAGGTGAAAAATTATCTAGCGGTGGAGTTTCTTCAGGCCTCATGAGCTTTTTAAAAGGCCTTGATAGAAATGCTGGGGCAATAAAATCTGGCGGAACTACAAGACGTGCCGCTAAAATGCTATGCCTTGATATTGACCATCCTGAAATAATGGAATTTATGACTTGGAAAGCTAAAGAAGAAGATAAAGTACGTGCTCTTACTAAAATGGGTTACGATGGTAGCTTTGAAGGAGAGTCTTATGAGACAGTTTCTGGCCAAAACGGAAACAACTCAATAAGATTCTCAGATGAGTTCATGATGAAGGTGGATGGCCTTTCAAAAAATCCTAAACAGACTATTACTCTTAAAGGAAGATCTGATAGCTCAATTAATAAAGATATAAATGTTAAAGAACTATGGGATACCTTTAATAAAGCTGCTTGGCTATGTGCAGATCCTGCTCCTCAGTTTGATGATACTTTTAATGCATGGCACACTTGCCCAGCTGGAGAAGATGGAATCGTTAATGCAAAGCACAATAGAATTAACTCAACTAATCCTTGTGGCGAATATGCATTTTTAGATGATACTTCCTGTAATTTAGCCTCTATTAATGTTTATAAATTTTATGATAATGAAACTAAAGAATTGGATATAGATGGCTATGTTCATTTAATCGGACTTACCCAATTAGTTCTTGAAGCTTCCATACATTGGGGCCAGTTTCCCACAGAAGATATAGCAAGAAAAACTCACTTGTTTAGAAGCACAGGACTTGGGATTGCAAACCTCTCTTCACTACTTATGGTAATGGGATATGCCTACGACTCAGAAGATGCTAGAAATTTAGCTTCTGCATTAACTGGAATAATGACTGCAGAGTCTTATTACGTTTCATCCTTAATAGCAAAAGAACTAGCTCCTTTTGAAAAATATGAAATTAACAAAACATATATGCAACTAGTTATAAGGAATCACGCTAGAGCAGCTGGAGCTCTAAATACCGAATTTGAAAATTTAAGTTATGAGCCTATAAAAGTTAATCACTCTCTTTTAAATGACAATTCACTAGGATATTTAGGTAAAACCTTAAAGAATTGTTGGACAAAAGCATTAAATAGTGGTGAAAAATATGGCTTTAGAAATGCTCAAGTTACAGTTATAGCTCCTACTGGTACTATTTCCTTTGCTATGGATTGTGGTGCAACCTCTATAGAACCATATTTCAGCCATTTTATTTATAAAAAGTTATCTGGTGGCGGTTATATGACTATGGTTAATCCGGTAATTAAAGCGTCCTTAAGTAATTTAGGATACTCACAAATCCAAACAAATGACATTTTAGATTATATTCTAAGAAAAGAAAAAGTTGATGAAAATGGCTTTGAATACGAAAAAATTATTGATGGTAAAATCGAGGGTGCTCCACATTTAAAAGTTGAACACTTGCCTATATTTGATACAGCAAACAAATGCGGTAGCGGAAAAAGATATATCCCATTTATGGGACATGTTCTTATGATGGCAGCAATAACCCCAATGATATCAGGTTCTATATCAAAGACTGTAAATCTACCTAAAAATGCCACTATAGAAGACTTCAAAGAAGTAATACTTAATTCTTGGAAATTAGGTGTAAAAGGTATAGCCTTATATAGAGATGGATCAAAGGCAAGTCAACCTTTAAACACTACCTTATCTCAAGATAAAGAACTTTCACTTGAGGATTTATCCTATGCGGATCTTTTAAAGAAAGCAAAGGCAGATCAAGAAATATCCAATCACTCTACAAGAGAAAAACCAATTGGAATCCGTTATGGCACTACTCATCCTGCTCAAATTGATGATGTAAAAGTCTATACTACGGTAAATAGGCGTTCAAATGGGGAAATCTCTGAAATATATATAACAACAGATAGAGAAGGTACTATTATTACTGGATTACTTAATTCCCTTTCAAAGTCAATATCAGTAATGCTCCAGTATCATGTACCTGCAGAAGATATTTCTAAAATGCTTCGCGGACAAAAATTCGAACCTTATGGTTTTGTACAAAAACATCCTTATATTAAGTCCGTTTCATCTATATCTGATTTAATCAGCAAGATAATTGATATAGAACTAGGCGACTATACAAGATGTCAAATTAAACCTGAAAGCTATGGCAACCCTAATATTCCTAAAAACCCACTAATGCCAGATGAAAATGAAATTTCAGCTAGCATAGTAGAAGCTGAAAATGTATCTTCCTTTGAAAACACAGAAAAACCTAAAGGGGAAAGATTATACTCTGAAACCTGCTCTCATTGTTCAAGTACCAAACTTGTTAAAAGCGGCACTTGCAAGGTTTGTCTGGATTGTGGTACTACCACGGGGTGCAGTTAAATCCAAACAAATGCAAAGCCCTCAGTAGCACAACTACAATTATGAGGTATACTGAAAACCCTTATAAACGTTGAAATATCGTAACCTAATAATTATACGGAACAAAAAGCCACCTGTACTGAGTGTATAGGTGGCTTTTTGTTCCGTATAATTATGAACTGTACTGAAACATTATAAATTGAATGAATATGTAATGTTACCTTATAGCATTCAACATTAAATCTTCAATTCAGTTTAGATCATTCCTGTTATAAATTAAGAAGTATTTAATACACTTTTAGAGTAATATATAGAAATTTTTTACGTTTTCATATAAATTTTGAAGGATAATTGCGGATGATTGTTGAATTGTGTTTTAGTAGAAATATTAGAAGTTCAATAAATTTAGATTACATAATGTCTATAATTGTAAATAGGCGGAAGGGAATGAGTAAAGAAAAACAAGAAATTTTCAGATATAATAGCTAATTTATTAAACCCAGGTGGAACACATTAAATGAGTGTTGGAGGAATACCTAATGAAGCATATTATTGAAAAATCTAATCTTATTACTTTAAGGTATACGCAAGTTGATGATTTGGAATTTGTAATTAATTCTGAACAAGCGACCGATAATGCTCAATTTGTAGGGCAGTGGACAAAAGAGCAACATATAAATGCTTTATCAGATAAAGATATTTTACACTTAATAGTTGAAGATTCAAATACATATAAACCTATTGGCTACCTAATTATGGGTGGAATTGAAAATCCTAATCATAGTATTGAATTTAGAAGAATTGTAATATGTGAAAAAGGAAAAGGTTTAGGTAAAGAAACTTTAATATTAATTAAGAAAGTTGTTTTTGAGCAGTTAAAAGCACATAGGTTATGGCTTGATGTTAGATATAAGAATCATAGGGCACAAAACCTTTATAAATCCGAAGGCTTTATTGAAGAAGGCAATTTAAGAGACTGTATTTTTTATAATGAAAACTATGAATCTCTAATTGTAATGTCAATTTTAGAGAACGAGTATGTACTCAATATAAATTCGTAACTTTCTTAAAGTTAGTCACACTGGTATAATATTATGCATTAAAGGAGGTAAAAATGGATTTTGAAATTTGCTATAATAATTCATCTTTTATTTTAATGGAAGGGGGAGTGGGTGAACGTTTAAAAAGGGAATATGATATTCCTTTTGACGAAGTTGTTGCTCTTGCTGGTCATATATATAATAAAAAAGCTAAGCAAGCACTTAAAGAATTATTTCATCAATATATAAAAATATCTCAACATTATAATTTGCCGATTATGCTAACAACACCAACTCGCAGGGCAAATAAAGAACGTGTTACAAAATCTAAATATAATGAGCGTATTATTTATGATAATATTTCATTCTTGCGTGAAATAAAACAGACCTTTCCTTCGAATGTGTATATTGGTGGACTTATGGGGTGCAAGGGTGATGCTTATAAGGCAACTGATGTTTTGTCTGAAAAAGAAGCATTTGAATTTCATTCATGGCAATCTACATTATTTTCGGAAGCTAAAGCTGACTTTTTATACGCAGGTATTATGCCAGCTTTGTCGGAGGCTATAGGTATGGCAAGAGCAATGGAAAACACTGGTCTACCATATATTATTAGTTTTATGATAAGAAATGATGGTAAATTAATAGATGGTACAACAATTCATGAAGCTATAAGCACAATTGATAATGCTACAAACCGCAGACCTCTTTGCTATATGACGAATTGTGTTCATCCAAAGGTGGTCGCTGAAGCGTTATCTCAAGCTTATAATAAAACAGCTATAGTAGAAAACCGATTTAAGGGGATACAAGCGAATACGTCTCCTCTATCACCAGAAGAACTCGACAGTTGTTGTGATTTAAAGACTTCAGATGCTAATAATTTGGCAAATGATATGTTAAAACTATATAAAGACTTTAACCTTAAAATTTTTGGTGGTTGCTGTGGTACAGATGACACCCACATGAATGAAATTGCCAAAAATTTAAATCAGATGATTTAATATTAAACTTTCTATTATAAACATACTGTGTAGTATTTATTAAGAACAATATTCCTATGTTGTGTCTATCTCAAAACAGTGGGGACGGTTAACAACTAATCATACTATTCCATTTCTCAAATCAACTCTCTTTTATTAGAATATACTTTTGTTATAGCACCCTCTAATAAAAAATTTTAGTTCGCAATAATTATTCAAAGGAGATGTTAAAATGCCTGCATTCATCAATGGAAACATTATAACTTTAGACGAGGACAAATTATGTGAAGCATTCTATGTAGAACATGGTATCTTCAAAGCTATCGGCACTAATGAAGAAATATTGTCCTTATCTAAGCCTTATGACACCATCGTTGATCTTAAAGGTAATACCGTTATTCCAGGCTTTAACGATGCCCATATGCATTTTTTAAACTATGCTGTTCAAAAGAATAATGTTAACTTATTAAATGTCCCCTCTATTGATAAACTCATATATTTAACGAAAGAACATATAAAAACTCGTAGTATTCCAGATGGACAATGGATAATTTCAAGAGGTTGGAATCATAACTTATTCTCTGAAAAAAGACTACCTACTAGGCATGATCTTGATAAAATAAGTACGTCGCACCCTATATATTTTGCTAGAATATGCGGACATATAGGCGTTGTCAATTCTAAAGCCTTAGAATTACTGAGCATTAACTCACACACAGAAAATCCAGAGGGTGGTATTATTGATATTGAAAATGGAATGCCAACAGGAATCCTTAGAGAAAATGCACTTAATTTAGTCTCTAACTCTCTCCCTAAAATTCCAAAGGAAGAAATTAAAACCTTATTAAAGTCTGCATTTATGGACGCTTTAAAGGTAGGTATTACCACCATTCAAACTGAAGATTTAACTCACTGCGGCTCTTTACAAAACTTACTTGCAGCTTATAGAGAATTAGAAGTAGAACAAACTCTTCCGCTTAGATTTATCCTACAATTAAATTTACCTAATGAGAAAAGTATATCAGAAGCAGTTAATTTAAAATTAAAATCCAATTTAGGAAGTAATATGTTAAAGATAGGACCAATAAAATTATTTGAAGATGGCTCCTTAGGTGGCAGAACTGCTGCTATGAAAGAAGAATACTGCGATGAAGGCACTAAAGGGGTATTAATATATAACCAAGCTTCACTAGATAACATTACGAGTCTTGCGCATGCTGCCGGCTTTCAAATAACTATCCATGCAATAGGAGATAATGCTACAGAAACTATTTTAAATTCTTATGAGAAAATAGTAACATCCTCTGAAAATAAGGATTTGCGCTTAACCATAGTCCACTGTCAATTCACTAATGATGAATTACTTAGCAGATTTAAAAAACTAAATATAGTGGCTAACGTTCAACCCTCTTTCGTTATGACTGATTACCCAATAGTTGAAAGTGCAGTTGGGAAAAAACGTGCAGATAAGAGCTATGTTTGGAAAGACATGCTAAGTTCAAGGATTCCTGTTGCCTTTAGCTCCGATGCACCAATTGAGAGTTTTAACCCAATAGAAGGCATTTATGCAGCAGTTACTAGAAAAGATTTGAAAGGCTATCCTACTGAAGGCTGGCACAGCGCACAAAACTTAACTGTTATAGAAGCTTTAAAAGCCTATACTCTAGGTTCTGCTTATATGAGTTTTGAAGAAGCTATTAAAGGTACTATATCTATAGAAAAATTAGCTGACTTTGTTGTTCTATCAGAAGATATTTTACGCACTGAAAAACATAATATAAAGAATATAACTGTTTTACAAACCTATGTAGGTGGCGTAAAAATGTTTTAGGGACAGTTAACAACTAATGTCCACTCTTCAAACAAACCCTTTTTTATTAGAGGCTGCTAACAAAATACAGATGTTCTAGGGACAGTTAACAACTAATGTGCATAAGACAGAAAAAGGAGTATAAATTTCACATAGAAATTTATACTCCTTTTAAAATTATTTTTTATTGTCAATATTGTTTTTAATCCTATTTGGCTTAACCTTAGGTCTCATTACGACGTCGGCCTTTTTATCTTTTTTAGCTCCTATACTATAGTTTGTTGTAGGAGCACTTTTCTTCTTGATAAAGCCTGATAAATCCATAAACCATAAAAATAAAAATACAAATACTCCTGGTATTACATAGTTAGCTACATATTTTGGCATAGTAGGCCATGCAAGCGTAGGCACCACAAATAATACCATAGCGAGTCCAAGTATTACCCATTTGTTAACTTTTATCTTATGTAATACATAAGTTTTTAAAACATTATATACTACAAGAACAACGATTGAAAATGCAACGATGCCGAGTATTGTTATAAAGGTACTCATTTTATCCCCTCTTTTCTATAATTTACATGAAAATAAACGTATACTATACATTATCAAACATTTCTCAATATATATCAATAGCTTATGCATTAATTTATATATTTATATTTGAATTCAGAAAATAGTTATGCTAAAGTATTTGTGGGTAGTATCTAATATGAACTTCACCGAATTGTTTAATATATTATTATTAGCGGTTTAATCCACATTGGTG
The DNA here is from genome assembly GCF_018861755.1 of Clostridium sp. CF012. Taxonomy (GTDB): domain Bacteria; phylum Bacillota; class Clostridia; order Clostridiales; family Clostridiaceae; genus Clostridium_AD. Next base: position 10,930 of record NZ_JAHLEF010000010.1, on the reverse strand, counting down.
GCTTTATCTACTTAAATGGCTTGGTTTGTTTTTTCTGCTCATATCTTTATGAATGAGACAGCTATACAGGAGTCTTCCACCCTCATATACCTGTGGTGTACTGTGTATTACATTGGAGGCGATATTATGGTTGTTGGCTTTATTTGATGTGGAAAGATAGGTTTTTCCCTTGGAAAATATTTTTCCTTGAAAGGAATAACGTCATCTGGATACTATAGTAAATTATATAAAGATGCTAAAGAAGCATCTGAATTTACTAACTCAAAAGCTTATGAAAACATTAATTGTGGTTCCTTAACTTCTAGCATTTTTTTAGATATAAACAATTCAGATGCATTCGCATATTCAATTCACCCTATTTTCTCATTTTTTGATAAATATAATTCCTATAAAAACATGCAAACTGCTCATTTTTCTATTGAAGCACCCAAAGATCATATACAACATATTAATGCGTTTCATAAGGAAGCAATTTATATTTAATTATGTTGTATAATTAAATACGGACACAACAGTATTTTAATACGAATTCATACATGATAGGGGAGGGGATATTAATGTATTTAGTTACAACAATGATTTTTTTATTATCCTATAGTATTTCATATGCTATATTTCATTTTATTAGTTCAAAATTAAACGTAAAAAAATGGTTTAAGCAAAATTATATGAGAAAAATTATTGCAGTTGTAATATCTTTTATAATATATATAGTTGGCACTATGCTTAGCGAAAGGTTTAATATTGTAGGTAATTACAATACTATACTAAAGGGGATTTTATATTCAATTGTTGTAAGTACTGCAGTTGGTGTAGTGTCGAAGGTATCAAAAATTAGAAAGGTGGATAAATAATATTTTTAAATGTGAATTAAGGGAAGCCATTTTTGGCTTCCCTTAAAAATTGTCATATTACCAACACTATTATTAAACATAGGTGCGACAATAAGTTGCTAATTGGTAGTGTTTCGTATGAAACTGCATTAATTACTAAGCATATCCCTACTCGAAACTGCACTCTGAGTAATTGGTTTGTAGGTTGCATGAGAGTTAAATACCTAAGGTCATTGCTTTACGTAGGAGCAATACTGGGTTAGGGGGAAAATATATGAATATGTGAGGAAACTTCGCCAACGGATTTTTCGTACCGAACAGTTGGGACAGAAAAGAAAAGCATGAAAACTTCAAAGACTAATGATTAGACGTACTAGCTTTATCCAAAGAGAAACATAGTGATAAAGACTATGGCAAACTTAAAGAATTTTTAATGATGCAGGAGCACAAGCAATAAAACTCGAGGGTGGTGCTATAGTTTGCCCACAAATTCAAGCCATAGTAAATGCTCAGATCCCTGAAGCTTTAGATTTAATATGAATCGTTGCTTAGCTTCTTTTTTTGCCACTGAATATCCACCTCGCATTCCATTAACATCTTGTTTTTGTTCTTACATGTTTTTTAATACAGGCGAAATAAAATAATTTTTTATAATGCAGTAATAATTTTTTAAAAATTGCAAACACTAATACTGTAAATTTAATTAAAAAGGAGATGTGTAAGTTGAAAGGATTAGATATTACTGCACTCGTATTAGTTATTATAGGAGCTGTAAATTGGGGACTAATTGGATTTTTCCGATTTGACCTAGTATCAAGCTTATTTGGTACTGGAACAGCATTTACTAGAATTATATTTGCTCTAGTAGGTATAGCTGGTCTATATTCCTTATCTTTCTTAGGAAGAGACAGGGATAGAGATATTGACAGAACTGAGGTTAAATAATTTCTAAATAAATGTTCTAACCATAATAAAAAAGAGGTTGAATTTTAAAATTCAGCTTCTTTTTTATTGAAATAAATTTTATACAATCTACTTTAAGAACTTTTACATAAATCTTAACTGAACCAAACCAGTTTTATCCGTAACTCTTATTACAATTAAGCTATAGGAATCTTTTTTTTCTATATCTTGTATCATAATTAAAAATTTTTCCTCCAACATCTTTAATCGAATACCTGTTTTACTTTGAATTTCATACCCCTTTGAACCTTTTACTATAAATAAATTATCCCAGGGCTGAGGAGTATATTCATTAAAATTTATCTCGAAAATTATTCCTTCTTTCTGAAGCAATCTTATGAGACTATTATATTCGTCATGTAATACATCATTTGTACACTTTAATTTCTGCACTGCAGAATTATTATTCTCTAATAAATTATTTTGCTGCATTATCTCTAATTCATATTGGGTCTTTTTAAGGTCTAGCTTCTTTATTTTGTTCTTAATTTTATCTAAATAATAGCTATTGGTGTTTTTATCCATTAACTTTCCCTTGCCTTTCCTAGTATTCTTTATGTAGAATATAATTGAGGTGATTATATATGAATGAATTTATAGATTGGATTACTTCCAGTTTAAAATATATAGGTAAAAAAAGTAAATTATTTCTAATGGAATTTTATAATAAAATAAACCTTCTAATCAATAATAATTTTACTTTAAGCAAAATATATAAACCAATTATCCATGAAAAAACGGACACAAATAATAATTTGCAAAAAACACTAAAGGTTTTAGATAATAAAAATAAGGAAATTCAAAATAATATATTAAAACTTGAAAATCAAAATGCAAAACTACAATCTAAAATTTCTATAATCCAAGACCTCATAACAAAACGGCATGACTAATTGTGAATAAAGTCTTGTAAAAATAACTGTCCAATCAATAATATATTTATCTTTGGTTAATACTATAATGAGGCACAAATAAATAAATTGCAAGCATAAATCCTTGTTATTTATATGAATATGCCTAACCTAACAATCTTAAAGCGAGGTGTTTTATATTGTTTGATAGTATGTGCCAAAATAAGACTTATAAAAATTTATTTAATGGTGATTGGGTTACATCTAGTAATACCATAGATATTCTCTCTCCTGTAGACAACAGTTTAGTAGGTAAGATACCAGCTATGAGCAAAGATGAAGCTAATATGGTTATTGCAAATTCAAAAACCTCTCAAAAAATTTGGGCCAATATGGGCATTAGCTCTCGTGCATCAATTTTGCATAAAGCGGCTGCTTTACTTGATGAAAATGTTGATTATCTGTCCCACCTCATGCAACTTGAAATTGCTAAAGACAAGCATTCCTGCATTGCTGAGATAAAAAGAACTGCGGATTTTATTAGATTTACTGCTGATGCTGGTAAACATTTAGAAGGCGAAACTATAGGAGCTGATAATTTCCCTGGTTTTAAGAAAAATAAAATATCCTTTGTCACTAAAGTACCAGTGGGCGTTGTCCTCGCGATTTCCCCTTTTAATTACCCTATTAATCTTTCTGCATCTAAGATAGCCCCAGCCCTTATAGGTGGAAATAGTGTGATTTTAAAGCCTTCCACTCAAGGTGCTATTAGTGCACTTCATTTGGCTGCAATCTTTCATGAAGCAGGACTCCCACATGGAGTTTTAAACACAATAACAGGCAGAGGCTCTGAAATAGGTGATTATTTAGTAACTCACAAGGATATTAATTTTATAAACTTTACTGGAAGTACTCAGGTAGGAAAACATATAGCTGTAATTGCTGGCATGGTGCCTATGATTATGGAGCTTGGTGGCAAGGATGCAGCTATAATCCTCTGCGATGCTGATATTGAAAGTGCTGGCAAAGATATCGTTACTGGGGCCTTTAGCTATTCTGGTCAAAGATGTACCGCAGTTAAAAGAGTTTTAGTTATAAATGATGTTGCAGATAGCCTCATAAGCGAATTAATGAAAAACATCAAATTACTGAAAGTTGGAAATCCAGAAGATGATTGTGATATAACTCCACTCATAGATAATAAAGCTGCAGACTACGTTCAAGAGCTCATAGATGATGCTATAAGTCATGGGGCTACGCTATTATGTGGAAATAAGCGAAATAATAATTTAGTTTACCCAACCTTATTCGATAAGGTAACTACGGATATGAGGCTCGCTTGGGAGGAACCTTTTGGGCCAGTTCTTCCAGTTATTAGAGTTAAAAATATTGAGGAAGCTATTGATATAGCTAACAGATCTGAATATGGTCTTCAAACTTCTGTTTATACTAAAAATATAGATGATGCCTTCAATATTGCCAGTCGCCTGGAGGTAGGCACCGTTCAAATTAATAATAAACCTGAAAGAGGTCCTGACCACTTTCCTTTCTCTGGAACAAAATCCTCTGGCATGGGTACTCAAGGCATAAGATATAGTATTGAAGCTATGACTAGATCAAAAGCTACTGTTTTACTCATAAATCCATAGTAAAATTTAAAGAAGCAGCTTTTAATTACAAGCTGCTTCTTTCATTTTCCATATCTAAATTTGTTTGGATTATATTTTTTACGGTTTCTGAAATCTCCGCTTTTTCTTCCTTTGACATCTTATCCATATATATAGGTTTACCTATTATAAGCTTTGCATTTGCCTTTTTAACTTTTCCATTATTACCTTCCATCCCCTTATGCGTATCATAAAAGGTTATAGGAACAATAGGAACTCCAGCCTTTATTGCTAGCCTCATACTACCCTTCTTAAATTCCCCCATATTATTACTTCTACTTCTAGTACCTTCTGGAAAAATAATCATAGAATATCCATTTTTTAAATTTTCAACGCCTTCTGAAATTGCTTTTAAAGCCTCTCTTGGGTTTTCTCTATCCATAAATACAGAATGAATTTGCCTAATCCAATATCTCATTACTGGTATTTTTTCCATTTCCTTTTTAGCAACTGCACCAGTAAGTGTATTCATACTAGATAATATAACTGGAATATCCAGATTACTTTGGTGATTTCCCACAAAAACACAAGGTTCATTTGGTATATTTTCTTTCCCTATGACAGTTAAATTTAAGCCCGCAATCCTAATTATAAAATTAGACCACTGCTTAACTGCTTTAAATAGATAAGCATCCACCTCTTCCGTAGTCTTATGTTTTTTTATTCCATTAAGTTGTATTTCCTTAAAGCCTTTCCCAATCAAATCAATAATAAAACGCAAATAAAAATAAACCGTTCTCATACCTCTATCCCTTTCATTTTAAGATTAAATTATAACTTTTTTAATTATACCTTTAACATATCTAAATATATCTCTATATAATTATACTAGTTAATAGGCAATTTTTCAAATTTTTCAACTGCTGAAAAGGTGAATTGTAATTTGAGCATGGTTTTTTCTTAGAATTTGATATTTTTTTATTTAAATGGATAAAATTATTTATGTACTTAAAATATTATGTAGGAGATTAATCATATGCCAAAGAAGCCCTGGTTAAAATATGCCTTAATTTGCACTTTATTAGCTTTTATAACTGTAGCTGTAGCCATAGTTTATAAATCTAATATAAAAACTAATATACCCTTGGAAAACAATATGGTCACCCATTTTATTGATGTAGGACAGGGTGATTGTATCCTTATTCAAGTAAATAATAAAAACCTATTAATTGATAGCGGTACCAGCGATTCACATAAAAAAGTAATTAGATATTTAAAAAATAATAATATTACTAAACTAGACTATGTAATTGCAACTCATCCCCATGAGGATCATATAGGGGGTATGGCTAATGTGATTAAAGCTTTTAAAATTGGTGAATTTTATGCCCCTAAAGTTACATCTGACACACAATCCTTTGAAGATATGATTGGAGCTTTAAAAAGAAAAGGTCTTAAAATAAAAATAACTAAACCTAATATAACGTTAGATCTAGGTCCTGATCTCACCTGCCTTATGCTATCACCCAACAAAACTACCTACAAAGATACTAATAATTACTCCTGTGTCCTAAAGGTGTCTTATAAAAATTCAACTTATATGTTTACGGGTGATATAGAAGAGCTAAGCGAAGATCAAATTTTAAATAGTGGTTATGATTTAAATGCTGAAGTTCTCAAAGTAGCTCATCATGGTAGTAATTCCTCAAGCACGCAAGAATTTTTAAATAGAGTTTCTCCAAAAATTGCAGTAATAAGCTGTGGGACCTATAATAGTTATGGTCATCCAAATAGGGAAACCCTAGATAAACTTAAAAAGTTAAATTGCATTATCTATAGAACTGATTTAGATAAAAATATTGTACTCATAAGCGATGGTTTAACCACAAAAAGATTGGTGGGAAACTAAAAAAAACTAGTTGCCTAGTTTTTCATTTAATCCAAAAATAACAATGGTGGGTCTAAATGGACTCGAACCATCGACCTCACGCTTATCAGGCGTGCGCTCTAACCAGCTGAGCTATAGACCCATGATAACCTTATCATACATGACTTTTAAAGTATAATACCTATTTTTTACATTGTCAATACTTTTCTTTATCTTCAGTCAATTTTATATGATTCGTTTATCTTCAGTCAACTATATAGGTGCTGTGTGGCTAAATCATACTACTGATTTTGCCTTACTGCTTATACTTTAAACTTCTGTACCATATCAGTTAGTTTTTGTGCGAGTTCAGCCTGACTTTGCGCAGATTTTGCAACATCGTTAACAGCCGATGTTATTTCATTAACACTACCTAATATTTCTTCAGAACTTGCAGCAGATTGTTCTGCTGTTGCAGATACGGTCTGTATAGCAGAACTTACTTGCTCAGCTACTTCATTCATTTGTTTTGAGGAAGTGGAAATCTGTCCTATAATCTCATTAACAAATTCTGAATCTTTTTCATATTGAACGCCTGTGCTCATAAGAAGCTCATAACTTGGCTTTACATTGTTTACCATGTATTTAAGTACATCTTGTCCGCTTTGTGAAAGCCTTTCAACTGCAACCTGTACTTGTCCAACCATACCTTGGATATCCAAAACCGCCTGTGAAGATTGTTCTGCAAGTTTTCTTACTTCATCAGCAACTACTGCAAAGCCTCTACCCTGTTCCCCAGCCCTTGCTGCTTCTATTGCTGCATTTAAAGCTAGCAAATTTGTTTGCCCTGCTATGCTTCCAATTGAGTCAGCCATAATTTTAACTTTATCTACAACTTTAGAATCTTCAATTGCCTTTAAAATATTAGACCGATTTTCCATATATATTGAATTACCCTCTTCTATATTTTTTGAGGCTTTATTTTTTATATCAATTGCACGTTTTTTTATCTCACTTACTGATAGCTCTGCATCACTTGCTCTTTTGGCAAGTTCATTTGTATTAGCATTTATTTCCTCTATTGATGCACTTACCTCTTCAGTACTAGAACTTAAATCCACAGTACCTTTAGATATTTGTTCTGTTGATTCATTTACTAATTCCATTTTAGATGAAACTTCTTCAGCAGTGGCTGATAATTCTTCACTTGTTGCGCTTATATCACTGGAACTATTCATTATTTCAGTGATTAGATTCCTTACGTTATTACCAGCTTGATTTAATGCTTTAGCAAGACTTCCTATTTCATCTTTTGTGTCAATATTTATTGATTGAGTTAAATCTCCATTTCCAAGTGCTTCAGCAAATTTCAAAACTTTATTTATATTTTTTGAAATCCAAAGTGATATTGCAATTCCTAATGCAAGGGCAAGAAGAAAACCTAAAGCAACTATTATAACTATTTTAATTAAAGATTTTTTAGACATTGAGTTATTTTCTTTATATGCGCTATCAGCTTCATTTGTATTGATTTTTATTAAATCGCTCAAACCCTTATATATACTTTCTCTTATTGGTGTTAATTTTAAAAAATTAGCATCAGCCTCAGTATACTTCTCTTCATCTACAAATTTTATAACTAATTCATATGCACTTTTATATGCTTGTAAGTCATTTTTTAACTGCGTAAATATTGGTTTTTCATTGTTATTATCAGATAACAATGATTTCTCATAATTGGATATAATAGTATTGTTTTCATTATATAATTGGCTAATTTCTTTTCTAAGTGCAACATTTTGATTATTCATATTTCTTTGATAGTCAAACTTTAATACATTATAACGTATGTCAGCTACATTCTGTCTTATGGTAGTTAAGGATTTTATGGATGCAAGGTTATAGTCATGCATTGAAGCACTACGGGAGTTAATCTCCTTCATATCTATAGCTCCAATAAATCCAACAACTGCTATAATCAATGATACTAAAATAAACGATGATATTAATTTTTGTGCCGTTTTTAAATTTTCAAACCACTTCATAATGATTCCCCCCTATAAATTACTTAGTGAATTCAGAAACCCTTAGGCTCCCATATATCTCAATCTCGGAGGAATGATTTTTATTCCTCCCTCCAGAATTTCAAACAAAATCTTTTTGAAATTTATTATATTTACTACTGTTTTTTTTGAAATGTTCTACATTATCAATTAATTTCCTAAAACTTAATATTCCATATATTTCATCTTGTTATTCTTTTAGATACTATGTTATTCTTTATTATATATTTGGTATTTTTCTTTCGTGGATATTTATAGTATATATTCAATGTTATATAAACAATAGTGATTTTATCCTATTGTCATGTCAACTGTCTTGACATGTTTTATAAAGGTGGGTTATTATGATTACAAAAATTAAATTTTCAGAATGCCTTCGATTATTACTCTCAGCGCTAGACATGAGCAATAATCGATTAGCAAAAGGAATTAACGTAGATTCCTCATTAGTAAGTCGCTGGTTGCACGAACAACGAATTCCCTCATATAATTCAAATCATTTAGAAGCCATAGCTCTATTCCTATCTAAAAGTATCCTGAATTCTTTACAAGAACAGCGTTTAAATGAGTATATTAATACAATTAATATAGATATAACCCTTAATGCAAAAGATAAAATAATGAAAGTTCTTTTAGAATCCCAGGGATATTCTATGGATTCCAAAAAAAAAGATGCTATTTTTAAAAAAAACTCTACTAAGTCAGTGGAAATCATTAATTTACCAGATAAAAATAGTCTCATTATTGGGCGTAAAAAAATATTGTCAGCCATGTTATCTTTAATTGAAAAATCCACAAAAGTAACATGCAAAAAAAATAATATAATCTATATATCATTTAACAGCAGTTCAAATGTGATAAAACCTTATGAAGATTTTATGCGCTGGAGGGATGTTGTTTTAAAGGCATTAAAACACGGTTATACTGTAAAATTTATATTCGACTTAATGGATAACCTAAAGGAGTCACTAATTTTTTTGAATTTTGCTAAACCATTATTAGAAACAGGTACTTTTTTAATTTATTACTATAAATTCTATGAAACATTTAATTTTGGTAGAGAAGTTACTATTATTCCAGGCATAGGCGCATTAAGCTGTCTTTCCACAAGTCATAATTCCGAAGTATACGGTGCATTTTATGTAAAGAGTGAAGTTGGTATTGATATTTTAGGTGATAATTTTAATGCATTTCTTTTATCTTCTTCTAAACCCTTAATGAAATACTATACTCTAGATAAAAATTTAGCCTATTGTGATTCCATAGTTAAAAGTGAAGAAAGGCCAGGAGCTCGGTTTTTATTTAAGGATAATTTTAACCTATTAACTATTCCAAACATACAGCACAATAAATTATTGGAGAAACTACAGGTTACTAATGATGAACTTGATATACAATTAGAATTACATAAATCCAGTTTAAATTCTTTTTTGTTTAATCTACAACATTATGAATATTTTGATGTATATACCTTAGGCTCAATACAAAATTTAATTAAAAGTAAACAACTTGCATTTATTTCTAATAATAAAGTTACTACAATTGATTTAGAGACTGAAGATATAATTATGTTTATACAAAATATTATTGATTTAATAAAAACATATGATAACTATAAGATTGCTCTTATTAATGAAACTCTCTATAATAATGAAAATAATATATGTTCTTCTATTATTATCAAAGAAAAATATCAAGTTTATATTGAATTATCAAAATTCAGAATATCAATTGACGAGCCTATGCTTGTTAATGCTTTTGAAGAACATTTCAAAAAAATTTGGAAACAGATTTCTCCCATAGATAAGAATAAAGAACAAATTATAAGCTGGCTTCAACGTCAAATGAATGTTTTAAAGAAGTAACTTATTTGACAAAATATTGATATAATTTAAAAATGGTCTAGTAAATATCCAGATGCAATAACGAGCTGGTAAGATAATTGGGATAATCTCATAACTTTCTTTGTATTCCCAGATTATATTCGTAGTATTATATACACCACAAATGCTATAGAAAGCCTTAATAGGCAATTTAGAAAAGTCACTAAGACAAAACTTATATTTCTGAGTAGCGAGAGTCTTATGAATATGCTGTATTTAGCTACTGAAAAGATGAGCAGAAAATGGACTCGAGTATATGCAAATTGGGATCTTGTTATTACCAACTAATCTAACATTTCCGTCCCTCACCGCATTACCACAATATCAAGTGATGGTATTAGATATTTATTAACAATCTCCATTTCGGACATGGTTTTTAAAAATTCCACTGTTAGATCTGTTACTTCTTCTTTCAATCCATATATTATAATTTCATTGAAATCTTTATTTCTACTAACTTCTTTAGTTGTATTATTGCCTTCAAAGGATGAATAACAATTTATATATTTTTTGAATTTTTATCAGTATTCCATAAAACATTAAGTGCATTAATTGTGGATATCATATCCTTTGATAGATGATTTAATATAAGGCAACGTTACTTAAAATAGTAACCATTTTTAACTTATATATTTTTTCTTATATTATGCTAACAAAAGTATATATTGCGTAGAATGCTTTGAACAAGCCTTAGTAATTCTTAACTAATTTTAGTGAGAGATACGTTAAGAAAAATGCATGTTTGAGCGTTAGTAATCTGTACCCTTTGTCAAGGACAATTTAAAAAAACTTATATTAAATTAAGGAGATGATTTCTGTATTGAACAGGAGTCATCTTTTCTAAATCCCATTGATATCTATAT
>NZ_JAHLEF010000009.1 GCF_018861755.1 Clostridium sp. CF012 | reverse complement strand
ATTCTCTTTAGGTATAATTAATGAATATAAATTATGGTATTTGTTAACTTCTATTTTTAACTGTCCTTTTAGCATAATAATCTCTCTCCTTTAATTTTATCCTACTATACACATCCTACTATACATATTCGACATAAACATCAAAAATCCTTTTTGAATTAAAAAATTGCTCAAAAAAAACGTCATCTCAAAATTGATGACGTTTCTTATAGTTTTTCAGTGGCCTCCTCTTAGAGATAGCACTTTTTATTTTAAATTACTTAAGCTTAATAGGATTTCCTCAGCAGTTTATTTTAAAACATATCCAGCTAATACACTTTGCAATTCATATATATTTAAATTTTTATTAAACTGCTTTTGTATTGGCTGCGGGGTACCAGATATCCATATTTTAAGCTCTGCATCTAAATCAAAGTTTCCCGCTGTTTCAATGCTAAAGTGGGTAATACTTTTATAAGGGATGGAGTGGTAGTCTACTTTTTTACCGGTAATACCTTGTTTGTCTACTAATATAAGTCTTTTATTTGTAAAAATAAACATATCTCTAATTAACTTATATGCTTTTTCTATACTTTCTGTAGGTGCCAAAACATTCTTATACTCCTTTTGAACTTGATCAATATCAACCTCAGAAGCATTGCCCATTAATCCATCTAAAAATCCCATGAAATCATCCTCCTAATAAATATACTTTTAAACTTATACATTCTACATAAGTACTATAATTCCTCTAATATATGACGATTGATGACATTTATATAATAAAACATACACTATGTAAAACCCAATTCCTTTATTTATAATAAAATTGTCAGTTCTTTTGGCATATATACACTCCCGTAATAATAAGAAGTGCAGTAAAAATTTTTACTGCTGATATACTTTCTTTTAATATGGTTACTGAAAGCATAATAGAAAAAATAGGTACTAAATTAATAAAGATTGAGGTTTTGCTTGGACCAATTTGTTTGATGGAGATTTGCTGAACTAAATATCCTATAACAGATGCGAATATACTCATATATACCACGGCTAAAAATGAGTAGTAGGGAACTTGACTGATAAAGGTCCAAGGCCTTTCGTATATAACAAAAGGGATTAAGAACACGCTGCAAAATAAAAAACTATAAAAGGTTAGTATTAGGGGTGAAAATCTATGCAAAACTACCTTACTAAAAATAGAGTAGGCAGCCCACAAACAAACAGCTATAAGCATTAATAAATCACCTTTGTTTATGGATAGGGTTTGCATTGTGGATGGATTTGCATTCGTTATAGTTAAAAAAACACCTGCAAATGATAGAGTTATTCCAATAGCTCTTTTGAAGGTTATTTTATCCTTCAAAAATATAACACATAAAATTGTTGTTATTATGGGATTTGTGGCTCCTATTAGTGAAGAGTTTATTGCAGTAGTATATTTCAAGGCTGTAAAAAAGAAAGTAAATATATCTTTCTATTTGACAAAATATCAACTCCTTATTATGAGGATATATTCAGCTAATATTTTAAGCAAGCTATATGTTTCCTTAAAAAAATTACACCTTCTAATACTTCATATATTATATTGTTAATGTTACTACCTTTTAACCTATTTTGACAGATAATTATAAACGGAAGGAATGCATGGTCAAAATCAGAAGGGTAATTTACATATATTGTGATAAATATTTGAAAACTATATAAGTATTCTGTATAAGTATTCTGTATAATTAAAAAAGGACACAGTTATTGTGTTTATAGTTTATGTATTATAAAGATAGGGGGCCTTGGATTGTTTAAAAAATTTACTCTAATTCTAATGTTAATATTGATTATACCAATTATGTCTGGTTGCAATATAATTAAGAAGGTTAATAATCAAAATGCAAATAATACTCCAGCACATCAAGAGAAAGTAAAAGATAATGATACGCAAGATTTAGAAGTGATAGAGGAGCCTCAAAAAATAGATCCAATCATAGAGCGAATAGGTGAAATGACTATAGATGAGAAGATAGGACAAATGCTTGTAGTAGGAATTGAGGGCTATGCTTTAAATGAAAATACTAAAAGTCTCCTCCAAAAATCTAAGGTAGGAGGCGTAATATTATTCTCAAATAATGTTCAAGATACAAGCCAGCTACTTAATCTGCTAAATTCTTTAAAAAGTACAAACCTACAAAATAAAATACCCCTATTTTTATCTGTTGATGAAGAGGGTGGTAGAGTAACAAGAATGCCTGCGGAGTTTAAAAAATTTCCAACGAATAAAGCAATAGGAAAAATAAATGATGAGACACTATCCAATAAGATAGGAGCTGTAATAGCCAATGAGATAAGCTCCTTTGGCTTTAATATGGACTTTGCACCGGTTCTTGATGTTAACAGTAATCCCAAAAATCCAGTTATAGGGGACAGGTCTTTTGGATCAGATGTAAATATCGTAAGTAACTTAGGGATTCAAACTATGAAGGGAATTCAATCGCAAAATATTATACCTGTAGTGAAACATTTTCCAGGACATGGTGACACCTCGGTAGATTCTCATATGGGATTACCCTCTGTAAATAATGATTTAAAAAGGTTAAAGAGCTTTGAGCTAATACCTTTTGAACAGGCAATAAAAAATAATGCGGATGCAGTAATGATTGCGCATATACTTTTGCCTAAGATAGATAGTGAAAATCCATCTTCCTTGTCAAAAATAATTATTACAGATATCTTAAGAAGTAATCTTAAGTTTAAGGGTGTTATAATCACTGATGACATGACTATGGGCGCAATAGTGAAAAATTATAATATTGGAGAAGCAGCAGTAAAATCAGTAAAGGCAGGAACTGATATAGTGCTTGTGTGCCACGGATATGATAATGAAGTTGAAGTAATTAACGCACTGAAAAATTCACTATTAAAGGGAGAGGTATCTGAGAGTCGGATAGATGAAAGTGTATACAGAATACTGAGCCTTAAACAAAAATATAAATTAAAAGATGAGATAATAAAGTCCGTGAATGTTGAGGGTATAAATAATAAAATCAATGAAGTACTAAAAAGTAATTTTTAAAAAGTTATAGAAAGATATCAAAAATAAAAATAAGGATATCGTTAATTTGGTATCCTTATTTTAAATGTATTAAGTAAAAATTAATATTTTTATCTCCCCAGCCTAAGTCCCAAGGAACATGATATCTATCAATGGTGTGTGTGTTAACAAGAGGGTATCCATGAGAATCAAAGCCTGTAACTATAGCAAAATGATCTATATCACTACCTTTGGCATAACAAATAAGATCACCAATATCCAATTTTTGTACTGCTCCACATGGATAACCAGGAAGGGGAGAAATTAATTGCTTAAATGTTCCTTTTCCTAGTAGCTTTCCTCTTCCACTATAAATTAAATAATTTTTAAAAGCGTCAGCATTAACCCATGCTGAGCTTCCTGCAGAGCCTTGGTAATGCCAAGCACTATCAAATCTCAATCCTCCACCTTCGATATCCCCTATTGATTGAGATACGTAATTAGTGCAATTTCCTCCATTGCCGGTATAGTTCGTGTACTTTTTATTGTATTTTGTTAAGCTCCCAGTGGCCCAAGGCACTCCACAGTATTTATCCGCATATTTAACAGCTTTTATTTTATTATAAGAACCTTTGGCCACAGTCTTTTCCTCAGAAATTATTTTAGGACAATTACCTAGGGTATAAATAGGCTCTTTGTTATTATCAAGCTTCATGTCTTTTAATTTCCCTGAATAAGATTTTAGGGCATCTTCAAAGCAATCTAAATACCAATCAGAATAAATTATCCATTTCTCACCATTCTTCATAAGTTCCATTGAATGCATTAATCCTACGCCAAAAATATTTGTAGTAGGTGTTATATCATTTTTGTAGGTATACTCAAATTTATAATACTCATCCACCAATAATCGGATACCTCTTTGGGTTTTAGTTATTTTTCTAACGTTGGGGGTAGATTCAACTTTTATAAAATTCATACCTCTTTGACTTGACCAATCGTTAAAATAATTAAATCGTTGCACTTCATGCTCTAAACTCCACTTCCCAAGCTTTTGAGATGCATCATAATAACTAGGAAGATTGGTAAGATCTTTAGTAATAAACATGGAACAACGATCGTTATAAATATTTTCTAGCACTTTTGTAATTTCAGTTTTATCGGGAGGGATTAAAGCCATTGTAGAAATAGCTATTTCTTTATTAGTGTAGAAATTATCCGATTTATAGAAAAGTAAACATAGTAGCAAAGTAAAAGATAAAATAATAATAGGCATACATTTTTTGTGAATAGAAATCCTCATAGATTTATACACCTCCGAGTTATGTAATTAATAAAAATAAGCACTAATTTAGTATTCCATATTAATAAGATTTCTTGCAAAAATAATTTATGAGTTATTTTGAAATCTTGGAAAGTTATTCATCAAAATGAATTTTACTAATATACTTAATAAGAAAATCAATTTTTGTGAGGTAGCTTATGTATGGTAAATAAAAATACAACCAATGAAGTTCTCAATACCTCATTACCTGTAGTTGCGGAAATAACAATATATACCTTAATGTCTATTTTCGATTTAATGATGATTGGGAAATATGGTGGGAATATAGCAGTAAGTGCTGTGGGTATAAGTAATAGTTTGACAAATGCATTTATAGGCATATTTATTTCGGGGGGAGTTTGTATAAGTATTGTTTCACTAGTTTCAAGACTAGTGGGTGCAAGACAGTATAAGAGTGCGGAGAAATTCGCTGTCATAGGATATATTTTAGGTGCTAGCATTTGTTTAATCATCACAATTTTATTTTATTATTTTGGAAAACAATTTCTATACATACTTGGAGCTAGGAATGAAGTTTTAAAAATAGGATATTCCTTTATAAAAATTAATTCCATTGCTTTATTCTTTTGTATGAATATGAGACTTTTAAATTCTATTTTAATAGGATATGGAAACACTTTTATACCATTCATATGTTCTTTAATTGTATTTTTTATAAAAATAGTTTTTAATTATTCATTGATTTTTGGCATTGTGTTTAAGTCTAGGGGAATAGAAGGATCTGCTATAGCCTCTACAATTGCTTATTTATGTGGTTTTGTTTTTTCTTTTTACTACACTGCTTCTAAGGCTAAAATTACGTTTAGACACTTTTTTATCGTAAGCATTTCTTTTAAAGATATTAAAAAAATAATAAAATTAGCTATTCCCTGCTCAATGGAAGAAGCCGCCTTCAACATTAGTAAATTAATATGTGTTGCTATTATAATTAAATCTGGAAGTGCCTCCTTTGCAGCTGATGAAATAGCTAATATGATAGAAGGAATTTCAGTTATGCCTGGTATCGGATTTGGCATTGCAGTTATTACACTCGTAGGGCTTAATACTGGGAAAAAAGATTATAAAAAAGCAAAAGGAGTTGCTATTAAATGTGCTTTTTATGCAGTATTTATGATGAGTATATTTGCAATAATATTCTTATTTATGCCAGACCTTCTGGTGAATTTTTTTGTGGGTGAAAATGAAAAAAAAGTTGCTTATTTAGCGGGTAGATGCCTTGCTATTGGAGCAGTAGAGCAACCATTTATAGGTATATCTCTAGTCTTTGCTGGTGCATTAAAGGGGTTAGGAGATGTTAAGACTCCCTTTTTTATTTCTTGCTTTACAAGCTGGATTATAAGATTGCCATTAACATATTATTTTATACAGATTTTAAAGTACCCAGTTACAGCGGTATGGTGGATTACTGCATTGCAATGGTCGATAGATGCTTTGCTTATGGTTATCTTTTTTTATTGCAAATTTAATAAATTTACGAAAATTCAACAAGGCATTTGTTAATTCCTTATGATCTAATATATGGCTTTGAATGTCTATTCCATTAGATTGAATTTCTTTAAGCTGATTTGAAGTCAAATAGACACTTTTATCTGTGGTTTTGGGAATAATTACATATGAAAATTTAGACTATAGTAATTAGTATGTCAAATCTATTATTTTTCGGATACATTGCATTAATTTCCACTTATTTTATAGGATATTTTAGATAATAATAAATAATAAATATTAAGTTTGTACATCTCTAAAATTAATAATGTATGTTTAATTGAACTTAAGAAGGAGAAAGTATGAGAAAGAAAAGTTTAACTAGGATTATTGCTTTATCACTTGTGGTGTTTTTTATATTTATTAATTATAGTATATTAGGTAGCCCAAAAGTATTAGCAGCTGATATACCAAGTAAAGAGGTGGAAAAAGTAATATATTTAACCTTTGATGATGGACCCAGTGTCCTAACAAATAAAGTTTTAGATATACTTAAAGAAAATGATGTAAAGGCTACTTTTTTCATTATAGGGAACCAAATTAAAGGTCAAGAAGCTGTAGTAAAAAGAATGTATAATGAAGGCCATAGTATTGGACTACATACTTATACCCATAAATATAAGAACATATATCCTAGTAGAAGAGGATTTATAAATGAAATGTTAAAAACTCAAAATGAAATTAATACTCTTATAGGAATTAAACCAACAATAATAAGATTTCCTTTTGGTAGTAGAAAACATTTAACTGCGGATTTTTTAGAAGAACTTCATAGCTATAAATTTAAAGTGTATGATTGGAATGCTAATATGTCTGATGGAATTAAAGCAAAAACTCCTATAGATCAGCTGTTTAGAGAAGCTACAAAAACTACCATTACAGAGCACCCAATAATACTTCTTATGCATTGCGACTATATGCATAAAAATACCTGTGTGGCCCTTCCTAGAGTAATAAAATTCTATAAAGATAATGGATATGAATTTAAGCTTATTAACGATGGAACGCCTGAGAATTACTATCCTATTAAAAAGTAATAAATAAAATTACAATATCAAACAGAAAAGACTAATTGCAAAATCTACAATTAGCCTTTTCTATTTTATGAAAATAAATAACAAATAAGTATTTTTATTTACAAAATCCAAGCATTAATTATATCGCTCCAAGTCATCAATTAGATTAGTTTTAGTTCTAATCATACTAGATAGTATTATATATGTTTTTGAATTTGTATCATTGGAATTTTTAACCAATCTTCCTTGAATGTCAAGAAAAAGAGCCAGTATTTCCTTTTCAAAATTTAGAGAAAAGCTTAGAAATTCTTTAGGTGTTGTAGCGTTAGTAGTATATACTCTTGAATTAAATTGACTTATTAAAAAAGAAATCTTATCATATATTGAAAAATCAATTTTCTTAACTTCATCATCATTTACTTCTTGTTTTAGCCTTTCATAATAAACAAATGTTTTGTCAACGTTGTCAGAAAAAACCTTAGATATTATCCTTACAGCAGGTGGAAGATTGTTCTGCTTACTAATTTCTGAGTAAAGGTCTTTTCGCTTAGTTGCAATAGCTGTAGCCTTATCTATAATGTCAATAATACTGTATCCCAAAACAAATTCATCTCCTCTTGTGACTCTGTGGTAGATATCAATTATATTCCTAAAAGTTATAAAACTCAAACAATACATGATAGGGTATTAATGAATATTTATCTACAAAATTTATAACCGTTGATAATATTAATTAAATCCCTAAGAATAGATGCAGCGGCTGGGGTGACACCCGAAGCACCTCCTAGAACTGTTAAATCACCAAGGGTATCAGAAGTAAATCTTACTGCTTTATTCTTGCCATCTACCTTATATAAAGCATGGCTAGGTTCAAGTTTTTCAAGTTTTACTGTCATTATTAGTTCATTATTGATTTTGCAAGCGCTTCCCATAAGCTTATATTTTTTATTTTCGAGTTTGGCATTCTTTATATCTTGAGGGGTAATATTAGTAATGCCTTCTATGGTAATATCATTTAATGTTTTATTTTCATGCATTAGCACATTAGTAAGGATAAGTAGTTTAGATGCTGTATCAAACCCTTCCACATCTAATATAGGGTCAGTTTCTGCAATACCTAATGCTTGTGCTTTTTTAAGAGCGACTCTGTAGGTTAAAGCATTATCTTCCATTTCTTTTAGAATGTAATTCGTTGTACCATTTAAAATACCTTCAATAGAAAGAATTTCTGAACCAGCCAAATCAAACATACCAGCGTTTATAGCGGGAAGTGCTCCACCTGTAGTGCAGCCGATGGCTAATTGCACATTATTCTTCACTGCTATTTCACGCAATTCATTATAGGCCAATAGAATGGGTCCCTTATTTGCCGTGATTACATGAATACCACTTTCCAAAGCTTCTTTAATATGAATCATTCCGGCTCCACCAGTTTCCTTATTAGTTGGAGTAAGTTCTATTAGAACATCAACGTCATTATTCTCAAGTAGTTTATTAAAATTAAGATCAAAGCTACCGCCTTTAGGGTAATTGATTATTTTTTTTTCATTCTTAGAAAAATCTATGAGGTCTTCACAATTTATTCCCTCTGGATCATAAATTCCACCACTAGAGTTTAAAATATAATTTATTTGAAAATTATATCCAACCCTACGTAATTCATCTTTTTTATTTTCAATTAAAGCTATGAAGGCTTTTCCTAGTCCACCAAATCCAATTATTGCAATTCTCATAAAATTTACTCTCCCTATAATTTTTTATACAATCAAAGTTTGATAGTTATATTAAACCATAGCAGTAATGAATCATCAAGAAAGTTCTAATACAGAATTGTAGTTATTATTTTTGTTAAATAGAGTTTCAGGCAAGGAGTTGAAAAGAATCCTCTATGTTTTAAATCTATTGTAGTTTACGAAGAAAAGACTTGCAAAATATACAAATTATGCTATAATTTATTAAAACATGAGAGTGTATCTAGGGTTCCGGTTTAAAAAATGTCTGGTCCGAGCGATACAGGATGATTTCTACACTTTTAGGAGAAAAGCCTGAAGGACGAGTCTCAATTTTGAGATTTGTTTTTGAGGCTTTATTTTTTTTGGAAAAGGGGGATGTTTACAATGAGCATAATAAAAGTGGATAATCTTTGTAAAACTTTTAAAGTTAAAACAAAGGAAGAGGGACTACGGGGGAGCGTTAAGTCAATTTTTTCACCCAGCTATCGAGAAATTAAGGCCGTGAATAATATTTCTTTTGAAGTAGAAAAGGGCGAAATATTAGCCTTCATAGGACCAAATGGAGCAGGTAAATCAACTACCATAAAAATGATGACAGGTATATTATATCCATCCTCAGGAAATATTGAAGTTTTAGGGATGAACCCATCTACTGAAAGAAAACAATTGTCTTATAAAATAGGTACAGTTTTTGGACAGAAATCACAGCTTTGGTTTCATTTACCACCACTCGATAGCTTTCATTTACTGGGAAATATTTATGAAATGGATAAAGGAAAGCTTCAAAGGAGAATAGAGCTGTTAAAGGAGATCTTTGAAATAGGTGACTTAATGGATATTCCCGTTAGAAAACTTTCTTTAGGTCAGAGAATACGCTGCGAGATTGCAGCATCTATTCTGCATGAACCTGAGATTATTTTTTTAGATGAGCCCACCATAGGCCTGGATGTGGTTGTAAAACAGAAGATTCGAGAACTTATATTGCAGCTTAACAAGGAAGAAAAGACCACTATATTCTTAACCTCCCATGATTCCGGTGATATAGAACAATTATGCAAAAGGGCAATCATTATAAATCATGGGGAGGTGGTGCTAAACGAAACAATTAAGAGTCTTAAGCATGACTATTTAAATAAGAAGATAATACAGATTAAATACAATGAAATAGTGAGTCTTGACAATTATGATCTAAATATTGTTAAAAATAAGGGAAATGCCATAAAGGTTCAAGTTGACACATCAAAACAAGATATAGAACAGGTACTAACTAACCTAATAAAATGCGGAAAAGTGAATGACATAACAATATCAGAGCCACCTTTGGAGGAAATAATATCACACATTTATAAGCAGAGTAAGGAGGGTGATACGCATGAAGGCACTTCACAAGTATGGGCAAATCTCTAAAATAACCATGTCTAATAGCTTGGTGTATTTTTGGAATTTTCTTAGTAAAAATATTTTTTTTGTATTCATAATGTTTATATATTTGATGCTTTGGAAAAATATATATGCACAAAAGGGGAGTACAATTGCTGGGTTAACCTTAAATGCAATGATTTGGTACTTAATAGTTACGGAGCTTGTTACTCTTTCAAGAACAGATATACATGTACAAGTAAATGAAGATGTGAAAAGTGGTAATATAGCTTACTTATTGAACAAGCCTTATAACTATGTTATGTATTGCTTTTCCTACTTTGTAGGTGAAGTTGGCATAAAACTTTTAACCAATGGGATAGTTGGGCTTTCTATAGGTTTCATATATGCTGGGACCTTGGAAAACTTTAACGCAACTCACCTCCCTTTTATATTTCTATCATTAATTGTAGGCTGCTGTATTAATTTTTTTATTTATATAACGCTAGCATTAACCTCCTTTTGGTTTGAGGACAATACTGCTTTCTTTTGGATTTATTCAAAGCTGATATTTACCTTAGGAGGCATGCTTATGCCTATAGAACTTTTCCCGGATTGGCTCCAAAAGATATCAAAGTATCTACCCTTTGCTTATGTAACCTACGTACCAGCAAGGCTTGCAGTAGATTTTTCTTTTGTGAATTTTTATAAACAATTTTCAATTCAACTATTATATTTAGGAATGTTTTTTACTTTAGCTATGACATTATACAAGAAGGGGGCAAAGAATTTAAATGTTAATGGAGGTTAAAAAGAGTTTAAGGCTTATGGGTTACTATTTTAAATTTAATATATCTTCAGTTATGGAATATAGGATGAGCTTTCTTGTACAATGCTTTGGTATGATACTAAATAATTCAGCTTTTATATTCTTTTGGTGGATATTGTTTAAAAATGTAAACACCATTGGTGGATATGGTTTTAAGGATGAAATGATGCTGTGGGCTTTAATGTCCACCAGTTTTGGTCTTTGTTTTGTGGTCTTTGGCAACGTAAATCAAATCACAAGAATGATATTAAATGGTGAACTAGATAGCTATTTACTACAGCCTAAAGACCCTCTTATTAATATACTATGCTCTAAAACCATAGTATCTGCATGGGGTGATACCTTATATGGAGTGATTTTATTTTTTATAATCAAAGGTTTTCATGTTAGAAGTTTCTTATTATTTTTATTGTTTTGTATTACAGGTGCTTTAATATTAGCTTCAGTACTCGTGACATTTCATGCTTTAAGCTTTTATTCAGGTAACACAGAGGGTTTAGCACAGCTTGCAACAGAATTTTTCATAAGCTTTAGTATTTATCCAGAAGGCATATTTAATAATGCAGTAAAATATATACTTTATACTGTTATACCAGTAGCATTTGTGGTGTATATACCCGCAAAGGTGATAAATGACTTTTCTCTTGTTATGCTTCTAGAAGTTTTAGGAGTAGCATTAATATGGCTAGTAATAGCTTATACTATTTTCTACAAAGGTCTTAAAAAATATGAATCTGGGAATTTAATAACAAATAAATTATAGTGCCACCCACGTGGCAAGTGCAAAGTCTGAAATTAACATACAATTATAGATTATATAAATTCAATGAGGTGATTAGATGATAAATAAAAAATCAATTAAAGCAGTTAATGAAAGCAAATATAAGGAGTTTACTGTACCTTTATATGATAGTTACTGTTTTTCTAATATTTTTGGAAGCATAAAATACTTATTTGATATTCCTTCAGATAAAAGATTACCTAAGGATACTCTAGGAAGTTCACAGGGTTCTCCTAATAAGATAGTTTTCTTTCTTGTGGATGCTTTTGGGTGGTGTTTTTATGAGAAATACAAGAAGTCTTCCAGTTTCTTACGTGAAATAGAAGAAGGCGGGATTGTTTCAAAGTTAACTTCACAGTTTCCATCTACTACAACAGCTCATGTAACCACGGCTTTAAGTGGAGAAACCGTATATGAACACGGTCTCTATGAATGGTTCTATTATGAGCCAGAGGCCGATGATATCATAACTGCCTTCTTATTTAAAGAAGCAAGAAAAAAGGGTATAGAAACTTTAAAGAATAGAAATATAGAGCCTAAAAGCTTCTTACCTGAAAAAAGCTTTTTTAATGATTTGTTAGAAAATGGAGTTAAAAGCACTGTTTATCAGCCAAGCTTTATAAATGATAGTACCTACTCGAGTGTAATGTGCAAAGATGCAACAGTGAAAGGGTATCATGAATATGAAGATTTATTTGAATCGCTATCAGTGGATTTAACAAAAAATAATGACAAAGAGTATTATTATGTTTATTTACCTGAAATAGATGCTATTGCTCATGAAAAAGGAAATACTTCAAAAGAATTTGTGGAAGCCATGGAGAAATTATTAAAACAAATGGATAAATTCTATGAAAATGGCAAAGAGAGTTTTATAAGTACTGCAGTTATGATTTCGGCAGATCATGGGCAAGTAGATACAGATTTAAGTACAAAGTACTATTTAAATAAAATAATACCTAATATAGATATATATTTAAAAAAGAATAAAAACAACGATTTAATTACACCAGCAGGTTTTTGTAGAGATTTGTTTCTTCATGTTAAGGAAGAACATTTATTTACAGTTAAAAAAATAGTAGAAAAAGAATTAAAGGATTTAGTTTACGTATACACTTTTGAGGAATTGAAGGAAAAAGGTTTTTTCGGACATCCAAGCCAGAGAATGATAGAAAGATGTGGAAACCTTATTTTATTACCCAAAGGCAATAATCATATTTGGTGGTATGAAAAGGATGTTTTTGAACTTTCATTTATAGGAGTTCATGGGGGAGCAAGTAAAAATGAGATGGAGATACCACTGTTATTTTATAGATTTTAGCAGTCACGTTCACTGGTTATTTTATGATAGAATGCTAAAAGTTACTTGATTAATGTACTTATAGTATGGTAGAATAGCTTTGTAAAATTGAATATGTAAAAATAGGTTTAATAGGTATTTAATATCTGTTAATTAAAAGGGAAGTGGGTTTGAATCCCACGCGGTCCCGCCGCTGTAATAGAGGAGTTCTTGCATTATGTCACTGGGAAACCGGGAAGGCTGCAGGAATCTTGATACTTAAGCCAGAAGACCTGCCTATTTTAGTATGCTTAAAACTCTACGAGCGATAGGGGTGGTAAATGTTTGGAAAATATTTTTTTGAATTGACAGCCTTTTAACTATTGTTAAAAGGCTATTATTTTTTTTGCGAAAAAGAATTTACTTTATAGGAGGTAAAAATGAAGATAGCTATTGGAGTATGTGAAAAAATAAATGGAATATGTACAACCATGGGATGTTTTAAAGCTTTAAACAATAAAGAGAAACATTTCAGTATGTATGGAAATGAAAAATTAGAGCTTATGTCCTTTTTCACCTGTGATGCTTGCTCAAATAATTCTGCTGAAAATTTGATAAATATTGCTGGAAAATTAGAGAAGGAAGGGGTTAAAAGGCTTCACCTTGGTGTTTGTATTGTTAAATGCGAAACGCAAAGAACTAAGGAAATAAAGGAGATATTTGAGAAATATCATATAGAAGTAGTAGAAGGTACTCATTAAAGCATCATCTGCGGTGATGTAATATTAATAAATATAAGAGATACGCAAAGGAGAGAAAATTTAAATGAAAAAGATAATAAGTATGATTTTAGCAGGGTTTATGGTATTTGGAGCAACTGGATGTGGCAATAAAGGTGAAGCAATCGCAGCTAAAACAGAAACTAAAGTGGGAAATAGTAACAAACAGTCCTCACATTATCCTGTTACAATTACAACATATAATTATGCTAAGCAGCCTGTTACAATTACTTTTAAAAAATCACCAGAGAAGGTTGTTGCAGTATATCAAAATTCAATAGAGACGTTACTGGCATTAGGATTGCAGGATAAAATAATTGCAGCATCCGGCTTAGATCATGACGTTAAAGATGAATATAAAAGTGCTTTTAGCAAAGTAAAGTATTATGAAAAAAAACTAATAAAAGAAGAGGTTATTGGATTGCAACCTGATTTCATATTGGGCTGGTATTCTCTATTTGGTGAAAAAAATCTTGGGGATGTAGGGTTTTGGCATGAAAGAGGTGTAAATACATATATGGCGCAAAATAGTAGTGTTGTTAAACCAGATAGTTTGCAAAATGAATATGATGATATTTTAAACATGGGTAAAATTTTCAATGTAGAAGATAAAGCAAGTGAGATAGTTAACAATATGAAAAAGGAAATTGAAAAAACAAAGGCTTTGGTTAAAGGAAAACAAGCTGTTAAAGCAGTGATTTTGGAAGTGGAAAAAGACGGCGTATATAGAATTTATGGAGAAGATAGTATTGGTGGCGATATTGCAAAAGGCGTTGGAGCAAATTTAGTAGCAAATAAAGATGGTAAAATAGGAAATGAAGATTTGATAAAGCTTAATCCTGAGGTAATTTTCACTGTTTATTACGGCAAAGAAATTGATAAAGAAGCTGCATTAAAAAGCATTATGAACAATGCTGGACTTTCAAGCATTTCAGCAATAAAGTCAAAACGGGTTCATCCTATAATGCTAGGTGAAGTTTATGCTAGTGGTATTAGAACCTTAGATGGTATAAAAACAATTTCTAAAGGATTATATCCTGAATTATATGGAAACAAGTAAAAATGAAAAGAATTTATAAAAGTAATACGCAAAGTGCTTTACTCAATGGAACACCTATTTATATAGGTGTTTCCGTTGTGCTTGTAATTATCTTGATTTTTTCTATTTTAATAACTGTAACAATGGGTTCTGTCCATATTTCTATAAAAGATGTATATGAAATCATAGGGTACAAGCTACTTAATATTGGTGATGGGAAGATTTTAGGAAGTGGGCCTGCTTACGATATTGTTTGGTTTATAAGGCTTCCAAGAATTGTTTTAGCAGTTTCTGTAGGCATAGGTCTTTCAGTATCCGGAGTCATCATGCAGGCAATTGTGAAAAACCCCTTAGCAGATCCATATATATTAGGAATTTCTTCAGGAGCATCCCTAGGGGCTACCTTAGCTATTTTGCTTGGTGTTGGCGTTTTCTTTGGTAGCAATTATGTAGGCATCTGTGCTTTTCTAGGAGCATTTGCAATATCAATACTTGTATTAACCCTTGCAAATGTAAATGGAAGAGCTAATTCAACAAAGCTTTTGCTGGCAGGTATGGCATTAAGTAGTGTTTGCTCAGCATTTTCAAGCTTTATTGTATACCTTGCTAATGATAAAGAGGGTATGCAGAGTATAACATATTGGCTTATGGGAAGCCTTGCAGGTGCAAACTGGCAAAATATAAGAATAATTCTTCCTGTTGTAATAGTAGCTACATTATTTTTTATTACTCAATATAGAACTCTTAATTTGATGCTACTTGGTGATGAAGTTTCTATAACTTTAGGTACAGACCTTCAAAAATATAGACAATTTTATCTCATAATCACATCAGTTGTAATTGGATTCA
Organism: Clostridium sp. CF012; assembly: GCF_018861755.1. Classification (GTDB taxonomy): domain Bacteria; phylum Bacillota; class Clostridia; order Clostridiales; family Clostridiaceae; genus Clostridium_AD. The sequence goes on along the minus strand of NZ_JAHLEF010000009.1, from coordinate 159,488 downwards.
TAGTATACGCATCAGGAATTATTGGATTTGTGGGACTTATCATCCCTCATCTTGTACGAATGATGTTTGGAACAGATCACAAAAAAATCATTCTACTATCAGCATTAGTAGGAGCTATATTTTTGGTTTGGGCAGATGTTTTATCTAGAATTATAATACCAGGAAGTGAACTTCCAATAGGAATATTGATTTCTATGATAGGTGCTCCAAGCTTTATATATCTTATGGTAAGTAAATCCTATGGATTTGGAGGGGATGCTTAATGGAGCTAAAGACAATAGACGTAGAAGCTTATTTAGGTGGAAATCATATTTTGAAAGGCTTAAGTATTCATGCAAAGGAAAAAGAATTTGTAGGAATTATAGGACCGAATGGCAGTGGTAAAAGTACGCTTTTAAAATGTGTGTACCGAATCTTGCAGCCGTCTACAGGAGCCGTATTTTTAGATGATAAAAATATTAATGGTTTTTCTATGAAAGAAAGTGCAAGAAAAATGGCTGTGGTGTCTCAACATAATAATTATAATTTTGATTTCACTGTTTCGGATATGGTTCTAATGGGCAGAGCACCACATAAAAAATTTATTGAAAAAGATAATGCACAGGACTATAAAATCATGGAGGAGTCATTAGAAAAAGTGGGTATGACGGATTATGCTAAACGAAGCTTTTCAAGCCTATCAGGGGGAGAAAAGCAAAGAATAATTCTTGCAAGAGCTTTAGCACAAAAAACGGAATGTCTTATTCTAGATGAACCTACAAATCATCTAGATATAAAGTATCAGCTTCAGTTTATGACTACTATAAAAGAACTGGGTGTTACAGTTATATCTGCTATTCATGATTTAAATATTGCTGCCTTATATTGTGATAAAATTTATGCCATGAAAGCAGGCAAAATTCTTAAGTTTGGAACCCCAAAGGAGGTCCTAACGGAAGAATTAATAAAGTCTTTGTATGAGGTTGATGCTAAAGTTATGGAGGATGAAGAAACTGGTTCTTTAAATATAATTTATAAACCTGTTATGTGAAATAATAGGATGTAAGACATTATGCAGACCAGCAAGATTGATGTAGGCAGAATTGAGTTTAAAAAAGAGAATGTAAATGTAGGAGAGCTTATTAGTAAGGCTACCCAGCATCTGCTAATTCCTATGGAAATCAAAGAACAAATCCTTGAAATTAGCGGTGATGAGCATACTAAATCTATTCCGAGTAATAGTAATTTATGGTACAAAATGGTATGATATTACGGAGATGTAAGTGGTATTGGTAGATTAATGTGGTGCAAAGGTTATTTATATAATGTACAGGAGGAAATATCAATGTTAAAAAACAAATTATAAATTGTGACATTTATGTTGAGTTTTATTTCGTTAATTATTTCGCTTAAATTATTTTGGAATGCTGGGATTTTTGTGGATGAATACAACATAGCCCGGATATTATTAACGGTGGTGAATTTTGGCTTTCGATGGATTGGTTAAGATTATTGTTATTATTCTTATTATGTATTGTGTCTGGTATAAATATATTCAAAAATCACACAAAATGAAATAAAAAGAACAGGGTATTTTAAGGGCTTATTCAGTTTTAATAGTTATGACGCTTAAGTAAAAAAGTGCGAATTAAATTTATATTATTGGTTGTGTAATTTCACAATCAACAATGGAATATACTCACAAAGGAGGGTTTGTATAATGAAATTATTTAATAAATGGAATTTAAAAAAACATTTTATTATGTCGTTAGTATTTTCTTTTTGTATAGGAATTGTAGGTGAGTATCTAATCACCGCAAGCGTATCAACTCAACCTAAAACAACAGCAAATAGTGTAAGCATTTCAGTTATAATGGGGTCTTCAATAGATATGATAATGACAATTAGTATTTTAGTATTTATAATCGTTTTGGTATTATATAAACCTATTAAAAAAGCTATAAATAAATAATTTATTGATATATGGTTTCGGTAGCAATGGAAGCAAAATGGAAATAACAAATATATAAATTCTCAAATTATTATCACTAAAATAATTATTGATATGGGAAAGAGAGGTGTGTTTAAAAAGCATGAACAAAATAATAGATATTTTTATTGGCTTAGGTGTAAGCGCGTTCATACTAATAATATGGGTATATAAAATGGCAGTTACAAGTGATATACCTGTTGAAATGTCTTATAAGGATAGTGTCATAATAATGTGTATGTTAGTGTCATTTCTAATAATAAATAGTTTTTATACAAGAAAAACAAAATATATACTACCGAATATGATATTGTTGTTAATACCGTTGTTTCTATGGTTTATGTCTATGCAACAGGCATTAACATATAACTATCACAAATATGATACTTCGGTTAACATTATAGGTTTTTCTATTACTTTGATTTCATTTTTACATCTTATCTATAGGAAAGTAAAAATAAAGGTTAAGGCGTAATATTCTTAAAGTTCGTCATAAACAACTGTTAGAATTACTAAAGAAATTCGAGAAACTGAACAGGTTATGTCAAACTTGTATAATAAGGCGGTGCTACAGATTATTTATATTAGGAAGGTATTAAATTGAGTGAATTAATTTTAGTAAACCCATCAAAGGTTTTAGAAGAAAAAATTCTGGAATACAAACAAGAGTATTTAGACTTTGAGGAAACTAATATCAATGGCAGTTGTGGCCTAGCCCGTTATAATGATTTTGATGAATGGCTTGAAATTGTTCTTTCAATTGAGAAAGATAAACTTCGCAATAATGTTCATGCCAGCACATTCTTTTCTGTAAGAAAATCTGATAATAGAATTATAGGTACTATTCAACTCCGTCACTCTTTAACTGATGAATTAGAAAAACATGGAGGACAAATAGGCTTTGGCATTCGTCCAACTGAGCGAAAAAAAGGTTATGGTAAGCAACAATTATTACTTGTTTTAGAAATTGCAAAAGATATGAAAATTCCAAAAGTAATGATTATCTGTGATAAAGATAATATTGCTTCAAGTCAGACTGCAATTAGTAAACATTATATCATTTATAGCCTCCTATTTACTGATAACCTGATCGACAGGTGAAAAGTGGAGTTATTATTTTAAGCCTTTTACATCTGTTGGATTGCTGATATTCGTTAGTATAGCAATCATAATTCTACAGTTTGTGGTTATAAGAATAATTAAAAGTAGAAAGTTAAACGACATGGAAAATGGTCATAATCTTTAGCTAATAAATGTATTTACAAATGGCGTAAACTATAAAAATAGATAAAATTACCCCAAAAAACATATGATCTACCTATTATTTTTAATGTAAAAAATAAGAGTTGAAACTTTTTTATTGGAAAGGATGTATATTTCGATGGATAATGATGTTTTGTGGTATATAGAAAAGCAAATTGATAGAACTATAAATAATTTACGAAAACGAAACATGGAAGGCTTCTTTGTTAAGGATAATAAGGAGTTAATAGAACTTTTGAAAAAACTTATAGCTGAAAATTCTGTAGTAGGTGTTGGTGATTCTATGACTCTCTTTGAAGCAGGTGTTATAGATTTTCTTCGCGAGGAAAACTATATCTTTTTGGATAAGTATAGAGATGGTATCATAAGTGAAGAAAGAAAACAAATATATATACAAAATTTTTCTGCTGATACGTTCATATGTAGTACAAATGCTTTAACAGAAAGTGGAGAACTTTATAATATTGATGGTAATGGAAGTAGAGTGGCACCAATGATGTATGGGCCTAAACAGGTTATTTTAGTAACTGGAATGAATAAAATTGTTAAAGATATAGAAGAAGCAGAAAAAAGAGTTAGAAATTACTCTGCTCCAATTGATGCAAAGAGATTAAATAAAAATACTCCATGTACTACTTTGGGTTATTGCGTAGATTGTAAAAGCCCTAGCAGGATATGTAATGATTTTACAATTATTAGAGGGCAATTTATTAAAGACAGGATAAAGGTAATTATTGTAGGAAAACAGTTAGGATATTAATAAATGGAATACTACAAAGCTAATAACGGATTCCATTTAAAGGTGTAAATCCAAGAGTTCTCATATAGTATAACATATGAAATAATAAAGAAATCACGCTAAATATAGCGTGATTTTCGTACTTTTAAGACTACATGTATTTTAAGTAATTCTTCTAAAAATCCTAACAATCTAATATTATTTTAGCATTGAATATAAATAAATAAACCTTCCAAAGTGTTCCTGTTCATCTGTAATAATTTCAAAGATCTCATCTCTCATTTGTTTATTTGTCATGAGTGCAAAAATTTCTCTATATAGATCTACAGCTTCACTTTCTCCTTCAATACTGCTTTGTACTGCCTCCATAAGTGTATTATATTTTTCAATATTAGTTGGTATAGGAATGTCTAATTTTTCACCTGTAAGTTGATAATATATTCGTTGAAACATTCCATAGTGCTTAATCTCATCATCATAAGCAAATTTAATCTGTTTAATTACCGCAGGATCAGTGGTCATTTGCATCATCCTTTGATATTTTACTCTATCATGCCTTTCAGCCTTCATAGCCTCAATTAATTTATCATTTAACGAATCTGCTCTAAAAATTTGAGAATAGTAACTGTCCATATTATAATACAAAATACATCTCTCCTAATTTTTGCTACATAATTTATAATATGCTTAATTTGTTTAAGCTGTGAATACTATAGTGTTTTAAGTATGAATTTCTATAGTATAACGAAAATGATAAAAACTCCTAATGGCATACCTAAGAAACCTCTATTATTAAGTCATACAGAATACACTTTCCGCTACAATGTAGTAACTGCAAGCATTTACAACATATCAAAAAATATCAAGAAAAGTAAATCACTAGATGATATACTATATTCAAAGGTTGGTGATGGATTATGTCTGACTATTTTAATGAACTTCAAAAGACATTAGATTATATAGAAGAACATATCAAGGACGATATTACACTTGAACAATTATCAGCGTTATGTTTTTATTCTACTCATCATTATCATCGAGTATTTCAATCAGTTATAGGAATTCCTGTAGCAGATTATATAAAGAAAAGAAAATTATCTGTGGCAGCTGGGGAAATTGTAGGAACTGATAAGAAGATAATTGATATTGCATTGGATTATGGATTCAACTGTCATGAAACCTTTTCCAGGGCATTCAAGAGAATATTTGACATTACACCTAATGACTATAGGAAGCTTAATACACATGCAATCCCAACGGATTTTTGGAAAGTCAGTTTTGCCAGCAGCGATTTACAAAAAAGATATATGCAGGCAGTGGAAACATTGTGCGAAAGACTGAAGATGGACAGCAATGTCATAGCCGTGATTTTAGAAGGAAGCCTGGCCTATGATCAGGTATGGGAGAAGTCAGATATTGATATGGAGATCATTGTTAATGATAATAGTAAACCTAATCCTTGGATCTGCCTCATAGAAGATGATATATACATAAATGGAAATATAATGACCAGAAGTGAATTTAGACAGAGTTTAGCAAGAATAACAAGAGGTTCAGGCGCACACTCATACTTTTCCTTAGGAACTATGGTCTACTGCAAGGATGAATCTGTAAGAGAGATCTTCGAAAGCATCAATGCTGATGATAAAATAGGTGAAAGGGATAGATCCTATGCTTTAATGGAAAGAACGGAATGGGTTCTTTGGAGACTATATAAGGCAGAAAAATGGCTGAAAGTTAAAAGCGATGTACGATATTCCTATTTATGGATAACTGAAACACTAAAACATATAGCAGCCATAGAGGTGCTGTTAAATAATAATATTCCCTCAAGAGAGGTTATATTACAGGCGTTAAAGTATAATAGCCCAATTATTGAAAAATTATATAGGGGGCTTATGGATGAAAGAAAAAATAGCATAAATATATCTCAATCTATTGACATGATTTATGAGTATTTAAGACAACGTATGGATATCATATGCAAGCCTATTTTGGACTATTTTGATAAGGCAAATGAAATGAAACCACTTTCTACAATAGCACAGGATTTTAATAATACTTTGGATACTCATATAATTTGTGAAATTTGTGAATGGCTCTGTGCGGAGGGGGTACTACTTAAGGATATTTCACAAACATATTTAACCAATAAAAGTAGTAGCATTGTGTATGAACCAGCCTATTTCAAGGTTGATAGTGATATGGAGGTATCCATTTAGAAAAGTTTAGTCAGCTGAAGAAATAGTAGTTTATTGGTTCTTTCAGATGATTTAGTAAGATTCATAGATAGAGGAGGGGTTCTCAGTGCTAGTAAAAAAGAATATTGAGATAAAGGGTGCAAGACAAAATAATCTTAAGAATATTGATGTAAATATTCCACGAGATAAGATTACAGTGATTACAGGTGTAAGTGGGTCAGGTAAGTCATCACTTGCTTTTGATATTATTTATGGAGAGGGTCAAAGAAGATTTCTTGACTCCTTACCTACCTTTTCACGAAGCAGAATACCACAACTGAAGAAACCAGAAGTAGATTTTGTTTTTGGTTTATCTCCAGTTATAGCGATAGAACAGAAAAGGGGCCTTGTTAATCCAAGATCTACAGTAGGGACTATGACAGATATTTATGATTATATGAGATTGTTATATGCCACCGCTTCTACAGCTAAGTGTCCGTATTGTGGTGAAAAATATCAGATTAAGACATCAGGACAAATAGTTGAATCAGTATTATCGCTACCTAAGGGGACAAAGATTGAGTTTTTGACACCAGTACATAAGCTATATGGGGAGGATTATAAATATCTTTTTGATGACATAAGGCAGAAGGGATATAATAACCTGATTATAGATGGAAATAGAGTAGACATAAGCCAAGAAATAGAGATAGATGAATATTGTGATCATGATATTAAAATAGTCATTGATAGATTTGACATAGTGGGTAATATTGAAAAGAACATAACTAATTCTTTAGAAACGGCACTAGAGGTAATGGGGGAACATGTGCTTATAGCGGAGATCCTTTCAGAAGATATACCGCAAGAGATAAAAGATAGATTCTACGGCAGCTTTGGTTGCCCTAAACATCATATTACTATGGCTAACATTCAATCACAGTACTTCGCATTTAACAACATGTCTAGTTCCTGTAGAAATTGTGGGGGAATAGGAACTACTAAAAAAGCAGATCAAAGGCTTATGGTGATAAATCATGACAAGAGCATAAATGAAGGAGCTTTCGATCCAAGTGTATATAGCCCTAAGGGTGAAACTACATCTAAACATATCATAATGTATAACCTTTCAAAGCATTATTGTTTCAGTCTAGATACACCTTTTAGAAAGTTATCTGATGAAATTAAAGACATATTGTTTTATGGAACAAAAGGTGAAAAAATTATGATGGAAGCACCGCCTAATATAAAGAATAGAAATTGGCTTGTTGGTAGAACAATTCAATTTACTGGATATATAAATCAAATTGAACATTGGTATAGGGAAGAAACTAGAAAAGATAAAGTAAATGAAGTAGCTTTTGAATGGTTTAAAAAGAAGATGGTGGAGTATACATGTCCAGATTGTGGTGGCAAGAAGTTAAAAAGACAAAGGTTTGATATTCTCATTGAAGATAAGAATATACATCAGCTATGCTGGATGCAATTAACGGAACTATATGAATTTATGGAAAAACTAACCTTCTCAGAGGATAAAAGGTATATAGCAGAACCTATAGTTAGTGAGATAAAAAAGAGGGTTTCATTGCTAATAGAGATTGGACTAGATTATCTTGCACTTGGAAGGCGAGCGGATACTATATCGGGTGGAGAAGCACAAAGAATAAGGCTTGCATCACAGATTAGTTCAGGGCTTATGGGAATGATATATATACTTGATGAGCCAGGTGTAGGGCTTCATGCTAGAGACAGTAAAAAAGTTATAAAGATATTGAAGCACCTTAGAGATATCGGAAACACTGTCATAGTAGTTGAACATGATATGGAAACAATAGAAAATGCAGATAACATAGTGGAAATTGGACCAGGACCTGGAATACATGGTGGAGAAATCGTTGAAACAGGAAACATAGATAAGATTAAGAAATCTAAGCATTCTTTAACAGGAAGGTATTTATCAGGGAAAGAAATGATAGATGTTCCTAGGGAAAGACGTAAGCATAATGGTAATAAGTTGACTGTTTTAGGTGCTAGAGAAAATAATTTAAAAGATATATATGTAGATATTCCCTTAGGTGTTTTTGTATGCATATCAGGGGTTTCTGGGTCAGGGAAAAGTACTCTTGTTAATGATATCATCTATAAGAAGCTTAGGAGTTTAAAAGACCCAAGGATTATTCCAGGCGCGCATAGGGGCCTTGAAGGACATGAACATATAAATGATGTTATAAATATAGATCAATCTCCAATAGGAAAGAATAGTAGGTCTAATCCCGCAACTTATATAGGCCTGTTTGATACTATAAGGATGTTGTTCACAAAAACTGAGGAAGCTGTAGCTTTGGGATACGTAAATACCAACTTTAGTTTTAATAGTAAGAACAGCGGAAGATGTGAACATTGCAAGGGAGACGGAAGAATAGTAACAAAGCTACAATTTATGCCTGATGTAGAAATTGTATGTCCAATATGCAAGGGACAAAGATATAAGAAAGAGATACTGGACGTTAGATATAAGGGAAAGAACATATATGAGATTCTTGATATGAGCGTTGAAGAAGCATTAGAGTTTTTTAAGGATAAGAAAAATATACATTACAAATTAGATATTCTTAATCAATTAGGAATGGGATACATCAAATTAGGTCAGTCCTCCTCAACTTTATCAGGAGGAGAGGCACAGAGAATAAAGCTTGCGTCAGAACTGGGTAAGATAAAGAGCGGCTCAAATAATCTATATATATTAGATGAGCCTACTACAGGACTTCACATTTCAGATATAAAAAAACTATTGAATTGTTTAAACCTATTTGTAGACACTGGACATTCATTGCTTGTTATTGAACATAATCTAGAGGTGCTGAAAACAGCAGATCACATAATTGATCTTGGCCCTGAGGGTGGTAAAAATGGAGGCTATGTGGTAGCACAAGGAACACCAGAAGAAGTGATGGAAGTAAAAGAATCTGTTACTGGGGAGTGGTTAAGGAAGGTTTTATAAATTTATAAAAAAGTTAACCCTGGGAGGAATTAATCAATGATTAATATTATAAAAGCTGAGGTCGAAGATTCTAAAAGTATAACTGAAATTAAGAAATTAGCCTATAATGATGAAACCCGTAGATTTGGACCTGGAAGAGATGGGGGTCCTCCAGGATATGAATCCCAAGAAGAAACAGAGCGTTTGATTAAAGATTATTTATTCTATAAGATTATGCTTGATAATAATATAATTGGGTTCTTTTGGCTCCATGGGATGGACAATAGATCTTATGAATTAGAAGACCTGTGTATTCATCCAGAATATCATAATAAAGGATATGGTTTTAAGACCTTAAAGTTAATAGAAGAATTACATCCACAGGTAAAAAAATGGGTGTTAGGAACGCCTTATTATAGTGTAAGAAATCAACACTTATATGAAAAGGTTGGTTATAAAAAAACTGGACAAACCGAAGATGAGTTTTTGTTTTTTTATGAAAAATTAATTGATTAAACTATTTGCTAAGATAAAAACAACCCTAGAGGCATGCTGATATAAGCGGGTGAGACATACTAAACAAAATACTTTACTATTTAAATTAAAAGCTGTACAATTATAGTTGGAAACCGGTTTCAAATACGTCGATAGTTTGTGGGGATTAAGTTTATGGATATGAAAGATATTGCCAAGTTAGCGGGAGTTTCAAAAGCAACAGTGTCAAGAGTAATTAATAATTCACAAAATGTAAGCCCAGAATTAAGGGCAAGGGTAGAAAGAGTTTTAAAAGAAACGGGGTATACCCCTAATTTATTAGCACAGGAGCTAGTAACTAAGAAAACAAAATTAATAGGGGTTATATTACCTAGAATTGGTATTGATACATTTTCGCATATAACGGAAGGTATTACCGATAAGTTGAATGAAGAAGGATATAATATTTTGTTAGGTAATTCAAGGGGAAGTGAAAATGATGAATTCAAATATTTTGATATTTTTCAAAAGAAACATTTGGATGGAATTATATTTTTCCACACTGAGATTAAAGAGAAACACATAAAATTAATTAATGAAATTAATATTCCAGTTGTAATAATGGGCCAACAAAATAGTAAAATAGATGTTCCTTATGTAACATATGATGATTTTAATGCAGCTAAGGCAATAGTATCACATTTGATTAGTCAAAGACACGAAAAAATTGCATATATTGGCTTATCAGAAACTAAAGTGGCAATAGGAAGTTTTAGAAAAGAAGGATATATGGCTGCATTAAAAGAGAATAACATCGATGTACCGGATGAATATTTATCAGTAGGAGATTTCGAAATATCATCAGGATATGAAGCAATGAAAAGTATAATTAACAATTCCAAAATAATTCCTACCGCAGTATTTGCAGCGATAGATCGTTTAGCCTTTGGAGCAATTCAGTATTTAAAAGAAAAAGGATACAGGGTTCCAGAGGATATATCAGTGGTTGGTATAGATGATATGGAGATTTCATCCATATTTGAACCGACTCTAACAACAATGAATTTTGATTATTATGATTCTGGAATTAAGGCAGCAAAACTAATATTAGAAAAATTGCAGAATGAAAAGATAGAAAATAAAAATATTGTTATGGCATATGAACTGAAGATTAGAAATAGTACAAAAAAAATAAAGAGTAATAGCATTATTTTTTTACATAAATAGAAACCGGTTTCTTTTTGTAATAAATTTTAGGAGGACAAGAATATGAAGAACATGTATGATAAAGTTAGCGAATCAGTAAAGTATATAGAGAGTAAAATGAAGTTAAAGCCTAAAATAGCAGTTATTCTAGGTTCAGGACTGGGTGATTTGGCCGATGCTATAGAAAATAAAGAATATATTAACTATAAGGATATACCAAATTTTCCACAGTCAACAGTGGTCGGACATGAAGGAAGATTAGTTTTAGGGGAAATAAAAGGCGTAGCTGTACTTGCAATGCAGGGCAGATTTCATTATTTCGAAGGTTATACAATGAAAGAAGTTGCATACCCAGTATTCGTGATGAAGCTTTTAGGCATTGAAAAGCTTATAGTAACTAATGCCTGTGGAGGGATAAATACAAGCTTTAGTCCTGGAACATTGATGATTATTACTGATTTTATTAATTTAGTTTCTGATAATCCATTGATTGGAATTAATGATGAAAGATTTGGACCAAGATTCCCAGATATGTCAGAACCCTATAAACTTGAATTAATAGCTAAAGCAAAGAAAGTTGCAGATGAAATAGGTGTTGAGTATAAAGAAGGCGTTTATGCAGGGTTTATGGGACCTTATTATGAAACAGCTGCAGAGATAAGAGCAATTGGGAGGCAAGGGGCCGACGCTGTTGGAATGTCTACGGTTCCTGAAACTATAGCTGCAAATTATTTAGGCATAGAGGTACTTGGAATATCTTGCATTACAAATATGGCTACAGGTATACAAAAACAAAAACACTCTCATGCAAGAGTGATAGAAATAGCCAAAAAAGCATCAGTGGATTTCTGTAGGTGGGTAGCTAAAATAATAGAGGATATTGGTTGATTGAAAATAGCACATGAAATAATAAAGAAATCACGCTAAATATAGCGTGATTTCTGGGTTCTAATAGTTGTACCGCTTAATAAGAGCATTATTTACTCAATTTCTTGTTGCCAAAAATTCAAAGGGAGTTCTATCAGATAACCCATGTATAAACAGAGCTGTTTCATGTGAATAAATTGGCTTTGGATATCTCAATGATTAGAGACGTACTGCTTTGAAAATAAATGACTTTTCTAAGGTCGACTATTTTAATAGCTGACAGAGAGTGTGATAAAAGTATTCAGTTGGTTCTAGAGCTAAAGCCTTTAAAATAATGCATAACAAATAATATGCTTACCAGTAACGTGATTAATTCTGCACATGGAATGCTCAACCAAACACCAGTCATCTTTAAGAAGTACGGTAGTATAAAAATAGAGGGTATCACCGCAATAAAACCTCTTGCCATTGAAACAGTAAATGCCTTGCCAGATTGATTTGCAGATGCAAAAAATGATGCGGTTACAATATTAAAACCCATAAAAAGGAATGAGGCAAAATAAATTCGAATTCCTTCTATTGCCATAACGGTAAATGTGTGGTTTTGTTCTTTTTTAAATAGAGCAATAAGATTTTCTGGGTATATGCTAGATAAAATGTAAAGTACAAGACCAATACCAAATGCAAGATATGTTGCATAATGAAATATTTTCTTAACATTTCCTGTGTTGCCTGCTCCAAAGTTCGTACTGATGAGTGGCTGAATACCTTGTGCAATACCCGTAAATATAGCTACGGCAATTAAAGCGAGATTAGCTATAATTCCGTATGCTGCAACACCAATATTTCCTGCTAAATTTAGGATTCTAAAATTAAATAGGAGCATAATTAATCCCGAAGATACCTCTGTAACAAATGAGGGCAATCCAAGTAAAAGAATTTGAGTTGTCGGCTTTATTTGCAGACTTGTTTTCATTAACCTAAAATGATTGCGTTTTTGTATAAAGTGTAGAGATAGTATACATATACTGATAATTGGTGCAAGCCCTGTGGCCAACGCAGCACCAAACATACCAAGATTCATTGGAAATATAAACAGGTAGTCCAGTATCACATTGCTAAGGCTTCCTGTAATCATAGCTATCATTGACAGCTTTGGATTATTGTCATTTCGCACAAAGCAAATGAGGACATTATTTACGATAAAGGCTGGCGAAAACAGCAATATGGTTTGAAGATATTTGCTTGCCAATGGTAATACTGTTTCATCTGCACCCAGCAGTCTTGCAATATGAGACGAAAAAAACCCACCTATTATTGTAAATATAACACCGACCAAAATAGACAAAGCGATTGACTGAGAAAATACTGCATTTCCTTTTTTAGTGTTATTTTCACCAGTGAGAATAGCGTATCGTATTGCTCCGCCCATTCCAAACATCAAGCCAATACCGCTTACAAGGCTGTAAACAGGTAACACCAAGTTTAAAGCGGTTAGTCCATTGTTACCCATACCTCTCGAAATGAAAATTGTATCTGCCAATATGTAGCATGATAGACTTATCATACTAATTACATTTAACAACACATATTTTAAAAATAATTTTGTAATGTGGTCATCTGCTTTTGTTCTCATTTTTTCCTCCTAACAAAAAAGCGTTAGACGATTCATACCCTGTGACCTAACGGCATGAATTGCTAACGCTTTTAATATGCTTTTTACCCGGTGGCAAATAAGCATAAGCTCTTATTTTTTAAAGTAAGCATATCGTATTAATAAGTATTTGTCAAGAGTCGTTGTTATATTACAGAGCTGAAGCATGATTTATTTTAAAATCATTGATTTAAACCAAGTAAATTCACAGAGGAAGGTTACAGACTTTAACTAACTGTTTATGAAATACATTCTAAACGATGTTGCGACATAAATGCAAATGCGGATTATTTTTTTATCAAAGGTATTTGTAACTCGGTAAGCCATTCATCTTCATTTTCTTTATTCCAAATACCATCGATATAGTTTTCTCGTGGACTGTCAACAATAACATATCCATTATCTTCACTCCACTTAAAAGCAAATGCATATGCCTTTGCAAGTCCAGCATATGCTCCCTTGTGCATAACGGAAACTGCAGATACACTTTCAATCTTTCTAAATTTAATATCGCCAGTTTCTTTACCCATTTTTTCTACCGCTTCACAGAATTCAATGTTAATATCTTTATCTTTGTATTCATTGTCAAGATACTTGATGAAGCAATACTCAGGAACAGTACATTTTAATTCAGGATTTGCCGCAGTAATCTCTTCTCCGATTGCCGGTATGAGCTCAAAATATGAGTCATAACTTGGCACTGTCATCACCTTTGAATAGACGATACACTCTGGTAATTCTTTTAAAATCGCTTGATAATTCATAATTAACTCATCCTCTTTCCCTTGTAATATAAATTCAATTCGAGAGAGCTGTGCATTACTTTCAGTGATAGTATCTTCAATTTCACTTTTTCGTTTTTCCAAAATTAATTCTATGCAGTGTCCAGATATAATCAGCTTGATTTCATCAATTGATAAACCAATTTGGCGAAAAGACTGAATTTTGTGAAGTTTTACTAACTGTTTCGTTGTATAAAAACGATAGTTTGTTTCCTCATCCACAAATTCAGGTTTTAATAAATCAATTTCATCATAATACCTTAATGCTTTTACTGTAGTTTTCGTAAGTTTGGAAAATTCGCCTATTCGAAACATATTCACATCTCCTTTCCTTGTAAATTAAGATTACAGTATCCTCTAAAGGGAGTGTCAATAGGTATTTTTATATTATTATTATTATGTAAATAAATTTACTTCGTTTGTTTACGAGTGTGAATTAACTTACAGGTAAAGTATATCAGTATATATCATATGTCACTATTATTTAATTAAATGCATTATTTCAATGAAGTATTTTGTATTATGAGTCAAAATTAGAGCTGCTGCGTCATTCATAGAGAACTTATCGATCTCAATATCTGGTACAATTCTTAATCCACCCATCGTAACAATAGTTTCTTTGGTATTACTCATGGTTAAAATTTTTAATGGTTCTTGCCCTTTTTTAAAGTATCTACCAGAGTTAAGTTCTGCATTTAGGTAACCAATGCTCAGGCTTGGGATTTTCCATTGCAAAATATATAGTAGAAAAGCATGGTGGGAATATTGAGATTAAAAGCTCCTCGCAGCATGGTACGGAGGTTACTTTTAGTATTTTGATTTAACGACACTTGCGAGGGAAAGTAAGTTTTGGGAAAAATAAAAGCTACAGACATAAAGTTTATGTCTGTAGCTCATGTGCCTAAGTATATTAAATATATAGTAATACAGATTAAATCAAAATATATTCTAATATTTGATTTTTTATACTCTATATTTATGTGGAGTTATAGCGTGTTATCTCCTTCTTGCCAGTCTATAGCACATAATCCCCCTGTTTTTAACGCTTTAAGGACACGCAAGGTTTCATCAACACTTCTTCCTACATTTAAATCGTGAATAACAGAATATTTAACGATCCCATTAGGATCTATTATAAATAATCCTCTCAAAGAAATTCCTTCTTCTTCAATTAATACACCATAATTTCTTGAAGTTTCTTTTGTTAAATCAGAAGCCATAGGGAAAGTGATTCTTCCCAAACCACCATCATTTGAGTTTTGCTTTATCCAAGATTTATGTGCATGTTGACTATCACAACTTACCGCTAATAATTCTGTATCCTCCTTCTTAAATTCATCATACTTCTTACTAAAAGCAGTTATCTCTGTAGGACATACAAATGTAAAATCTAAAGGGTAAAAGAACATCACAAGCCACTTTCCTTTATAATCCTCCAATTTTACTTCTACAAAATCGCTTCCATCACCTTTTACTGCGTTCATTTTAAAATAGGGAGCTGATGTCCCAACTAATCTTTCCATACTGATACCTCCTAAATTATAATATTCATAAGTTTCTATTTGACGAACGATATTTAATATCTTTTAATAATAAATGTCTTTTAATAGATTGTACTACCTAAATATTATCATGTCAACACCACACACAAATTATAATTCTGTAAATCAATTTAAAAGATAAAAACAATTTGGAAATTAGGTTATAAATGGAAGTTAAAATAATTAAATCAAGGATAGAGAAGGGTAATAGGTGTTGTTTAAAGCCTATTTTAAATATATAATAAATTGAGGCAGGTGATTTTAATGTATTCTTATAATGAAATGGCTTTGGCAGAACTGAATAAATGGAAGGTGGAAATGAGTAAAAAACCGACCTTAGTTGAAAAGGCATCAAAGGGTATTCAAAACAAATTTAATGGAATGTTACCTAAAAAATATCATGAAATAATAACCTCAGCTATAAAAAACATGATTAAAGTAGTTTTAGTTGGTTCCAAGTACATTACTAAGGAGCCCTATATAAATCTATCTCTTCAAGAAAGAGAAGAATTAGTTGCACAAAAAACTAAGACATATAAAACTACTGCTATGATAGAGGGTGCAGGAACAGGCGCAGGTGGATTCCTTTTGGCACTTGCAGACTTACCTTTACTTTTAAGTATAAAAATTAAATTTCTTTATGACATTGCTGCAATTTATGGATTTGATGTTAATGATTATAAAGAAAGAATTTATATATTATATGTATTTCAACTTGCTTTTTCTAGTAAGAGTAATGTAAATGAAGTGTTTGATAGGATGGAAAATTTTGAAGAATATTATAGTACATTACCTAAAGATATTAATTCTTTTGATTGGAGAGCATTTCAGCAAGAGTATAGAGATTATATTGATTTAGCAAAACTATTACAGCTGGTTCCTGGAATAGGGGCGTTTGTAGGAGCTTATGTTAATACTAAATTTATTGACAAGCTTAGCGAAACTGCTGTTCAAGCTTATCGTATGAGGATATTATAATGAAATTATTTTTAATAATGAAAAGAGTGTATACTATGCTCTCTTTTTTTTGCTGCGAGTATTACAAAAATGTAAAGAAAGTGTAATGAAGTTAGATGGTTGAATCCCTGTTTAAAATATATAATAGAAATATAAGATAAAAAGTAATGGCAGGAATTTTCCGCATATATTTAATCGATTTTATAAGGGCAAAATGCAGACAACAACAGCATATGTATTGGATGTATGTTACCACTAATGAATTAAACCAATATTTAAGTGAAGAAGATACTAGCGGTGGAATGGTTTTAGTTTTTAGTAGTATTACTTGTGGAATTTATGCTTTATATTGGTATTACAATATGGGTAAAAAACTTCAAACTGCTCAATGTGGAGCTTTGGGTAAGAGTATTGAAAATAGTAACGGTAATGATGATTCTATACTTTATCATCTTTTATCTGTTTTTGGATTTTCTATTGTAGCTTCGGCTATAATCCAATCAAACTTGAATAAGGTATGGGGAACTATATAATATTTTTAATTATTTTATATTTTGGTATAAAACTTAACTCTTTTTTTACATCTACAATATGCTTTATCCGTGGGATTTCGGGTATGCCATGTCCTTCATGCGGAATGACTAGAGCGTATAAGTTGTTATTTAAGGGAGATTTAGTGGGAGCGTTTCATATGCACCCATTATTTTTTATACCAGTTATAATTGTTATATTGTTCTTAATAAGAAAAATGAATATTCTATATAAATATAAATATCATTTGTTAGTACTTTTTTTAGTGGTATATGTATATAGGATGATTGTTTTATTTCCAAATGAAGCGCCAATGATCTTTAATCATAAGGCGTTATTACCAAGAATATTTAAAATGTTTATCAATGTAGTAAGGAGTTGAATAAATTATTCAACTCCTTATTTTGGCTTCTATTAGCTCAAAAAAACTGGGGATGGAGTGGAAAATTTTTTAGTGTTTCCAAGGCTTTTCAGAGTTGACACTGTAATCTGACAAATATTGACATAGTACAGAGATCAGCTATAATAAGGGATAGATGGGTTTTATAATAAATATGTAAAAGGAAGATAAAGTATTAATCTCATAATATTCAACTAGACTTTTTTTCTTTGCTATATAATATTCTAGATTTAATTAATAAGCAAACAGATAGAATCAGTATTAGAGGTATTAACCATATAGAACCTCTAATAAATACAAAGGGTGTTTCTAATAAGAAATCGCTCCAAAATGCTAGACCCGTCCTTTCCCATAATCCTGGGGTAAGATACAGTAATTTAGGATTAAGCAGTGATTTAACATTAAGTTGGCCCCCTGTTATATATATGGCAGACAGTACTAAAGAAGTTACTGAGGGAAGCATCAACATATCAGACAATCTTTTATATTTTCCTGCTCTAGAGATACCATCTGAGAAGATGTCCTCTTGGCTGTTTTCATCATTTTTTTTGAAATATTGATTTCCAGATTTTTTACTACCCGCTATGTGTTTCCAACCACTATCTTCAAATAGAAAGCAGTACTCAATGAAATCCTCTTTTTTCTTAAAAACTCGATAATCAATTCTAACTGTTGCATTTTCTGGTTTTATAGATCGGAATTTATACCCAAAATACATATATTCTAACTCATAGCCCTTTTTAGCCATCTCATTTAACCATTTCTCTTCTTTATCATAATTAATAAAAAACTTGAATTTTATCATCCTAATCCCCCCAATTATAATTCTAATTGATATTCTGTTATCCTAATCATATGCTGCATTCTTTCAAGGTCTAAGCGTAAAAATTATTTTCTTCTTCAGTAATAACATAAACTTTTTGTCGCTTATCTTCGCTCTTCACCGATTGTATCAATTTTTGTTTCAGCAAATTCTCAATAGCACCATAAAGTGTTCCTGCCGCTATTCTAACTTGCTGACCACTTAATTCTTCAACCTTTTGCATGATAAGATATCCATGAGCAGGTTTTAATAAGGCTAAAAGAATATAATATGTGGTTTCTGTTAGTGGTAAATTTTTATCTTTATTCATAATTGCCTACAACTACTCAGTTTATAACTATACAGTTTAACTATATAGTATTATTGTATACAGTTTAACTGTATATGTCAATACTAAAAAAAAATTATAACGAATCATGTAATAAAACTAATATTGTGAAGCATATCAGCAAGAGTATAGAGATTATATGGACCTAGCGAAACTGCTGTTCAAGCCTATCGTATGAGGACATTATAATGAGTATTTTATTTCCAAATGAAGCGCCAATGATATTTAATCATAAGGCATTATTACCAAGAATATTTAAATTGTTTATGAATGTAGTAAGGAGTTGAATAAATTATTCAACTCCTTCTTTTGGTTTCTATTAGATCAAAACTTTAGGGGATAGACTGAAATATTTTTGAACATTTTAAGGCTTTGCACAATTACATTTAAAATAAACAAATATTGACAAATCGAAAAAGGCAGCTATAATAAGGGTTAGATGGGTTTTTATGATATACAGCTTAGCCCATTTTATATTTTATGTAAAACGCAAAGCTGTAAATTACAGTTATTTTAAATTTCTATAAAAATTAAAAATGATTGGAGGAAAACATGAAAAAAACATTATTATGTTGTTTAACAATTCTGTCACTATTGGTTTTATTAGTGGGATGTTCAAATAAAGTGAATGATAGTAATAAACCGGAAATGTTTAAGAGTGATAAACTTGGGTTTTCAGTTGTTTTCCCAGAAACTTGGAAAGATAAATATAAGATTGAAGAAAATGATATGGGGATAACTGTGTATTTTAAACCAAAGGAAAAAGCAGAAGGTGGTTACGGTAAATTATTTACCTTCATTAATAAGAACTCAGCTAATTTGTATGAAGATAGTCTTGATGCAGTTTGTGACCAACGATATTTTGAAGCAAAAGGTGCTACTTATGTTATAGGCGGACCAACAGATGTAAATTTTCCCGAAAACCATCCTGAATTTAATACTTTTTTAAAGATGAAGGGAGAACTAAAAGAAGTATTAAAGACATTGAAAATAATAGATAAGTAACGGGCTTTATAATAAACAGATGAAAGGAGATTATATGATTAATAAAGAAAAACAAAAGCTTATGAACGTATGGGACAAGGTTGCACCTACATTTGGTAAAATTGGACCTGGTTATTGGCAGAAATTTGGTAGCAGATTAGTTGAGCTTTCAAGGATTAACAAAGGTGAAAAAATATTAGATATTGGAGTGGGGAGGGGAGCTTCATTATTTCCTGCAATAAATAAAATAGGAGAAGAAGGCTATGCTGTAGGCATAGACGCTTCAGAAGTTATGGTAAGTGAAACACATAAGGATATTGTGAAGCAAAAAATATATAATGCCAAAGTAATAAAGATGAATGCACAAACCTTAGAATTTGATGAAAATTTTTTTGACAATGTTATTTGTGGGTTTGGAATGGGGTATCTTTTATATAGTGATAGCAAATTAACGGAAATATTAAGAGTACTTAAAAAAGATGGACAAGTAGGATTTAGTATATGGGAGATACAAGAAGACCAAAAGTGGCTAACAGAGATAGTTAACAAATTTTTACTTATAGGTTCTTCAAATCAAAATAACAATAAAAAATCAGATCTTCCCAAATTTGATACAGCAAACGATGTGAGAAAAATATTAGAAAATGCAGGTTTAAGAAATGTTAAGGTTTATAAGGAAAATGCAGATGTAATTTATACAACAAAAGAACAGTGGTGGGAAGAAATGTGCTCTAATGCAGTAAGAGCAGTTTTTGAAGGAATAGAAGAGCTGGGTGATGATAAATTTAAAAAGTTTAAAGTAGAGGTATTTAATGGACTTGAAAAATATAAAAATATAGATGGATTTCAATTTAATATGCCGGTGATATATGCATTTGGAGAAAAATGAAAAAGGGAAGTTATTAGGAGCTATTTGTGCGGGAAGAGGATAAGAATAACTTTGTAAATCATAAAACCTAAAACACAACCTAATGTATTTAAAATAATATCATCAATATCTAAAACACCCACATTTAGAATAAACTGACCCAGCTCAATACAAATTATGATAAGCATGCAGGATAATGTTATATTGATTAACTTGCAAGATCGTCTAAATAATAATGATATAAAAAAGCCTAAGGGTATAAAGGTAATAATGTTTGCTGCAAGGTTTATAAATATTACTCGAAAATTATATTTAGTTGTATTTAAAAGAAATTCCATAATCGTCTTAAATGGATAAAGATTATATCTCCGCACATCACTATAACTACGATAGGGACCAATAAATACCTCCCAAATCATTAAGCATAAATACATGAAGAAAAGTATATATAACCCTATAAGTATTTTTTCTTTTTTTCCATGTGATAAATTCCTAATTTGTTTTAGCATCATATATTACTCCTATAATTTAATAATTTAAATGAAAATTTTATCATTGTGTCTTTATTCAATTATACAGAATATTAACATGGGTTTCAATATTTATGATAAAAAGGAAAAAATGGTTATAGTTATTTTTTACATTGATATTATAATATTTTATAATTAAAATAGAAATTACTTACTGACTATAAAAATACAGCATCTAAGAAAACATTAGAAAAATCAGGATTTACTAGTAATCATAGAATTATAATTGTAAGTTTTAATTAGATGCTTTTGAAAGTTGTAATGAAGTAGTCAAAATTGCAAAAGGAATTGAAGAGGGGAATTATTTATGAATAATATTATTAGTATAAAAGATCAAGATATATTGAAATGCTCGGAACTTTATATAAAAGTGTTTAATGCTGAACCTTGGAATGATAAATGGACATTAGAAACTGCTCATAAAAGATTGAATGATATTTATATTTCTCCCAATTTCGAAGGTGCTTTATATGTTGAAGGCGGGCAAGTAAAAGGTGCTATTTTCGGCAACTATGAACAATTCTATGATGGAATCCATTACAATTTAAGAGAAATGTTTATTTCTAATGAGTTGCAGGGACAAGGAATAGGCAGTAAACTGATCAATGAATTGGAAGAACGATTAAAAGGGATGGGTGTAACTACTATTATTCTATTTACTTCAAAAGGAAACAAAACAAGTAAGTTTTATTTGAAAAATAATTTCGCTGAATGGAATAGCATGGCTATTATGGGTAAGGATATATAAACATTAGAGGTAAAGGTTATACCTCGCAAGCATGGCAAGGTTTAATTAAAAATTTATTTGAAAAAATTAATATTGAGGAACTTAATGCGACAGTACTGCCTCAGGGCAATTTAACTATTACAAGCGAGTTAAGAGTGTATAGAACAAATTGAACAATAAAAAATAGGTGAGGATAATAAATATGAAAATTAGTATAGCAGCAAAAGATTCTATTATAAATATATCTACCGAGGTGGTGTCTGTGTGAAAAAGTTAATTATTATTAACGGAACAATGGGTATAGGTAAAAGTACAGTGTGCAATATATTACTTGAAACACTAAAGCCAAGCGTTTATTTAGATGGTGATTGGTGTTGGAATATGAATCCATTCGTGGTTTCAGAAGAAAATAAAAAAATGGTTATAAATAATATTACACACCTACTAAAGTCATATTTGGATAACTCGGGTTATGAGTATATCATATTTTGCTGGGTAATCCATGAAGAATATATATTTAGGCAGCTTTTGGAACCATTAAAAAATTGTGATTTTGAGCTTTATAAAATTTCTTTAATTTGCTCCGAAACGGCTCTTAAAAACAGATTGGTAGTTGATGTGCAAAATGGTATTAGAAAAGCTGATGTAATTGATAGAAGCCTACAAAGGCTGGATTTATATAACAATATGGATACAGTCAAAATTGATGTAAGTGATATTGTACCTAACCAAACAGCTATTGAGATAATTAAGTTAATAGAGAAGGGTGAAATAAAATGAAAGAATATAAAATTGTAAAAGTAGATAATCAAACAGTGAGGTATATTATGCAATTTCAAATCCGCATTTATATGTCTATGCTGTATTAGATAAGGAAAAATTGGTTGATTGGATTTTAATAGTATATTAGGGGGGATTATAATGATTTATTATCAAAACAACGAAATTGTAATAAGAGATATCGGTTCAAGTGATGTAATTAACTTATTTTCATGGCAAATTGATAAAGAACTAAACAAGCATGATCCAAGACCAATACCTAATAACAGCAAAGAGTTAATTGAAGAATGTATAAATTATTGTCGTAGGTTTGACACTGAAATAATGAGCGAAAACATTCAGGATATAGAATATAAATATTTTATAATTACAGATTATGAAGATAATGCTATAGGTTTTGTTAATTTTTTTAGTATAGATAAGCTTAAAAAGCAAGGGGAAATGGGAGTTACGATAGGTGATAAAAGATACTGGAATAAAGGGATTGCTTATACTTCGGTAAAGATAGCAGTTTATTATATATTCAATAATATGGATATTGACAGAATATATATTGAAACTGGTGAATGTAACAAGCCGGCTTTGAGATTATTTGAGAAGCTGGATTTTAAAAGATGCGACGAGTATATTGAAGATGAAAATTTTAAATTTATTGTAATGGAGAAGGTCAAGAGTGGCTTTTAAAGAACGGTTCAAACTAGTTAATTAAATAATCATCTGAGATGTAGTTGAGAGTAAGATAAAAAGGCTTAAAAACTTAATAATTATGGTATACGGAAAAAATGCTTTGAATAATAATAAGGAGACGCGTAGACCGTAACCTTATTATTATGTTGCTATTTACATGGTTTCTAAGGTGATGTTTCACTACTTTCAGTGATGTAAAACTTTCTTTTATATAAGTAGCAAAACTTAAATGTTCTTTTCTAGCACATGCTCTATTACTTGTGGTAATTGCAAAATACTATTTTTTACAAACAATGGATATATATTTAAATCTTTAATTTTGTCTATATCTTTCCAGTAAAAAGTAAGATTATGTTGTTCATTATCTTTATGTACAAACTCACTTTCTTTATTTATTAATTTGTCATCAATCATATCTAATAAATAATAAAAACATACTTCGTGAAAGTTCTCATCAAAATATTCTTCGTGGAATAAATTTTCATTGATCCACAGCATGCGATTAACCTTTACTTCAGTATTTAATTCTTCTTTTATTTCTCTAATAATTGCCACTTCACTTAATTCATTCATAGTAACTCGACCACCCGGAATATAGTAATACGGTGAATGTTCGTCTTTCATAACCAATAATTTATTATCGTAAATTATAATACCTGCTACTCTATAATTGAACCTGCCCTCATCAGTTTTAAATGAAATATCCATAATCAAAAATCTCCTTTATATATCTAAAATTTATTACTATATAGTATTCTTATATTCTAGTTTAACAATAAAAGGTGAGATAATTTACTGGATTCGCACCTTTTTTGTATTTAAAAATCAACATACACAATGGCTTTTCATCAGATGAAAAAAGTACATTCAAGGTATTTAAATAGCATTCATCAGATAACTGTACACGTCCATATCTATACAAAGATTTTAAGTCAACGGCACAAGTAATCAATGAAGAAAAATCAGCAATATCCATAGTCAACTCCACATCGTAATCAGCATTTTCAACTAGTGAAGAATTACCATTATTAAAATGGATTACATAACTAGCTACGTTCTCAGAAATCAAGATGTCTAGTATAGAAAGCTTTAAATTACAGCTTATATTATTAAAGTTATGATCTTTTAAATCTTCAAAAAGCTTTGGAATATTAATAACTCTATACATTATACCAGTTCCCTGGGTACTGTATTCATGATATAGAGACACCAAAAGTCTATCAGAATTATTTCTTGGGTCAGTTAAAGCAAATCTAAAGTTTTCATCTTGGGTGTTTATTATTATATATCTTATTTGATCACTTTGAGTATTTAAGAAAGTCATGAGCTCTAGGAAAACTACAGAATTTTCAAATAGCATTTGAGATACAAAAATATCATTTACAAGGAAGGAGCCTGTTTCTCCCTTTCGAAAGTGGAAAATCAAATAGCCTAAAATTGTATTACCTACTTTGAATCCTACAATTTTGTTGGATTCAAAGTTGAAAAGGTTATTAAATTCTTTTGGCGATTTTTCCATTAGACCATTAGTTTTATTTACAATGCTGTTGTAAAATTTGCACATCTCTTCAGCATCATCTTTATTTAAGAACTTAATGTTTTTCTTAGAATTTCCTTTTGGAAGATCACAAGGTTTAATTTTAAACTGATTAAGGGTTGTACCAAAACCAAATCCCATTTTTTTATAAAAGTCAGGTCTAAAAGGATACAGTAAAGCCATGGATGCCCCTCTTTCTTTATAATGATAAATAAAGAATTTAATGATTTCTAAAGCAACCTTTTCTTTTTTGTGAAGTAAATCTACAGCAACGGAGCCAACTCCACCAGCAAAGACTTTCTGATTAAGTAAATTCATTTTAAAATCATGTAATCTCATTCCACCTATAAGATTTTCCTCATTAAATAAACCATAGAAATTGATAAAGTCATATTCATTTTGAATATTCATTATTTCGGCATGTTTTTCAAGTGGGAGAGAAATTGCAGTGAAGGAATTAGTACGTATTTTAGCTAAGTCGATTATTTGTGCATTGTCTAGTTTCTTTATGGAATACATCTATTGGCACCTCCTTGATTTGTAAAACATAAGTTTATTATGTATGAAATATAAGTAAAAGTAAATATATATACAATATGTAGTTTATTGTTAAAGATTTACTGTATAATAAAAGGAGCATATGATTGTTGAATAGGAAGTTAGAGCCAGGTAGATCTTGCTTAGTTTATCTCATATTGAATTTATAGTTCTAGTAATTATGAAAGGAAATGATAATTTGTATGGTTAAAAAGTGTTTAGGTAAAAAATATATTATATTCATTTTTATTATTATATTTATAATTTGCTTTTCATATTTTGAGAATAATAATATAGTAATCTCTAAATATAATGTAAAAAGTAACGAGCTTCCAAAATCCTTTAATAACTTTAAGATAGTCCAAATTTCAGATTTACATAACAAAATTTTTTATAAAGACAATAATACTCTTGTGAAAAAAATCAAATCACAAAAGCCTGATATTATAGTTATTACAGGTGATTTAGTGGATAAACGAAAATATAATGAGGAAAATGCACTATCTTTTATTGATAAAATAAATTCTATAGCACCCATATTCTATGTTAATGGAAACCATGAAGGGTGGTCTGGAAAATTTGAATCTCTAGAAAAAAAACTTAAAGAAAAAGAAGTAATAGTTTTAAGAAATGAATCACTATATTATGAAAAAAATAACGAAAAAATTTTTATCTTAGGGGTTGATGACCCTGCCTTTAATACAACCGATCATTCTGAAGATTATATGAATTTAGATATCATGAAAAAAGAATTATTTGATGTTAATAATGAAAAAAGATTTAAAATACTTCTTTCTCACAGGCCTGAGCTTTTTGAGCTTTATGTTCATAATAATATAGATTTAGCTTTTACAGGACATGCTCATGGTGGACAAGTTATTTTACCTCTTTTAGGTGGAATTATTGCACCAAATCAAGGCTTTTGGCCCAAATATTATAAAGGTATGTATAAAAAGAACAATACTGTTATGGTGGTAAGCCGAGGCCTTGGTAATAGCATTGTTCCTCAGAGGATATTTAATAGACCTGAAATTGTATCAGTTACACTAAAATTAGGTGAGGATTAAAAGAACAATTTTAATATATAGTTAGGTTTTATAGCTGGGAAGAAATATACTTTATAATAAATGAACTGAAATTCATTACATAATTTATATGAAAATATAGAAATAATCTGTGCAAAATAATGGTAAGGAGATATTTTATGAAATTCAACTATTGTCCTATATGTGCGAAAGAGCTTGGCTTCTAGGGGAATGGGGAACTAATTTCTTTGCTCTGGGCGCTAATCCAATTTATAGTAATAATGCTATAATTAGATAAATATTTTATGTGTCTCAGTAGAATATTGTGTAATTATTTCCAAGTCAATAAAAACTTTGGAGGGGAAAAGTTAAATGAATAATACAAAAAATATAAAATTAGTATTCTGTATTTTAGGAAGTTTTATGCTTACATTACTACAGAGTCCATCTTTTTTCAATGCAACATATACAATGTTTGGAGGCGGTTCAGGTGCAAATGCATTTACACAGATGATTTATAGACTATTTGGAGTTATTTCTTTTGCTGGAGTTATACTGGTAATAATATTTTCATGTGTTCTAATTATAAGGAATATAAATTTCAGAAACAAATAATTCAATAAAAGTTTCACTAAATATAATGATAAAAACCAAAACAATTGACTATTCGGTTTCATATGTAATTGTTATTTGGTATATTATGATTGCAGTACACTTTTGATTTATAGTTCAATAAAAATGCAAAATGCTCTCTTAAGGCTATTTTTACTTACTATACGCCGTATATGCTATTTATAGTGTATACTACAAAATATTCCAAGACCGTTAGTATAAAATTAAAGGGGGATATCATGTATAAAGTAGATAGTAATTTTGAAAAAGCAAAAAAAGTATTTAGTTCAAATAGTAAGAAATTTGTTTTTGAATCAGTTATTGAAGGAAATACACCAGGAGAAATATACTTAGATAGCTTAAATAATCCAGAGTTATATGTAATTTTTGATAGGGGTAACTTTGTACTATACGTTGGTGGAGAGACGGCTACTTATGAAGAATATAATAAGTGTATTAATTACATAAAAGAAAATATATTAACTGAAAGTTTAAAAAAAGAATTCTATGATTGTATTAAAATTTCTTATACATCAGATTTATGGAAAAATGCAATGTTAGATACATTTTATGACTTAACAGTTCATCAAGGTAAAAGAGTTTTATATAGATATGATATAGGGAATTTTGATAATAAAATTCTAGAAAATCATTCATGTGAAATTAAAGCTATTAACGAAGAAATACTTAACGACAGTAACTTAGGAAATCTTAAATTCCTAAAAGAAGAGTTATCGGGAATGTGGGGAACTGTTGATGGGTTTATTAAAAATGGGTTTGGATATTGTGCGGTTAATGATAAAAGATTAATATCATGGTGTACGGCTGAACTTGTTAGTAAAAATCATTGTGGAATCGGTATCGAGACTATTGAAGAAGAGCAAAAGAAAGGTGTCGGAACGGCCCTTGCAGTAAATTTTATTAATGAATGTGTTGAAAGAAACTTAATACCTCATTGGGATAGTTGGATAAGAAATTTACCGTCTGTTAAAATAGCCGAAAAAATTGGATTTTATAAAACAGAAGAGTATGAAGTGCTTATAGTCGAATTTTAGATGTTGTATTAGAAAATATTCATTATCTAATATAAAATCGTATATATACTTTATTAATTAAATGGGGATAAAACAGAAATCTATATATCTAAAAAAGAATATGTAATTGAAATAATGCGCGATAACAAGAGAATATGGAAGTTTAGATATAATTTCAATAAAAATGAAAATTCATTTTATCTTTCTGGTAATTGGAGCCCACATTGCACAATTGCCAGTAGATTAAGTGACGATAATATGATAAAAGCATTTAGATATTGTAAAAATAACTTGAATAAAATTCATGCAAATTAAACGAGATTGCCCTCCTAGAAGTTGAATTTAATGATGATGGCATAGCAATAGAAGATACAGTTGTTTTTTCAAAACAACTCAAATAATTTGTCACTATCAATAAACTGGTAAACTATAACAAACTAATCTAATAAAGAATGTTTATAAAAATAGAAAATAGGTAGGTGTAATTATATGTTTTTCAATACGATAGAAACTGACAGGCTTATTATAAGAGAATTTAATGAAGATGATTTTAAGTCTATTCATACATATGCTTCAAAACCAGAGGTAACAATGTATCTACCAATTGGACCCAATAGCGAAATGGGTACACAAATTTTCTTGAAAAAGGTTATTGATTACCAAACTTTAAAACCAAGATATGATTATGAAGTTGCAGTAGTATTAAAGCAAAATAATATTCTAATCGGTGGTTGTGGGATACATGTCACAAATATTAATAATAAGGAAGGCTCCATTGGATATTGTTATGATAATCAATACTGGAGAAATGGATATGCCTATGAATCAGCCGATGCAATTATAAATTTTGGATTTGAAAAATTAAATCTACATAGGATTTTTGCTACATGCCATCCAGATAATATTGCATCAGCGAAGGTTATGGAGAAGATAGGGATGATAAAAGAAGGTAGATTAAGGGAGCATAAATTACAAAAAGGAAAATGGAGAGATTCATTCGTATACTCAATTCTTGATTATGAATATAATATTTAGCTGAACAGGGGGAATGGGGAATAATCATGCGTGCTATGTTATTAAGTATTGACCCTATGGGTTTAACGTTATTAACTTTGCCACTTATTGCTTTTTGCGTAGGCTTGGTAGCACAGTTAATATCAATGAAAAGGTTAATAATATTAGGTGCAATCTTTACAGTGACTTTAATTCTAACCTTTGCAGTATTTAATTCAACTTTTCTTATATATTGTTTTATATACACAGGTATAGCGGAACTTGGAACACTTTTGGCGGATTTAATTATTAAGGTAATTAAAAAATAAGTCGCATTTTACGGTCTGATTAGTAGTAAGCACCGTTAATAGTTGATACACACTTTTCTAAAAGTCCATCATAAGCAACTGTAAAAATGCTAGGATATCTGTTAGTTATTAGAGTAGATGGGATATGTCGGGATTGTAGATTAGGAGGGAGTAATTCTTCCTAAATATAGTTATGGGGGGATGTACATGTATTTTAAAGAATATATTTTACCATTATGGTATTTTTCGTTTCCAATAATGTTTTTGTTATTTAGCATATACTATTTTCTTTACAGAATACTTGTAGCAAGAAGATTTCAATATAGAAAAAGGATAGAAGAAAGAAATTTTGGGTATTTATGTTTAATTATTACAGGGTTAATACTCATAACACTAGCATTTTTAGAGAAAAATAATATTAATGTTTTTTTAGCAATAATATTAATGGGTAGAGGGTTTTGGTTATATGAGTATAATTTTATTCTAAAGGAAGGCTTCTTCATAAAAGGGAGATTTATTTCATGGGATAAAATTAATAGTTTGGATTATAAAAAAAATAACAAATCATTGGTACTTAGTTATTTTAAGAATAACAAGGATAGTAAAATATCTAAAGTGACTTTTAATATAGGGTATAATTCTAAATTAGAGTTAGAAAATGTACAAAAGGATAAATTAAATAATATAAATAATGTGGTTAACGAGGATAAAATATGTCCAACTAAAAGCATTAAAATAGGGTTATCGTTAGCATTAATTTCCTTAACAATGATTTTTATATATGGAGTGTATAATTTACTGCAACCTAAAGCCCTAGGAGATATCTTAGAGAAAACTTTTAATCATGGGGAGACTTCTTCTGTAATCGTTATGTATGAGGGAGAACATAAAGCTGAGGGGTCACCTTATGATATGTCTTCAACATCAAAAGAAGATAAGTTAAAGGAAATAAGGAGTTATCTTAATTCATTTCATGTAAGAAAGATTCGCTTTGAAAATATAAAATACAGTTTTATTACTGGATACCCATATTCAATTATACTTTATGAATTAAATGGGGATACAACAGAAGTTTATATATCTAAAAAAGAACATGTAATTGAAATAATACGCGATAACAAGAGAAAAAGTTATTTTATAGAGAAAGGATATAAAGATTCGGAATTTATAAATAAATTTGGCAAAAGTATAGAGTGAACTTTAAATAACTACTAACTGGCTTAGGTATATAGATTTAGAATTAAAGTATTATATGGAAAGGCTATGGAAAGGACTCGCTATATCATTTTGTAGACTTTATATTTAGATTTTTGAATTTGAATAAAATTGAACTCACAACAATGTTAGACAATAAGAAAGCACAGAGCCTCTACAAAAAATTGGGATTTGAAGAAATAGGGGTAATTAGACAAGGATATTTTGATAGTAGGACAGGTGACTACCAAGATGTGTATATATGGATTTATTAAAAAATGATTGGGTTAAAACTAAGGGGATTATCTACAAAAATTCATGAATTAGAAAAGGAAATTGAACATATTTCTTAGTGTGAGTTAAGTCGGAACACTAAGATGTAAAATTAATAGTAAATGCATTTCACTAATGAAAGGAATTGATATCAATGGAGTTTATCCCAGCAAAACAAATACTATCGCCTTGGAGTAATAATGATAATTGGTTTGGAATAAATTACAATATGAATATATATAAAGGTTGTTGTCATGGATGTATTTACTGTGATTCCCGAAGTGAATGTTACCAAATTGAAGATTTTGATACTGTACGTGCAAAGGCTGATGCTATTGAAAAATTAAATATGGAGCTTAAATCTAAACGTAAAAAAGGAGTAGTAGGAACAGGCGCAATGTCAGATCCATATAACCCTTTTGAAGCAGAATATAAGCTTACTAGAAGTTCATTGGAATTAATAAATAGATATAACTTTGGTATTTCCATAGCTACAAAAAGTGAACTTATAACAGGGGATATAGATATGCTGCAAGAGATAAAAACCCACTCACCTACCATTATTAAAATTACTGTTACAACTTCAGACGATAATCTTTGTAAAAAGATTGAACCTAATGTAGCTGTGGCATCTAAAAGATTTGAAGCAGTAAATAAGCTTTCTTCTAAAGGCATTTTCACAGGGATATTACTAATGCCTGTACTGCCGTTTATTGAAGATAGTGATGAAAATATATTAAAGATTATAAGCCTGGCAAAGGAAAATGGAGCAAGATTTATTTATCCTGCCTTTGGTGTAACACTTAGACAAAATCAAAGAGAACATTTCTTTGAAAAACTTGACGAACACTTTTATGGCACAACGCAGAAGTATATAAAGGAATATGGATATTCTTACGAGTGTCGTTCAAAAAGGGCAAATGAATTATGGCAAATTTTTAAATCAGAGTGTGACAAAGCAAATATACTATATAAAATGAAGGATATTATAGAGGGTTATAAAAGACCATATGAGGTAGAGCAATTAAGTTTGTTTTAATCTCCATAGTTTAAAAGGGGGTCAAGCAAATGAAATATAGATTTATTAACATGAATTTAGAATATGCGAGTATTATTCACACTTGGAAATATGAGGGAGAATATTCTATCTATAATTATGAAAATGATGACTGTTTATTAGACCCAAATAATTGGAGTGATATGTATGCAGTTTTAGATGAAAATAATGACGTGGCTGCAGAGGTAACATTATATAATAATGATTTGCCAGAGGGTTAGATAATACATTTGAGCAAGGGGATATGTTTTATGGTCAAGGGATGAGACCAGATCTTACTGGAAAAGGCTACGGACCAGAATTAATTTCACAAGCTTTGGTCTTTGTACTTGCTAAATATAATTATAATCGAGAATATGTTTTATTAGACGTGATTTCTTTCAATAAAAGAGCCTTCAAAGCATATGAAAAAAGTGGTTTTGAATTTGCTTACGAAAATAGTGAAGAATGCGATGGAGCTGTATATGATTTTATAAGGATGAGATATAAAAATCCAAAAGTAAATCTAGGAGGGGCACACAATGAGTTTTGATAATTACGCTAAAACTTGGGATACTGATGAAAGAATTGAAAGAGCAAACATAATTGCAAATGAGATAAGTAAATCCATTGCTATTGATGAAAATTATTCTGCTATGGAGTTTGGGTCTGGAACTGGACTTGTAAGCTTTAACCTTTATGATAAATTTAAAAATATTACGCTTGTTGATTCATCAAAAGGAATGATAGATATACTGGAATCTAAGATTGATAAATACAAAGTAAATAACATGTTTCCTTATCATTTAGATATATTAAGCGGAAATTCAATAGATATGAAATTTGATGTTATCTATAATTCTATGGTATTGCACCATATTCAGGATATCGAGACTATAATAAACACTTTTTATGAATTACTCAACAATGATGGTTATTTATGTATAGTAGATTTGGATAAAGAAGATGGTAGCTTTCATAAGAAATATCCAGATTTTGATGGACATAATGGGTTTAAGCAAGAGGATTTGAAAAATGTTTTAGTTAGTGCTGGTTTTAAAGATATAGAAGCAAATACCTTTTTTTATGGTGAAAAGATTATAGAAGACCAAAAGGTTAATTATTCTTTGTTTCTTATGAAAGCAAGAAAAAATGAAGAAAGGTAGAGATTTGAAATGTAAGAAATTTTAAAGTTGAAGATAAAGAAAATGATATACAACCGTATTTAATTCCAGCTAGCCGGCAGGATAGAGAAAATAGATTGAAAAGCAAGGATTTTATATATGTTTCATTTGAGAATGAACAGCTAGTTGCATCTATATTTGTAGAAGATGTAAACTTAGACTTTATAATGGTTACCCCATCTTATCAAGGAAAAGGATATGGAAAGAAAGCTACTCAGTTTGCTATCAATAAGGCATTAAGCCAAGGGGCCAAGCTTATTCAGCTTGGTGTTTTAGAATGGAATACTAAAGCAATTGCTTTATATGAATCACTAGGCTTTGAAATAGTACAAACTATTCACTTTTATAGACAGTTTGGTGATAAATAAGTTAATTAGCATTTTTTTCTATCGGTAATTAAAAGAATCATAGGCTCTGGAAGATAATTTATAGCTACCTGGTGGATTCAATCAGATATAGAATTATCTAAACAGAGATTATTACCAATATCTGAAAGGCACCAAGAGTTTCTTGATTCTTCCGAGAAAATCTATAAATAAGCATTAGAAAATAAAAATTCTGATGCTTATTGACATTATGTGGAACAGTGTTATGATAATACATAGGAAGTCGATGCATATGAAATATAGGTATAAATGGTAACAGCTAATAATATATGAGGGAGGCGAATACATGTCAATAAATAATGAACTTTTAAAAGGGAGTACGGTAACTCTTATTCTGAAATTAATTGATAAAAAACCAATGTATGGCTATGAGATGATAAAAGAAATGGAAGAGAAATCAAATGGGGTATTTACATTAAAAGAAGGGACACTTTATCCCATTCTACATACTTTAGAGGCAAAAGGATTAGTAGAGGCATATTGGGATGAAGGCTGTGGAAAGCGCAAAAGAAAATACTATAAGATAACTGAGGAAGGTATATTATCTTTAAAGGGAAAAAAAGAAGAATGGACAACTTTTAGTTCTGCCGTTGATAAAATGTTAGGGGAGGCTATAGTATGGGGGTAGGAGATAATTCTAAAATCAATGAATATGTAGATTATGTTTGTTCTTATGTGAAATATAAAGAAGCTCATAAAGAGATTAAAGAGGAGTTATCATCGCACATTGAGGATATCGTAGATGAGTACACTGAAAGTGGAATGTCACAAGAAGAGGCAGGAAGTAAGGCAATTTCGCGAATGGGAGATAGCGGTATCGTAGGTAAGCAGCTAAACATAGCACATAAAGGAACACCAGATTGGATTACATTACTTTTAACTATAGTACTTGTAAATACAGGGGTTGCATTGATGTATCTTATGCAATATAAAAGCTCGTATAAAAGTAGTGATTATTTATTTAATCACAGTTTATTATATGCTGCTATTGGTACAGCAGGTATAGTAGTATTATATTTTTTTGACTACAGAAAAATTCAAAAGTATTCTAATTATATTTTTATAGGAATGTGTTTCTTATTTATCTTATCAATTTTTATAGGCAATTATATAAATGGAACTCTTTTTATTAGTATAGGAAGCTTTACAATTGATATTAAAGCAATTAGTTTGTATGTATTTGTAATTGCACTTGCAGGTATATTTAATAAGTATGACTGGAACAAAAAAATGAATTTAATTAAAGCTACAGGGTATTTGGGTATTCCAATGTTTTTGATGTTTTCTGCTAGAGGATTAAGTTACTGTGGGTTTTATTTTATTGCATTTATAGTTTTAGCGCTTAAATCTAATATGAAAAAAAGATATGCAATTTATATTGTTGCACTTAATACCTTTTGCGTTCTATTTTATTCTTGGTTAGAAATATATAGAATGAAAAGATTTTTGGTTTTTTTAGACCCATTCTCTGATCCAGAAGGAGCTGGATATTTAGGTGTACAGATGTACAAAATAACTCATACATCTGGAATTTTCGGACATGGGTTTTCTGCAAATGAAAAACTATTACGAGTACCTGAGCTGCAATCTGACTTTGTATTTAATTATATAGTACACACTTTTGGGTGGCTTGGAGCAGCTGTTATTATTACTATTATTATTTCTTTCATATATAGAATGCTGCATATTTCGAAATATGTTAGAGATAATTATGGAAGATTACTAATAAGTGGGCTTATTAGTATATTCATAGTTCAATTTGCATCAAATATATTAATGAATGTAAATTTATTTCCTATTATGGGAATTGCACTTCCTTTTATAAGTTATGGCGGCTCTTTAGGTTTAATAAATATGCTATCTGTAGGTATTATTATGAGTGTGTATAGAAGGAGGAGTTTATCTAATTAATTAAGGTAAAAGCTAAGACTTACTTCTTTTGCTAAAGAACCTGTATATATGAAAATTAATTAGTTTTGCATTATATATAACAAAAATGCAAACTACACTAGTGAAGAAATAAAATAACTTGACTTACAAATCTATATGATTTAAAATCTAATTACCGATGGTAACTACCAGTGGTAATTAGATTTTTTTGGAGGTTTTATTCATGAAAAAGGGAATTACAAAGGAGCAAGCAATTGATGCTGCACTTGAGTTAATGAGAAATAGAGATGATATCAGAAGTGTTAATTTACGAGAAATAGCTCGTAACCTAGGATGTGCCCATACAAATCTTTATAACTATTTCGGCTCTTTTGATGATTTGCTATGGGAAGCACATATAGAAGTTTTAAAAAAATTTTCCGAGAACATTGAGAAGCATATCTCAGTAGTAGATAATTATGATCAAAAATTGCTATGTTTTTTCAATGAATTTGTAGACTTCTATATTAATAATAAAGGTTGGTTTCGTCTTGCATGGGTAGAAATTATTGGTGGAGAAAGACCTAAGGGTGATGAAATAGCAACAGTAAAAGTTGTAGATGATCTTGTAGAGAATATTGAAACTATCTGGAAAGATTTATATAAGTATACTCCTAAAAGGGATAAGATTAGAAATGTACTGCATATTGTACACGCCTATATGCAGGGAGAAGTTTCTATTTATATTGCAAGGCGTTCCCTCATATCTGATGAGGGTGAATTTAAAATCTATGTTGCGAGTACAGCAAAATCTATGTTTGAACTATTATTGTCAAAGGAGGAGTAATTTTCTATGGATAATTATGAGGAAAATCTACAACAAGAGAATATTTATTTGGAAGAAACATTGTCTGTCATTGCACAACAGTTAGAATATGAAGAAAATAAAATTTTAAGCAACAAGCAAAAGCTTGTTGCAGCAAGACGTGATATGTATGAAAATACCTGTCATTCAGCAGATGATTTTGATAAGAATTCCGAAACTGTTCAATATCTTAATCCATTGGCTATTCAGACTTTTGATTATCAGGCAAGGGAAGAACGGATAGAAGAGTTAAAAAAACTATTAATATCACCTTATTTTGCTAGAATAGATTTTTATGAGAAGCGGTATGGAAAGGAAAGCATATATATTGGTATTGCAAGTTTGATAAATGATGAAACCTATGATACATATATTTATGATTGGAGAGCACCAATATCAAGTATTTTTTATCGATATGAAATTGGTGAGGTGAGTTATCAAGCACCTTGTGGGAAAGTAACTGGAGAAGTTAGCTTGAAAAGGCAATATGAAATTAAAAATAGCAAATTACAATATTTTTTTGACTCCAGTGTAAATATAATGGATGATATTTTAAAAAAAGTCTTATCTGGAAATACTTCTTCTAAAATGAAATCCATAGTAGAAACAATTCAAAGGGAACAAGATATGGTTATCCGAGATATTGAAAATGACCTTGTCATAGTCCAAGGAGTTGCAGGAAGTGGAAAAACATCGGTTGCTTTGCATAGAGTAGCTTTTTTGATGTATCAGGGGCTTACCTCGAAACTTAGCATGAATAATATTGTGCTTATATCACCTAACAGTCTGTTTGATAAATATATATCTAATGTGCTCCCAGAGCTTGGGGAAAAAAATGTCTCAACCCTTACATTTGAGGATATTTTTACAGATATTTTTGAAGGTAGAATAGAAATAAAAAGTAGAAATTCACTGTTAGAAAAAATTATAACTGCGGGTAGCATGGCAGAAAAGGAACTACTTAAATCAGGTATGGAATTTAAACTCTCCAAGAACTTTATTTTAATATTGGATGTTTACTTAAACTACTTTGAGCACAGGATAATTGAAATTAGTGATGTATATTATAATGGTGAATATATTGCTGATAGGCAATTGTTAAAAGCAGAGTTAATCCATTACAATAAGGTGAATATGCCACTAGAAAAAAGATTATCAATTATAGAAGCGCGTATTATGAAAAAATTGCAAGAATCAAGAAAAACTCGTCTACCTAAACTTGAAAAGTTTGCAAGTAATTATCAGGAGCATAGGTTTGAAATTAAGCCATTTGCACGATTATTATCTGTAAAACAAAGTGCAACGCTTCAAAGAATAATCTATAAATTTACTCGATTAGATGTAGCAGAGTTGTATAAGAAACTTTTTAAAAGTAAGGAACTGTTTTATCGTATATCAAAAGGAATAGAACTGCCCTCTAACATTGAACAAATTTTGGACTATACAAATTGCAATTTGCAAGATAGAAGTTTATGTTATGAAGACGGGATTGCTTTATTGTATTTAAAACTCAAAATGTCTGGAGGGAACAGTTATAAAGATATAAAACAAGTAGTAGTGGATGAAACACAAGATTACTACCCCTTGCACTTTGAAGTATTAAAACATTTATATGTTAATGCTAAATACACCATAATGGGTGATATTAATCAAACCATCGAAAAAAATGCTGACTTAACAATATATCATGACATAAAAACTATTCTCAGTAAGAAAAAGACCACAACAGTTTTTATGACTAAGAGCTTCAGATGTTCCTATGAAATTAATACATTTAGTTCCCAATTCATTGATGCCAATGTAGAAATTGAAAGCTTTGATAGGCACGAGGATGTTCCTGAAATTCATAAGAACTCCTGTAATAGTGAAATGGAATTTGAAATCATTAAGGGAGTTGCGCAGTATCAAAAGGAGGGATATGAATCCATAGCTATTATATGTAAAAGCATGTGTGAAGCTAAATGTCTTTTTGAAAGTATAGGAAAAAGCATTGGGGCTACATTGTTAAATGAGAGCGTAGATGATACCAGCATAGGGGTGGTTTTAGTTCCTATTTATATGGCAAAAGGTCTGGAATTTGATGGAGTTATAATCTACCAAACAAATAATGAAAACTATAAAACAGAGGATGACAAAAAGCTATTGTATATCGCAAGCACAAGAGCTTTACACAAATTATCCCTTTATTATACAGGGCATATAAGCAAATTGATAACAGTAGGAATTCAAAGCCATGAAGATTTATAGAATATAGTGAAAATTATTTTAGGAACATAAGGGGAGAGTTATATGAAAAATTCAGAAGCATTAAAAAAAGATTTAGACAGAATTGATGGAAAAAGCTATAGGCTTTATAAGGATTTAGAGGTAGAATATGATTTCGAAAATTATACACTTAGCATAGAGCATGTTCAAGGTACCCCTTTTGCATGAGGGTTAATAATTATTAACCCTCACTGTTAATTTCAAGCATTGTTTTGATCTTTCGTATATATTACCATCCACAGCAGTACTCTCACCAAAGGTAGAATGTCTTAAATGAGCAATGGCTGAAAAACCATTTATAGTGTTTAATGTTTTTTTATTTATGAGAATTACTAGTGAATCCATCAATGCAAGTTACAAGCTCACCTATTTCTGGCTTGCTTAGTTGTGCATCTGCTCCAACAGATTCGCCCTTATGTTTTAAATCACTTGTTATTAACGAGGAGAAAAGTATAACTGGCAGTTTTTTAAGAATGCCATGTTCTTTAATTTTTCTTGTCAGTGTATGACCATCCATTTGTGGCATTTCAATGTCTGTTATAAGTACGTGAACATCCTCCATAAATTTTTCTTTTTTCTGATCGACTAAATCAGACAGATAATCCAAGGCTTGCTTTCCGTCATCAAATATCTTTAAATTATTAAAACCAGCCTTAATAAGAGTATCCTTTAATAATTTTCTAATCAGTGGAGAATCATCAGCTAGGACTAGTTTAACATTAGATCTGTCTTTATAAGCTATATCAACAATTTTATCTTCACTAATTCCTGTAGATGGGCTTATATCAGTAACTATTTTTTCGAAATCTAGAAGTAATATTATTTTATTGCTTAAAACGATATTCCCTATAACTAGTGAATTAACAGATATATCATCAGGCTTAGTTATCTTGTCCCATTTAATACGATGGACACCTACAATATTATCAATACTAAAGGCAACCTCAATTTTATTAAATTGACAAAGAATGATTTTTGCCTCAACTTCACTTTTATGTTGTTTTTCTAAAACATATTTTAAGTCTATTAACGTTATTATTTTATCTCTATATAGTGTAAGGCCTGCTATGGCAGGGTGTGAATCAGGTAGTTTCGTTAAGTTAGTGGCGTTTATTACCTCTTTAACTTTTATAATGTTAATTGCATAATGCTTATTATTTATCACAAATTCTAATATCTCAAGCTCACCAGTTCCGGATTCTAATAGTATATTATTATTCATATGTTACCTCGCTTTCAAATGGTTATAAACTTAAATTCCATAAAAGAATAAATTATAATTAAGTTAATTTATAATTATTAAAAAAATTGTATATATTTTATATCTCGAACAAAACCTCAACAACTTTACTTTTAAATGTGAAAAGGATGAAATTATTGGTCAAGTCAAATTTAAAATAATAAAACAAGATATAAAAGTGAAATTTTTGTGTTAAATATGGTAAACTATAATATGCAGTAAAATATTAACGGCATTATTAGAGGGTGAAGTTAAATGATATTAAATGGCGGATGGATAGAAACTATAGAAGGCATGCACACATTTATATTGTGGGGCCAAGGTGGGGAGACTAAGTGTATAAGAAGAGGCAGAACACCTAAAAATGCACCCCCATTATATGAAGGAATGGTTTCAGTCGCAGAACTACGTAGTAAAATTAATAGTCCAGCACTTGAGATAAAATGTGGAAAATATAAATATGATGCTATAAAAAGTCAACTTGTTAAGAGAGAAATTAGAGGTATTACTTTTAGTAAATTGGATTCATTTCATAGGATTTTAAACATAGATAGAGAACGCCCCGAGGGGGTAGAGCTGTCACAGGAATTAAGGTTTTGGATTACAGTGGCAAAATTTACAGCTGAGCTAATTATAAAACATAAATATTTGCCTTCTTTAACCATTGATAGGGTTAACAAAAAAGTAAATTCTAGGTGGAGATGGCACACAAGCGACTTAGAGTATATTGATAAAAAAAAGGCGCTATGTAGTAATATGCCCACAGATTGTAAGGCGTATTTTATTTTGGAGAATGAGGAATTTAAATATACAAATACGATGAAACTTGTAAGTGATTTTATGGATTCTATGATTGATAGTATGGTGAGATGGAGCTCTAGTGAAATAAACCAAGATCCTGATTACTCAGAGGAAGGGCTTAGTAGCTTGGGAAGTACTTGGATACATTCTCTTTTTTCAGAATTACCTGAGATACCTGTTGATACTAGTGATCAGATTAAAATGCTAAATGAGTATAAGAAATGGATAGAACCACTAAAAATTAAAAACAACAATTTTAAGTTTCGTACTTGTTTCAAAGTTGTTCCACCAAGCCGGGGCGAGGATTGGACAATTGAATATTTGCTTCAAGCAAAAGATGATCTTAGTCTTATGCTACCAGCAAAAATGATATTTGAGGAATCTTTGGATACTATAACCTATTTAAATAAAAAATTTAATAATCCCCAAGAACGGCTTCTAGAGGATTTAGCAGTTGCATCAAAAGTATTTATTCCAATTGAAAGGAGTCTTTACGATGCAGTACCTGTAGAGTGCAAGCTATCAATGGAGGAAGCTTATTCATTTTTAAAAGAATCAGCTTACTTTTTAAAGGAAAAAGGCTTTGGAATTATTGCACCTGCTTGGTGGAAAAAGCCATCAAAAATTTCAGTTAAATTAAAGGATAAAAACCAGAGCACAAATACTAATTTAGCAACAAAGAGTACATTTAATATGGATACTATTCTTGAATATGATTGGAAGGTAGCACTAGATGGAAGTGAGATAAGTGAGAAAGAATTTGATAGGATTTCAAATTTAAAGGTACCATTTATTCAATTAAGAGGTCAGTGGGTACAAGTTGATATACATCAAATTAAAACACTTTCCAAGATGAAAATCAGCAAAAGCTTAAATGGGAAAATTCCTGTTGGAGAATTATTAAGACTTAACTTAAGTGATGAGGAAATAATTCCTGGAATTAGTGTGGATAATATAGACAATCAAGAAGCTGTAGGGCATTTTTTTGAGAAATTATTTAATCTTAATAGTATAGAAGAAGTTGATATTCCATCAGGATTTAGTGGGACGTTAAGGGAATATCAAAAGAGAGGTTTTTACTGGTTAACTTTTTTGCGGGATCATGGTATAGGTGCCTGCCTCGCTGATGATATGGGGCTAGGAAAAACAATACAAAGCATATGCCTTTTACTTTACGAGAGAGAAAATAAGTTAACAGATAAAACTACCTTGATAATATGTCCTACTTCCGTTGTGGGAAATTGGGAAAAAGAAATTGAAAAGTTTGCACCTAACCTTAAAACTGCAATTCATCATGGAAATAGCAGGTGGACTTATGAAACCTTTAGCGAGGAAATACATAAAAATGAAGTGGTTATTACAACCTATGCGCTAATAGTAAGGGATAAGAGTCTATTTCAAAGGGAAGAATGGGCAGGAATTATATTAGATGAAGCTCAAAATATTAAAAATAGCACGTCTAAACAAACTCAACATATAAAAGCCCTAAAAGCAGAGTATAAGATTGCATTAACAGGAACACCTGTTGAAAACAGACTTTCAGATTTATGGTCTATTATGGACTTTTTAAATAGTGGATATCTATACAATTGGTCAACCTTTAGGCGTGAATTTGCAGTTCCTATTGAGAGAGATGGAGATCCTGAAATAAGTAGTAAACTAAGAAAAATAATTTCCCCCTTTGTATTACGTAGACTTAAAACTGATGCAAATATTATCAAAGATTTACCGGAAAAAATCGAAACTAAGGAATATGCACCACTAACTAAGGAACAGGCTACACTATATCAAGCTGTAGTAAATGATTGCTTAAATAAAATTGATAGTTCTGAAGGCATGCAGAGGCGAGGTTTGATTATTGCATCCTTAACAAAGTTTAAGCAAATTTGTAATCATCCTGTGCAGTTTTTAAAGGACAATGGTGAAATAGAAGGCCGTTCTGGAAAACTTGAAAGGCTACTCGAAATGCTAGAAGTTGTTATAGAAGAAGGGGATAGATCCCTGGTATTTACGCAGTTTGCAGAAATGGGACATATTTTGCAAGCAGAAATCGAGAAAAAACTCAATGTGAAAACATTATTTTTGCATGGAGGAACCAGTAGAAAAAAAAGAGAAGAACTGATTAATATTTTTCAAAATGACGATGCTCAGCCTATGGTGTTTGTATTATCCTTAAAGGCTGGAGGACTTGGGCTAAATCTTACAAAAGCTAATCACGTTTTTCATTTTGATAGATGGTGGAACCCTGCTGTAGAAAATCAAGCAACAGATAGGGCCTTTAGAATAGGGCAAATTAAGAATGTTCATGTGCATAAATTCATTTGTATGGGAACACTAGAGGAAAAAATAGATGAAATGCTAGAACGAAAACAGGCACTTGCTGAAAGTGTAGTTTCCACAAATGAGAACTGGATTTCAGAAATGAGCAATGAAGAGCTTAAAGAATTATTTATATTAGAGCATGATAGTATAGTTGAAAGCTAAGAGTCTACGATTGGCAGATATGAGATAGCAGTTAAAGTGGATTATTAATGCACTTATAGATAGCAATAAGGAGATGTAACCTTTGTGACTGGAAGAATAAGAAATGAATTTGGTATTAATTGGTGGTCTAAAAAATGGAATAATGCAATTTCAAGTTTTACTGTAAGTTCGAGAATTGATAAAGGGCGTGAATATGCTAGAGCTGGCAATGTACTGAGTATGGAAGTTTTAAAGGGAGAAATCATTGCAGAAGTTCAGGGTGGTAAGGTGGAGCCTTATGAAGTAAATATGGAGATTGATATTTTTTCAAAAGAGCAGTGGAAAGACATTATGAATGTTATGGCAAAAAAGGCGATATTTTGTGCCATGATTTTAAATGGAGAAATGCCAGAAAATATAGAGGAAGCTTTTAAGGAAGCTGGAGTTTCTCTTTTTCCTAAAAAACAAATGCATTTAATAACTCAGTGTTCATGTCTGGATGCTGCAAATCCATGCAAACATATAGCTGCAGTTCATTACCTGCTTGGATT
The DNA here is from genome assembly GCF_018861755.1 of Clostridium sp. CF012. Taxonomy (GTDB): domain Bacteria; phylum Bacillota; class Clostridia; order Clostridiales; family Clostridiaceae; genus Clostridium_AD. Next base: position 116,045 of record NZ_JAHLEF010000009.1, on the reverse strand, counting down.
GGAATTTGATAAAGATCCCTTTGTGATTTTAAAACTGAGAGGCATGGATAAAGAAGAATTCCTAAAAGGCCTGAGGATTTTAAGAAGTGGTAGCGAAAGTGATGTACTTAAAAGAAAAGTAAAAAAACAACTTAAGTCAAAAAAAACTATTTTGGATTTGAAAAGAGAATTTGAAAAATCAAATATAATGGATGAAGAGGTATTAAATATGTCTTTTTCTTATGTATCACCTGAAGTTAAGCATGGAGTTATAAAAACATTGGGCATTCCAGACTTTTGCATTAGTGAAGATGAGTTTGGATATAAAATGAGGAAGGCTTATAGTAACGCTGAAGAAGAGACTAGAAAAGTTATAGATGGAAAGTAAAAAAAATAGATACAAATAAGTTTTCAGACATATCTGAATTTTTTCGGAATTTACATTGTAAAATATGTAATTGTGGTATATAATTATTTCGTTGGCAACAACTAATATTAAAGAGGAGGTCGTGACCATGCTTACAAATAGAAGATTTACATTAGATATTGTGAACACTATGGTAAATTTAAATGAATTATATAAACACGATCTTGGTACGGATTTTTAATATTATTTAATTATGTTATTTATATTAATTATCTAAGCTGGAGGTTGTGTGCCTACGGCTTTTTTTATTAGTGATTATGAAACTTCTATGTAAAAATACAAGTACCCATAAAAGCTAATCATATGTTAAAAAGCCGTAGGATATATATTCTTCGGCTTTTTAATTTTTATTGTGAAATGTTTTTTATTCTATTAAAAAGAAGGAGTGATACAAAGATGATTAAAAAACACGATTACAGAAAATTTAGGGGCTGGGTTTCTAATTTTTACACTTGAGTTTTCGAAAAATATAGTAAAACCATTTTAAGAAGTAGAAAATGTACAATAAGTAATATCAGCTTTGGCGGGTCACAAGGAGGGGGATTATATGAAGAAACTTTTAAAGTTAACTAAGGGAAATAGATTATTATATACTGCAGCGATACTTTCTATAGCAGCAGCTACATTCATAGCAATGCTAGAGCCTATGATTATAAAAGTAACAATAGATTCTGTAATAGGAAATAAACCACTGGAGGTTCCGAAAGCTATAGAAAAAATAGTGATGATGGTAGGCGGAACAAGCGTACTTTTTAGGAATTTATGGATATGTTCTTTAAGTCTTGTAATATTGACCTGTGTAAGAGGTGTATTCCTATTTTTAAGAGGGAAACTTTCCGCACAGGCAGCTGAAAACATTGCTAGGAATATGAGAGTGAAGCTATATGATCATATTCAGAATCTACCCTATGAATATCATGTAAAAGCAGAATCAGGGGACTTAATTCAAAGATGTACTTCAGATGTGGACACCGTTAGAAAATTCTTTGCGGCGCAAATGGTGGAAATAGGAAGAGCATTTTTTATAGTAACCTTTGCAGTTATAATGATGTTGTCACTTAATAAAAAGATGACCGTTATAGCAATGGTGATAGTACCAGTTATATTTATATTTTCATATGTATTTTTTTATAAAATTAAAAATACCTTTGAAAAAGCTGATGCACAAGAGGGAGCTTTAACGTCAGTACTTCAAGAGAATCTAAGTGGAGTTAGGGTTGTAAAGGCTTTTGGGAGACAAAACTTTGAAATCGAAAAGTACGAAAAAGAAAATATGAAATATAGGGATTTGAATTATAAATTAGTAAAACTGCTTTCAACTTATTGGTCTACATCAGATATACTTTGTATGACTCAAATTGGTCTGGTTTTAGTATCAGGCATATATTTTGCAGTTAATGGAGAAATAAGCTTGGGTACTTTGGTTGTATTTAACACTTATGAAGGAATGCTATTGTGGCCTGTAAGACAATTGGGTAGAATACTTTCCGATATGGGGAAAATGTCAGTTTCCCTTGAGAGGATAACAAATATTCTTGATGCGCCAGTGGAGCAGGAATATGGGAAAGCACTAAAGCCAACAGTTAAAGGAGAAATAAGCTTTGAAAATGTAAACTTTGAATACGAGAGTGATAATGAAATTTTAAAAGATATAAGTTTTACAGTAAAGAAAGGTGAAACAGTGGCTATTGTTGGACCAACGGGTTCAGGTAAATCCTCCCTGGTGCATCTTTTACTAAGACTTTATGACTATGATAGTGGCTCAATAAAAATTGATGGAGTAGAGCTTAAGGATATTGAAAGAAAGCATATGAGAAATAATGTTGGAATAGTGCTTCAAGAACCCTTCCTCTTTGCAAGAACTATAAAGGAAAATATAAAAATGGCAAAGATAGACTCAAAAGATATAGAAATCCACAATGCAGCAAGCGTAGCTGCAGTGCATAATGTTATAACTTCCTTTGAAAAGGGGTATGACACCATCGTTGGAGAAAAGGGTGTTACCTTATCGGGAGGACAAAGGCAAAGGGTTGCCATAGCAAGAACACTTATAAAGGATATGCCAATATTGATATTTGATGATTCCTTAAGTGCTGTGGATGCTGAAACGGATAGAGTTATAAGGGGAGAACTTAAAAAGAAAAGTAAAAACAGTACTACCTTCATAATCTCTCATAGAATTTCAACAGTTATGGCTGCGGATAAAATTATAGTTTTAAACCATGGCAAGATTGAAACCATAGGAACTCATGAAATGCTTATTAAAAAAGATGGTATATATAAAAGGATATGGGAAATACAGACATCATTAGATGCTTTAGATGATGAAAAGCAGGTATGTAATGAGTAAAAGGGAAGTGATATTATGTCTAGAATAGATGAAAATAAATTAGTAGAGAATAAATCATCACAAAAAATAGATATAGGTATATGGAGAAGACTCTTTAAGTACCTTACAGAATTTAAAAAGGGACTTATATTTTTGGCTTTCTTAATGGTTGGTGTAGCAGGTATAGATGTAGTAATGCCACTCCTCACAAGGTATGCCATTGATAATTTTATAATGAAGAAAACAACAGACGGGCTTACTACATTTGCAATAGGTTACTTTTGTATAATTGTTTTTCAAGCATTAAATGTAAGACTATTTATAATAAATGCAGGTAAGATTGAAACCCACCTGGCCTATCATATAAGAAAGCTTGGGTTTAAAAGGCTTCAGCAGTTATCTTTTTCATATTATGATAACTCCTCAGTGGGATGGCTTATGGCAAGAATGACCTCGGATGTAGCAAGGCTTAGTGAAATAATATCCTGGGGACTCATTGACATGGTATGGGCGCTAGTTATGATGACTGGATTTATAGGAGTGATGCTTTATAGTAATGTACGTCTAACCCTTATATGTATGGGTGTGGTGCCACTGTTGTTTTTAATAGGAATATTTTTTCAAAAGAAAATCTTGAAATCCTATAGAGTGGTGAGAAAATTAAATTCACAATTAACTGCAGATTTTAGTGAAGGGATATCTGGGGCCAAAACCACTAAAACCCTTGTTCGCGAAGAAGAAAACTTAAAAGAGTTTAAGCATGATGCAGGCAATATGAGAAAATCTGCTGTGAAAGCAGCTATGTTTTCTGCTCTGTTTCTTCCAATTGTTATATCATTAGGAAGTGTAGGAGCAGGTTTTGTTCTTTGGATAGGAGGGAAAAGTGTTATATCACAATCGCTATCTTATGGTACCTTTGTAATGTTTATAGCTTATACAATACAGTTTTTTGACCCTGTAAGTCAGCTAGCAGGAACTATTGCAGAGCTTCAGAATGCACAAGCATCCGCAGAAAGAATAATAACATTAATAGAAACTGAGCCAGATATATGGGACAAGAAAGATGTAATAGAGAAGTATGGAGATTTATTTAATCCCAAAACAGAAAACTTTGAAGAAATATATGGAGATATTGAATTTAAAGATGTATGTTTTTCCTATAAAAACGGAGAAAAGGTGTTTCAAAACTTTAACCTAAAAGTTAAAAGAGGTGATACTATAGCACTAGTTGGAGAAACCGGTTCTGGAAAAAGTACCTTAGTAAACTTACTTTGTAGATTTTATGAGCCAAGTAGTGGAGAAATATTAATCGACGGAAAAGACTATAGAGAAAGATCTCTATTGTGGCTTCAATCGAATATTGGCTATGTGCTTCAAAGTCCACATTTATTTAGTGGAAATATTAGAGAGAATATTATGTACGGAAAGCTAGATGCAACGCAGGATGAAATAGAAAATGCAGCAAAGCTTGTAAATGCTCATAGTTTCATAAGTAAACTAGAAAAAGGCTACGATTCAGAAGTTGGCGAGGGCGGAGGAAACCTATCCACAGGAGAGAAACAACTTATATCCTTTGCTAGAGCAATTGTAGCCAATCCAGCACTATTTGTTCTTGATGAAGCTACCTCCTCTATAGATACGGAAACAGAAAGAATGATACAAGATGCTATAGAAAAAGTTCTCTCAGATAGAACTAGCTTTGTGGTTGCCCATAGACTTTCGACCATTGTATCTGCAGATAAAATTCTTGTTATAAGACATGGAAGGATAACAGAATCAGGAACTCACAGAGAATTGCTAAGAAAAAAAGGTTACTACTATACCCTATATACAAATCAGTTGCTTGAGGAAAAAGAGCAGGAAAGCAAAGCGGTGGTTTCCTAGGAATGGTGCCACCCACGTGGCAAGTTGAAGGTGCTGCTGGAATCCAAATGGCAAGTGCATAATTAAATTAGAGCTAAAGCTTATTTTAAATTAATAAAATAAACTTTAGCTCTTTTTATATTAAAAATTTGAATAGGGTCTAAATCCTAGTTATATGCTGACACCAAGTTTTAACATACTCCTCTTGTTATTCAGCTATTCAAATAATAATTTAATTGAATCATCCTTAGGCATTTGTAATACAAACTTTTTATCATCAAATTTAAGCTCTAAACAGCATAGATTCCCTTTGAAAAATACTTTATTAATCAAGGAATTCATTACATTAACAACAGATATATGAACATTAGGATTTTTAATATTATTTACAATAAATTTTTCGTTTTTAAGGTTTTCTTTAAAGGGTGTAAACATTAATGAGTTAGAATTTAAAGTAAGAGCACCAAAGGTCGGACCATTAAATTTTTTAAGGTTACATATTAAAGTTATTTCTTTATTGGATTTTTTATTAGCCTTAAATCTTATATTGTTTTTACCATAAAATTCCACAATGAGTTTTAGGTTTTCTTTGTGAAGAAACTTAGAAGTAAGAAAAGAGCTAATAATAATTACAAAGGACAGTATTATAGAACTTAATATGTAGTAGTGCTCAAAGTAACAAACTAAAATCCAAATTATCTCTTGGAAAATAAAAAATTTAAACCATAATTGCTTAAAGTAGTTATTAAGAAAATATTCGATTTTGTCTTGTGAGATTGTGATATTCATATGGAATCATCCTTTCACCTATAAATAATTAGGTTCCATCCACGTGGTGAGTGGCAAGGTTTTTTTGAACAAAAGCTTACTGTATTTCTTTACTAATTTTTACGGATTTCAAATTATCCAAAGGACTAAAATCATCTATAGGATTTTTTTCTAATTTTAATATTTTTAAGTGAGTCATATTGCTTAAAGGTCTTACATCTTTGATTTTATTTGCTCCTAATTGCAAATTTGTTAAGCTAGATAATTTATTTAGGCTGCTTATATCTTCGATTTCATTAATTGATAATCTCAATGTCTTTATTTTAGGAAGAGTAGATAAGGGGGTTGCATCTTTAATCTTATTGTTAGTGGCATCTAAATATTCTAATTTAGTTAATTTACTTAAGGCCTTTATATTCGTTAATTCTTTAATTGAAGATATATTTAGATACTCTAAATTTAATAACTTACTTAATGGCGATATATCTGTTAATTCTAGATTTGATGATAAATCTAGTTGTTTTAACTTTGATAAATTACTTAAGGGTGATATATCGGTAATATCATTTCTTGCAAGTCATACAGTTTCCAAATCTTTAAAATATTGTATTCCATCTAAATCGGTGATTTTATATGGTATAGCTGTATGGAATGAATCAGATATTTTTCCGAAACTAGCTTGTAACTTTTTTATGTTTTCTAAGTCCTTCTTAAAGATATATCCTTTAGGCTTGCGAATAGTCATTCTGACTAACTTTTCAAAATTTTCATTTTTGAATCTTATTACATTGGCTTCATAGTATTTTTTATACTTAAAAATTGAGAATGCGCCTACAAATACAAGAACAATTAAAATAATTTTAATGTGTGTGTTACTAAATAGTTTAGATTTATTCATACAACTCTAACTCCTTAATATTACCTATTAATGAATTATATTACTATAATAAACATTTCTTATTATAACATAAATAATTTTAACTTTTAAACTTAGCAATAGTTGAAGTTTTATTATTCATATAAAATTTTCACTCCTTTAAATAATAGATTGTGGCAAGTTTAGTAGTTGACAATACATATGAAAATGTAATAAAATAGTATTAGATAGGTTTTGTTAAAATAAAAGAATGAGGTGCTTTATGAGCGTGTTAGTATCCAAATAGATTAAATTTTACAATTAAATAAATCATTCAAAAGGGGTGTAGTATACCTTTATTTGTTATGGATTTATTTAGTAGGATCTATGAAGATACAATTCCGCAAAGTACCGTTATACTAATAAAAGATAGTTTGTTCTATCCTTTATGAAGTTACGTATTTTTAGCTGTGGAGGTATCCACGGCTTTTTTATTTTGCAAATAAATAAAAATATTTGTAAAATAAGTTAACACCATTCCTATACAGAGAGTGGTAATGAAATCTATCCAGGAATTTGTATCTTCATTGAACAACAAGTTCATTATGAGGAGAGATAAAAATGAATATAAATACTTTTAATAAATTGCAATATAATGAGTTAAAGGAAATAGTAAAGTCTTATTGTGTGAGCGGACTAGGAAAAAATCTAATAGATAGGTTAAAGCCAAGCACAAGTTTAAAAGTTGTGGAGAGTAGGCTAAGCGAAACTAGTGAGGGAAGATCCTTACTAGATACGGTTGGGCACATTCCATTAGAAGGAATATTCAATATAAAAAATATTATTGAGAACATGGAAAAAGGAGCAATATTAGAGCCAGAGGAGTTAACAAAGCTTTGTAACTTTTTAAGAGGTTGTAGGAAAATTAAAGATTTTATGAAGGGAAAAGAGTTGTACGCTCCTACTTTAAGCCGTTATGGGGATTCAATTACAGAATTTAAATCCATAGAGGAAGAAATTGAATTTTCTATAAGAGGTAGTTTAGTAGATTCAAATGCTAGTAAAGAGCTTAAAAAAATCAGAAGATATATAGAAAATGCAGAAAGTAAAATACAAGATCAATTAGAGAAGTTTTTAAAAAATAGTACGAATAAAACTTATATACAAGAATTTTTTGTAAGCAAGAGAAATGGTAGATATACAATTCCTATAAAGGCAGCCTTTAAAAATCAGGTGCCAGGGACAATTGTAGAAACTTCATCTAAAGGGTGCACAGTATTTATAGAGCCAAGTGTTATATCAAAAAATACAGCAGAGTTGGTAGTATTAAAATCTGAGGAGGGCATGGAAGAATATAAAATATTATCGCATTTAACTGGATTAGTATTTGATAATTCAAAGGAAATTAAAATTAATATAGAAGCAATAGCAGAGTATGATATGATTTTTGCTAAGGCTAAATATAGTAGAGCCATAGAGGGAATAAAGCCTAAAATTAATGATTATGGATATATAAATATTGCTGGTGGCAAGCACCCACTATTAAAAGGGAATATAGTACCACTAGACTTTAACATTGGAACAAATTATAGGGCTTTAATAATAACAGGGCCTAATGCCGGTGGTAAAACTGTAGTTCTAAAAACTGTTGGACTATTAACGTTAGCAGTACAATCAGGACTTCATATTGCAGCTAAAAATGGCACTGAAATATCTGTGTTTGAAAAGATATTTGTAGATATAGGAGATGATCAAAGCATAGAAAATTCCTTAAGCACATTTTCTTCACACGTAAAAAATTTAGCAGAGATAATTAATAGTAGCAATAGATCTTCTTTAATATTATGTGATGAGATAGGAAGTGGAACTGAGCCTAATGAAGGGGCCGGTCTTGCTATTGCAATACTCGAAGAGCTTTATCATAAAGGCTGCATTATAATGGCCACCACTCATTATGGAGAAATTAAAAACTTTTCCAAAAGGCATAGTGACTTTGAAAATGCAGCAATGCAGTTTGAAAATGATACATTGGAGCCTCTGTACAAGTTAATTACAGGCAAATCAGGAGAGAGTAATGCACTTTGGATTTCTAAGAAAATGGGCATAAGAGATTCTATTCTTGAAAAAGCAAAAAAATATGCGGAGGATAAGAATTACAATTTAGATTTAATAAAAGATAGTAAGGTTAAAAAGAAAAAAGATGAAGAAGATATTATTAGCAGCAAAACTTATGAGTACAAAATAGGTGATAGGGTGTTTCTTATGGAATATATGGACTTTGCCATTGTTTATAAGCAAGTGAACACCCTTAATAATATAACAGTGTTATATAAAGATGACTTCCTAGAGGTAAACGAAAAAAGGATAAAACTAGAGCTGAAGGCTGAAGATTTATACCCAGAGGATTATGATTTCAATGTATTATTTGTGGATTATGAAAAGCGAAAATTAGAAAGAGACCTTGAGAGGGGATCGAAGAAGGCATTGAAAAAGATTCAAAAGGAAATAAGAAGTAGTAGGGAAAACTAAAAGGGGTGCCACGTGGGTGGCACCTAAATTTCTAATTAGAATTCATATTAAAGCTTTCCTCTTGTACAAATAATTACTTATTTTTCATGAAAATTTTTACTAATACTTTTTATAAGATTACATATATCGCGTCCAAAGGCTATTAAAAATATAATTAATAAAAAGATTTTATGCTCATATGGGATTATATGTGTACCAGCTAATTGTGGAAACTTATTCGTAACCGTATCCGATACAGTAAAAACTAAATATGCGCATATAGCCCAAAATACCCAATAATAATCTATTTTGTTCTTCTTTCCTTTGAAAAATTGCTTCTTTCGTATCATAACGCTTAGTGGCAATATAACTACGAACATAGATAGGAAGGTGACTATATCCATATAAAACATATCTTGGTTTTTAAAAGAATTATCCCATCCATTTAAGATTATATTAAATATAAACATCATTAAATAGTAAATGAATCCTGTTTGCAAAATAATTTCTATATAATTAAAATATTTGTGAAAAACGCTTCTATTGTAGTTTGACTCTTCAATTATTGAATCACAAAAACCTTTGATATCATCACCTATAACTTCACTTGCAAATTTTCCTTTACTTTTTGCTTGTAATATCATATCTAGTACTTGTTGAAACACTACCTCTTGTTCTATTGGACTTAAAGATGACATTCCAATGTACTTAGTAATATCATTAAAATTATTTAAGTCTCTATCATTCAGTTCCTTTGTGAGCTTGTTTCTTTTAAACATTAATATAAAAGTTCTAATCATAATTATTCCCCAAATACCCTATCTACATTTGTTTTTATGACCTTCCATGAAAGAGCAAAGATTTGGAGTTCCTCTGCGCCTTCATTCGTTAAATAATAATATTTTCTCTTAGGTCCAAAAGGAGAATTTTTCAAAACAGAATATATTAATTTTTTCTTTTCCAATCTTATTAATATAGGGTAAACGCTTCCCTCTGTTATATCCTTGAAGCCGTAGGTTACTAATCTTTCACATATTTCATATCCGTAAGTTTCATTTTCTTTAACTATTTTTAAAATGCAACCCTCTAATAACCCCTTTAGTATTTGCGTATCACTTGCCAATTCGTCACCTACTTTGTATAACATAATAGCTATATGTTAATATTAACCTGTGTACTTTGTATTGTCAAGTAGCTTAAGTGAAAATATACTACAAATTCAAAATATAAACTCTAAGATTCAAAAGGAAATGAGGAATAGCCGGAACTAAAGTAAGGCTCATAACATGCCGATAATAAAGGAAACTATTATTATATAGGGGGATACGATTAATGAAAAAAGCACCAAAGAAAACAGGCGGATTGAATATTAGGAAAAAACTTATCATGGTGACAGGGTTACTCTTACTTATACCTGTATTTACATTAGGTATAATAAGCTATGAGGTTGCTAAAAAAGAACTTCAAGAAAGTGGAAAGGTATTATTAAAAAACAGCGTGGAAATGACGTTACAGGTAATTGATGAAAATCAAAAGCTTGTAGCTGGAGGCAAGTTAACCCTGGATGAAGCACAAGAGAGAGTTAGGGAGTATATGTTAGGTAAAAGGAATTCAGACGGCACAAGGCCTATTAATAAAAATTTGAGCCTTGGGAAAAGCGGATATTTGTTGGCATACACTCAAGAGGGTGTTGAGGCAGTGCATCCTACACTAGAGGGTAAGAGCGTAATAGATGTTAAAGATAAAAAAGATGGCAGTTATTTGGTTAAGAATCAAATTAAAATAGGAAATAATGGTGGAGGGTATTTGACTTATTGGTGGACTCTTCCTAATTCAGAGAAGATTTCAAACAAAATAACCTACCAAAAGACAGATCCTAATTGGGGCTGGGTTGTTAGTGCAGGAACCTATATGAATGATTTTAACGTGGGGTCAAATAAGATTCTTAAAAGTACGCTTATTGTACTTTTAGCAGTAATTGTTTTAGGCTCAGCAGTAATTATACTATTTGCAGAGCACATTTCCCGTCCAATTAAAAAAATTGGTAAAGCTGTAGATATTGTAGCCTCGGGTAATTTAAATATTCCAGATTTGAATATAAAAAATAAAGATGAAATTGGAAAGTTAAATGAATCATTTAATAGGATGGTTAAGAGCGTAAATGAATTAATAGGCTCAGTAAAAAATTCGGCTACTGTTGTATTTAACTCTTCACAGGTGCTAGACAGAATTGTTGATGAAAACACAGCCGCTATTAATGAGGTTGCAGCTTCAGTCGAAGAGATTGCAAGAGGTTCAAGCGAACAAGCTAAGGAAACTGAAAATGGAGTTAATAGGATTATGAGTTTATCAGGTAAAATAGAACTTGTTACAGAACTGACTGTAAAAACTAATGAGGTTGCAGCATCCACTGCTGATATAGGGGGTAAGGGACTTCAGGCAATTGAATCGCTTTTAGTAAAATCAGAAGAAAACAGCAAGGCTGTTGAAAAGGCTAGTAATATAATATTGGAGGTTGATAGAACCTCAGTAGAAATTGGAGCAATAACTGAAGCCATTAGCCAGATATCAGAGCAGACCAATTTATTGGCTCTAAATGCGGCTATAGAAGCAGCTAGAGCGGGTGAGCAGGGAAAAGGATTTGCTGTAGTTGCTGAAGAAGTAAGAAAGCTGGCTTCACAGTCTGCTATATCTGCCGGAAAAGTCAGAGAATTAATCAACGGAATACAGGAAAAATCAAAAGATGCAGTTAAAGCTATGCAAGAAGGAAAGACCATAGCAAAAGAACAAAGTAAGTCTGTAATAGATGCTAAAAGTATATTTGTTGATATATTAAAGTCTATAGATAAGATTTCAAAAGACATGACAAGCATTAAGGGCTATAGTCTTGAAATGGAAACAGAAAAAAATGATTTAATCGAAATTTTAGAGACACTCTCAGCTTCAACGGAACAAAATTCAGCTGCAACTCAGCAGGTTTCTGCTACAACTGAGCAGCAATTGGCAAGTGTAGAACAAATTTTATCACACACTCAAGACTTAAAGAGTCTTGCAGAAAAGCTTAGAGATGCAGTAAATGCATTTGAGGTTTAATTAAAGATGCCATCCGTGTGGCAAGTTTTCAAGCCTTAGGATGACAATATTATGTATAAAGTAGAAGGGTGGCACCCACATGATAAGTGGTTGTCACCCTGTTTTATTATAAGAAGACGTTTCATTAAGTTTCTTAATTATCATAGGAAAATCACTAATATGGTATAAATGAAATTCTAGACGTTAGTTATATTACTTATTAGCTTTTACAAATAATAGTTTATATATTTGAATCAGAATTAGAGGCATAAATGAAAGTCCGTATACTATAGCACGCTGATTTAAAGTTAGTGGAGCTACCTCAAAAACTCCCATAAGTGGCTTGAAGCTTAAAACAAATTCTAAAAGTAAATACCCGAGTATGGTTGCAATCCACAAAAATTTATTTGAGAAAACTCCTATTTTAAATATGGATTCCTGTGACCTAGAGTTAAATCCATGGAGCAGTCTTGATAAACACAGTGTTGCAAATGCCATTGTGCTTGCAATTAAGGTATCACCGGTTGATAATCCTATATGGAATGCTGTCATTGTACCTAGTGCAATAATTAATCCTTCAATTAGTACTTCTATTGAAAAGGATTTATTTAATATAGGTGAGTTTATACTTCTAGGTTTTTCATTCATTATATTCTTATTATGAGGTTCAAGTCCTATTGCAATAGCTGGAAGACTATCTGTAACCAGGTTGATAAATAGAAGATGTACTGGTGCAAAAGGCATTGGTAGCGCTGCAAGTGAAGTATAAAGTACAGAAATTACAGCTGCGGTATTTCCAGATAATAAAAATTTAATTGAGTTTTTTATGTTTGAATATATACTTCTTCCATTGGAAATTGCCTTTACAATGGTTGAAAAGTTATCATCCATAAGTACTATAGAAGCAGCATCTTTAGCAACCTCAGTACCTGTTATTCCCATAGCAATACCAATATCTGCTTGTTTTAGTGCAGGAGCATCATTTACACCGTCACCTGTCATTGCAACTACATTTCCTTTTTCTTGCCATGCTCTTACTATTCTTATCTTATGCTCAGGGGAGACTCTTGCATATACAGAAATGCTCTCTACCTTAGCTTTAAGCTCTTCATCACTTAAAGAGTCAATTTCATAGCCTTCTATAGCTTCAGAATCATTAGTTAAAATACCTATTTGTTTAGCTATTGCAGAAGCAGTTATCTTATGATCTCCAGTTATCATTACTGGCCTAATGCCAGATCTTATACAGTCTGCAACTGCTGTAGCAGATTCTATTCTTGGTGGGTCCATCATGGAAATTAGACCTACGAATATCAAGTCGTTTTCATCGTCAGTACCTAATGTTTTTCCGGTTTCTATTTCTTTATAAGCAAAGGCTAAAACTCTGAGACCACTTTCGGAAAACTCCATATTTACTCTTTCAATCTCTTTTTTATCATTCTCGGTCAGCGTTTTAACTCCACTTGATGTAACAATACTTATAGTTCTTAATAAAAGTACATCAAGTGCACCCTTGGTTATCATAAAGGTTTTGTCTTTAAGTTTATTTGCTGTACTCATTAGCTTTCTATCAGAATCAAAGGGTACTTCAGAAACCCTTGGATAGTCTTTTCTGATATCTAGCTCGTCTAAATCATATACTTCACCTAGGTTTACAAGTGCAACCTCAGTGGGATCTCCAATCTCTTTGTCTTTAACCGTTATAGCATCATTACATAATAGTGCCATTAGTACAAGATTCTTTTCCAAAAGATTATCATGATTGAGTTTATCATGTGATATTACTTTTTCATCAACATATACCTTTTGAACAGTCATTTTGTTCTGTGTTAGCGTTCCAGTTTTATCTGAGCATATTACTGAAATACTTCCTAGGCTCTCAACTGCATGAAGCTTTCTTACAACAGCATTTTCACGAGACATCTTTTGAGTTCCAATGGCTAGAACTATTGTTACTATTGAACTTAAGGCTTCAGGTATTGCAGCGACGGCAAGGGATACTGCAAACATGAAGGAGTCAATAATTTCGTAGCCTCTAAATATATTCAGGGTGAAAATAAGGGCGGATATTGCAAGTATAACAAAGGCAAGTTTTTTTCCAAAGTTGTCTAAATTAACTTGTAATGGCGTCTTCTTTTCCTTTGCAGTTTCTAAAAGGTTAGCTATTTTACCTAACTCTGTTTTCATTCCAATAGATGTGACTAAAATTAAAGCTCTTCCATAGGTTATAAAGCTTCCGGAAAACACCATATTTTTTTTATCACCAATTGATACATTAGTCTCTGTTATTATATTTGTTGTTTTTAAAACACTTTCAGATTCGCCTGTTAAAGAACTTTCATTTACCTGAAGACTGTAATTTTCAATTATTCTTCCATCAGCACTTACATAGTCTCCTGCATCTAAATACAAGATATCTCCAACTAGCAATTCTCTTGAAGGAATTTCTAGCTTTTGCCCATTTCTTAAAACCTTGGCTGTGGGTGAGGAGAGTGCCTTAAGACTTTTCAAAGATTGTTCTGCTTTAACATGCTGAACAGTTCCAAGAATCGCATTTATAACAACAACTACAATTATAACAATTGTACTCTCAAACTTCCCAAGGAAGGCTGATATAATGGCAGCAGCTAAAAGTATTAGTACTAAGAAGTCTTTAAACTGTTCCAGGAATACCTGTAGGTTGCTTTTTCTAGCGCCTTCAGTTAATTCATTAAAGCCCTGTTTTTCTCGCCGGTTTTTTATTTCAAGGTCATTTAGTCCTTTGTCATTAACTCCCAGAGTTTTCAACGCCTCTTCTGATGTTTGTTTATAAAATATGTTCATTAATATTCCCCCTAAAGTAATATTTATTTTATTATAACCAAAGGAATAATAGCTAATACATATATATTCCTTTTATCGTATATAAAACTTATTGAGTATAATAACAGGACAAAATAAAAGACTCTACAGTTGGCATAAATACCAGCTGTAGAGTCTCACTAAACTTTAGAAGCTATCAAAGCCGGGATTTAATCCGTGGTGACGACTTTGATCCTGCATAAAAAAACAGGAAGTTACTCCCTCTACATATATTATTTTGTAATCCGTACATAATCTCTATATTTATATAATAATGTGTTTTGATATATTTGTCAATGAATATATATTTTATTTATTAAATAAAATCTTGACTTAATCTTTCAATAACACGGTTTTCACCCATAACCTGCATTACTTCATACAAATCTTGAGTTTGTGTTCTGTTAGTTAAGGCAACTCTTATAACGGCTGCAACATCAGAAACTAAGCCTTTATATAATTCGGGGTTCTTTTTATAAACTCTTGCATTTTTAGCATATCCAAGTTTTTCAGAAAGCTCTTTAACCCGTGAAAACCAAGTATCTGCATCATCACTATGATTATAAATAGCTATATAATCTGCAAGGATTATTTTTACATCTTCATTTTGTATATGCTCAGGGAAATTAGTGCCAGCACTAATACTATTTTTATAAAAATCATCAAAGAAATATTCAATATGTTCTTTTACATCTAGCCATTTTACAAAATCTTTTCTTGGCTTTTCATTTTCTCTTTCAATATTAAATATTTGCTTTGCATAATCCTCATGCTGAGTAAGTATATCAGAAATTGAGATATCATTCTCTTTAGCCCAAGCAAGGTATAAGTCATAAACGTCGCCCGCGCTCATAGAAGCTATAATATCTTTACTCATATCGTTAAGTTTTAAAATATCAAATAGTGCACCACTTTTGCTCATATTTTCAAGAGCAATAGTAAAGTTGGTACAAGGCTCATTTGCATGCTCTATTCTCCAGTCTTGAAAATTAGAGTTAACCAAGTTTATAAGATACTCAGTTACAGATATAAGAGGATATCCCTCTGCTTTATAAAAATCTACGCGAATTTCAGGGTCTTTTCTTTTACTAAGCTTACGTTTTGATGTTCCGTCCATTTTCATTATGACAGGTATATGAGCATATTTTGGAGCAGCCCAGCCTAACACTTCAAATAATTGCAAATGTATAGGAAGAGAAGAAAGCCATTCTTCACCACGTATTACATGGGTTGTTCTCATTAAATAATCATCTACAGCATGAGCAAAATGGTAGGTTGGAAGACCACTCGTTTTAAGTATTACGATATCTTGATCATTTTCTGGCATACTTATACTGCCTTTAATTAAATCATTACAAATTACTCTTTTATCCGGGTCACCAGGGGATTTAAGTCTTATAACAAAAGGTTTGCCCTTTGATAAATCTTCATTAATCTCATCGAAACTAGCATTTCTGTGAATAGCCCATTTTCCATGATACCCTGTATTGATTTTTTGCTCTTGCTGAATTTCCCTTGTGGCATTTAATTCTTCTTCCGTGCAAAAGCAAGGGTAAGCTAAGCCTCTTTTTATCAAATCCTTTACGAAAGTATGATATATTTCCATTCTATCGCTTTGCTTATAAGGTCCATAAGCACCTTTTTCACTATTAGAATCTACAACACCTTCATCAAAATAAATTCCAAAATCGCGTAATGTGTTAGTGCTATCTTCAATTGCACCAACTACCTCTCTTTTTTTATCGGTGTCTTCTACTCTAAAATAGAATATTCCTTCACTTTGATGAGCCACTCTCTCAGATATAAGCGCTGCGAATACCCCTCCAAGATGCTGAAAACCAGTTGGGCTAGGCGCATATCTTGTAACCATAGCACCTTGTTTAAGGGTTCTTTCTGGGTAGAGATTAGAATAGTATTCTGGAGTTTTGTCAATGCTAGGAAGCAGTAAATCTGCTAATTTTAAACAATCCATTTTAATCATCCTTTCTTGTTAATATTATTTAATCGCAAAAAAAACCTCTCATCCTATACTATATAGGACGAAAGGTAAACTTCCGCGGTACCACCTAAATTGATATAAAGCATCTTCAAATGCCTAAATCCACTCATTAACAGTACAAAATCATACTGTACTTTTTTAACGGAAAGTTCCCGTTGGACTTACTCAAATATTTCAGCCCACTGCTCCAGAGCTTCTTTCTGTAGTTTCAAATACCAAATTTCCACCATCATTGGTTCTCTTTAAATTGAAATATACTTACTTTTCTCTTTCATTGCATTTATGTTTAAATTATATTATTTAATTATAATTATACATTCATTATTTATAATGTCAACACACAAGATTTATAAGTGCCACTCACGTGGTAAGTGGCAAGATTGCATTAGAACTTAAGTATAATTGAATAGTTTTAGAGTTGTGTTACTTTAGATGAAATGTAATAGTGAGAATATTTTGCGCTTTTTATCAAGTTCATATTGACAATATATTGATAATGTAATAATATATAACATATACAGTGAGTGTACCTAACAAAATGTTAGCGGTACAGGGACTTTCCTACACGTAGATAGCTCTACGGAGTCACTTCCAAAGTGATTTCGTGGAGTTTTTTTGTTTTATAGGAAATAGCTTGCGGAAGCGGCTGTGGATAACGTTTATACTCGACCGTAGGGAGAGCTTGTCACTTTTGCCACTTGCCACGTGGGTGGCATTATATAGGGGGGATTAAAATGGATTTTATTATTAGACCAGTTAAAATTGAGGATGCAGTATTTATAAATGAGTTGCGCCGTCAAGATGGGGTTAGAGAAAACATAATGAGTATAACTAGTGAAAGGGTTACAAGAACACAAGGCTTTATAAATGGACTTACAGACAATGACCATATGCTAGTAGCAGAGGTAGAAGAAGATGGAGTTAAAAGAGTAGTTGGAGTTGCATCTCTATCAGTAAACAAATCAAACAGGGAAAGACATTCTGGCAGCATTGGATTAATGGTAAGCAGAGACTACCAAAGAGAGGGAATAGGTAGGGCTCTAATGAACAATTTAATTGATATAGGTGATAAGTGGTTGATGCTTATTAGAATTGAATTGGGAGTTTTTACGGATAATGAAAGGGCAATAAATTTATATAAATCGCTAGGTTTTGAAATAGAAGGAACAAAGAAATACGCAATAATCAGAAATGGTAAATATGATGATGAGTACCTAATGGCAAGATATAATATATAGAATTAAGGGGGAATAATAATTATGTACACTGGTAAAAAAATCAGATTGAGAGAATATAAAAAAGAAGATGTAAGGCAAGCTCAAAATTTTATAAATGATCCTGAGATAAAGAAACTTCTGCACCCAGGAATTCCTTATCTATATACATTTGAAGATGAACAAAAATGGTTTGAAGGTTTATCTGCCACAAAGGAAAAATATACTTTTGCCATAGAGACAATAGAGGACAACAAATATATAGGTGGCTGCGGAATAAATGATATAGATTGGAAAAATAGTGTGATAGTTGTAGGTATATTCATCGGGGATAAAGATTATTGGAGCAAGGGGTATGGCACGGATGCAATGAAGGTTTTAATTAAGTTTATTTTTGAGCAAATGAATATACACAAAATTAAATTGAACGTATATTCTTTTAATGAACGTGCAATTAAATGTTATGAAAAATGTGGATTTAAACAAGAAGGCAGACTAAGAAAAGAAATATTCAGAGATGGAAAGTATTATGATGAGATTGTTATGGGACTTTTAAGCGAAGAATATTTTGCATAAAATATAAATAAAAAAAGACGATGTATAATTTGATTTATACATCGTCTTTTTCTATTCTCAATTCTCAACTAAATTGCGAAGCAATTTAAATACCTGCAGGAGCAAGTCTAGCTTTAGCAAGTTTAGCCTTATTCTTCTTAAAAATTTGATGCATTTCTAGTATTTCTAAAGAAGTATAAGTATATTTAATGAATATAGCAGCTGTAATGAAAGATATTACATCGGATATGGGATAAGCAAGCCATGCTCCAAAGACACCCATATCTAAACCCATTACAAGAGCATACACTAGCGGTATAAACACTATCATTTGTCTGTAAATAGATAATTTGAAAGAAGCTTTAACTCTATTTATAGCTTGGCAATATGAGATTGACAAATAATATATTCCAAGGCAAGGGAACACAGCTATAACCATTCTAAAAGCCTTTGCTGTTTCTACTATAATAGCACTATCATTTATAAATATACCTATAAGTGATTCTGCAAAAATCATAAATATTGCCCATAATATAGTTGAACTTACAGACACCGCAATTATTGCTGTTTTAACAACTTCTTTTAATCTGGTATAATTTCCAGCACCATAATTATAAGCAGCTATAGGCTGCATAGCTGAGCTTATGCCCATTACTGTCATAAATAAAAACATTGAAACCCTTGTAGTTAAGCCAATTGTTACAATGGCCAAATCCCCGCCATAGGAGGATAGTAAATTGTTTAATATAGCAGCTACAACTGCATCTGATATCTCTATTATAAAAGTTGAAAATCCAACATATACTATTCCAATCGATACTGCTTTATTAAGGGTTAATTTAACAGAAAACTTTAAACTCTTCTTTATTTTCATAAACACAGTTAGAACATATATAAAGCCTATTATCTGAGATATTACTGTAGCTATAGCAGCTCCTTTTACCCCATATGAAAATACATTTATTAAAATATAATCTATAATTACATTACAAATTGCCCCAATAGAAGTACTAAATAGAACTATTTTGGTGTTCCCGAAAGCGGTTATAATATAAGATGCAATTATTGTAAAAGATTGAAATAATACACCAATTAATATTATACTTACATAATCTTTTGCAAAAGAGAATGTATTTTCCGAAGCACCTAAACCAATTAAAATTTTATCTTGAAAAATAAATATGCTGGCACCCACAACAGATACTATTATAAGCATTAGAACTATAGCATTAGGTATTATAGTTCTTAAATTTTCGAAATCTTCTTCTCCACAGCTTCTTGCCACGGCGGTAGAAGCACCAATAGCTATAAGCATAGATATAGCTAAAAATAATCTTTGAATTGGAAAGGCTATGGTTAAAGCACCAATAGCATCAGCCCCTATGGCGTGCCCTAAAAACATAGAATCCACCATGTTGTACATTTCTGCTACCATTAAAGAAATTATTGCTGGCACAGAAAATTTTAACAATAGTTTTCCGATTTTTTCCTCACCAAACATTCTATTGCTTTCTGCCACATTACCCATTGTCATGAAATTCACGTCTCCTTAAAAATTTTTGTTTCCATAGTATTATTCTACGCTATTATGAATATATTAGCATTCACAGGGTTGCTAGATAAGAAGTACAAAATTGCTAACATGCAACTTTCTATAATACTTAAATAACAAAAAAACACCTTAAAATAGGTGTTTTTGTACTTTTTGAAGAACTATTAGTGTAGAACCATAGCCTTCTATCTTTATTATGTTATTATAAACTGCTGTCTTTTTAGCATAGGAGAGAGAAACGTTAGGGGTGGAAATTTTAGTTAAAGTTTCCCATTCGTCATAACTAAGCCTTTTGGGCTTACCCATACGCAGCCAGATATCATAAGCTGAGCCGAAATTTTCACCAATTTCATACTTAATAACTTTATAGTCATTAACTAAATTTTTAATGGATAAGGATATCTTTCTCTCAGTAATATTTTTACTACCCTTTCCTTTAGGTAAATCTTCCAACTTAATTAGACTATTAAGTTCATCACTGTAACTGTAAAGTAAGACCTGGATATCCTCATCTTGCCTTGTGATAATGTACCCATCACCCTGGTCTATAACTTCGTTTCCTAATTTTGACAATAAATAAAAGGCGTAGTAGGAAACTTTCTTTATTCCATTTAAAGTAAGGAGACCTGGTGAACCAAAAAATAATTCATTGTTTAAAATTGAATTTTTATCTACAGTATCAAATGCTTTTAGAGTAAGTAGGCTATTGTTATTGTTGCTAATAAAGTTATGGATAATATATGGAAGCATGTAGGAGGAATCATAAATAGTATTTATAGTTTCTGGAACATTAAAAGGGTCTTCTATTAGATTCTGCAATTCATATTTTTCGAAAATTTCCCTTGTAATATCTATATACTCTACAGATAGATCTTTTGATGCTTGGAATTTCCACAGTTTAACTACCTCAATGCCATATATATCGGCAAAATACATGATAAAGCTTTCTAAAAGTTTTATAAAAGAGCTTTTATCTTCAAAAGTCTGGTTCAAAATTATTAAGGGTACCAGGGATATATCCATTAAAAATTCTAATAATTTTTCAACTTCATTCCAATTTAAAAATCTTACATTTTCATTAAAATATACTTTCATTTCTTTTCCAAATAAGTTCTGAACTATACCATTTTCAAAGCCTATAGCCTTTTGAATAGATCTGAGATATCCTTGTTCCCCTGCTTTAACAAGTTCTTCTGCTTGCCCCAAATTTATTTTTTCCTTCCATCTATGTTCTAGGTTTGTACTTGGAAGCAGAGAGTCTGTTTGGATTTTTATAATTTTGTTAGTATAGTTGAATCTATCATAATCTTCTAAATAATAAGATATATATTCCAGTGTTTCAGATAAATTATGTGTATTCATTTTTTTGAAGCTATCAAATTCTTCCTCTGGTATACCATATTTTTTTCTGAATTGTAGTGGAGTACACTTATAGTGATCTTTAAAGCTCTTATTGTAATATCTAGCATGAGAAAAACCAACATCCAGAGAAATATCTGAGATAGTTTTATCTGTATCTAATAGTAATTTAATAGATTCATCTACCCGTACAATATTTACGAGTTCACTAAAATTTGTTCCAGCCATTTCCTTTATTTGATGAGATAAATAATAAGAACTTAAATATTCTTGGCTTGCTATATCCTGTAAACTAATTTTATTCATGTAGTTATTATAGATGTACTTTCTAATCCTATGATACCTTTGAAATTGTATTACATTTTCTTTTAAATCTTTTTCATCATAATTAAGATAGTGAAATTTATTTATTAAATGGAATAATAACTTTACTAAAACAGCCTCTATTTGATCATCGAAGTTTTCACTTTTCTGGATTATTTCGCAAGCTAGAATAGATAAGTATTTCCTTAGAACATCATATTTTTCTTCCTGTTGGGCGCCTTCTTCACTAGAGTTTGTATAAAAATAAATATTTTTCATATCATCATAATACTTTTCGAAAAATATAGGGTCCAGGTGAAAAATTAAAACTTTATTTTTTACGTCCGAGTAAATTCTATGGGCTTCATCACAATTTACAATCTCAATTTCACTTTCATATACTTCATAATTTCCTGACTCTATAAGTACATTAATGCTGCCTTCAAGCACGAAAATTATTTCTATAGAATTATGCCAATGTATTGGATAGTCCGTTATACTTTCTAGGGAGATGTTTATAGGTAAATCATTTATAAAACTTATATATTCTTTTCTCATTTAAGCTCCTTTAGCCAGCTGGTGCCACCCACGTGGCAAGTGGCAAGTTTGATATATATATATATATTATACATCATGGACTAAAAAGTGCCACCTACATGGCAAGTGGCAAGTGGCAAGTGGCAAGTTTGAAGTAAAAATTTTGAATAAGGGGTGTTAACAATTTGCTCTAAAATTGTTAACACTCCATAACTTTTTTATTTAAGCGCTGGTAAGTCTTTTACAAATTCATAAAAATCCTCATATTCACCTGAATAGTCAGTTATTATTTCCTCGTCAGTCCTATGTAGGAGATTATTTGTTATTAAATATGTCTTTAGTCCGAGTTTTTTAGCTATTAAATCTTCTTGAACATCATTTCCTACCATTAAGCAGTCTTTAGGTTTCTTAGCTATATCTTTTAATATCTCTTCATAATACTTTAATTGAGGTTTACAATAATGATTTTTCTCAAAGGTTGAAACATATGAAAAATCTTCTGGCTGAAAACCTGCCCAGCGTATTCTATGATGAATAGCTTTTTCAGGAAACAAGGGGTTTGTGGCAAGTGCAACAGTATAACCCTTTGATTTTAATACTTTAACACTTTCTTTTATACACTGAATATCTTGTGCATATTCTTTGATCTTTAAAAAGCTTGTATCATAAAAATCATCAAACCGGTTTTGTAAGGCAGGAAGCTCCATATTCATTCTAGTAGTAAAGTCAGCCATGAATATTTCTTCATTAGTTTTATATTCTGTGTTTTCTACCATGATTTTAGTAGAACTCCATATGTTCTTAGCTAGTTCACTAGGTGATATTATGTCAGTAAATTTTTTTGAAAGCTCTTTAAAATATAGTTTTTCAAAAAGAATCATATCTATAGGAAGTAAGGTACCATCAAGATCAAATAATATTGTATTCATTTATTCACACCCCTTAGTTTTAAATAGTTGTTTGTGTTTTATATTGTAAGTAATAATAAAATACTATGTGTAAATTCAAATTTTGTCAATGATAGCATTAGTATGTTTGTGGTAACTATATGTTAAAAAAGTGTGTACTTGCATTAAGTGATTATAGTAGTACACTTATACTTGTACAATGAAAATTGTAATAATATATGGCTGTAAAAATAATTCTAAATAACAGAACGGACTTTGGATATCTTGGACGAGAACTTTTGAGAAATCTAAATTGGTCACTTAGTGCAATTAAAAAACTAGGGTATGAAATTAACTGACCCATCAATATGAAAGAAGTAAAAAATAAAGGAGAGATTAATAATGAAAAATTTTAATTATTCAATTCCAACTAAGGTGTTTTTCGGTAAAGATCAAATAAATGTACTAGCTAGTGAGATAAAAAAATATGGATCCAGAGTGTTGCTTGTTTATGGAGGCGGTAGTATAAAGAAAAGTGGATTACATGATAAAATTACTGGAATATTAAAAACTAATAACATTAGTTTTTGGGAACTTCCTGGAGTAGATCCAAACCCAAGGGTAACCAGCGTAACTAAAGGTGCTGAGCTTTGCCGTGAAAACAAAATAGACCTTATACTTGCAGTAGGCGGAGGAAGCTCTATTGACTGTGCAAAGGTTATAGCAGCAGCTTACTACTATGAAGGAGACGCATGGGATATAGTGCTGGATCCAAGTAAAATTAAAAAAGTACTTCCACTTGCCACTATATTAACACTAGCGGCTACTGGTTCTGAAATGAATGCTGGCGCGGTAATTTCAAATTTTGATACAAAGGAAAAATTGGCTACAGGACACCCGGATATGGCACCTAAGTTCTCTATATTGGATCCCACTTATACCTTCACGTTGCCTGTAAAACAAACAGCAGCAGGCACTGCAGATATAACTAGTCATATTTTTGAGGTGTATTTTAGTAGTACAAAGGAAGCCTTCCTGCAAAATAGAATGGCTGAGGGAATGCTTAAAACTTGTATAAAATATGGTCCAATAGCTTTAAAAGATCCGGAAAATTATGAAGCAAGATCTAATTTAATGTGGGCTTCAAGCCTTGCAATAAATGGTCTTTTAAGCTACGGAAAAGAAACAGAGTGGAGCGTTCATGCAATGGAGCATGAATTAAGTGCATACTATGATATTACTCATGGAGTGGGTCTTGCGATTTTAACGCCACACTGGATGAAATACATTTTAAATGATTCAACTTTAGATAAATTTGTTGAATACGGAGTAAATGTTTGGGATATTGATGAAAAGGGCGATAAATATGCAATAGCCAATAAGGCAATTGAAAAAACAAGAGAGTATTATAATTCCTTAGGAATCCCTTCTTCACTAAGTGAAGTTGGCATCAATGAAGAGAAATTAGAAGAGATGGCAAAGCAATCTACAAGAAGAGGTAAACTAGGGAACTTCAGGGTTTTAGAAGCAGAAGATGTGCTTAGTATCTTTAAAGCAGCATTATAATATAGGGCATATGAAAAAAATAGACTAGTATAATTACTTGTGATTTAAGGGAAATACTTAAAGCATAAAAAGCTCCAAAATCTTAGAAATATAAAGATTTTGGAGCTTTTATACTTTAGCCATAACGATTTATAAAACCATGTAGGTACCTCTACTTATGTTTTTTTGTTTTGAAATATATAATAAAAAATATTACATTATATGTTTACTTTACCATGATATGATGTTAAAATTAATTTAACGTTAAAATTATTTTAACGTTAAATTTTTTAATAGGGGGCTTTTATAAATGGAAACTGTAGTAACAAATAAAAAAAATGGAATTGTGGAATTACTTCCTCATAAAAGTTATGTAACTTTAGTATTTGCAAATGTTATATCCCGTTTTGGTGATTCATTAGATTCTATTGCTTTTGGATGGATGGTTTATATTTTAACAGGTTCTAAACTTTTGTTAGGTACGCTTTTAGCTGTAAATGCAATCCCAAATATTTTATTTAGTGCTTTTGCAGGAGTTTTAGTAGATAGATTAAAGAAAAAAACTGTATTAATAGTAGGATATACAGGAAGAGGCATCATGGTATCTATAATAGCCTTTCTATTTATGACAAAATTATTAAGGCCATGGCATTTATTTGTGATCACATTTATAAACTCAACTTTTGAGAGTTTTACATCGCCGGCACAAAGTGCTATATTACCATTACTTTTACCTAAAGAACTTTTTTTAGCGGCCAGCTCTATATCAACATCAGCATACAAATTTGCTGAACTTATTGGACTTGGAGCAGCAGGTATTATTATTGCCATTTTTGGAATTTCTGGTGCATTCTTTATTGATGGAGCAACTTTTTTTATAGGTGCTATTCTCATACTTTTTATTAAAGTGAAAAGTGATATAAGCAGTGCTTCTAAATTAACTTTAAACTCTTATTTTGATGAATTTAAAGAAGGGTTTTCATTTATCAAAAACAATAAATTACTTCGTACTACTATAATATTATTTGCATTAATAAATTTATTTCTTTCACCAGTAGGTGTTATGTTACCGGCATTTGTTAGTGAAAATTTAAAAAGTGGTACAGAGATGTTAAGTACTCTAGGAATTTCATTAACAATAGGGATGATACTAGGAGGATTTTTAGTAGCACAATTTGGTTCGCGTTTTAAAATATCAACTCTTATTATATTAGGCTTCTTTTCCCTTGGTATAAATTATGCTTTACTTTGTATACCAGGGAATGTTATTACCAATACTACTCTATCTTGCATTTTAGCAAGTGTATTATTTGGATTAATCGGATTATCAGTACCTGTCATTTCAAGCCCCGTATCCACCTACTTATTAAATGTAACTCCAAGAGAAATATTAGGTCGTGTATCTGCTGTAGTTGGTATGGTATCAATGTGTGCTCTTCCATTGGGAAGTGCTGCTTCTGGAGTTGTAAGTGAATATGTTTCAATATCAGTCTTATTTGGAGCAATGGGAATAGTAATAATTTTAATATCTTTATCCCTTGTATTTAATAAAAAATTCCGTCAAGCAACGGAGTAAAATAATAAGGGTATATATTGCTAAGGGATGCTCTCCTCCCTAAGGTATCTTCAAAAAATTCGTCAGTATGCGATTTTTGAAGATATTTAATTATTTTTTTATATATGAATCATCTAAAAATAAGTTATAATAGGCTTTGAGGTGTATACAATGGAAGAGTCAAAAATACTATCAACCATAGAACAGGTAAAGGCCATATCTGACCCTTACAAATTTAGAATTCTAAAAACTTTTCAAGCTATAAATGAACCTGCTACTGTAAAACAGGTAGCAGACTATTTAAATGAAGTTCCGGCAAAAGTATATTATCACGTGAAAAAAATGGAGAAGTTAGGCATACTACAACTTATATATACTAAAGAGATAAATGGTATAATTGCTAAATATTACGAACCCACAGCGTCACATTTTGAAGTGAAATGTGATGATAATATAGATGATGCCTATAAAGCTGTAATGTTAGGTGAGACACAAATAATGATTGCTGAAATTTACAATAGTAGCAAGAATGTTCTTTTAGAAAACATAAGTCTTAATGAAAAAAATGATAAAAAACCCGAAAGTAAATTAACTATGGCAGATTTATATCTTACAGAGCAGCAGTCAAAAGAGCTTTCTAAATACATAGAAGATTTTATCTTAGAACATGGGCTTAAAGGCAAAAATGCTACTGATGAAGATAAATATCATTTTTTTATGAGTTTTATAAAACTAAGTGATGATAATAAGACTAAACCTAAATTTTAATAATATCTTACAAGGAAAGTTCTTCACTTTTATAAGTAGAGGACTTTTCTTTTTAATATTGATAATTAGAAATTCGAAATAATAATAAAAATTTAGAATGTGGGATAAATTATAATTAAAATAGGTGTATTAGCTAAAGGTATAAAAAATCAAGTTCAATTATATACGGAGCAGAAATAGTAAACTAGAATTATAATGCATTCTTACTGGCGGTGGTAAAAGTATGTTATATTTACAAACAATATGG
This sequence comes from Clostridium sp. CF012, assembly GCF_018861755.1. Lineage (GTDB taxonomy): Bacteria > Bacillota > Clostridia > Clostridiales > Clostridiaceae > Clostridium_AD. The sequence goes on along the minus strand of NZ_JAHLEF010000009.1, from coordinate 88,881 downwards.
TAAAATATAGATTATAGTTTTAATAGAGTATATGTAGGCAGTTATTGTTTATCATAGTATCCCATGCATTGATTTGTATAATAGTTATTCTGTTTGCACAAATTATAATAGTTAAAAGGAAAATAGATTTTAAGATAGAGTGAAGGTGGAAAATATATGAGAATAGGGTTAATAAGACATTTCAAAGTAGATTTAAAAAAGAGTCAGTTTATGACATCAAAGCAATTTAATGAATATATGGAAAAATATAATGTGTCAGATGTAATACCAAATGAGGTGGTTATCGATGATGAATGGGATAAATGCTATTGTAGTAGTATAAGCAGGGCTATCATCACTGCAAAAACTATATATCATGGTGAAACTATTATAACAGATAAATTGGTGGAGATTTCTTCTGCTGCTTTTATGAATATAAAAATTCCAATATCCTACTACCTTTGGGCAATACTCGGTAGATTTGCTTGGAATAGAAATCATAGATCTCAACCAGAAGGAAGAAAAACAACATTAAAAAGAATAAACGAAATTCTAGATACGATATTAGATGATGAGAATGAAAATATACTTATTGTAAGTCATGCAGGAACGTTATATGAAATTAGAAAGATACTTAGCAAAAGAGGATTTAAGGGAGAAAAATTTTTAAAAGCTAGAAATGGTAAAATATATATTTTTGAAAAAAAATAAAATTTTTAATAATAGCTAGGTGGTTGTAAGGAGAAGCAAAATGGAAAAGGACGTTTATGTTATTATTTCAAGAACACCTACATCTATGGGAAAAATAATTAGAAAATTTTTAAAAGGAAAGTATAATCATGCTTCAATCAGTTTAGACGAAAATTTAAGCCAAATGTATTCCTTTTGTAGACTATCAGTTAGTAATCCTCTTGTAGGCGGTATTATCAGAGAAAGCGTCTTTACGCTTACAATAGGACTTGAGGATGATGTCCCTATTAATGTGTACCGTATACCTGTAACCACAGAGCAATATGAATTAATAAGTAAATTTATATATGATATATATAATGATAAAGAGGTTTATTACTACAATTTCATTCAAGCCCTTGGGCTTATTTCTAAAAAGAAACATGTTATTTACAAGACATACATATGTTCTGAATTTGTAATGGAAACCTTAAGACAAGGAGGACTCAAACTTACTCAATTAGAATCATACAAGATAACACCAACAGATATTAGCGAAATTATGGGTAGATTTACTTATTATTCAGGAAACCTCAAAGATTATCCATTTATACAAAAGGTAAAAACAAAAGATGATGAGCGTTTCTTTTGTAAAACAGGACTTTTTTATGAAGGAATGCATACAGTTAATCACTTTTGGAAGGTTTTGTCTAGAGATAGGGATAAGAAACGAAGTAAGTCAGAACTTTAAATTGGAATTATTATCAATATAAGGTATAATACTGACATGAACTAATTAGAAATAGCCTGCAGACCCTTTAAAATATATTTGTTTGGAGTAGTGTTGTAGTTATGAAGAATGTTATTGATGAGTTAAAGGCTTCTTTTGTGTTGACAAGGCAAGAGATAGAGAGGATAAAATTATATGTTGTGAAAAAATATCCTAATAACTCTTCTAAAGAAAATGCATCCATATTATCAATGACAGTGTATGAAATTATTGATAAGAATTTAGAAGGAATAAATAGGCAGCAGAAGCAAAATATTAAAAAAGCCATAATGCAAACCACAATATTAAAAGATAAGGAAAATATATTAAAATGGGATGTTTTTAGTGCCTACATTATTGAATCAGAAGGAAATCCACAACTGAAAACCTCGCTTATTGAGTGGATAAATAAAAACCAAAAGAATGATGTATCAAAGGAAAAATTTGAAGAATATGTGGAGTCAATACATGAATTAAGTAATACAGAAAATATAGCTTGTGTAAGGATAAAGCCAATACATAAATATAAGGGGATATCAACTTATAACCACATTTTTAAAAGCCGAATTCTTAAATATAAAAATGGATTAGCATTAAAGATTAATAGTTGTTCTAAAAAAACAAATATGCTATTAGAGGCTATTTTAAATAAGATTTACTCTACTAAAATAGCTCTTTCTCTATTAACTTTATTGATATTGTCTTTATATTTCTTAAATAATCTAATGTATAGCGGTAAACTTCAAGGAGATAAAAAAGAAAATCCGCAGAGTTATGTATCAAGTATTGAAAAATATGATTTATATTATATAGACGCAATGAGTTATCATCCTCATCTACCAGATTATTTTAATTATAAAGCAATTGATAAAAATAGACTATTGAATTTTTTAAATGCTAGAAATTCAATGCTTGCGGAGGAACCCTATTTCTCTGCTATAATTAGAGCTTCTAAAGAGTTTAATTTAAATCCCCATATATTATTTGCCATTACTGGCCAGGAACAGTCTTTTGTTCCAAAGAGTCATAAAAATGCTAAAAAGATTGCAAACAATCCCTATAATGTATTTCATAGCTGGGAAGAATATAATACTAATATCAATGATTCCAGTAGAATAGTTGCCAGAACTGTTATTAACCTTGCTAAGGACAAGCCTATAAATACTGAAATTTTTGATTGGATAAATAGTAAATATGCATATGATAAAAACTGGGGAAGAGGAGTTAAGGAGATTTTTGAAACACTTAATGAATTATTATATGATTTTCATATTAAAAAATAATTATAGTTGTTTTTTATATAGTGTCTTACTAAAATGTAGGTTATATTTTAAGTGAAGATTTTAATTAAACATTTTAAGAAATAGGGGGAAAAACAATGGACGATCACCAACATACTATTACTATGAAGTTGGAATTAAATAAAGAGCAATATAAAGCTATTAAAAGTCTAGAAGCTGTTTGCTATGAAAAACAAAAAACTAATCTAAAATTAGAGCTTGATTTTAAAATGCACCAAAGAAAGAATTCCATTAAAAATAAAATTATGGCTGAGTTCCTATATTACGATAATGAAATTTTAGTAGGTTATTTAGGTCTATGTAATTTTCATGGAACTTCAGTAGAAGTCAGTGGTATGGTACATCCAGAGTTTCGCAGAAAAGGAATTTTTAAAAAGCTATATTTACTTGCGCAGGAAGAATGGCAAAAATTGTGCCCCTCAGAGGTATTAGTGCTATGTGACCATACATCTCTTTCAGGTTTAGCCTTTATTAATAGCATTGGAGCTGAATATGGCTCCTCCGAGTACAAGATGTGTTTGAACAATAAAACTCTTGAGGATATGCCTAATCATGTTATTAAACTTAGAGTGGCAACTAATGAAGATAACATTGAAATTGAGAGGCAAAGTTCTATTTATTTTGGATTTCCTGAAAAAGAAGCAGATAATAAAGAGGACATAGAAAATATTTCAATTCAGGTAGATGATAATTTTATCAGTTATATAGCTGAACTTGCGGGAGAAATTATAGGTAAGGTTCATATTAGTACTACTGATAATGAAGGGTTTATTCATGGATTTGGAGTACTTCCAGAGTATAGAGGAAAGGGCTATGGACGAGAAGTTTTATGCTTAGCAATGGATATTTTAAAGAAAAAACAGGTAGATAATATTTTCCTTGAAGTTGCTACAGAAAATAAAAAGGCACTTGGACTTTATGAGTCCTGTGGCTTTGAAGAAATTTCTGTAATGGATTATTATATAGTATCTTAGGATACTCAGGACCTTCATCAACTAAATTGATGAAGGTCCTTTTTTTATGATTTGAAATTTATCTAAGACAGTGTAATATTCTGTGTTTTGGGAAATAATTAAAGAATAACTAATTTTTTTATTTTGTTAATTAAAGTTTAATCGAATTATCTTTAGGTGGTTACGAGGAGAGATAAAATGGAAAAGTATATTTATGTTGTAATTTCAAGAACACCAACTTTTACAGGAAAGATGGTTAGAAAGTTTTTAAAAGCAAAATACAATCATGCTTCAATCAGTTTAGATGAAAATTTAAGCCAAATGTATTCCTTTTGTAGATTTTCAATTAGCAACCCTCTTGTAGGTGGAATTCTAAGAGAAAGTGCATTTACTCTTACATTAGGAATTGATGAAGACGTTCCTATTAAAGTATATCGCTTACCTGTAACCATGGAAAAATACCAATTAATAAGTGAATTTATATATAATACATATAATGATGGAGAGAGATATTACTACAATTTTCTTCAAGCCATTGGGATTATTTCTAATAAAAAACATACTATTTATAAGACATATATATGCTCTGAGTTTGTCATAGAAGCGCTGAAGAAAGGAGGAATTCAACTTAGCTCATCAAAATCTTATCAGATAACGCCAATGGATATTTGTGGACTTATAGGGCAATTTATTTGTTATTCAGGGAATCTCAAGGACTATCCATTTAGACAAAAGATAAAAACAAAAGAAGATGAACTGTTCTTTTGCAAAACAGGGATTGGCTATGAAGTGGTAAATACTTTTAGACACTTTTGGAAGGTAATGTCTAGGGATAGGAATAGTAAAAGGGATATTATCAGGAGTAGGAGTAGGATTTAACTTGTTAAATTCAATGTGAGATGCCACTTGCCACGTGGGTGGCAATGGGCATCTCACATTTTTCTATTACCAGGTATGTCCTTCAGCGCATTTGTGATTACCAGAATGTCCTTCACTTAATTCACATTTTCGTACTCCACACTTAGGACAGGAATGACTGCAATGAGCTGTAGTTTCATCATTATTAGAAGAATTAATTAGTTGGCCTTTAACTAATAGTTCCTTTTGCATAAAACCATCATATGGTAAATTTGCCATGCCACAACATCTCCTTGTAGTTTATTCTTATAGTTATTATTTGATTTTTAATGATATATATTCGTAGTTTATATTGTTAATATTCTCAATATTTAAACAAACCATAATACAAGTTTAACCTGATCTTAACCTTTCAGGTATATAATGAAAATATAAGGAAGGTGAAGGCAATATGAAAAATTTAAATATATGTATTGATATTGATGGGACAATAACAGATCCATACTATTGGCTTAATATTACCAATAAATATTTTAACAAAAATATAACTGAGAAGCAGATAACTAAATATTATATCCATGAGGTAATGGGCATTAAGAAGAGTGAATATGAGGAATTTTATGATAAAAATAAAATTCAAATTCACTCAGAGCAAAAACTTCGCGAAGATGTGAAAATTGTTATAAAAAGACTAAGTCTTATGCATAATATATTTTTCGTCACAGCAAGGGAAAAATCACTCACTATGTTAACTCATTCATATCTAAGGAAAAACGAAATTCCATATGATGATTTGTTTGTTTTAGGTAGTCATTATAAAGTGGATAAAGCAAGCGAATTAGAGTGCAATGTGTTTATTGAAGATAATTATGATAACGCAGTTCAGCTATCAAATGCAGGATTTAAGGTTCTTCTGTTAGATACCAATTATAATCGAAAGCCATTAAATGAAAATATAATTAGGGTTTATAGTTGGAAAGAAATATACTCAATAATAAATAAACTATTATTACAATGCAAAGCAATGTGATAGTAGTTTATTTTATTTTTTGGGAAAATAAAAAACTAAATAGTTTACGGTTACATCATATAATGGTACAATTTACCTATAATATAGAATTAATGACAAAAAATACTTAATGTATGAATAATCTCTAGTGCTCTTAAATAATATAAAGTAGTAATGATTTAGGAGCGTTGATTGTGGAAAATAATTTGAAATCAAATAAATATTTGAGAGTTATGTTGGGGATAACTTTTATTCTAAGCATAATGATTATTTATCAAGCCAGCACCATTAATAAACTAAGAAATAAGCAAGCGTCAGAAATTTTCTTAGAAAGTAAACTCAAGAGAGACCAATACACTGCAAAAACTCTTCAAACCCTAAAAGCATTAATTGATGATGAAAATATTTCTAAACAATCCAAGGTCACTGCCACTTCAAAGTATTTAAGTGTTGCAATAGCATCTAATAATGAAGCTCAAATTGAATTGCTTTTAAAAAACAAAGGCTATGATGAGGTAGTTGCCACTATAACTGATGATAGGGTAAGAATATTTATAAGGCAGGATAAGAGATTAAGCGAAAAACAATTAAATGAAATTCGGGATATTGTAATTAGTGTAACAAAAATCAAAGATATTGAAGTGCAGACAAAAGATTAAAATAATAAATATTATAGCTACAGTGTTTTAATATAAGTCTGGAGGGGATAGTATGGAGCCAATACTATGTGTAGAAAATTTTTCTAAATTTTATGGTGATAAAAAAGCAATAGATAATATAAGTTTTAAAATTTATCCAGGAGAGATATTTGCATTATTAGGTCCCAATGGAGCAGGAAAGACAAGCACCTTAGAATGCATAGAAGGAATTAAAAAATCTAGCAAAGGGACTATAGCTATTAAGGGCATAAATCCAGAAAAGGAATTTTTCAAGATAAAGGACACTTTAGGAGTTCAATTACAAGCATCTGCCTTGCCAGAAATAATAACTGTTGAGGAAGCTATGAAAATGTTTTGCTTATATTCAAAAACCCCAATAAGATACGATTTACTCCGAAAATTTGATTTAATGAATCAGTGTAATATGCAGTTTGGAAAACTTTCTACAGGTCAACAAAGAAAATTAGTGTTAGCTATTGCACTGGCTCATAATCCTGAACTACTAATTCTTGATGAACCAACCGCAGCCTTAGATGCTAGTACAAGAGTACAACTTCACAATATAATGAGGGAAGAGAGAAAGAAAGGTACAGCCATTTTACTGGCATCACATGATATGACTGAAGTTGAGGATCTAGCTGATAATGTGGCAATTTTATTAAAGGGCAAAATTATAGAATCAGGATCACCAAGGGACATAATAACTTCTGGAAAAGATTTAATTAAAATTTATGTAAAGACAAAAAATAACTCTATTGCATCATTAAATCCAGTACAAGCATTCAAAATAGATAAAAAAGATGAATACATGATTTTTCACTGTAAGGATATTGAAGAATTATTGCAGAAAATTTTAGAACACACAAAGGCAAATAATGATAAGCTATTAGATTTAAAAGTTGAAAGAGCATCATTGGAAGAAAGGTTTATTGATATTACAAGAACGGAGGATTTTTATGAAGGCCATAATTAATCATCTAGAATTTGAGTTTAAAAGCGTGTTAAGAGATAAAACCTTATTACTTATGAATTACCTTTTCCCATTAGTTTTTTACTTTATGATGGTACTTATTATGCCAGGTATTAATAGGGATTTTAGCAAATCTATGATTCCAGGGATGATAGTGTTTACAATTATGGTAAGTACTCTATTAGGTATGCCAAGTCCTATAGCGTTTTCTAAGGAAAAAGGTATTTATAGAAGTTACAAAATATATGGGGTGCCATTAAGAGCAGTGTTACTTGTGCCTGTCATTACAACTGCAGTTCATATCACAATAGTTTCTATTATAATTTTAATAACAGGGACTAATTTTTTTGGTTCAATATTTCCTCATAATTTTTTAAATTTCTGTTTGATTTATTTTGTTTCATTATTTGCTTTTTCTGGTCTTGGGACACTAATAGGAGTGTGCTCTCCAAACAGTAAAGTAACTGTACTCTTAGCCCAATTGATATTTATACCTTCCATGATGCTTGGAGGAATAATGATGCCAACAGAAATACTATCACAAAATGTTCAAAAATTATCTAGAATACTTCCATCTACACATTGCATGAATGCTCTAGGGACCATATCATTTGATAGAACTTCCAATTATTCTATTTCTGGCTCAATAACAATTCTGTTATTAGGAGGGCTGTTAGCATTTATTCTGTCAGCCTATTTATTCACCTGGGACTCTAAATGTGGAAAACTGAGGAAAAATATCCTTGGACTTGCTGCATTATTGCCTTATTTCGTGAGCGTGTTTATTCTTTAGTTAAAGAAGCTGTATTTGGAAGAGTTAGTAATAAAGTTAACTAGTTAAAGATGCCACTTGCCACGTGGGTGGCACCTAGGGGGGAAATAAAAATGATAGAAACTGAGAAAATAAAAGCCATATTATTTGATTCTGGGCGCGTACTTAATAGACCACGAACGGGCCATTGGTTCATGCCACCAAATTTTTTCAAATATGTTGATAAGGAAAAATTCGAAGCTTTAAATATAGATCTGGTAGAGAAAGCCTTTCATAAAGGCGATGAGTACTTTCATAAGCATCCACTAATTTTAAGTGAAATAGAAGAATTAGAACATTTTATAGAATTTTATAATATTTTTGCAAAGGAGCTACCAGAGCTTGGAATAAGTTCGGGGTATATTTTAGAACTAGCTAAAGATATAGTTTATAATGATGAGAAATTTGAGTTTTTAAAAGATGTGTTTCAAGTTATACCAAGTTTAAGTAAGCATTATAAACTGGGGGTAGTATCTGATACTTGGCCTTCGCTAGAGCGTGTATTTAAAAATGTTGGGCTAAGAGAATACTTTTCTACCTTTGTTATGTCGTCAACGCTTGGGGTATTGAAACCACATGAGCTAATGTTTAATACAGCTCTTTCAGGGTTAAACATTAGGCCAGAAGAAGCAATATTTATTGATGACAATATGGTGACCGTCAAAGCTGCTATAAAGCTGGGCATGCAGGGAATTGTGATATTAAGGGGCGAGGAATTAAAAGAGTGTACAGATATTTTATGTATTGATGATTTAAGTGAGCTTGAAGAATTATTTACCAATTAGAATTTCAGACCACCTTAAAAAAAGAACGTTGGATAATTTAGTAAATTAACCAACGCTCTTATATTTTATTTAAGGATTTATTTTTTATATAAGTAAATGATCTTACTCCTTTGTTTGAATTTTATTTAGTATCATAATTACCGTTTAACGTTTTATCTCCGAAATATAAAATGAACTGCTTGCCATAGAAATCCCAGCCATTTAGCATAGTAAAGTCGTTAATCTTATCTAGTCCTAAAATAATAAGAACATTATTATTCTTATTTTTAGAAGTATCTGCAACTAGCATACCTGAAATATCTTTATTTTTAAAAGTAACATCATCAAATTTTATTTCATCTTTTGATAAATCAATGGGAAATTTATCTACAATTGATTTTAATGATGCATTTTCCGTAGTATTCCCTATAAATATTAAGCTGTTTTCTTTAAGTTCTTGCTCCGTCAGAGCAGTATCTTCTTTAATAATAACGTTAAGGGCAAATCCATTTTCTAGAGTCATTTTTAAAGTATTTATTGTGTTATCAAAGATTTTTTTAGTTTCTTCAGACATTTTAGAGTTTGAAGGTTTTATTAAATAAACATTATAATTATCTAGTGCTTGAATAAAAAATGAAGCAAAGCTATTCTTATTTTCTTGTTTGAACGACATAAGTCCTTGTTTAATTTGATCTCTTTGGGGCCTAGTATTTTTCTCATTTATTTTTGCTAGTTCCTCTGATTCTGAGTTGGATAATGAAAGATTGCTAGGATTAAAATCTTTGGAATTAACATCTGATAGAACTTGTTCTTTTGCCTGTTTTCCACCAATTTCTTCTATTACACTTAAAAGTCCATCTAAGGTAGCATTTTTAAATGTATTTTTTGCATAGTAAGTTTTTATTATTTTTAAGAAATCTTCTTGTCCTACTTTTTGTCTAAGGTTTTCAAATACTAGAGCGCCCATTTTGTAAATTAGTTTTCCAAATTCCTTAGGTTTTATTTGGTCAACAGATACATTAATGGGGGTTGAACATCCTTTATAAATATCGATTTTGTCTCTTAATGAAACAGCTATGCCAACTGAGGAATACTTACCGTATTTTTTTTCGAAATAATAGGCAGTCGAAAAAGCAGTGAGAGATTCATCTAAAAATGAATCCTTAAACTCATTATTGCCTACCGTTACATACCACCATTGATGTGCTACTTCATGCACAGTTGCTTCTTCTGCAAATCCAATTTCATTATTATAGCTAGGAAAATATTTACCCATCTGAATTAATTGAGGATATTCCATAGCGAATCCCTGTACATAAGTTTCAACTGTATCAAATTCTTTATACGGATATTTACCAAAATTATCACCGAAAAACTTTAAAGAATCTATACTTAAATCTAGTAATTCCTCAGCTCTTTTCGAAGTCTCTTTAGCACCATCTTCAAGATAGAAGCTGTTTACTGTTATATCATCACATTTTTTTGTTATAACTTTAAAACTAGGACTCATAATAAAAACAAAGTCGCGAACATTTTCAGCAGTAATAGCATAAGTTTTAGTAGCTTTTTCGCCTTTTTTGTTAGAATTAGTTGTACCAGTAGATGCTAATATCATATTTTCAGGAACATTTATTGAAACATTATAATTTGCTATATCACTATAGTTTGATTCTCCAGTAGGATGGAATGGATTTTCATCCCATTTATCAGTTTTAGTATCATAAATTGATATTATAGGATACCAATTTGTAACCGAGTAAACATTATTGTAATAGCCTAATCTGTTTTGGCTTATAGGCAATTTTAATGTGAAATCTATTTGGATTATTATGCTCTGATTTGAGTTTATATCAGTCGTAGGTTTAATCTTTAAGATTTGCTTATCTTGAGTAAATTCCATTTTTTTATTGTCAATAGTGACGTTAGTTATAGTTATATCGCCTATCTCATCATTTTCAAGCTTTTCTTTTTTCATACCTAAATCAGGAATTGTTGTTACGCTTCCGTAAGAATCTGCATATAGGTGAAATGCTAAAGAATTAAGCTTTTCATTATAAGTATTAGTAAAGTTAACTGTTTCAGTCGAGGTAAAAATTTTACTTGCATCATCAAACTTAGTATTAATATTGTATTTTGTTAAAGTGTTTTTGACGGCGGTTACAGCTGGCGTTGGCACGTTAGGAGTTTTTGGTGCTTTTGCAAATGCAAAAGATGATTTAAATGATAAAAGCATAGTAAGTGCCAGTGCACCACTTAAAAATTGTTTGTAATTTTTTTTTCTAAACATAGTAATTATCCCCCCTATTATTGAATTTAAATTTGATTACTATAAACAGTATAACAAATATTTACTAAAATGCATATATATTATAATTAAAATGTGTATTGACATGTTATATAAGAGAGAATATAATTTAAAATAAGCATAGGGGGTAGGGGTATACAAGGATTGATTATTTAGTAGTTTATGAAATAATAACATTTAAAGATGACACTTGCCACGTGGGTGGCACCAGGAAGACCAGGAGGAATAATAATGATAGAACTAAATACTTTGGATGAAATGGATGACTTTATAAAGGGAAATACAATAGCTATGATTTACTTTGCTTCAGAAAGCTGCAACGTATGTGTGGCACTGCTTCCTAAAATTGAGAAAATGATAATTGAATTTCCAGAGCTCAAGATGAGTAAAGTTATGGTTGAAAAATTTACCCAGGCAGCAGGACAGTACTCAATATTTACATTACCCGCAATTTTGGTTTATATTGAAGGTAAAGAAGTTATTCGTGAGGCAAGATTTATTAGTGTTGATGTGTTAGGAAAAACTATAGAGAGATACTATGATATGTTATTTTAAAGGATTAAAAAAGAAGGCTTAGTAAATTAAATTTACGAAGCCTTCTTTTCTTTTTTATAAATATTTTTCTTTAAATTCCAAATACCCTTTTTTTCTTAATTTACAAGAAGGGCAGTCACCACAACCATTACCTATTATTCCATTATAACAAGTTAAAGTTTCCTCTTTAACTACATCAAGTACACCTAAGTCATAAGCCATCTTCCAAGTTTCAGCCTTGTTAATCCACATTAAAGGGGTTTCAATTACAAAATCATAACCCATAGCTAAGTTTAAGGTAACATTTAAGGATTTTATAAACACATCTCTACAATCTGGGTATCCACTAAAGTCACTTTGAGATACACCAGTTACAATATTATTTATACCTCTTTGCTTTGCAAATACTGCTACAAAGGTTAAGAATAATAAATTTCTACCATCTACAAAGGAATTAGGTACGCTATCAATAGGTGCTTCCTTATCTACTTCCATATCTTTTCTTGTTAAGGAATTTGGTGCTAACTGATTTAAAAGGTTTAAGTCTAAAGAATGATATTCTACACCGTGTTTTTTACATATATCCTTTGCACAAGTAAGCTCTAATATATGTTTTTGACTATAATCAAAAGATACAGCTATAACCTCTTTATATTTCTTTAAGGCCCAAAATAAACAAGTTGTGCTATCTTGTCCACCACTGAATACAACTATTGCTTTTTCGCTATCCATAATTAATACACCAACCTTTATTTAGTATAAAGCATCATCAATTTATTATTTAAAATTACATCAGTAGTAAATTTTCCTCTAAAAGTAGTTGACATTGTTTTAGTGCCTGGCTTTTTTATTCCTCTTGTAGTCATGCAGCCATGCTCACCTTCTATAATAACAGCCACATCAGGCGAGTTAGTTACCTTTTGCATAATTTCAGCTATGTCTGTGCCTATTCGTTCTTGAAGCTGCAATCTGCGGCCTACCATATCAGCTATTCTTGCAATTTTACTTAGTCCAATAATCTTTTTAGTAGGGACATATGCAACTGAAACACTCATATTATACATCAGTGCTAAATGGTGTTCACAATAGCTAAAAATTTGGATATCCTTCATTATCACTATATCGCGGGAATCCTCTTTAACTATTAAATCATCTTCAAAAGTTGTATTAAACATTTCAGCAATTTCATCATTGCTATAAGACATGCCGGCGAATACTTCTTCATACATTTTAGCTACACGCGCAGGGGTATCTTTAAGCCCTTGGCGAGATGGGTTGTCACCTAAAGCTATTAAAATTCCTCTTATATGTTCTTCAATTGCTTTTGTATCAATTGCCATAATTTTATACACCTCTCTTATTTGGATCCCAAATGATTTTATGAAGTTGAATTTGAAGATTAACACCATTCATTATATTATCTTTCATAAAATCTACAATGTTCTCTAGGTCAATTTGTCCAAAGACTGGACTAATATACACATTGGTTTTATTAGAAAGACCATATTTATCTATTATGAATTTAGACTTTTGCAAATCTGACCTGCTGCCACACACAAATTTAACTGTATCCTTATAACTTAAATACTCAAAGTTATTCAAATTCATTTTATCTTCCATATTGCTTGAAGGTAATTTATAATCCATATTAAAGCTGGGTGGATTTTCTATATGATCAAATTCGTTTAAATCAGCACTACCATTAGTTTCAATTTCAACATGAAGCAACCTATCTTTAGAAAGCATTTCTAATAATTCTATAATTCCTTCTTGAAGTAATGGCTCGCCACCAGTTAAGGTTACATTCCTAATTTCAGTAGATTTAATATATTTATATATATCATCAGAGGTCATTAAATCATAACCCGCATCAGGAGCATTAGCCCAAGTGGTATCGCAGTAGCTACAATTTAGATTACAGCCTGCAAATCTTATGAATACTACAAGTTGACCAGATAGAGGACCTTCTCCATTAATGCTTGTGAACTTTTCAACTACCTTAAATTTCACTTTAACGTACCTCGCTTTCTTCATATGCTGCACTATTAGTAGGTGTTTCATAAACCGTAGTCCTCTTTACATTATATCCTTTATTTTTCATTAGTCTAAAGAAAAATGCTGCAAAGTTTTCTGCTGTTGGTCTAAAATCAACCACAATCACATTAAAGCCATCTTGCTTTATACAATTTAATGTGAGGTCACGCATAGTGCCTTCTTGTATAATTAAGACGTGGTCATAACAATCTACCATATCTTTAACATCTTTTTTTAAATCACCAAAATCTATTACCATGCCGTCAAGTTGCCCGCCTTTTACCAAGTTTTCTGATTGAACATCAACTTCAACTTTCCAACGATGTCCGTGAATATTCGCACATTTTCCATCATAACCAGAAAGAAAATGTGCACTGTCAAAGCTGTGTTCTGCCTTTAATATATACATGTGGTGACGCCTCCTAGAATTATGTTAATTTAATTAATATTTCTCCCAAAATCCCGATAGTTTTATATCCTACGGTTTTTTTATAAACAAAAAAGGGCATAATCCACCCTTATACAAAAAAAGCTACCTAAAACGGTAGTTACGTCCTAGTTTTGTTTATAGACAGGATGGTTTAGAACTGTCTTATTTAGTTTTATTATTTTTAATTTTACTATAAGTTAAGAGGTATGTCAAATTTAAAACATAAATTAAGTTTACTTTAAGCTAAAATTGTGCGATAATATTAAGTTGTAAAAGCATATTTTGATGTATTATTTATGTGGAAATATTGGTTGTAAAATATTTATTATAAAATATCTAAAAAATAACGGTGCAAGTGAGGCGTAAAAATGAAAATTGGATTTGATCAGAAAAAATATTTAGAAGAACAATCAAAGTACATTTTAGAAAGAGTTAATGATTATGATAAGTTATATCTAGAATTTGGTGGAAAACTTTTCAATGATCTTCATGCAAAAAGAGTTTTACCAGGTTTTGATGAAAATGCAAAAATTAAATTACTACATAAGTTAAAAGAAAAAGTTGAGGTCATTATTTGTGTATTTGCAGGAGATATTGAAAGAAACAAAATAAGAGGAGATTTTGGAATCACTTATGATGTGGATGTTTTAAGATTAATTGATGATTTACGTGCATACTCGCTTGATGTAAATAGTGTCGTAATCACTAGATATGACGGGCAACCAGCAACTACGATTTTTATAAATAAACTTGAACGCCGAGGCATAAAGGTATATAAACATAGAGCAACTAAAGGATATCCTACAGATGTAGATGCAATTGTAAGTGATGAGGGATATGGTAAAAATCCATTTATTGAAACTACAAAATCTATTGTAGTTGTAACAGCGCCAGGACCAGGGAGTGGAAAGCTAGCTACTTGCCTCAGTCAACTTTATCATGAACATAAGCAAGGTAGAGCGGCGGGTTATTCAAAATTTGAAACTTTCCCAGTGTGGAATATTCCACTAAAGCATCCACTAAACATAGCATACGAAGCTGCAACAGCAGATCTTAATGATGTAAATATGCTAGATTCCTTCCACTTTGATGCTTATAATAAGATATCTGTAAACTATAACCGTGATATTGAAACCTTCCCTGTACTTAGAAGAATTATAGAAAGGATAACTGAGGAAGAGGCTGTTTATAAATCCCCAACAGATATGGGAGTTAATAGAGTAGGCTTTGGAATTATTGATGATGAGGTTATCAAAGAGGCATCTAGGCAAGAGGTAATAAGAAGATACTTCAAAACAGGTTGTGAATATAAAAAAGGTTATATAGATAAAGAAACTTTTGAGAGAGTAAAGCTTCTTATGGAAGAACTTAATTTAAAACAGCAAGATAGAAAAGTTGTTATGCCTGCAAGGGAGCGATCAGCTAATTTAAAGCAATGTTCTAATAAAAATGAAGCTTGCCCGGCCCTTGCAATAGAGCTTAATGATGGAACAATATTAACTAGTAAAAGTTCAGAAATAATGGATGCAACAGCTGCTATAATTTTAAATGCTGTTAAATATTTTGCCAATATAGATGACGAAATCCATCTTATTTCTCCAGTTATACTTGAGCCAATTATAAATCTAAAATCAAAAATCTTAGCCAGTAAAAAACCAGCTTTAGATTGCGAAAATATATTAATTGCACTTAGCATATGTGCTGCTACAAATCCAACAGCAAAGGTGGCTATGGATAAGTTAACAATGCTAAAAGGATGTCAAGCTCACTCAACTACAATTATAAGTACAAATGATGAGCAAACTTTCAGGAAACTTGGTATAGATATAACATCTGATGCGGAATACGCAACGGAAAGTCTTTACTATATATAAATAATAAGGTGCAACTCACGTGGCAAGTGTCATCAAGTTAGCCTTCAAATAAGTTGCAATTTAAAATTGTAACTTAAAAAAATGGATAAAAACTCAATATTTAAAATATCACCAAATTGTATGCAACTCTAATAGACCTTAAGTTATTTTGACTGAATGTCTTGTTGGAGTTGCATTTTTGCTAGTGTAACCATATTTGATAAATAAACAGTAGCCTAAAAACCCTGTTTTATTGCAATTGGTGTTTCTCTAGTAAAATTCTGTATTTGCAGCCTATTTTTTAATTCATTATATTTTACTTTAATTCCCCAACGTTTAAAATAAAGTTCTTTAAAGTCAGTCACACTAAAGGTTTCTTCAAAAATGAATCATGAGACTGTTGAGATTCCAGTGTTGATTGAAATCATGTTTTAGGAGGGTAATATGGGAACAGGTTATAATATCGGAGAGTTTGCAAAAACATTGAAAATTAATAAAGAAACCATAAGATATTATGAAAAGATTGGGTTACTCAATGAACCCAAAAGAGATACGAATGGATATAGGAAATATACAAAAGAAGATATAGAAAGACTTCGCTGCATTCTTATTTCTAAAGAGTATGGTTTTTCTTTAAAGGAGATCAAATCACTGTTATCTAAATTGTTTGATGAAATAGCAGGATGTGACCTCAGAGAAATAAAAAGAATTATTGAAGATAAGATAAAAGAAATTGATAGAAAGTCAGAGGAATTAAGCCGAATGAAAAAAATGTTTGTGAAAATAAATGATAGTATATTGTCAGAGCAGGAAGATATCTGTACGAAATTAGAATTTTATTTAAATATATAAAAAATTATACTTGACTATGTAGTATAGTACAGGGGTTATACTAACTTGAGAAATGATTCTATATCTATTTGAGGATTGCAAAATGAAATGTAACCAGGAGCTGCAAATGGAATAAATAGTTTTAAATTTAAAAAGGAAGTGGTCTTATGAAAGCAACAATTATATTGGCTCACCCTTGGCATGGAAGTTTCAACAAATCCATCACGGACACAGTAGTACTCTCATATCAACAAAAGAACAAGGAATATCAAATTATCGATTTAAACAAAGATAATTTTGATCCAGTTTTGAGGGAAAGTGAACTTGCACTCTATTCTAAAGGTGGACATAAAGATGTAAATGTAAAAAAATATCAAGACATGTTAAAAGAATCTGACGAGTTAGTTTTTATTTTTCCAATTTGGTGGTATTCTTTACCTGCAATATTAAAGGGATTCCTTGATAAAGTAATGTTGAGGAATTTCGCATATAGCGAAGAAAAATATAGACTAAAAGGTTTGTTGGATAATATCAAAAAAACTGTAGTAATTACAACGTCGCAAGCCCCTACCTGGTATTTAAAATTCATAGTGGGCAATCCAATACAGCGAACATTTATCGGTGGGACGTTAAAGAGTGTTGGACTTAAAAATGTTAAATGGTTAAATAATGATTATACAACAACAGGTACTGATAAGAGTAGAAAACAGTTCTTGGAAAAGGTATCCAAGTATATTTAAATCAGTGAAAAACTATATAAATTCCGATATTGATGAGGTGTTAAAATGGAAACAAGCATATACTATTTTTCAGGTACAGGAAATTCTTTATACATCTCTAAGAGAATTGCAGAAAAAATGGGGAACGTAAAATTACACTCAATTACAAAAATCGAAAGAAAACATGTTATTAATTCAGAAGTAATTGGATTGATTTTTCCAGTCCATGCACTTGATATACCTGTTATGGTAAAAGAATTTATAACGAATACTGATATGAAAAAGGTAAAATACATTTTTTGCGTTGCTACTTGCGGAGAAAAGGCTGGAAATGCTATTTTTTATTTAGATAAAATTCTAAAAACTAAGAAAAAAGAATTGGATTATGGAATAGTAATGGAATTGGCTGATAACAGTATTTACTACACCACTTATAATGCTCCCCAATATAAATGCCCCGGAATTAAAGTAGAAGAATTGATTTTATGTACAAATTAAATTTTTTTAGTTTTTTATTAACATGGGCTGATGAGGCTGTTCATAAATGACTAAATTGAATATGACGCAGATAATTTTGCAATCATGTGCAAAACTAAAGAAGATGCAGAGAAGATTTCTGATAAGGTACATGAACTAAACGGTCATAAGGTAGGGAAAGTTATTAATATACTGCACGACTTCCAAGATCTATACCTAACACTCGCATTTTTTACCCCCCTTGAAAACTCCATCATTACACATTTTGTAAATACTACAAAAAACAACAAAATAACAAATAAAATTGTAACATATATATTAAAATGTTACTATTAACTTGTAAATCTTTAAATTCTATGAAGAATTTCATTATTATATTTTAAATTTTATTGCGAGGATAAATAAATATGGAGATTATAAAGACTAACAAATTAAAAAGAATGATTGCAATATCTATAGTTATTGCAATCACTTCACAAATAAATATGAATTTGCTTATATCTGATTTTAGAGTTTCTGTGGCAATAATATTGTTTCCTGTATTTTTATACTTTTTTGATGAACTAGATACCATAAAAACAGGGGTTATGTGTGCTGTTTCTGTTTACTTTTTAAGAGTAGGTATCTATTTTATTGAAAATGGGAGCTTTATTGAAATTTTATTAGCTTATTTTCCGGAAATATTTTTTTATGCTTTTTATAGTATATTTTTTAAGATTTTCAGTAAAGCAATAACCACAATTGATTTAAAAAGATTATTAATAACATTGATATTAAGTGATTACCTAGGAAATTTTATAGAAATATTAACAAGAAATCTTGGGGACTTTACCATGCTAAAATTAAATGTAGTCACTACATTATTGTATGTTGCAGTTATACGTTCTATTATAAGTTTAATAATCTTAAATAGTCTAAAGTTTTATAAGTTACTTCTTCTAAAAGAGGAACATGAAAAAAGATATAAAAAACTTCTACTATTAACTTCTGATTTAAAAACAGAAATGTATTGGATGAAAAAAAATATGAGCAGCATAGAAAAAATCATGAGTAATGCCTATGAATTATTTGAAAAAATCTCTATAAAGGAAGAATCGGACACCTGGGCTCAGCGGTCTTTAAATATTGCTAAAGATGTTCACGAAATAAAGAAAGAATATGGTCTTGTTGTAAGAGGTATTGAAGAAATAACAGAAGATAAGACTAAGGACAAAGGTATGTATTTTAAAGATATTATTAATATATTAGAAGATAGCATGAAAAATGAAGTGAAATTTAGAGAACTTAATGTAGATTTGATTTTTAACATAAATAAGAATTTCTATACAACTAAGCATTATTATCTTATGTCTATTTTCAGAAATTTAATCATGAATTCACTAGATGCACTATGCACTACAACTAATAACATTTCTATTTCCTTTGAAGAGAAGTCAATAGATGAAAAATTTATTTTTGTAATAAGTGATACAGGCTCTGGAATAAAAGAATGTGATCTAATGTACATATTCTCTCCGGGATTCTCAACTAAAATCAATTACAGTACTGGTGAAATAAATCGTGGTCTTGGATTAAGTATCGTTAAAAATATTGTTGAAGAAGATTTAAAAGGCACTATTGAAGTAAATTCTATAGAAAATGTTGGAACTACTTTTTACATAACTATTAATAAATCAGAACTGGAGGACTCATAATGAATATATTTATAATCGAAGATGATATTAATATTGTTAAGATTTTAGAAAAGATAATATGTGATAGGGATTTGGGTACAGTTATAGGTTATTCTCTTGAGGGTTGAGAAGGTTTAAAAGAGATTCAGTGTCTGAATCCAGATATAGTTTTAGTGGATCTTTTCATCCCTGGCGTTGATGGATTATCCATAGTTAAGAAGGTAAAACCTACGCGTCCTGAAATGCAATTTATAATGATTTCACAGGTATCAGCTAAGAATATGATTGAAAAAGCTTATAAAAATGGAGTAGAATTTTACATACAAAAACCAATAAATGCAGTTGAGATTGAAACTATTATAAAAAAAGTATCTGAAAACTTAGAAACCAACCGAACTTTAAATAAAATCCAGAAACTTTTTAATAAAGATACTAGCATCATTCTAGATAGTAATTGTTTAAAATCAGAAGATGAAATACAAACAATAAAAAATATAATGCTTAGAATAGGAATAATAGGCGAAGTGGGCAGTAAAGACTTAATTGATATTACTGTATTTTTAATGAAAAATAATGAATACATGGAGAACTATACGTTAAAAGAATTATGTAACAAATTTACTGATAATCCTAAATCAATGGAACAAAGAATTAGAAGAACCATTTCCACCGGTTTGAGCAATATTGCGAGTTTAGGAATAGAAGATTATATGAACGATGTTTTTGTAGAATACTCAAATGGACTTTTTAACTTTGAGCAGGTAAAAAAAGAAATGGACTATATCAGAAAAAAGAGTTCTGATAGAGGTAAAGTAACCATAAAAAAATTTGTTGATGGACTTATTTCCTATTGTGAAAAATAAAATAAGGGGCACTCTGTGGAAAGTGAGTATGCAAAAGATACAAAAGATAGGGAAAGTTAATAATTTATAAAAATTATTAGCTGTCCCTATCTTTTGCTTTGTTATTTTGATGGACTAATTTATTACTATAAAATATTTTTTTATTGTATTTTGAAGTCTTGCGAAGTTTTTTGAAACTTCGCAATTATAATAATTGTATGACAAATCATAATATTGAAAATCAATTACAGTTATTTTAAAACACAAAGGAGGAGAATATGTTTATATTAATTAAAGGTATTGGATTATTACTTTTCACATTATTCTTGTTTTCACTTTTTAGTTTAAAAATGCCTAAAGGTCAAAAGGCTATGTCTGGACTTGCAAATGCTGCTGTAGCAACATTTTTAGTTGAAGCAATACATAAGTACATAAGCGGGAATCTATTACACATTAAATTTTTAGGTGAGGTAGGTACTTCTTCTGGAAATATGGGAGGAGTTGCTGCTGTAATACTAGTTGGTTTAAACATGGGACTAAATCCTGTATATGCAGTAACAGCTGGTGCTGCGGTATTGGGATATGGTATTCTTCCAGGATTTGTAGCTGGGTATATAATTTCATTTATCGGACCAGTTTTAGAGAAAAAACTCCCAAAAGGATTAGATATAATAGTTGGTGCTCTTTTGATTGCACCCCTTGCAAGAGGAATTGCTTTCGGGGTAGATCCAATAGTAAACTCAACTTTACTTAGCATTGGAAGTATGATAACGATTGCTGCTGTACAGTCGCCCTATGTGATGGGTTTCTTATTAGGAGGAATTATGAAAATGATATGTACATCTCCTTTAAGTTCTATGGCACTAACAGCAATGCTTGGATTACAAGGTCTTGCAATGGGTATAGCATCTATCGCCTGTGTTGGTGGATCTTTTACAAACGGTATAATGTTCAAAAGGCTTAAACTAGGTGATAAAAGTAATGTAGTAGCTGTAATGCTTGAACCACTAACACAAGCTGATATAGTAACTGCAAACGCACTTCCCATATATTGCGCAAATTTCATAGGCGGTGGACTAGCTGGTTTAAGTGCTGCCTATTTTAAAATAATAAATAATGCTCCAGGTACAGCTTCACCTATTCCAGGATTGTTAGCACCATTTGGGTTCAATGAACCTAAAGCCGTTGTTTTTGCAGTATTATTTGCTATATGTGGCGGAATTATTGGTGGACTACTTGGTTCTACTGTAACTCTTTATATTAAAAAGAAGGCAAATAAAAAAGTGGAACAAGAGGCTATTGCAGCATAAGGTGCCATCCACGTGGCAAGTTGAATAAATAAAGAATAAAATCCCACTGCTATCAAAGGATGCAGTGGGATTTTTATAATAAACAAGCCGTGCTATAAAAACTTGCTTCCATAATAACAGCACCCAATGGCGCCATTAAATTGCGGCTCGTCAATAGATACTATCTCTTCATAATCTTGTTTTAAATATTTTTTTATTGCAGTATTATTTGCAACGCCGCCAGTTAAGATTAATTTTTTACCTTTAAATTTACCTAAAAGAGGCTTAAGTCTCTTGTATAGAGAGTAGTTAACACTAGAACACAAGCACTCCATACTTACGCCCTCAGCTATTTTGCCAATTAACTCTGACTCTGAGAATACAGCACAGGTTGAATTAAGTTCCACAGGATTTTCATAATGCACACTCATATCATCAAGTGATACTTCAAGTACATTTGCCATATTCTCTAAATATCTACCACAGGAGGCAGCGCATTTTTCGTTAAGTTCTAGGTCTGTAATGAGGCCCTTTTCCACTTTTACAACCTTAACATCTTGTCCACCTACATCTAAGAGTATAAAATCCTTTAGACCAGTTTGATAGAAGCCTCCGTACACATGGGCTTTTAGTTCGTTTATTGGGGTGAATAGCAATAAATCAGTGTTGTTTTTTCCGTAGCCTGTAGACACTGCCTTATCTATTCGACTCATATGAAGCTTTTCTAAATTAACAACAACTTTACCATCATAGTCGCAGTAATTTCTGTAAAAGTTCATGGTACTGACTTTTACCTTTTGTATTATTTTATTATCTTCCATTAAAACAATTTTAACCTCGCGACTTCCAAGGTCTATACCTAATACACGCATTTTTTAACCCCCTTTAAATCTAGTAGCATATCAAGAAAGGCTTCTAACCTAAGTTTTGTTCTTGCATCTAAGACATTTAACTTATCACCTTCGATATTTAATATGGGAATATCTAAATTTTCTTTTAAAACAATATGTTCTACTGCTCTATAGCAAAAGGCTTGAGTATAGTGAATAATACCATCTAATTTTCTTTCATTGATTTGTATTTGTAATTCTTTAATCCTAAATTTACTATCATAAGGATAAGTGTAGTCGTAATATTGCTGAAATATATCTAATGCATTATCTGCTCTTGGAAAAGCGAATTCCCTTTGAACCTCATTGTATACAAAATTAGCATCAAATAGTTCAACAAATTCATATATATCGGAAGTCATAGGGGGAACCCCAATGTATCCAAGTCGTAGTTTTTTAAATACTTGTTTCCTGTTTTTCATATCACAAATGACTTTTTTTAGCTCAGCTTCATATATATCTATATCTCCATTAAAATCACTTGTAGAAACTTGATATAGGTGATTTTCAAAGCCGGTAGCTTTATTGTGAATATAGGTCAACTCATCAATTTCTTTAGCTAGTGATCTAATTTCATTTAGCCTTTCTCTAACCACTTCAACTTCTTCAATTTCTACATTAAAGGTGTTCATAAATTCATTTATTTCACGTTCTACATCCTCTATCTTGTGGCTATGCGGAAAGGAAAAGGGATAAACTTTAATCCCTTTTAACTCAAGTACGTCAATAAGGGCTTTTGTATTAGAGCAATCTCCCTCCACTACTCCAATTATCTCTGTGATGTCGTTTTGCATACATGCTCCATAAATTCCCTTTGTCCAAGTGCAAAAGCTTTTAGGAAACCCATCTCTTTCTGCAATGTCTATATATTTCAAGTAGTCCTTAGAGGTTATAAAAATATTATTTAAATCTATAGGGGTATAACCTGCTGCAATGAGAACCTCTACTGGTACGGTAGTTGTTAATCCTATTTTTTTCATTATGAATCCTCCCGTGTTATAGATAATATTTGACAGATGTAAGTTAATATAACCTGTTAATTTTTTATATGTATAAAAATTGTGCAAATAAAAAAGGGCGCAAACCGCCCTTAAACAAAAAAGACTACCTAAAACGGTAGTTACGTCCTAGTTTTGTTTATAGACAGGATGGTTTAGAACTGTCTTATTATGTTTTATAATTATAAACTTTACTATAGGTCACTCAATATGTCAAATGGAGATTACTTAAATATTTAAGTGTAGTCGATGTTAACATAAGAATTATTACTTTTAATTTTTGATTGTTTTGTGATATATTATTCGTATAGTAATTTATACTAAATATGATATTTTTTTGTATTCAAAAGCATTTTTATTATACTATGAATTTGGAAGTCAGTTATTATAGAAAATTTACAGAATACACTTTTCTAGCAAGTGTTTAAGGGGGAAAATGAAGAAGAAATTTTTAATGAAAACTTTATTATTATTAACCGTATTTGTACTTTTTAAAATCAATTGCGCAGCTTATGCACAAAATAATAAAAAAGTGGTTCTACAACTAAGATGGAACCATCAATATCAGTTTGCAGGGTACTATGTTGCAAAATGGATGGGTCTTTACGATGCGGTCGGGTTGGATGTAGAAATAAAGTCTGCATTTACCTCAAACAAGAGCATATTGGTTGCAACTAAGGAGGTTCTTGAGGGGCGGGCAGATTTTGGAATTGGATCAGATGATGTATTAATGGAAGAAAATAAAGGGGCAAAGCTTTGTATTGTTGCTTCACTATTTCAACGTAGTGCAGTTGAATATTATATGAAGTCAGATACTCCCTATAGAGGAATAATTGATTTAACAAAACTCAATACTGCCAGGAGGAAAAATGATTTATTAGATATTGAACTTCAAGCTATGCTGGAAAATGAGGGCATTAAACCTGGTAATACTAAAATGTTATCCTATTCTACTGAATTTTCAGCAGAGGATTTAGCAACAGGTAAATATGATATAATTCCAGGCTATCTAGGAACTATTCCTTATCTAGCACAACAATCCGGCTTATCCTTAAGGATAATAAAACCCATTGACTATGGAATAGACTTTTATGGAGATTCTTTATTCACGAAAAGAGATTTAGCCTTAACAAATCCAGACTTGGTTGAAAAATTTAAAAAAGCAAGTATTAAAGGCTGGGAATATGCTTTAGAACATCCCGTGGAGATAGCGAAACGAATTTCCACAGAATTTAAGATTGAAGGGCAGTCAGTGAAGGAGTTAGAGGCCTATAACCTTTTTCAAGAAAAGAAAGTAGCAGAATTAACTCTTCATCCCGTGGTTGAAATCGGGAATATTAATCCCAACAGATGGATGAAAATGCAAGAGACTTTATTGAAGCTTGGAATTGTAAAGGGGACACCTGATTTTAGCTCATTTATATTTAATTATGATAAGATTATTAATAATAGAAATAAAAGGTTAGAAATGATATTTATTGCTTTAATGATAGGTAGTTTCTGCATATTTTTAATATATTTTATAATTCGGTTAACTACTAATAATGTCATGCTAAAAAAAGAAAACAATGAGAGAAAAAAAGCTGAGGAGAAAATTATTAGAAGTACACAAAGATACGAGGCTATGTTTAGTAGTGCACTTCTTGGAATAACAATTACAACAATAAAAGGCATTATATTACAAGTTAATAAACGATGGTTAGATATGACAGGTTATAATGAAGAGGATGTCATTGGAAGAAGTATTTTTGAATTAATTATTCCAGAAGATGACAATGTTTTAAAATTAAAGGATAGATTTTTAAAGGAGGAAATTGAAAGCTATGAAATAGAGCAACAATACATTAGAAAAGATGGCCGTTTGATTTGTGGTAAGCTTTTTATGACTTCAATTTTCGATCAATATAGTGATAATAAAGTTAATATGGGTATGGTTTTAGATATAACAAATACAAAAACTGAGGAAGAGACTGTTAGGAGAAGTGAAAGCAGATTTAGACGAATAATTAATGAAATTGCCTCTGGTATACCTGAAGTGGAGCCAAATGATTCAATGTCAGAATACAAAACTTCAGAGGGAATATATTCTTTATCTACTGAAAAAAGCCAATTATCCTTAAAATTAGAAAAGATTAATCTTGAACTTGAAAGAATGTTCAAAAATGAAATGGATGAAAATAAGAAAAAAGAGGCCTTACTCATATATCAAGCTAGATTTGCTGCAATGGGTGAAATGATAGGGAACATAGCACATCAATGGAGGCAACCCTTAAATAATTTAGGGCTTATTATTTCAAACCTAGAAGATGCTTCCATTTATGATGAACTTGAGCCTGCGGTAGTTGACAATGTAGTTGGAAAATGCAGAAAATTAATAAGAAGAATGTCAGATACTATAGACGATTTTAGGTATTTTTTAAACCCTCAAAAAGGAAAAACAAATTTTTCAATATGCGAAAATATAAATGTTGTATTGGAATTAGTTGATGAAAACTTAAAATTTAATAAGGTTAATATATTAATGGATACAAAAAATGAAGTGGCAGCCTTTGGATATGCTAATCAATATTCTCAAGCTATATTTAATATTATAAGTAATTCTATTGATGCCTTATCGGAACAGTTTCATTCAAATAGAGAAATTGCTATTGAAGTTTATAAAGAAGGAGAAATGATTGCAGTTGAAATAAGTGATAATGGCGGTGGAATAAAAGAAGAGAATGTTGATAAAGTATTTGATGTTTATTTTTCTACAAAGGGTGACAAAAATGGAACTGGACTGGGATTATATATGACTAAGTTAATTATCGAAAATAATATGAGTGGCAGAGTTGAACTTCTTGAACATGTAGCAGGTGTGACTATTAAGGTTACAATACCAGAAAATGGGGGGGATAAAATTGAAGGTGATAGAAAATAGTAATTTGCTAAATAACCTTAAGGTATTATATATTGAAGATGAGGATTTTGCTAGAAACGAGCTGGCAATATTTTTAAAAAGAAGGGTTGGAGTCTTATTAACTGCAAAGAATGGAGAGGAAGGGCTAAAGACATTTAATGAAAATAGACCTGATTTAGTTTTAACAGATCTTATTATGCCTGTTATGGGTGGAATTCAGCTAATAGATGAGATTAGAAAAACAGGTTCTTCTTGTCCCGTGATAGTTATTTCTGCTTTATCAGACAGTCAGACAATAATAAAGACTATTGACCAAGGCATTGTTAAATATATTATAAAGCCATTAAATACAAATGAATTGATTAAACATATGGAAGGTCTAGCAATTGACATACTAAGGGATATTATGGGTAATACTGTAATCGGTGGATTATCATTGCTTAATAAAGAAAGTAAGCAAGCATTAGAGAAAAAATTAAAAAGTGAAATTGCATTTTTTTTAAAAAGTTTTACAGGTAAAGGCCCTAGAGATATTCATCTATTTATAAAGGGCAATAGGATAGAAGTAAAAGCACTGGGAGTTCTTACATTATTAGAATCGAATATAGTACTTTATAAAAAAAACTATAGCTTGGTGGACTATAATCGCAAGATTTTTTATGAAGAAAACATTTCTCATCTCCAGCTAAAACTAGGAGAGGTTGTAGGATCAGTTGTACAACTACTGGAAATTATTTCAGATTCATGTAACAATAGTGATGAGATGATTTTTACAATTTTTTAGCTTGCCAATAGAAATACAATATGATATACTAAATATTATGAATTATCTGAAAAAAGTAGTATGCTGGTTTGGAAATTAATGCCGAACCAGAATTAACCTAATTATATATCTGACAAGAATTAAAGAAAGCATAAAATGTTAGGCTTTAATAGGTCAGTACAAAAACAGTGATGTTATTTGTACTGACTTTTTTGCGTTTTTAATTATATGAATGAGATATTTATGAGGTAAAAACTCTAAATATAAATGTGAAATTTAGGAGGAATTATTATGAATCTTAATCAGCCTGACCTAATCAATGAAAAGTTACCTATAAAAACATTATTACCATTAGGCCTTCAACATGTCCTTGCAATGTATGCAGGAGCATTGGCGGTTCCTATTATAGTGGGAACAGCTATTGGTTTAACTCCTCAGCAAATAGGTTATCTAGTAGCAGCAGATCTATTTACATGTGGTATTGCCACTTTAATTCAATCATTAGGATTTGGGAAACATATCGGTGTTAAGCTTCCAGTAATTATGGGATGTTCATTTGTATCGGTTGCTCCCATGATTACTATTGGAAAAGCAAGTGGATTACCTGTTATTTATGGTGCGGTTATTTGTGCAGGTATTTTTGTTGTATTGATTTCATTTTTCTTTGGTAAACTTCTTAAGTTTTTTCCTTCGCTTGTTACTGGTACTGTAATCATGATTGTTGGTTTATCACTTATACCTGTTGCACTAAATGATGCCGCAGGCGGTTATGGTCCAACTCATGGCAATCCTAAGAATCTTATTCTTGCAGGTATAGTAGTAATATTTATTTGTATTCTTAATAGATATTTCAAAGGATTTATGCAAGCCACTTCAGTATTACTAGGTTTAGTTTTTGGTACAATACTAGCTTCCTTTATGGGTATGGTTGATATGAGTGCCGTTTCGAGTGCGGGATGGTTTAGAGTTGTCACTCCCTTTTATTTTGGACTTCCTAAATTTGAACTTGGACCAATATTCACAATGTGTCTTATATCACTAATACTTATGATTGAAGCTGTTGGAGTTTTTATAGGTGTTTCAAATATTTGTGGTAAAAAAGTAGAAAATAGCGAAATAGTAAGTGGACTTAGAGGAGAGGGAATAGCGCAGATTTTAGGTGGAGTTTTCAATTCCTTCCCTTATACTACTTTTTCTCAAAACGTTGGACTTGTTGCATTATCAGGTATTAAGAGCCGTTATGTTACAGTGTGCTCAGGTATAATTCTAATATGTCTTGGAATTATCCCAAAGATTGCTGCACTTGCAACAATTATCCCGCACGCTGTACTTGGTGGAGCTACTTTGGCTATGTTTGGTATGGTAGCAGTATCAGGTATTAGAATATTATCAACAGTAGACCTTACAAAGACAGGTAATATGTTAACTATTGCTTTAGCTGTAGGAATCGGTATTAGCTCTAAAGTTTCACCTGGACTCTTTGATCAACTTCCTTATGCCCTTAAATTTGTACTTGAAGATGGAATTGTTGCTGGAAGTATAGTTGCAATATTTGGTAACATATTCTTTAATTATAAAGAAATTATGGTATCAGAAAATAATGCACCGATTCCTAACAATCATACTCTTTAGTTTTTAATGCATTACTATTGTGATAATAGTAAGAACAATGTGCCGCCCACGTGAAAATCGGTAAGTTGTAGGTTTTAAATAAAGAATATAAATAAAGAATATAAATAAAGAATATAAATAAAGAATAGGGGACAGTCAATAATTTTTATAATTATTAACTGTCCCCTTAAAAGTTTATTGCTTGTTTGACATTTTCACTAAATCTTTAAGTTTTAAACGTTTGCCGTAATGAAGTATAGCAGAGGAATATATTTTTATGGATATCCAAGCTATAAAAACAATTGTTATTACCAAAGAAAACAGGGAGGCTATAATTTGCCAAATAGGAACTTCTGTAGCTAAAATTCTAGAAGGCATAGAAAAAGGTGCGGAAAATGGAATTATTGATGATAGGATTGCTACGTTTCCATTTGGCACTGCCAGTGAAAAATATCCCATATAGAAAGCCACCATAGATATCATACTAATAGGCATAATAGATGAATTAACATCTTCTGCCTTACTAACCGTAGCACCAGCTACAGCATTCATCATAGCATATAGAGAATAACCAAATATAAAGTATACAATAATCATTACAAGGCTAAAAGGGGTGAAGCTCGAAAAGTTAAGCGCTTGACCTGCTATTGCAAAATTCTCAGGAAAAGTTAATTTATAGGTTAGTGCACCAGTAAATACTACCATGGCTAATTGAATTAGACCAAGTATGCCCATAGCAGCACTTTTACCAAGAATTATTTTTGATGGTTTCGTTGAAGTTACAAGAAGTTCCATTACCCTTGAAGTCTTTTCAGAAGCTACAGACATAGCTACTCCATACCCATAAAAATAAATCGAAAAGAATAATAGCATACTTACAACAATACTTGAAATATAGCTGTTCATTTTGCCTTTTCCTAGTTCGTTTACATTAAAGGAAATTTCACTTTGCACCATTTTAGATACGTTATCAGATACATTAGAAGCCGTAAGTAAGTTGCTTACAAAAACACTTTTAATAACGCGACTAATTTCAGAGGGGGCAAGGCCGCTGCCAGATTGTTTGATTATATAATCAAAAGTTGGCACGCCATTTTTCTCATCTAGAACTATAAGTGCATTATTCTCTTCATTTTTAACTTTATTTTTAAGTGTATCAATATTATCAGAAGGTTCAGATTTAAATTCATAGTTTGAAAAAACTTTACCTAGTTTATTTAAATCTCCCTTTAGAATACCTTTTGAATCAACGACAAGCACAACTCCTTTTTTGTTTTGGATTGTAGTTGTACCTTGCTCTGTATTATTTTTATCGCTATTATCAAAATTCTTTATTATTGCTGGTAAGCTGACTATTACAATTGTTAAAATAAGTGTAATTACAGTTGAAATAATAAAGGATTTTTTTCTTAAGTTTTCCTTAAAGGTATAGCCTAAAACAGTAAAGAATTCTTTCATTATTGCTCACCAACCTTTTCAATAAATATTTCATGAAGAGAGGGTTCACGAATTTCAAATTTATCAAGCCTTATTTTTGATGCTATGATTTTTTCAAGAAGACTATAGGCTTCTTCATCAGACTTAATTTTAAACTCGTACCCGGAAGCGGTTTTTGATATAACATTTATGTTTTGCTCTTTTATAAGAGCATCAATTTCCTCTTGACAGTTCACAGTAAGATTCGTCCTTCCATAACCAGCCTTTATTTTCTTTAAGTTGCCATTGAGAATCGTTTGTCCATCTTTTAATATTATAAGGTCCTCGCAATATTCTTCCACAGACTGCATTTGATGACTAGACATTACTATATATTTACCCTTTTCAACTAATTCATAAATTACACTTTTAAATAAATCAGTATTAACTGGGTCAAGTCCACTTAGAGGTTCGTCTAGAATAATTAATTCAGGATCATGTAAAAGTGCTGTTATTAATTGAATTTTTTGCTGATTGCCTTTGGATAGCTGTTCAGCTGTAGAGTTGGAGTATTCAGATACCTTAAGTCTATCAAACCAATAGCTTATTGCTTTTTTTACTGACACTCTATCCATGCCCCGAAGTTTTCCGAAATATGAGAGTTGCTCTACTATCTTAGCCTTAGGATATAGGCCTCTTTCCTCTGGTAGATATCCGAATTTTACGGTTTCTCGTGTAACAGGACTTCCATTCCACTGAATGATTCCACTATCCTTTTCAAGAATTCCCAAAATCATTCTTATGGTAGTGGTTTTTCCTGCACCATTTGTGCCAAGTAAACCAAATACACCTGGCTTTTCAATTTTAAAAGAAATGTTGTCTACTGCAATTTTTTCTCCGAAATTTTTTACTAGATTTGATACGTCTAATGCCATATTATTACCCCCTTTTGAATGCCTTATGTATACATAACTGTTATTAAAAGTTATGCCTGCTTATTTTCAACATGTCCATATTATAACATACTATCTACCACCCTTGTGTTAAGTGGCATAACATAATAAGAACTGCCATAGAGATAGTCTCTGTAGCAGTTCTTATTATGTTATATAATTTAATTTATTATTTGTACTTTTATATTTTTAACACCCCAATCAAGGGCTTCGTTAAGTGTATTAAAAAATACATCTATATATTTTCCTTTTACTGCAGAACCTTTATCCGCAGCTATTGCATATCCGTAGCCTTCAACATATAATCTTGTTCCCATAGGAATGACATTAGGGTCAACAGCTATTGTACTATACCCAAAGGGATCCCGAACAGCCTTTTTTCCAGAGGCTGTATAAGTATTAGTTGCTCCTTTAATTGGGCAATAAGCAGTGGCCTTTACATTAATAATCTTTGTAGAAGGGTCTATAGTGCCTCCTCTTGAGAAGGATATGGCTTTTAAAGTACCTTGAACTATAATTTTACTTTGTGGTGCTTTAATTACCGTTTCTTTGATAACGTTGCTAGTTACTGCTTTACCATTCTCATAAGTCACATTTGTAGTAACACTTTTTTCGCCTGGCTTTCCCACTTGTGAAACCCTACTTTTAGATTTAAGTGTATTATTATCATTTTTAATAACTGTATTAAAAGGAATAGGTTTTGTTTCTTTTATTGTTGCTATTTTAACCCTTGTTACGGTAACTTCCATACCGCTTGATAACTCAGTTTCTATTGATGGTGAGACCTTATCCGTAGCACTTAGAGTTATTTTTTCTGATATTAACATTAGGGCAATGGTTTTTTTAGTAGATTTTATACTAAGAACTTTACCATCTACCAAGACTTTAAGATCTACAGTTATAACATCATTTAAAGATTTATCAACGGTATCATTTTCGTCTACATTTATTTTAGCACTAGCTAATGTGCCACTAAAAGTCTTTTGTATAGTTACTGGTTCAATTTGTTTACCGGCTACAACTACCGTACTATCTTCTTTTATGAAACACACAAAAATAGTTAAAGCTGAAATTATTGTCACCAGCATAAAATTAATTACGATATTTCCTCGTTTATATTTTATAAATTTAACGATAATAATCATCTCCTATTATAAATTTGGGTATAATTATTTATGTGGTCAGGCTAAAGCGCAGCAGTTTTTAATATATGATGTTTAAGAATAATCTGAAGAGATGCATGAGGGGTTGGTGTTTCATGTAAGCCTATACCATTATATTTATGGTAATTTATTGTAATAGTAGTATAGCATAGTTGGGAGTACATGGGAATTATTATTTTTTCTTTACTTATATTAAACAGAATTATAAAAACTCAGTAACTAAGCCATTCTGAGTAGAAATATTATGCTATGTTAAAAAAAGTATGGTACAATTCATGAAAAGATATAAAATTTAATACACTTATAAAAAATATTAACCAACAATTTTTTTATTGATGAAAAGATGCCACTTGCCACGTGGATGGCACCAAACCATCATTGTGTTTTATTTAACGCGATTTCAAATTGTAAATATTATGTTATAGTGTATATAATGTATAGATTTTGAATAGTAGACAGGAGGAACAATATGTTTAGTCCTATAAAGAACACAAAAGTTTACGAACAGGTAATAATTCAAATAAAAGATATGATTGATAAAGGTACACTTAAAAAGGGCGATAAGCTTCCTTCTGAGAGGAAGTTAGTCGAACAA
Organism: Clostridium sp. CF012; assembly: GCF_018861755.1. GTDB lineage: Bacteria > Bacillota > Clostridia > Clostridiales > Clostridiaceae > Clostridium_AD. The sequence goes on along the minus strand of NZ_JAHLEF010000009.1, from coordinate 55,864 downwards.
TTAATGGTAAGTAGAGCCTCCATTCGCGAGGCTCTTAGAGCATTAGAAGTTATTGGGCTTATAGATTGCAGACAAGGAGAAGGAAATTACATAAAAACAAGTTTTCAAGATAACTTATTTGAACCGCTATCAATTATGTTTATGTTAGAAGGAAGCGATCCAGACGCAATCTGGGAGCTAAGAAAAATTATGGAGGTGGAGGCTGCAGGTCTTGCATCCAAGAGGATAACTACTCAGCAACTAAAGGAATTAAAGGATATTACTAAAGAATTCATGAATTATGGGGATGAAATCATTAACGCTGAAATTGATAAACAATTTCATTATAAGATTGCAGAATGCTCAGGCAATGTTTTAATATTTAACATTCTAAAAACAGTTTCCACTCTTGTAGATCATTTTATTGTAGATGCAAGAAAATTGATATTAGCAGAGCCGGGAAATAAAGAAATACTTTTTTCACAGCACCACGAGGTATATTTAGCTATGGAAAAACATAGTTCTGCAGCTGCGCGAAAAGCAATGAGGGAACATCTAGATTTTGCAAATACGTATATGCAAAGGGAAAAATAGTCCGGAAAGATATAGTTTTATACAAAGCTAAAGGTGAAGGAAGTGGTTAATATTCCTTTCATCTTTAGCTTTTTTTTGAATAAAATAAATCTTATCGTTAACTATTTAACTATTATAGAAATATTTAAAATAGTGTGCTATTATGATTTGAAGGTGGTCAGACCATACTACCAGAAATGAGATTTTGCATTTTCTATAAGAATGATTGGAGGAAAATATATGGAAATTTTAGTTTGTATCAAACAAGTTCCAGGAACTTCAAAAGTTGAAGTAGATCCAGTTACAGGTGTTTTAAAAAGAGATGGTGTGGATTCAAAAATGAATCCTTATGATTTATATGCATTAGAAACTGCACTTAAAATTAAGGAGCAGCAAGGTGGATTAATTAAGGTTATAACTATGGGACCACCACAAGCAAAGGATGTAATTAGGGAAGCATATATGATGGGCGCAGATGAGGGCGCATTAATATCTGATAGAAAGTTTGCAGGGGCGGATGTTCTTGCTACAGCTTATACGATTTCTCAAGGTGTAAAAAAAATGGGTACTTTTGATCTTATATTATGTGGAAAGCAAACTACAGACGGTGATACTGCTCAAGTGGGACCAGAAATGGCTGAATATCTTGGTATTCCACACATTGCAAACGTTTTGAAAATAATAGAAATAAAAGATAAATCAGTTATTGTAGAAATGGATATGGCAAATACTGTTGAGGTAGCAGAAGTTCAATTTCCTTGTCTTTTAACTGTAGATAAAGATATATATCAGCCAAGACTTCCATCTTACAGGAAAAAATTAGCTACAAAAGATAGAGAAATAAAAATGATAACATTAAATGATTTTGAAGATAAGAATGAAAAAAGATATGGACTTAATGGTTCACCAACGCAGGTTGAGCGAATATTTCCTCCATCTGTAAACAATGATAGAGAAACGTGGACAGGCAACGGTGCACAGCTTAGTCTTAAAATAGCTGCAAAACTTAAAGAATTAAAATTTGTATAAAGAAGGGTGGAATTTTCATGAGTAAATTAATTTGTAATCAGGAGAAAGTAAATGAGTCAAATGTTGAAGAATTAATAAAGGTTTGCCCTTTTGGTGCAATTGAATACAACAAAGGAAAAATTGAAGTAAATGCAGGCTGTAAAATGTGTAAAATTTGCGTTAAAAAAGGTCCTACAGGAGTAATGGAATTTGTTGAAACAGAAGAAGTGAAAGTTGATAAGAGCTTATGGAAGGGTATAGGAGTATATGTGGACCATGTAGAAGGTGATATACATCCTGTAACAATGGAGCTAATCGGAAAAGCTAGAGAGCTTGCCGCAGTAGTTAATTTTCCAGTATATTGTGTATTTATTGGTTCTAATATAAAGGAAAAAGCCAAAGAATTGCTTTATTATGGAGTGGATGAAGTATTTGTATACGATTTCGAAGAGTTGAAGGATTTTAGGATAGAACCTTATACTGCTGCTTTTGAAGATTTTGTTAATAAGGTAAAGCCATCATCTTTACTGGTTGGTGCTACAACTATTGGTAGATCTCTTGCTCCAAGAGTAGCAGCAAGATTTAGAACAGGACTCACAGCTGATTGTACAATGCTTGAAATGAAAGAAAATACTGACCTTGTGCAGATAAGACCAGCTTTTGGTGGTAATATAATGGCGCAAATTCTTTGCCCGAATACTAGGCCTCAGATGTCAACAGTAAGATATAAGGTTATGAATGCTCCAGAAAAGCTATGCGCCCCAAAAGGTAAAATTACGATTTGTGATATAGATATAGAAAAATTGGCTTCAAAAATTGAAGTGTTAAAGATTACAAAAAAAGAAGCAGAAGATAATATTTCAGATGCAGAGGTAATTGTTGCAGTTGGTAGGGCATTAAAGTCAGAAAAGGACATGGCTATGATTGAGGAACTTGCAGAACTTCTTGGTGCTCAAATAGCAGGGACAAGACCAACAATTGAAGCCGGATGGATTAATGCTAAAAAACAAATTGGTCTTTCGGGTAGAACAGTTAAACCAAAGCTAATAATAGCTCTTGGAATTTCAGGTGCAGTTCAGTTTACAGCTGGAATGAATAGCTCAGAACGAATATTTGCAGTAAATAGTGATGAAAATGCTTCCATATTTAATGTTGCTCATTATGGAATAGTAGGAGATATTTATGAAATAGTTCCTCAATTAATCGAAAACATTAAGAACTCAGGGGCAGAGTATTGTGTACGTTAATATTACAGGATGATTTAATGTTGAGTAAAGATAATAAGTAAGTTAGTGTTAACAATAACATATGAACCGAGGAGGTAACTTTTATGGATTATAAAAAACTTGATACTAAGGATATAGAGTTTTTAGTTTCAATATTAGATAAAGATAGAGTGTTTATAGGTGATGCAATAAATGATGATTTCAGCCACGATGAAATGGGTGGAATAAGCAAAATGCCAGACGTATTAGTTGAAGTTCTTTCCACGCAGGAAGTTTCAAAGATTATGAAATATGCATATGAAAACATGATTCCGGTTGTAGCGAGAGGCTCAGGAACGGGACTTGTTGGAGCATCAGTTCCAATTTACGGTGGAATTATGATGAATATGTCTAAAATGAACAAGATACTTGAAATTGATGAAGAAAACTTAACATTAACCCTTGAACCAGGTGTACTTTTAATGGAAATAAGTAAATATGTTGAAGAGTTTGATTTATTTTATCCACCAGATCCAGGAGAAAAATCAGCTACAATTGCTGGTAACATAAATACCAATGCAGGTGGAATGAGAGCTGTTAAGTATGGAGTTACTAGAGATTACATAAGAGGACTTGAGGTAGTGCTTCCAAATGGAGAAATACTTAATATTGGAGGAAAAGTAGTTAAGAATTCTTCTGGTTACAGTATAAAAGACTTAATCTGTGGATCTGAAGGAACACTAGGAATTGTTACAAAAGCTATACTAAAACTTATACCACTACCTAAGAAAGCTATATCACTGTTAGTACCTTTTCCAAATCTTGATTTGGCAATAGGTACAGTTCCAAAGATAGTTAAATCAAAATCTGCACCAACTGCTATAGAATTTATGCAAAGAGAAGTTATTCTTGCTGCTGAAGAATTTCTAGGAAAAAAATTCCCCGATAATTCCTCAGATGCATATCTTTTATTAACTTTTGATGGTAATAGCGTAGAAGAAATAGAAAAAGCTTATGAAAGCGTAGCTAATATTTGCCTTGAAGAAGGTGCTCTTGATGTATTTATAACTGACACAGATGAAAGAAAAGAAGCTGTTTGGTCTGCAAGAGGAGCTTTCCTTGAAGCTGTTAAGGCAACAACCACTGATATGGATGAATGTGACGTTGTGGTTCCAAGAAACAAAGTTGCTGAGTTCATTAAGTATACAAATGAACTTCAAAAGGAGTTTGATGTAAGAATAAGAAGCTTTGGTCATGCAGGTGATGGTAATTTACATGTGTATGTTTTAAAGGATGAGCTATCAGATAAAGCCTGGGAAAAGAAGATTGAAGTAGTATTTGAAGCAATGTATAGTAAGTCCAGAGAACTAGAAGGCTTAGTATCTGGAGAACATGGAATTGGTTTTGCTAAGAAATCATATATGCTAGAGCAATATGGACCCGTATATGTAGGACTTATGAAAAATATAAAATTGGCTTTTGATCCTAAAAATATATTAAATCCAGGGAAAATTTGTAAATAAACCAACTTATATCGTCAATGTCTTTTAAAGAGGTTGGCGATATAATAATAACTTTATGTAACCCATTTCAATATTGCTACTGATATTACTAAACAAAGGAGGTAATAAGAAATGAACAATTATTTATTATTTTTCATAGCACTTATCCCCATTGTATGGCTTATGGTGTCACTCGGAGTTTTAAAAATGCCAGGGCATAAAACCTGTTTAATTACCCTTGTGCTTACAATAGTACTTGCAATATTAGTTTGGAAGATGCCAATTAGTCAAGCGCTTACAGCAACACTTGAGGGCGCAGCTATGGCATTATGGCCAATAATAGTTGTAATAATTGCAGCAGTGTTCACCTATAACCTTTCTATGCATACAAAAAGCATGGATGTAATAAAGGACATGATGACAGGAATTACAACAGATAGAAGAATACTAGTTTTAATTGTCGCTTGGGGTTTTGGTGGTTTTCTTGAAGCTATTGCAGGATTTGGTACAGCGGTTGCTATACCTGCTAGTATTTTAGCCGCACTTGGCTTTAATCCAGTATTTGCAGCAATAATATGTCTTATAGCAAATACTACACCAACCGCTTTTGGAGCAATTGGACTCCCTGTAACAACATTGGCAAAAGTTGCATCAATTGATCCGATTATATTAAGCTATGCAGTGGCATTACAATTATTTGTATTAATTGTAATTTTACCATTAGTCTTAGTAATGCTAACAGGTAAAAGTGTAAAGGCAATAAAGGGAGTTGTGCTTATTTCTCTCGCGTCAGGTCTAGCTTTTGCAATACCAGAACTTCTAGTAGCAAAATATTTGGGTGCAGAACTTCCGGCGCTAATTGGTTCATTAGTATGTATTATTGTAACAGTTGCAATAGCTAAAATATTCTATAAAAAAACTGCATCCAAAGAAAAAGTTCTTATAACTATAAAACAGGGGTTATTGGCCTGGGTACCATTTATTTTAATCCTCGCTTTTATATTAATCACAAGTACTTTGGTTCCAGCTATAAATAAACCATTATCAGCCATAAAAACTTCTATTCAAATATACAATGGTCCCCATGCAAAAATTAGTAGCTTTGTATGGATTGCTAATCCTGGAACACTTATAATCCTTGCCACATTTATTGGTGGACTTATTCAGGGAGCTAAGGCTCGCGAGATAGTAAAAGTATTTACGGATACTTGCAGGCAAATGACTAAATCTGCAATAACAATACTTGCTATAGTGTCTCTTGCGAAGGTAATGAGTTATAGTGGGATGATAACATCTATTGCTGTGGTGTTAGTTGCAGCAACAGGAAGCTTTTATCCGTTATTTGCACCAATTATAGGGGCACTAGGAACCTTTGTGACTGGCAGTGATACCTCTGCTAACGTGTTGTTCGGACCGCTGCAAGTTGAAGTTGCAAATAACTTACATATGAGTCCTTATTGGTTAGCAGCTGCTAATACCGGTGGAGCCACTGCTGGTAAAATGATCTCTCCACAAAGTATTGCAGTTGCTACAGCAGCCACTGGAATTGTAGGAGCAGAGGGTAAGATATTAAAGGCAACTTTGAAATTCTGCCTTGCATATGTAGCAATATTAGGATTAATTACGTACTTCGGAGCAAAATTTTTTACAATGTAGGGAGGAATATAAATGACTAAAATAAAAATACCATATTCAAAACAGTTTTTGGAAATTGATGTACCAGATAATAATTTGGTAGCAATATTAGAATCAAAAGCTCATGCTTATAAAGTTGAACAAACTCAGCAAGAAATTGTAAATAAAGCACTTGATAATCCTATTGGAAGTGAAAAATTAGAAGGGCTAGTTAAAGGTGTGAAAAACTTAGTATTAATAACTAGTGACCACACAAGACCTGTACCAAGTAAAGTAACACTTCCAATACTTCTTAAAAGAATTAGAAGTGTAAACCCTGATATCGTTATAACAATATTAATTGCCACTGGTTTCCATAGACCTACTACAAGGGAAGAAATGATTGATAAGTTTGGAGCTGAAATTGTAGATAATGAAGTGATAATAAATCATGTATCAGAGGATTATAGCAGCGTTGTTCGCGTTGGAACGCTTCCCTCTGGTGGAGAACTATGGCTTAATAAGATAGCAATGGAGGCAGAACTTTTAATTTCAGAAGGCTTTATAGAGCCACACTTCTTTGCAGGATTTTCTGGAGGACGAAAGAGTGTACTTCCAGGAGTTGCATCAGCAAAGACAGTTATGGCAAACCATTGCTCAGAATTTATAGCAAGCGAGTACGCGCGTTCAGGAGTTATTGAAAATAACCCAATTCATAGGGATATGATTTATGCTGCAAAACAGGCAAAACTGGCTTTCATATTAAATGTTGTTATTGACAGTAACAAGAAGGTTATAAACGCATTCGCAGGAGATAGCGAACTTGCCCACCAAGAAGGATGCAAATTTGTTATGGAGCTTGCAGCTGTTAAAGCTGTTAAAGCAGATATTGTTATATCAACTAATGGAGGATATCCTCTTGACCAGAACATATACCAATCTGTAAAAGGTATGACTGCAGGAGAAGCAACTAGCAAAGATGGCGGAGTTATAATCATGGTATCGGCTTGTAATGATGGACATGGCGGTCAGTCCTTTTATGACAATTTAGCAAATGCAAGCAGCCCACGGGAAGTTCTAGGTAGGGTGCTCAAGGTAGGAAGAAATGATACAGTGCCAGATCAATGGGAATTTCAAATTCTTGCCCGCATACTGGACACCCATACTGTGATTCTTGTTACAGATATGTGTGACCCGGAAATGATAGTAAAAATGCATATGAAACATGCAGCTACCTTTGAAAAGGCGCTCCAAATGGCCTTTGAAATCAAAGGGGAAAATGCAAAAATAACAGTAATACCAGATGGAGTTTCAGTTGTTGTAAAATAAAAAAAGGTGCCACCCACGTGGCAAGTGGCAACTTGCAAGTAAAATGGGCTGTCTCAAAATAGAAATTAATTTCTATTTTGAGACAGCCCATTTTCAAAATTTAATCTAATATTCTTACCTTTAAATATTTAACGCCCCAATGAAGAGCCTCTTCACGTGTATTGAAAAATACATCTATAAAATTTCCTTTAACTCCAGACCCTTTATCAGCTGCGATAGCATTTCCGTAACCTTCAACATATAATTTTGTTCCTAGTGGAATTACATTAGGATCTACAGCTATGGTACTATAGCCGCTTGAATTTCTTACAGCCTTTCTTCCAGAGAACGTATATGTATCATTTATTCCATCAACTGCCCAGTATGCAGTTGCCTTTACATTAAGTGTCTTTTCAGAGGTTGCTGTAGCACGTATATTGAGAGCTTTTGAAGATGCTCCCCTTGAAAGGGTCCTGGCGGGCATTGTGCCCTGAGCTATAATTTTATGTTGAGGTTCTTTAACTACCATTTCCTTAATAACTTTTCTATTTACTTCTTTCCCATTCTTATAAGTAACATCTAAAGTAATACTTTTTTCACCGTTTATCCCATTTTGCAAAACTTTGCTTTGAGACTTTAATGTATCCTTATCATTTTTTATAACTGTTTTAAAGTCAATAGGCTTTTTTTCTTGTACTGTTTCTGTTTTGACTCTAGTTATGATAATATTCATGTCTTTAGATAACTTATTTTCTATTGAAGGGTAAACCATATCATTAGAACCTAAATTTATTTTTTCTGTATTTAACATTAATGCAATATCTTTTTCTGCAGATGCTATATTAAGTTCTTTATTGTCTACAAAGACTTTAAGATTTATAGCATGATTAATAGTTATAACATCATTGTTAACTACTTTTGAATTTAAAACTTTATCAATCTTATCTTTTACTGCTATATGTATTTTTGCTTTTCTTAAAGCAGTTTCAACAGTTTTTTGGTAAGTTACTAATTTAATTTGCTTTCCATCTACCACCACGGTAATGTTTTTTCTTGCTATGGACATGAAAGCAGTTGTGGTTGTAATTATGGCCACTAGGATAAATAAAATTACAATTTTCCTTGGTTTAACTTTTATAAATTTAGCAATAATGATCATCTCCTATTATAAATTTCAATAAAATAATTATGTAGGATTCTTAAATAGATTATATTAAAATATATAATATTTAAGAATAATTTCAAAAAATGAATGAACTATAGGGTATTCAGATACGTATGCATGGTGATTTATTTTAGTAGTAGTATACCACATTTTTCAGTGACAGGGTGAATTGATACTTATTATCACTTGTAAAAGTCCAGCTCATATGGTTCAATTATTTTGGGAGTTATATTATTTTTACTTGCCATCTTAATAATGGCAACAAAAATAAGCTGATAAAATAAGTTTAATTACTTAGGAACTTGAAGAATTAGTTACTTTTTCAAAGCTACCTAACACTAATTATGGAGGTGATTTTTTGAAGTTAAAAGAATTAGAGAATATAGTATTTAAGTCATCTTCTATTTTAATGAGAAATGAAGGCGAAAAAGCTTTTAATAGTGGGTTAGTTAGTAAGATTAAAGGGAAGAAAATTGATAACATATATAACATTTATGGATGCGTCAGAAACTCTACTAAGACAGGTGAATTAAACACCCATATAAGAATAGACTTATTAAAGAAAAAATTAGAGGGCGTAAGATGTACTTGTGAGGATTTCAAAGAAAGTTCCACTACGGGTTATTTATTTATGTGTAGCCATTTAACTGCTACAGCATATAGTTTTTTTGGCAGGGCTGCAACAAGCAATTCCGAGAAAAATCAAAATAACGGTGTAAACCAAAAAATAGAAAAAAATCAAAAACTAGAATTAAATCAAGAAGCAGAAAAGCACAAAGAAGATAATAAAGGTACAAATAGTTTTATAAGATTAGTTCGTAAAGTTTCAAAAGGACCTACGTACTATGAAGCACAACATACGATAGGCAAGGAAAAAACAAGGATTGAACCTGTGGACTTAAGGGCTTTTTTATCAAAGGTAAAGGGTGGGAAAATCAAGTTCAACTATGATAGCTTTGAATTTGAAGCTCCAATAATGCAGTTGGATTTACCATTAACCTTTACATTAAAGATTAGAAAGGAACATTTTGTTGTAACAACCCATAAACAGTTTCCAGTGTCTTTAAATGATAAGAATGATGTATATTTATTTAATTGGAAGCTTTATCTACCATCAAGAAATCAAGTGGGCAGATATATGCTTTTATGTGACAAGTTAAAAACAAATGGGGAGATTCTATACCGAAAGGATATAGAGAATTATAACAAACTTACATCCTTCTTAAGGAGTATTACAAGTGATATTAATATTAGTGAAGAGGTAAAAGCCTATGCAGCAAATTTTATAAAGCCAGAGTTTCATATATATGACATAGACAATGATATTTATTGCGATATAAAAATTATTTATGGAAATGAGAAAATTAACATATTAAAGGAAGAGAAAAGTGTAGATATAATTACACGTGACTATAAAAAAGAGGGTAAAATCCTTATGGAACTAGAGAAATATAGGTTCATAAAAAGAAATGAGAGGCTACTGTTTATAGGTGGAGATGAGGAATTATTTGATATTTTAAGTAAAAGTGAAGATAATCTACATTGCCTAGGAAATGTAACTTTTGGTAAAGGGCTTAAACACAGAAGAATATTTGATTCAAGCTATATTGAAGCTAAGATCCAAGAAACGGAAGGTAACTATGATTTTTCCTATTCTATTCATGACATTGAAAATAGGGAATTAAATAGCGTTCTCACATCATTTAAGCAAAACAATAGATTCTACAAAACTGTAAATAATAATTTTCTGGATTTTGAAGATGCGGGAGTCAAGGATTTTTTTGATTTAGTAATTGCATTGAATACAAAGGAAAAAATAAAAGATGGGCTAATAGAAATAGAAAAAAATAAGGCACTATATTTAAATGAAAAAACAAAAAACAAGAATCTTCAATTTATAAAAGGGATTGAAGTGTTAAAGAACATAGAAAAAACTTTTTTAAATATAAATAACATGGACATAAATATACCATTGAATTTAAAAGCTACACTTAGAGAATATCAAATAGAGGGTTTTAAATGGCTTAAAAGCTTAGGCGAATTAGGTTTTGGTGGGATACTCGCGGATGAAATGGGCCTTGGTAAAACTATTCAAGCCATAGCTTTCCTTTTATCCCAGGAAAATAAAAAATCTATTATTATTAGCCCCACCTCCCTTATTTATAATTGGAAGGCGGAACTAGAAAAATTTGCGCCTAGTTTAAAGGTTGGCATTGTACATGGAGAAAAAAATGAAAGACATAGATTAATTCATAATTTACAGGATTATGATGTAATATTAACAACTTATGGAACGTTAAGAATTGATATACAGCAATATGAGGATATTATATTCGATTGCTGTATTATAGATGAAGCCCAAAACATAAAAAATTATTTAACACAAAACACAAAAGTGATTAAAGAAGTTAAAGCCAAGGTTAGATTTGCGTTAACAGGAACTCCTATGGAGAATAATTTAACTGAACTCTGGTCTATCTTTGATTTTATAATGCCAGATTATTTATATACCAAAGAAATTTTTGAATCAAAATTCACCATGGGACGTGTTGGTGATTTAGAAGAACTTAAACTATTAATTAAGCCTTTTCTTTTAAGAAGAACAAAAAATGAAGTAATGAAAGAATTGCCGGATAAAATAGAAAAGAAATTTCTAGTTGAGATGACAACAGCTCAAAAGGCTGTATACAAAGCTTATATTAAAGCTGTCAGGGAGAAAATGAAAAATAACAGTGAGGGTAAAATAGAAGTTTTTTCTTATTTAACAAGGCTTAGACAAATTTGCTTAGACCCTTCACTTGTAATAGAGGAGTACAAAGGTGGAAGTGGAAAACTAAAAGTTGCAACGGAGCTTATTGAGAAACATATTGATTCACAGGGCAAAGTGCTATTGTTTTCTCAATTCACCTCTGCACTTAAAAATATAGGAGAGAACTTAAAGAGAAAAGGAATCCCCTACCTTTATTTAGATGGAAAAACAAAACCTCAGGATAGAATAAAATTGGTAGATGAATTTAATAGCAGTTGCGACACATTAGTATTTTTAATATCACTAAAGGCAGGAGGAACAGGCCTAAATTTGGCCTCTGCAAATCTAGTTATTCATTTTGATCCTTGGTGGAATCCAGCAGTAGAGGATCAAGCAACAGATAGAGCGCATAGAATTGGTCAAAGAAATGTAGTAGAAGTAATTAAGTTAGTTGCTAAGGGAACTATAGAAGAAAAAATCATTCTACTTCAAGAAAATAAAAAAGATTTAATCGACAGTGTAATTACGGGGGAACTTACCAATAGTCATGTTCTAGGGAAGCTTACAAGGGAAGAGTTGCTGGAGCTTTTCAGGTTTTAAGGCAGCACCGTAAGCTATAAGTAAATTGATTTCTAGAAATTAAACAGTATAATATAATAAGATGCCACTTGCCACGTGGGTGGCACTAGATATTATTAGGAGGAATAAAAAATGTACGTAGAATTTAACAGTGAAATAGTAGGTAGTGAGGATATAAAAAATATAATTGAGAAAAACACAGAGTTTAAAGTGCTTAAAGACATGAGCAAAGGTACAAAAAGAGAGGATACAATAGCTTTTAATTTAAGTGTAGGGATAGATACCTTAAATGACTTAATGGAAGAAGAAGTTGATTTAAATGAATTGACAGAAGATGAATTATTTGAGGAATATCTATCACTGGCAGAAGAAATTGCAATGGACATTGAAGAATATGTTCCAGAGGGAGCTATTATGGATATTAAATCTTATAAATGGGATAAATCAGATAATGCCATAAAATTAATTATAATTATAGCTCCTGAGGATCTTTACGAAGTTAAATTAAGGGATGTTATGAAGAAACTTATAACGCAAGTGGAGTAAAATTGCAGACTAACGTTGAAATAACTAGGTTTTACAAGTAACGAATCCTTTGAATTGGTCTATATGCCACTCTTAATTATTTTCGGGTGGCAAATATATTTTCAAAAATATTTACAGTGTTATTTTTCATTTTTAAGTAATATATCATAATAAAACTCTTAAATATTAAACTATTTAGGAGTTTTATTATGCCAAAGATATAGAACAATTAAATAGTAAGGGTATTATATTTATATCATTAAAGGAAGCTATAAACACAACTACACCTACAGGAGTATTCATGCTCACAGTATTTTGAGTAGTTGCACAGCTTGAACGTGACTACCTAAAGGATAGACAGATGGAAGGCATAGAAATTGCAGTAACGGCAGGTAAGTACAAAGGACGTAAGCATAAAGAGTAAAATAGATATATCTTTTAATTAATTGATATAATTGATATGATTGTATTAATTGGAGGGGAATAATCATGAAAAATATAATAAAACATCCTATAGCATGATATTAGAAATAGCAAATCAATTTATTCAAAAATAATCTAAATTAAAAGGGGAAACATTTTTATGGAAGCATTTTTCGGATTTGGAAGTTTATTAGTTACAGTGGTAGCAATAATCGGTTTGGTAGTTTGTTTAATTAGAAAGAAAAAGGTTAAAAAATGGGCAATAACTGCTGCATCAAGTTTCGTAATATTCGTAGTAATGGTTTCATTACCGACAGAAACTGTAACACCAACTGCAGTAGAACCTTTAACAACAGAAGTAGCAGCAGAGACAATAGTAGAAGAAACAACTGCACCGCCTGTAATAGAAGAAAAAACAAAAGAAAATGTTCCAACAGAATATAAGTCTGCATTAAAAAAAGCAAATACATATAGCGATACTATGAGTATGTCTAAGGCTGGAGTATATGACCAGTTAACATCAGAGTATGGAGAGAAGTTTTCAAAAGAAGCTGGTCAATATGCTATAGATAATATAAAAGCTGATTGGAAAGAAAATGCATTGAAAAAAGCAAACACATATCAAAAAGACATGGCAATGTCTCCAAGTGGAATTTATGACCAATTGATATCAGAACATGGTGAGAAATTTACAGTAGAAGAAGCACAGTATGCTATAGATAATCTGGAGTAATATATTGCCTTACAAATATAAAAAAGCTAACTTAAACAAGTATTATTTAGATTTCAGTTAAATTTAACTATAAATAAATATGATTTATAAAATCAAGGACACTTTTAATATTCATTTATTAAAGGGTCCTTTTTTATTTGTATCACAATATTGTTAAATATATAGTATTGGCAGAAAATAAGATATAATTGTTATTAATATAAATCATATTTGCATTGGATTTATATATACTAGACTTCTGGAATAGTCAATGTCGTAATCGGATTGCTTAGAACGGCTTTAGTACTTAATGCTTAACAAGAACAAAAATAATTTTTTTTTGATGAGTATATCAAAATATAGTTTGTTTGGAGTATACCGCAGACGAACGCGAACTAATAGCCTTCAAAGTGGGATTATATGGTGGTGGATATAATATAATTAGTTCATTTAATATATCGATTTCAAACGAATACTTTAATATAAAAAGTATAAAGAGGCGATTATATGCAGACATACTTTTATATCCGAGGTAAAGGCTAAAGAATATAACATACCAATGGAATGTGTTTATTTGGCGAGACCCCATATAGGGTCCCGCCAACAAAACCGACTTAACTATACTAAGAAAATATTATTAGTATAAAGAAGGATAATGAGTGCCTTTGTAGAATTTAATGACCGAGGTGATGTGTTTGGATAAAGATAAATTAAAGTTAACCAATAGAGATTTATATTGGATAATAGCAATTTTAACAGGAATTGTTATTTTAGTATGTGCTGTTAGATTTTCTAATAAAATAGATTTGATAAACATATTTACATTTATGGCAAGTGGAATATCAATTGCATTAGCTTTTGTTGCTATTGGGATGTCTATAAAACAAGAATCTACTTCAAATATATTGAATAGCGAAACAAGAAATATGCTTTCTGCTATGAATGAAAAAATAATAGGTTTAGATTTTAAAATTAGTAATATAGATTTCCAAAGTATACAAGAATTAACCTTATCAGGCTTTAATAAATTAGAAGATAAAATTTCTAAAATTACATTAGGCGATAATACACCAGAAAAATTAGTGCTAAAAGAAGCAATATCCAAAGAAATAAATGAAGCCAAAGAAGAAACGTCAAAACAAATTGAAACAATTTTAAATAAAAATATTAATAGTATTGATAAATATTTTTATTCAAATCCAAGAATGAAGGAAAATTCAGTAGTAATAAAAGATATAATAGCAAAGTGTACAAATAAGTATACGGATGATGAATGGAGTAGGATTATTAGAGATACATCCAATGATCAAAGGCTTGTAGATCAGTTACAAAGAGTGATATCAAAAATTGGGGAAAAATAAGTTAGAGCCATTTGGCTCTTTTTTATGTTTAAAATTAAAGTAATTCTAAGACAAAAACAAAACTCTATGTATATCTATTATACTTAGAGTTTTTGTTTTCATAAATTATTTTGTATTATTATTGTTTAATAGTCGATTCATATTGGGTTAAACCCCAATATGAATCGGCTACAGTTTATTATCTAACTGGTATAGTAAATACAACCATCAAGATCACAACCATAGCAAGAATTAGGAACATTCTTGCAAGAGTTTTCATGTAGTTCATACCTCCAACTTATATATATTTAATTAATTTTTATTATAATCAATTTTAAAATATAAGTAAAGATATAAATTATGCCAAATAAATCAACTAGGAGTGAGAATAGTTATATTTTGTAAATGAGGAGTCTTGGTTTTGGTATATATATTAGGGGTAGCGTCAACATTTCCGAATTGTTGGTGCGGGTATGTGTAGCAATGGAACCAAAATTTCACTTTGATGCTATCCTTTATTTTTCGGCTTAAGAAGTGAAGGGTTATTAAATTTACACGTAAAGGAGATGATGAGAATGACTAAAGAATGCACCATGGAAATTGCTGATATGATAAATCATATCATAAACTAAGATGGGTTTGAATGTTACCCTTGGTTACATATTGACGGTCAAGTTGTCCAAGGATAAAATGAGTATCATAATGTATACTTAATGGAACAGTATTGTCATTACCTTATATCAACGGCTTTAATAGTATCAATAAGTTGATATTATATCTTTGGAACGTTTCTAAAGTGTGTTGACTATATGATACGTAAATTATATAATTAACGTATCAAAATGATATTAAAGGAAGGATTGATACTATGAAAACTGTAGCATATTTAAGAGTAAGTTCAAAAGACCAAAATTTAGATAGGCAATTAGATGAAATTAAGAAGTTAGGCATAGAGGATAAATTTATATATACTGATAAACAGAGCGGTAAAGATTTTGATAGAATAGGTTATAAATATATGAAAAAAGGATTAGAAAAAGGAGATTTACTTATAATTAAATCACTTGATAGATTTGGTCGTAGTTATGAGGATATAATGAAAGAATGGAATGATATTACTAAAACTATAGGTGCTGATATTAAAATATTAGACATGGAGCTATTAGATACTACCAAACATAAAGATATCCTAGGTACATTCATTAGTGATTTAGTATTACAGGTATTATCATTTGTAGCACATCAAGAAAGAGAGAATATTAAACAGCGTCAAAAGGAAGGTATTGCAATTGCTAAAAATAAAGGTATAAAGTTTGGTAGACCTAAATTAGAAGTTAATAGTGAAAATTTTGAAAGTATATATAAACAATGGAAAGATGGGAAAATTAAAGGGGTTGAAGCTACCCATATGATGAACATGACTAAAGCTACATTTTATCGAAGAGTAAAAGAGTATGAAGATAGATAGGTCGTGTTATAAAGAGAAATTACAAGTAAGTAATAGCTTACAGTAAATAATTTAAGCATGAGGTTAGAGAAATCTAACTTTATGCTTTATTTTTAACTAAATTTACAAATGTTGCAGGAAAAAGGAAGTTTTGTGTTGAAATGAGTATAGATATAAATTTAGTGGCATTGATTGTAAAATGTTATGTAACTAATGTCTATAATCCTGTTTTATAAAGATATTTCTCAGTTAAATAATAGCTGTGAATATGTCGATCTTATAAATAAAAATAAGGTTATTAAATCAGCAAGAGTTATAATACACGACATCAATGTCGGGAATACATCTATATTTTATGAATAGCCAGACATTTGTGTCGGGGTGACAAGAGTTATAGGAAATGGCAATGTCGGGGCTACTCTTTGGAGCCTCCGTTCTTAATTTTATAACGTAAATTGCAATTATAAAAAATATAATGCAACTAATATTTAGTATCTTCATGGCAAAAAAAATTCTATTGCAATTGACGTAGTGTCAAATGATATTATTTTCCTATGGGGAAACTCATATATTGAAAAGGAGGTGTTTGAATGAGCCATTTTGAACCAATTCACCAGGTGTCAGAGCAGCTTGGAATGACGAGCCGCACGCTTCGTCACTGGGAAGAAAAGGAACTTTTTCATAGTCAGCGTGACCCACAATCTGGTTGGCGTATATACAACGATGAAGCGTTACAACGTATACGTCTTGTACTACTGTTGAGAGAACTGGATATTCCTATAAAATCAGTGAAAGTCATACTTGATAGTGCAGACCCTCAAATAGCAGCGAAGATTATAAAAAAACAAATTGCCAAACTTAATGAAGAAAATATTGTAATTCTTCAACGAAAAGATTTACTTGGTAAATATCTTTCAGTTTTAAATTCCATGCAACCGTTATCTAATGCTTCCGAATACCTTGTGAAAATGGAAAAAATACTGGCATTTCAACTCATTTCCACAAAAAATATGATAAAACAATGGGAGGAAATTATTATGACAAACGACACAATTACTTCAGGAGCATTACGAATTGTTATTTTACCCGCAATGAGAGTGGCAGTATGTAATGTGATAAGCGCTTCGCCAGAGGATGAAGCACTCGAAAAAGTGTTGGGATGGGCAGAAGCAGAAAACTTAATGGGTACTGCTAACATTTTCGGCTTTAACACAACTGAATATAGCCCGGGCAGTTCGGAATACGGATGGTCCGCTTGCGTTAGTGTGCCAGAGCAAGTTATATTACCCGAACATCTTGAGGAAAAAAGATTGCCAGGCGGTTTATATGCATCGCTAAATAGCACAAACGAAGTATATGATTCTTGGCAAATATTAATGCGATTGTTGAAAGAAAGTAATGAATATGCTGTTGATGAAAGTCGCCCATGTCTGGAGGAGCTCATTCGTAGTGGTGAAGATAAAAGCCAGGGAAAAGACTTTTATTTGAACCTGCTGGAACCTGTTTGTAAAAAATAGTCCATAATAATTCATATATGAAGCATAGGTCACTATAAAGAGGGTATGGATATTTTTTAAAAGTAATTTTCAAATGTAAGAATTAAATTTAGAAATTCCCTTGTCTTAGAAGATAAAAAATGCTTGCCACATCCTATAACAATATATGACCGCAAGGGCTACGCCACATGGCAGAGGCTAAGGTAAGAGCTACCTAAGCCTCTGCCACGTCGGTCATACGAGACGTTAGCAGAAAGAATATTTTATAGGAAGTTTATGTGCCGTTACTAAAAAAGTGATAGTGCGCATCTGTAATTTAAGGTGTCGCAACTGTAAACTATTGTGTCCTACAAATAAAATTTACAAAAGGAAGTGTATGAAAAAAATGCCTACTGAAATAATTTGCGATGACTTTCCACAAATCGAGACCAAAAGATTAATACTTAAAGAAATATCCGTGAAAGATTGTAACTATCTATTTGAAATATTTTCAGATGAAGAGGTTTTGAAATACTATGATATTGAACCATTAAAGACTCTGGAAGAAGCAAATAACTTAATACAACTTTTTTGTAGGAGATTTAAAAATAAGAAAGGAATTAGATGGGGAATACATCTAAAGAATACAGATAAATTAATTGGTACATGTGGATATCAGAGCATAGATATACAATCACTCCGTACAGATATAGGGTATGAAATGTCCAAGGAGTATTGGGGACAAGGATTAATGAAAGAAGCTCTACAAGCAATAATTGGTTTTGGATTTAACAATATGTCATTGAATAGGATACAAGCATTAGTTGAACCTAACAATAAAAACTCAATTCAATTATTACATAGAATAGGATTTAGTGAGGAAGGTATCTTGAGTGAGTATGAACATTATAAAGGGGTATTTAAAGATTTAACAATACTATCATTATTGAAGTCAAAATATACCTTAGCTAAGTCATAATATTCTTATATGTCGTCGTAACTACTAAAGATGACAACTACCAAGTCTATTATATATGGCAGTGTTTCAAACAGTGTCTAACCCCAATATTTCTATCAAAATAAGAAAAGCCACATGATGGATACCAATTCCATTATGTGGTTAATTTTTATTAGATATGTCGGCTAAATCTAATTAATTGAGATATTATTTTAGAAGCTTATAGAAAGCTGACAGGAGTATTTCCCAATGATAAGACAAAATCAAGTATTTGTCCTATCACATTTTTGTGAATTTTGACTCTGCTATTTTTAACACTGCAACTATTATAGGCAAATTCATATAATTATCTAAATTTATCTATAATAATTTATAGGTTTTGAACTACTATAAAAAGGTATGCTTACTTATCAGTCTATTGGAGGTACTGAGGTATAGGGAAGTCCTTAATATGTTCAAACTTTATCAGATTTACTTCTCCAGGCGATATTTCAAATGTAATATTATCCATTCCAATACTATTATGTGCTCCAACGAATGGCAATAATTGTAATTTTATTATAAATCCAAATGTACGATACCCTTGAGGTCTTGTGATTTGTAGAGTTTTAATTCCGAATAAGTCAAAGGACACAGTTTTTTTATAATATGCGTCTATAGCATTTTGAATGTATGGAGAAAGAAGTGTATTGTAGATATCTTGGTACAACTCTTCTTTTGAATGAGTAGAAGTCTCGAAACCATTAGTAGCGTATATTGGTTTAGCAAGTGCATTTGTTGGTGGTGCAATTACTATTAATGTTAATATCAATGCAAATATAGTAATTCTAATTCTAATAGATATAAATTTTTTCAATTTCAATCAACCTCCTCAATTCTATTTATGTTAGTTTTACCTTTTGAGCAATTATTATTACGTCAAAGTAGGATAATTTGTAGGATATCAATTTCATCTTGTGGCTAAGTTTTATTAGATATGTCGGCTGTACCGTATAATCTGATTCTTTGAGGCGCTATCACAGAAGCTTAAGATAAGACAAAATAAAATCTTTGTCATATCACCTTATATTGATTTAAAATTTATAAAAAACTTATGATTGCATATATGTGGATATTATTGTTTTTAATAGGATTAAATGGTATGATCAAATAAATAGTTTGTGTCGAACTTGTAAAAAAATACGCAGTAATAAATTAAGAAGGGGTGTTCATGAATAATATTATTAGTATAAGAAATGGACATATAATGGAATGCTCTAAACTTTATGTAAAGGTATATAATGGTGAACATTGGAATGATAAATGGACTTTGGAAACTTATAAAAGGGTCAATGATATTTATAGTTCTCCAAATTTTGAAGGTGTTTTGTATAATTTGTAGGTTAAATTAATTTTAGGATAACTTAATTGAAAGCACAGAGTTCTAAATTGATATTACCTCCTAAATATGGTATATTTGAAAGTTATATTTATAAAATGAATTATATTCCTACAGCGGGGTAAGTTCTTCTTGGATATATTACTGTTCCAACAAATGTTGAGTCTGCATTAGTTAAAACTATACTGGTCTGCAAGTATCTTATTTAAGCGGTGGTGTTCATAGCTCACAGATATAGGTGTAACATGGGGAATTAACTAAAAATTATGTATATTGTAAAAATATAAGTTATGAGGTGTTAATATGGATTATGATATATATAAACAATATTTAATCAAGGAATATAAGGACAAAGTACAAAAAGTTCGGAATATTTCAGAAGTAATTAATTACCTAAATCATATTGTGAATCTCAATAAAATTGAACCTCCTTCAGAAGCAAGCCCAATTTTCTATAATATTACAAAATTTAATTTTTTAAATTGTACAAAAAATAAAGATTTAAATTTAACCATTGAAGAATTTGAGTTTGAAGCATACGAAGTCGTGCATGATGAAAAAAGTGAAAATTACTACGAAGAAAATAATAAAGTTAATAAAGGAAGTCCAATTATTGTCTTTGTAGAAAAGAGACTAGGAGCGATTACGTCAACTTGTGAACCCTTAAAGCAACAGCTGCATATAGCTGAAGGAATTAGTGAATACCATATTGAAAATGAAACTCCAGAATTTTTTGATTATTTAACGCTACTTGATGTGTTTAAAAAGAAGAAGATATAATAATCATCATTCTAATCCGAACTTATAAATTGATTAAAATCTTTATAAAAAATTTAAATACTATTTCTAATTTGCATTTTTAAAATATTGGTAAGGAATTAAGGAAGTTTTAAGTTGTATTAAATAACTTTAAAAAATACTTAATTCACATTATTCTTTACAGACGACACAAGTAGTAACCCCCTGTCAATTAAGATGTGGGGTTTTATTCTATAAATTTGTATAAATATACAAGTGAAAATATAAGTATGTATATAGTTAGGACGTCTTAGTATAATATGTCGAAGCAAATGAATGCATATTAATGATTGATGGTGGTTTTAAAATATCAGTTTTATGTTGTTGAGTAAGTGGTGATATTTTGGTTATTTTTTTCTATGGTTCACTTATTGTTGCAATGTTACTGTATGCTAACACCGTTTCTATTATGAAAAAAGTAAAGAATGGAGAAAATACAGATTTAAATGCTTTTGGAGGGTGCATTTCAGTAGCATTTATTTTATATTGTATTTTTAGAATATGTATCAAATAGAGTTTGCACAGTTATATTGAAGATTACTTCGCATGTTTCTTATATTGCATCACAATCATTATGTAGTTTGAATCATATTCAAGGATAACTGGAGTAGGTCTTGGTCAAAGAGTAGTGGCTAAAACGACCTATAACAACGCATTCAAGTTCGCTTTGGCTTGAGAATACAGCCAATTGTAACAGTTGTAAAGATGTTTCAATGTAGACCTTTATATATCACCTAACCAATTTTGTGAGTACGTGGGGATAATAGAAGAACAATCATATTGA
This sequence comes from Clostridium sp. CF012, assembly GCF_018861755.1. Taxonomy (GTDB): domain Bacteria; phylum Bacillota; class Clostridia; order Clostridiales; family Clostridiaceae; genus Clostridium_AD. Next base: position 34,342 of record NZ_JAHLEF010000009.1, on the reverse strand, counting down.
TTATTATTTTTGCCCCTTTTTTTGCCCCTTATAGTTTAAAATAAGTAGGTATTACCTAAACTTAGTTAAAAAGTAAAATGACTATTTAAAAGGGATTGACGGGTTTTTAAACTTAGTAAAAATCGTTTCTTTCGAATCTGAAGGTCGAAGGTTGTACTGGTCAAAATTGGAACCGTTAAATGGGTAATGAATATTCTATTGAATACCAGCTAAAGGAAAATAATTGAAGAATGGATAACTGGCACTTGCCATAAAAGAAGCTGCAGAAATAAGCGGTATAAAAAGGGTAGCAAATTTATCGTAAACTACCCTTTTGCCACCGCTCTATAAAATATAATTAGATACAATTAGTTAATATTTAATCATAAATAATATTTTATACCTCATAGATGGCCTAATATCAATGATTATATGACTATTCATAATATATATAGATAAGTTAAAGTACAAGGTGTAAATATATAACGCAAGTGGAGTAATATTAGGGACTGTAAGGGATTATAAACCTATTGAAGCGGTCAAATAAATATCGTGAAAATTAATTTCACGATATTATTACAATGATGCACTATACTATATATCCTACTCCATCATACAGTTTCTTAATCATTTCTGTTTTCTTTTCGTTGTTTAATTCATTAGAACGTAAAGTATAACTTTCATTGAATATAGGTCTTTCATTCATGGCGTCCATATTTTTTTTAATATAATCACTAGTTTTACATATTATAGCTGCAGGATTTCCAGCCACTACAGAATTTTAAGAATATCTTTAGTAACGATACTACCAGCACCTATAATAACATTATTTCCTATTTTAACATTTGGTAGAATTATGGAACCAGCACCTATAAATACATTATTTCCTATATCTACTAACCCTATTTTTGTGACATCTAAATACATTTTTGTACTTGCATCATGTGCTAATATATGGACTCTTGGCGCTAATGTAACATTATCTCCAATTGTAATTAACCAGCAATGCGAGTCATCAATAATACAACCACCTAGTCTATTAAAATTCTTTCCAACTTTTAGTCCCATCTTTATCAACTGTTCTGTGTTTATAATCAGGTCGTCAGTTGGTGTGTTTACATCTACATTCATTTATCTTCCTCCTTGTATAATATGAATATATCTTATAAATAATAGTATTGCTTTTACCGTGTGTTTTTTCTTCATCACTTCTATTATATATAATTAATTATGATGTGGAACCGGAAGACGAATAGAAGGTTGTGGTTTTTTTGTGTTTTATAAATCATTAATTGTTAAGTTGATAGATGGATATAGTTACAAACAAGTAATTATATTGCATTTATTAATTTATAAAGTTTCATAGTCAACTTAATTTCTTTAGCATATATTATAGTGAGATTTTTATTGATAAAAAATAGCATGTAAAAATTATCATTGATTGGAGAAGAGGAAAATGAAGCCAAAGGTATCTGTAATAGTACCTGTATATAATACAGAAAAATATTTAGAAAAATGTCTAAATTCATTAGTACAACAAACATTAGACGACATTGAAATTATTGTGGTTGATGATGGGTCTCTTGACAACTCACAAGCAATAATAAGTAAATATGTAGAACAATATCCAAATAAAATTATTTCTTTTAAAAAGGAAAACGGTGGACTAGGTAATGCTAGAAACTATGGATTAGAATATGCTACAGGAGAATTCATTGGATTTGTTGACTCTGATGATTATGTTGACACTAAGATGTATGAAGCGATGTATGAGGAAGCACTACACGGATATGATATAGTGTTATGCGATTTAATTGACGGGGAAAATAACAGTATATCAAAAGGATTTAGGGGACCTTCATTTAATGATAAAAATATAATTATGTATTCCACAGATCCTGCTTTTGCATGTAATAAGCTATTTAAAAAGGAACTGTTTAAAATTTTAAAGTTTCCCACACATTGGTATGAAGATCTTGGAACCACACCTATTTTGATGACTTATTCTAATAGAATTGGATATGTTGAGTCTCCTTTTTATTATTACACACAGCGGCAAGATTCAATAACAAGTAGTACAAGTGACAAAACGCTTGGTGTGATTCAAGCGTGGACAAGGGTTTTGGAAAATGCAAATTCGAAGTATATGGATGAAGCAAATTTTGCTGTATATAGAAGTATTTCAGCATTTATAAATTTCAAGCCAATGTATGTCGATAAGTTTATTGAGTTTATACGTAAAAATAAATTGGATATACAAAAAAATCAATACTATATGGAGGCAGTAAAGAATGGAGAAATAATGGATTTGATAAGCCTAATAGCAATTCCCCAAAAATAATAATATATTCTAATGTGCATTTAGTATCTTCATGTATGATTGATCATTTCAATCCTTCATTAGTAGCTTACGGTATGACAAGTAACAATAATTAAATAAAACCACTTATCTTCTCCTTTTAATAGGATAAGATAAGTGGTTTATTTATATTTTTAATATATCTTTATCTATCATATCTAGTATTTCATAATCATATTCAATATCAAATTTTCTTGCAAATAAACTAGCTGAATTACTTAATATAGGGAAATATTTTTTACATAACGTAGCAGGATTACATTGAGGGGGAGGTACACTATCCCAATCAATATATTTCAATCCATCATTTATTACATTTGATTTTAAACTTGAATTCATTACTATAGTGTGGAAAAAGATTTCATCTGGTGCAAATAAATGATTACAGTACTCAATATAACCTGGATTTTTAATTATAAAATAATATACATAGTATATACATTCTCTAGTCAAACACCACCATGTTGAACCACCCCACAATGATATATTCCAAGGTAGTTTATATTTAGGTGGGATTCTATCATATAAACCATTATGCCATCCCGGACGCGGAATAGGATGGTTTTGAATAAAGCATTTTCCATTATTTGTTGTAAAATACTCTTTGATGTCCTTGTTTGACTTTATAGGATAATCTTGTCCGCTTAAAAGAACTACATAATCTATCTTAAGATTACTGATAATAATTGTTTTGATACCCTCTATTGTGGCATCAACAATACCAAAATCTCCCCAAGTGCATCTACACCTATCTATAAAAAATACATTTTTATACGTCTTAAAAGTGTTATTAAGCTCATCAAAAAATTCATCTGAAGAATTTTTATTTATATGAATAAAAAAATACACATCCTCACAATTAAGTGTATTTATAAGACGAGTTAATTGAATAGAGGATTTATGTGCTAAAATTAAATACGCAATCTTCACCTAGAACTCCTCCAGATTATTTTATTTTTTTAAAATATAATCATAATAATATATTATCTATATACAATTATTAAATTCCAATTACTTATCTATTTTGAAAATTCTACATACACTATCAGTAAAACTTACACTTTAAAAGAATATATAAGCTATTATCAGTAGAATATTAGATTTTATATTAAGTGAAAAATATTTGGTTATGGGTATTAACACCCATGATACAACTTCGCTTTATACACTATAATATATTTACTTTTGAAAAGATGTGTTACATTTATTTTATAAATAGCATATCTGCCAAAATCGAAATCCAGCATATGTAGCTGTAGATGGTACAATTTATGATGTTACTAATGATAACGAATATAATATATTTAGCATATTATGTAATATATAAAATATTTATATATTGTAAAGAATAAAACGCTATATGCAAAATAGGAGGATTTTATGATATATCTTGATAACGCTGCCACTAGTTTTCCAAAACCTGTGGAAGTCTACGACCAAGTATTAAGATGCATGGAAAATTATGCTGCAAATCCTGGCAGAAGTTCACATGATATGGCAATTGAGGCTTCATCTAAAATTATAGAAACGAGACAAGAGCTCAGTGAATTTTTCAACATTCCTAATATGTTTAATATTATTTTTACATGTAATGCTACTGAAGCGCTGAATATAGGAATAAAAGGGATATTAAAGTCAGGAGATCATGTCATTAGCACAGTAATAGAACACAACTCAGTTCTTAGGCCATTAAATTATCTAAGTGAAAAAGGAATAACATTTACTCTCATTGGTGTAGATGAAAATGGATATTTGAATATTAATAATCTGAAAAAGAAGATATGTAGAAATACTAAAGCAATAATAATAAACCATACTTCCAATGTATTAGGGACGGTTCAAGATATAAGGGCTATAGGGGAGATTGCAAAACAATTAGGAATAATCTTCATGGTTGACGCATCTCAGAGTGCTGGAGTTATCCCAATAGATGTAGCTCTCGATAATATTGACTTATTAGCGTTTCCTGGTCATAAAGGATTATATGGTCCCCAGGGAACAGGAGGCTTATATATAAGAGAAGGATTAGAACTTGACTCATTTAAACAAGGGGGAACTGGAAGTGAATCCTTTTCTATGAAGCAACCTGATTTTTTACCTGACAGATTTGAGAGTGGAACCTTAAATACACCAGGAATAGCAGGATTGTGTGAGGGTATAAGATTTATAAGGAAAGTAGGAATAGAGAATATAAGAAAACATGAAATTGAGTTAGTAGAATATTTAGTAAAAGAATTAAGTGAATTATCTTATATTAAAATTTATGGAGGAACTGATTATAAAAACAGAGGAGCAGTAGTTTCTTTAAATATAGACAATATAGATGCTTCTGAAGTAGGAGAGTTACTAAATAAAAAAGGAATAGCAGTGAGAACAGGTTTTCACTGTGCACCTTTAATTCATCATATAATTGGTACAAATCTCAGAGGCACAGTTAGAATAAGTCCAGGATATTTTAATAGTTTAGAAGATATTGAAAAACTTATTAATACTTTAAAAGATATACATGAAAAAAAGTCTCTTTAAAAGAGGCTTTTTTTTATGTATAGCTATAAATGAGAAGTTTTAAATATAAATTTTTACTCTTTATAGAGGTGTTTTTAGGGAAATATAAAAACCTTTTAACAATACATGAATACAATGATAGTAGGATAAGGAATTTCAATAAATCGATTATTTGAAAATTTATTGAAATTATAAGTGGAGTTTTTTTCTTATTTGTAGCAAAGAGGAGTTGAAACTCATGAAATTTAAATACCTTGTAGTTTTAGTTTCAAATAGTCATTCAACATTATTATATAATAATCTGCTCCGTAAGGGTTGTAAAATTGAATTAATATCAGCCCCTAGTAATATTGCAAGAGGGTGTGCTAAAGCTATTAGATTTGACGAAAGTGATACCGATATTGTAGTACAGGAAATAAAGAATAATAAATTAATTATTAAAGGAATCTACAAAATAGTAAATGAGGGCAACAGAATTAATTATGTGCTAATTTCGTAGGTTTTACAAACTCAAAGGGCTTAGGAATATGCCCTTTAAGTTATATTAATTTTAAGCTCTAAAACTATTCATATCACTGGTTTTTCTTATACTGATTCACTTCCAGACTAGTTCTTATTTTTTAAACAATACTTAAAAAATTCTTTGAAATATACAGCTCTTATAGACCAATCCCATTGTTTTATTTGCATTAAATTTTCTTCGGAAAGTTCAATGAATATTTTAAATTCTGATACAATCTTTTTTATTGCTTCCTTTAAACACTGAATCGACCTTTCTTTTAATATAAATTGTTTCTGTTTATCACCAAACACTTCTGGAACAATTCCGACATCGGTAGATATAATTGGTATGCCACATGCCATTGCCTCTAAAATAGGGTTAGGTGTTCCTTCTATCTTAGAAGTACAAACATATAGGTCAATATTAGAATAATAGTTTGCCATTTCTTTATGGGGAATCATTTTTTCATTTCTATCTGCAAAGTACATTTTAATTGGATAGCCTTCATGTACTAGTTGTTCAATAGCCGGTTTTAGAATTGTCTCTACTCCTTTAAAATCTTCTATTTCACTTAACCATTTACTATTTCCACACCAACCAATTACAATTTCACGTTTAGAAATATTTTTTAATCTTTCAATATTAATAGGCTTAAATAAATTTAAATCCACTCCATCTTCTGCAATAACTTTTGGTTTATTACAAAAGGGTAAATTACTATATATATCATATAATTTTTCGGATGATACATAATAATTGGGTGATACTTTGAATATTTTTTTATTTGCACTTAAAGAACTGGAATCTAAAAACAAATGGTCATATACTGCTGTACTTATATTTAAATTATTTTTCATATATATTTCATCAAATATCATAACTTGAGTTCTCCAAAAAAAATGAATTAATTCACAATCCTTTGTTAATTCTATGAGCATATTTAAGTCTTGTATATCAACCATTGCTATAATTTTAAATTCAAAAAAATTGCTTAAATATTTTTCTAATTGATTTGCAATATTTGCAAATGCCCAATCATTAACTTCTGTAATTAGTGCAATTTTGGGCTTCTTATCAATATAATTTAACTTTAAATCTTGAAAATTTTCCATGGTATATCCCTTCCTTAATAATTTAATATTTGAATTATAGTACTTTTATATCTATAGTCATTAAATCTTTATTTAGCATATTCAGTATAATTTTGTGATTTTTAAATTTTATTATTTACATATTGATTTTAGGTTTTTCTTATACTGATATAATAGAAGTGAAGTCAGGTAGAACTGAAACTATCTTAACATCGTTAATAAAATCTTCATAGCTTATTTTCCAAGTATGATCCTCTAAATTTTCATGCCTCATTAGAACATAGTTGTATTTATCAGCGGAAAAAATTTTAAATCCTGATTCATAACAATCTTTAAGAAATAGTTGGTCTCCTCCACAAGGCAAATTTCCAAATTTAACACTATCAAAAACCTCTTTTTTAGCTATAATAGTGCCTCCAGCCACTGCGTAAACATATTTGGACTCTGCATTTCCGAAGGCAATACCTAAAGTATTGTTTTTTTCAAAATATACAAAACAAGTTAATTTTCCTGTTATTTTGGCATCAGTATATTTAAATACATTCATAGTATCCTCTAAATAATTAGAGCCATAATAATCATCATCATCCATTTTAGAAATATAATCATATTTAGATTTTTCAACTCCAAAATTCAAACATTCACCAAGGCTACACGTTTCATCCATTTGAAATATTTTAACGCAATTGAAATTCGCAGCTTTAAGCTTATATTCTTCTAAACTAATTTTATTATTGTTTATAATTAAAAGTAATTCTTTTATAGGATAATTAGACCTTGTATAGTTTATGAAAATATTATCAATATAATTAACTTTATTAGTACAAGCAATTATAGATACTCCAGGATTATAATCTTGTTTTAATGTTGCTCTATACTGCTTAATTAATATCTTCTCTCTATTGAATTCTTCAATCATAATATTCCCCCGAACTTAGATTTTAATAGAAATTTAATTGTTTGATATATATTATTCGCCTATACAATTATTGTTAACTATGTTTATATCTATATACAGATATAAAAAACAGGTACATTATTTTAATACATAAATATAATAAATATTAAGTGTATCAATTATCAGAGGGGTTGAATTTTGATAGAAAATAATATTGAATTATATGAAATAGAAGATGCAAGCGACGTAGATGTTTCGATAATTATTCCTTGTAAAAATGAGGTTAACAATATAAAATGGACAATAGATTCATTACTGGAGTCTAAAAATCATCTTAAATGTGAAATCGTTGTAATAGATGATGCTTCAACAGATGGAAGTACAGATTTTTTGAAATCTTATATAAGTGAAGACAAATACAGAGATATTATTTTAATTAATACTAATAATATAGGCGCAGCAGCAGCAAGAAATATGGGGGCAAAAGTTGCTAAGGGAAAATACTTATTTTTCTTTGATGCACATGTAAAAGTACCCGATATGTGGGCAGATAATTTAATTAACACTTTAGAGAAGTCTAAGGCTTCTTTAGTGGCACCATGTATTGCAGATATTACAAATATCTCATCATCAGGTTATGGTCTGACATGGAATGATGAATTTAAAGTCACTTGGTTTTCAAAAAAACCAAAGGAGGGAGATGAGATTCCACTGGCAGGTGGTGCAGCTCTAGGAATAACCAGAGAGGCATTTGATAAAATAGGTGGATTTGATCATCTTTTTCAGGTATGGGGTAGAGAGGATGAAGAGATATGCCTTAAAGCATGGCTTTATGGATATAGAATAGTTATTAATCCTGATGTAATAGTACAACATCTTTTTAGAAAAAGTCATCCATATAAAGTAACTGTTGCAAATGTTACCTATAATACTATATGTCTTGCTTGCTCACATTTTGAAATGGGGAGACTTAAAAAGGTTATGGATATAGCTAAAAGAGATTATTATTATTTTGATGCAGCGTCTGAGATAAATAAAAATTCAGGGTTAATTGTAAGTCAGAGAAATAAATACGCAATAGAACGTATTTATGATGATGAGTATTTCTTTAACAAATTTAATGTTTTATTTTAATGTTACAACTAAAAAAAGGATATCCTCACATTTGTGAGGATATCCTTTTTTACAGATTTTAATTATCTACAGCATGGAGAACAACTTGGTGTTGGAGGACAAATTGTTGGGCAAACTGGTGTTGGACACGGTGTGTTAGAGCAAGAAGGTGAAGGGAATACGTCTGGTAGTTTAAATGAACCAGTGAATTTTACAACAGTATTATCACAAGAATTACCAGCTACGGAAGAACAATCTTCACATTGTTCTTGAGAAGCCGTTACAGTAGCAGTAATACTAGTAGCAGGTATAAATTTAGGTTGTGTTTCACTTAATGATGGTGGACATTGTTGATAACTTACAATATTATTTACGCAAAGTGATCCTTCAACGCTTATTGCACCATTAAGAGTTCCTCCGCAAAGGCCGCCGGCACAGGCGTCACCTATAGCATTACCTGTAAAGGCTCTATATTGAATACATCCAACTACCCTTAAAGGATATAAGGATATGCAAAAATCGGGACAGCCTACGCCAGGTGAACAGATAACATTACAAGGACAAGGATCTGTAAAGGCAAACAAGGAACTGTTATACTGTATAGTTGTAAGTTTATTGTCAACATTTACAGCAAAACATTTTGAAATGGATGTTTTAGTGCAGAAATCTATTGTCTTTACACAGTCTGAACAGTCAGGAGTACATGTAGGAATAGCTCTAAATCCACTCTTAGTAGCGTTGATTCCATTTGATTCCATAAGCTCTAGTAGTGTTTCCTCAGTTAATGTAGTTGCTATCTGTTTTTCGGATAGACTTTCCATTTCTAGCATTATGTCCTTAATTTCTTTTTTTGTATCAAATTTTTTTATAATACTTACCTCCCCTATAAATGAATATAAATATTTCTAAATTTATGTCTTCACACTAACATAATATGAATTAGTTCAGAATGTGTGCTAGTTGCTGAAAAAAATTAAAGTTATAATTATCAATATGTTTAGCATATTTTATATAAAGAATAATTTAAAAGAAGGGATAGAGTAATGTTTTTACCTGGAAAGGTTTTTTATGTTATAAAGCAATCAGACTATACTACTTGGAATTTTACATATGATAAAAACAGGGGTATTTTATGTAGAAAACTAAATGAAGAGAAAGAGTCTAGTTATCAAGTACTAGAAAAAGAGAGTAGTGGGAATTTTTCTGTGCTATTGCTTCCTAATGATGATATATATTTCTTATATGAAGATTTAAAGGGAAATATAAAGTTACGGATTTTAAAGGAAAGTAAATGGAGTGAGGATATAGTTATTCTAGAAAAGACTACTGAAATATATGATATCTCTTTTAAGGCTATATTGAATAAAAATAAAATTTATTTATTTTATAATGTACTCAATAAAGAAACTAAAATTAGAACACTATTTCATCAAGTAGTAGATGAAAATTTTAATCTAACATCTCCTAAAATAATAGATAAAAGCAATGATAAATATAATTATTCTTTCACTATTGTTGCAGATGACAACAATGAGCTATTAATTATGTATCAAAAATCTCAAAAAAACTATAAACTTGGATATAAAGTTTTAAATCCTGAATTTGATAGATGGTCAGAGTTTAAAATAATAGATGAAAGTGGTAGTCCATTTATAGATTACTCGTTATTGTCAATTAACAATTCTATACATTCATTATATATAAAAAAGGAAAAGGAAAAGGATATCTTAATTTATTCACAGAGCGAAGCTATTAAAGAAGGACATAATGTATTATTTGAGGGTACGAATATAAAATCCTGTTCAGTTTTTTCAATAGAAGGCCATATATATTGTTCCTGGATAAATAATAATGAAATATATAACTGTTTCACAAAGGACAAAGGCAAAACATTTAGTTCGCCATCAAGTATTGAATTATTAGCTTCATTGGATGTTATAAAATCAATATATAAGTCTAATTTAACTAGGACTATTAGGAATTTAATAATAAATGAAATGTACGTAATGGATGATGATGAAGTTGAAGTTTTAATAATCCCAAATGAATATAATACTTTAGATAGTAGTATAGTTAATAAAAATATAGAATGTGACCAATGTTTATTAGAAGCTAAATCATATTTAAGTGTTGCTTATAATAAAATGCTGTTATACGAAAAACAACTCAAACAGAAAGATGATGTAATTACTCTACTAAAGAATAATATACAAGAATATTCTATTAAGGTTCAAATTTATGAAAATAGATTGAAAGATATAAATACACAGTATATAAAATTTCAAGAGGATAAGAATCTATTAAATGGAAATATAGATTATCTTCAAGAGAGTTTAATAAATAAAGAAAAGAAAATCAATGAATTAGAAAGTGTGAGTATGGAGCAAGGAAAAGAAATATTAATTTTTAAAGACCAGTTTAACGAAAAACAAAAACAAATTACAAAATTGCAAGAGAAAACTTCTAATCAAGATATGGATAATTTGGAAAATGAAAGTAAAATACTATCTTTTATCGAAGAAGTTGGGATTTTGAGAAATCAATTGGAGGACCTAAACGCAAAGCTAAGTAACTCTAAAACTAATGATTCTCTTTTGAAACGAATATTTAATAATAGGTAAAAATACAACTAGAAATATCATGCATTTATGAATCATTAGAAAAATTATTGAAGGTTACTGCATTAAATTAATGTAGTAATCTTTTTATTTATGTAACAAAAGCAGGTAGTAGATTAATATAATATACTGAGCGGTAAAACTATGTATAAATAGACAATTAGTTAATATGGTTATAGACATAATTACAATTTTTTTGTGTAGAGGTATATATAGGGGGAAAAATTATGAGTTTAGTTATTAATGAAGAAAGCTATAATAAAAAAGAAAAAGAGTTAAGTAAAGTTAATTATTTTATAAATAATGAGCTCAAAGGAAAAGTTGATTACAGCTCATATTTTGGAAAAGAAGGTTATAAAGACGTAAAAAAATTTGCGAATAATATTAAATTAATAGATAAAATTGCAAGTAGTTTTGAATGTGAATTTATAATCGATGTAGGATGTATGAACTTACCCTACTTATTAGAACTTAAAAATAAATATACGATAATTGGAATAGATCTGAATATTGTAGAAAGGGTAATAGATTATGACGGCGTATGGTACATTAAATGCGATCTGGATTTTCCAAATAAAATAAATTTACCTGCGAAATTACTCAAAGCATCAATGATTTTATGCAGTAATGCTTTAGAAAAAGTGAAAAATAAAGGATGTCTATTAAGTAACATTAAAGATTTTATGGAGAATTCAAAAATTGGATTAATAAGTACTTTAGATAGGTCATTTAGTAATTCTGATGAAGCCATATGGACAATAGATGAATTTAAAAAAACTATAAAGTATTATGATTTCAATTTGCATTTTATTGGACTTAGTAATAAGAATAAAGAGGAATTAAGAGAAAATATATTATGTATTATTGGTAAAAATAATGAAAATATAATAGATGAAAATATAAAAAAATTTAGAGTAGTGGCGATTATGTCAGTTATTAATGAAGAAGATATAATATATGATTCAGTTTCAAAATTAAAAGAAAATGGAATGGATGTCTATATTATGGACAACTGGTCGACGGATTCAACTTTTGAAATAATACAAAATTTGTATATAGAAAATAAAATTATCGGTTTTGAGAGGTTTCCTAAAGAAGGACCTACAAAATATTATGAATGGATGAAAATATTAAAAAGGAAAGAACAATTATCAAAAGAGCTTGATGCGGATTGGTTTATGCATACTGACGCAGATGAAATTAAAAGGGGTCCCTGGGAAGGTTTGAATTTAAAAGAATCCATATACTTGGTAGATAAAATGGGATTTAATGCAATTGACTGTAATATTATTGATTTTTGTCCAGTTGATAATGGATTTACTGGGGGAGATTTTGAAAAATACTTTAAATACACTACAATTATTCAAAAATTCACAAGAATAGACACCTGGAAGAGAATAAATGTTGCATTTGATCTTGCAAATTCAGGTGGTCATGAAATAAGATTCTATGGTCGGAAAATATTTCCCTTTAAATTTTTGCTAAAGCATTATTCTTATAGGTCACAACATCATGGTTTAAAAAAAGTATTGATGGAAAGGAAAGCAAGGTATAGCCCCCAAGAGATAGCAAGGGGTTGGCATGTTCATAATAATCATATAAATTCTGAAACGAATTTTTTAAAAAATCCTGAAGAGTGTATTCTATATGATGAGAAAAAATTTATGGATTATTACCTGCTTGAAAGGCTATTTAGATGCGAAGTATTTGATGATAGAGCTTAATTGGTTATATAGTATGGACTTTTTAGAGAAAATCAATTGTGAATAAAATTTATGGTGGAGGAATAGTATGATTACAAGTATAGTAATTTTAACTCACAATAAACTTAAATATACAAAGCTTTGTATTGAAAGCATAAGAAAATATACAGATAAAAATAATTATGAAATTATTGTAGTAGATAACAATTCTACTGATGGGACCGTTGATTGGTTAAATAACCAGCTAGAAATTAAAAAAATATTTAATAAAGAAGGTCTTGGTTTTCCAAAAGGCTGTAATCAGGGAATAAACATTGCTAAGGGCGATAATATTCTACTTTTAAACAATGATGTGGTGGTTACCCCAAATTGGCTTAAGAATTTAAATAAATGTTTGTATAGTTCTGAAGATATAGGAGCAGTTGGGGCAGTTACTAATATGTGTGGTTATTATCAGCAAATACGTGCGGACTATAATAATATGGAAGAAATGATAAGTTTTGCAGTAAAATATAATATTTCTGATAAAAATAAGTGGGAGGAACGGTTAAAATTAATTGGATTTTGCATATCCTTCAAAAGAGAAGTGATAGAAAAAGTTGGACTATTGGATGAAAGGTTTACTCCAGGAAATTTTGAGGATGATGATTATTCTTTAAGAATAAGAAAATCGGGATATAGATTAATGCTTTGCAAAGATACTTTTATACATCATTATGGTAGTGTTACCTTTGCTGAAAATCCTTATGAGTATTATGAAGTTTTAAAAGTTAATCGAAAGAAGTTTGAAGAAAAGTGGGGATTTAATTGGGAAAATTATATAAGCTATGAAATAATTAAATTAATTGATAAACCTAAGTTAGAAGAATTTAATGTATTAGAAATTGGATGTGGCTGTGGAGCTAACCTAATTGAAATAAAAAATATTTTTAAAAATGCTAATGTCTATGGCATAGAACCAAATATAAATGCTAGGGAAATAGCGAAAACTTTTGCAAAAATTATAATCGGAAACATTGAATATTGCGAGTTGAGTTATGAAGACAAATTTTTTGATTATATAATCTTTTCAAATATACCAGATAATTTAATTGAAATTCGAAAATTTTTAAAAATAGTAAAAGAGCATTTGAAAGAGGATGGCCAAGTATTAGTAAATAATTTTAATAAGTAACATACTACTTATAATTGCATGCAAAAGTAACTTTGTAGCTTGCTTCTAGCCTTGTAACCAAATGAAATATCCAAATGAGTTTTTTATTATGTAAAACTTTCCATAAAGGCAAAACTCGCATGGCAGTAATCATTGGAATAAAGATTTTTTTAGCTGGATACAAAGTTCTTTTTATTACTAGAATAAACATTTGTGTAAAAGTGTTTAGCCTAAAGGTAGTAGGTTATATATTCCTGTATACAATAAAGGAGACATTTGTAACAATTTATTTAAACTAAAATAGGAAGGAAGGAGTAACAATGAAGGTTGTAATTTTAGCTGGTGGGCTGGGTACGAGAATTAGTGAGGAAAGCCATTTAATACCAAAGCCCATGATAGAAATTGGTGAAAAGCCAATCCTTTGGCATATAATGAAGTACTATGCATCCTTTGGTTATAATGAGTTTATTATATGCTGTGGGTACAAGCAGTATGCAATAAAAGAGTTTTTCGCGGGTTATTATCTGCATATGGCAGATGTCACTTTTGACTTCAGAGAAGATATCAAGATGACCGTACACAATAATAATACAGAGCCGTGGAAAGTCACATTAATTGACACAGGTTTAAATACAATGACCGGTGGACGTATAAAGAGAGTTAAAGAGTATATCGGAAATGAGACATTTATGCTTACTTATGGTGATGGTGTCACTGATGTGAATATTAAAGAGCTTGTTGATTTTCACAAATCACATGGTAAGATAGCTACTATTACAGCCATTCAGACCAGAGGACGTTTCGGAATGCTTGATATTGACGACAATGGAGGGATTAACAGTTTTAAGGAAAAATCTAAAGAAGATGGTGGCTGGATTAACGCTGGATATATGGTGTTAAACCCGGAGATCATTGACTATATCGATGGTGATTCTGCGACTTTTGAAAAAGAACCGTTAGAAAAAATTGCTTTGGAGGGGCAGCTTAAGGCTTTCTGTCATTATGGTTTCTGGCAGTGCATGGACACTATGAGAGATAAGGAATTACTTGAAAAACTATGGGACAATAATCAAGCATCATGGAAAGTGTGGGAATGAATGATGATGATGACTTTTTTTAAAGATAAAAAAATATTTGTAACCGGCCATACAGGATTTAAGGGTGCATGGCTTTGCAAAATGCTTATTAATGCTGGAGCTAAGGTGACAGGGTATTCACTTAATCCACCTACAACTCCCAGTCTATTTGAGATAAGCAAAATTGAAAAACAGATGCACTCGGTCATCGGTGATATTAGGGACTTGGAGAATTTGGAGAAGGTTTTTAATGCTGCTCAGCCTGAGATAGTATTGCATCTGGCAGCGCAAACTCTAGTTAGAGATTCTTATACTAATCCTCACTATACTTATGAAACAAATGTGATGGGTACAGTAAATATTTTAGAATGTGTTCGTAATAACAACTATGTTAAATCTATGATTAATATTACAACAGATAAAGTCTATCAAAATAATGAGTGGGTTTGGGGTTACAGAGAAAACGACCCACTGGACGGTTATGACCCATACTCAAACAGTAAGTCTTGTTCTGAGATTGTAACACACAGTTATAAAAAGTCATTTTTTTTAGATAGGAATATTGCCATTTCAACTGCAAGGGCAGGAAATGTTCTCGGTGGTGGTGACTTTGCAAAAGACAGAATTATACCTGATTGCATTAGAGCGACTGAGAATGAAGATGACATAATCGTTCGTAACCCACACTCCACAAGACCATACCAGCACGTGTTGGAACCTCTCTACGTTTATTTAATGATTGTACAGAAGCAATATGAAGATATCAAGTATGCTGACTATTATAATGTAGGTCCAGATGAAAGTGATTGTATTACAACTGGAAGATTAGTTGATTTATTTTGCAGTAAATGGCAAGCAGCAACAGGGAAGAAACAGGCATGGATAAACAAATATGATGGAGGGCCTCATGAAGCAAATTTTTTAAAATTGGATTGTTCTAAACTCAAATCTGTTTTTGATTGGAAGCCAAAATGGGACGTTGAAACAACAATCGAAAAAACTGTGGAATGGGCAAAAGTCTACTTTGATGGTGGTAATATTGCTTTTATTATGGATAAGCAGATTGATGAATTTTTAGGAGGTACTAAATAAATGTTTGAAAATAAAACAGAAAAAGAAGCCAGAAAGCAAATCCTTGACGTGGTATCCGAATATTGCGATATCTATCATAATAAAAAAAAGTATAAAGAAGGAGACCGAATTTCTTATGCTTCACGTTTTTACGGACATGAAGAAATGGTCAATTTAGTAGATAGTTCCTTAGAATTCTGGCTCACATCTGGAAAATATACTGAGCAGTTTGAAAAAGAATTTTCCAGTTACTTAGGGATTAAATATTGTGCCCTTGTTAACTCCGGCTCATCTGCTAATTTAATTGCTTTTATGGCGCTAACATCGACATTGCTTGGCAACAGGCAGATAAAAAGAGGGGATGAGATTATTACTGTAGCGGCTGGATTTCCAACTACAGTAACACCTATAATTCAATATGGAGCTGTTCCTGTATTTGTTGATTTAACAATACCTCAATACAACATAGATGTAACGCAACTTGAAGCCGCAATTTCTGAGAAAACGAAAGCAGTAATGCTTGCCCACACTCTTGGTAATCCATTTGACTTGAAAATAGTAAAAGCCTTTTGTAATAAAAATAATCTCTGGCTGATTGAGGATAACTGTGATGCTCTTGGTACGAAATACACCATAGATGGAGAAGAAAAATTTACAGGAACTGTTGGTGATATTGGAACTTCAAGTTTTTATCCTCCACATCACATGACCATGGGCGAAGGTGGCGCAGTTTATACAAATAACCTACTTCTTAATAAAATTATTCGTTCTCTTAGAGATTGGGGGAGAGATTGTATATGTCCATCAGGTGTGGATAATCTTTGTGGACATAGATTTGACAAACAGTACGGTGAATTGCCATTTGGTTATGACCATAAATATGTATATTCTCATTTTGGCTATAATTTGAAAGCTACTGATATGCAAGCTGCAATCGGTTGTGCTCAGCTAGTAAAGTTTCCTTCATTTCTAGAAAAGCGTAGATACAACTTTGATAGATTGAAAGCTGCATTAGAAGATCTATCTGACAAATTGATACTGCCAACGCCTTGTGAAAATTCAAAGCCAAGTTGGTTTGGTTTTCTTATTACATGCAAAGAAGGAATTGATAAGAATAAGGTTGTTCAATATGTGGAGAGTAAGGGAGTACAAAGTAGAATGCTTTTTGCAGGCAATCTGATAAGGCAACCTTGTTTTGAGGAAATGAGAAGGGAAGGTCAAGGCTATCGTGTAATTGGAGATTTAGCGGTTACAGATAGAATCATGAATGATACTTTCTGGGTTGGTGTATATCCGGGGATGACGGATGAGATGATTGATTATATGGCTAAAACAATTAAGGAAGCTGTGTTGTAGATGAAGAAGGCTATTGTGACTGGAGCAACTGGCTTTGTAGGTGGTTGGTTGGTAAAAGAACTAGTTTCAAGGGGCGTAAAAGTAATAGCTGTTGTGCGAAGTTTGGAATCTGAAATGGCAGTATTTAAGCAATATGATAATGTTAGGATTGTTGTCTGCCCACTTGAGGATATTACTACTCTTCCAGTGCTAATATTAGACCATGATATTGATGCATTTTATCATTTCGCTTGGAAAGGTACAGCTGGTATGGATAGAGCTGATATAAAGTTACAGCTTAGTAACGTAAAAGCTACTTGCGATGCTGTAAAAGCTGCATCTGAAATTGGATGTATGAAATTTATTAATGCTGGAAGTATCATGGAATATGAAGCTGTGCAGTATATTCCGGCAGATGGCACAAAACCAGCGCTTGGTAATATATACAGTATAGCGAAACAGACAGCAGATTATATGGCAAAAACTCTTGCAGTTAGTTTAAAATTGCCATATGTGAATGCTATCATATCAAATATATATGGTACAGGTGAAAAATCAGCAAGATTTATTAATACTACCATAAGAAATTTATTGTGTAAGGGGAAAAACGCATTTACACATGGTGAGCAGTTATATGATTTTATTTACGCATCTGATGCAGCAAGGGCATTATATTTAGTAGGTCAAAGTGGAAAGTCGTATACAAGTTATTATATCGGAAATCAAATACCTTATCCTTTGAAAGATTTTATTACAAAAATGAGAAACATAGTTGATGAAAATATTGAATTAAATTTTGGCGAAATGCCCTTTCAAGGAGCGTTATTAAAATATAATGAATTTGATACAACCAAATTGTATAAAGAATTTGGGTTTGAGACAGAAGTAACCTTTGAACAGGGGATTGAGAAAACTGTTCAATGGATTCAAAATAATAATTGAATTCTTAGTTGAGTAAAGGAGGAAATGTTAATGGGAGCATTTTCAATTGAAAAGACAAGTATGAATGGAGTATACCTTATTGGTTCTTTCTCAACAGAAGATAACAGGGGATATTTTGTTAAAGACTTTGAAAAAGAGATATTTGCCCAAAATGGCTTGGATATTGATTTGTACGAAAGTTTCGAATCTTTTTCATGGCAAAATGTTATTAGAGGCCTTCATTTTCAAACGCATGAACCACAAGCAAAACTTGTACGGGCAATAACTGGAGAGATACTAGATGTAATTGTTGATTTAAGAGCGGGTTCAGAGACTTTTGGAAAATGGGAGAGATTTTATTTAACGCAGCGTAAAAGGAAGAGCCTTTTTATTCCCAAAGGATTCGCACATGGTTTCTGTGTACTCTCGAAAACAGCAATTGTCTCATATAAATGTGTTGGGAAATATCACAAAGGAACTGACAGTGGCATTGTTTGGAATGATGAAGATTTATCTATTAATTGGGATGTGCAAAAGCCTATTATTTCCGAGAGAGATAGCACATTAATGACATTTAAAGACTTTCTTAAGGATTTTAATGCGTTACTAAAATAATCTAGGAAAGAATAGGTGTGCAAACTTATATGATTTAAACAGTAGCATACACAGAGGCGGCTTCACAAATTCCAACACCTTTTAAGACAACACGCACTCTTTCTGTTATAGCATGGCTTGTAATACATGCGCCATATTTTCCATCGATAATTATCGAAGACCCTTCATTATACCAAATCAAGCCATCATTACTTACCTGCAATTGTGCTACTATGAAATATTCATCATTATTAGTAATATAAAAAGTTATACCTGAATGAAAGTTTGTATTTACAAAAAAAGAAGGGGTTCCAATTTCACTAGCCCTAACACTCGGAAGATTTATTATGTGAGAACTAATATTATCGTATGTTATTACTAATTGGGGAGATTGTGAGAAATTAAAATATTCTCTACTTCTAAATCTAGTGAGTGATGGTGTATTTTCAGCACCCAATAATTCTATACCGTAGTTAGGAAAAATGTTCTTATACCATGAGAACATAAAAGTAGTTATATCGATTTCAATATAAGTGTTTATCTGGTTATCCAATATATATGCAGAGGCTGAAATAGGGTGCGTTTTTAATTCTGTATTCCAATTTACTGAATCTTCATTAAAACTATTTTTTAGAGGATAAGCAGTGATCTTTTGAGTACCGCAATAATCCTTTTTATATAAAAATAACTTTAAAATAGCCTTAGAGATAAGAATATTTTTTGAAAGAGAAGATAGGTCAAACTTTAATAGAGATCTATATAGACAGCAATTAGTAGAAAAATTGCCTATAAAGAGCTCTTGGGAATGCCCAAAATTACAATTGTTATAATATTTACAAATGCAGGTATCTGCAGCTGCACTTAATATTACTTCAGTACTCATACCTATCCCCCTATTTTTAAGTTTTAATTATGATAGACTACTTTGCATCAAACAAAAATATGAGTTTTACAAAATAGAGTTATTTATATTTAATATGATTTAAAGATTGATTATATGTAATAGATTGCAAAATCTCAGTGAAAGCATAATGCTTTCACTGAGTTTTAAATTATTAATAGAGAGATAACTAGTTATTTAAGCATTGATTTTAACTATACTTGTGTGCTGTTATTTGTTATTGCTTGATTAGAAAAGTTATTAACCTCACCATTTAAACCAGTTAGATCGCTAGTTCCTGTCGCTGCATAGGTGAGAGTTATTTTTTCATCTTTTTTTATAGCTGCACTTAATGTGAGAGTTACGACTGTACCTGAAACATCGGCCTTTGTTACAGTAGGAGCTGTCCCTGAACTACTAATAGCAAATGCGGTTGTAGCTGCAGTTGTTCCAATTAACGGTTTAGTCATTGTTAATGTCATTGTAGCACCAGTTGAGGGAACTTCTCCACTAATAATTCTAGATGGTACCATATTAGCAAAAGTCTTATAAACAGCGTTTGCATTTATTGTGTTAGTTGCCCCAAAGTCAGTTCCTCTAACTGATAATTTTACATATTTTTTTATTGGTGATACTTCAACTGCGCTCTTCGTACCTGCAGCAACGGATATTTCACTACCTATATTTTCAAAAGTTCCAGTTCTAGTATCACAAGCTTTTACTGTTACATACACAAAGTGAGCTTCGTCATTGTCAACTAAATAGTTGAAGAAGATATCATTTGATATACCATATATAGTTGTTTCAGCACCCGATTGGAGTGGTTGAATTTGTTGAGGGATTACTATAGTTTCAATATCAGGTATATCAGAGGTTACAGTATATTCAATTTCAAGGGTTGGACATATTTCAGTTTCACTATATTCTCTACTCCAAAAACCGATAGCGGAATTATCAGCGCTTGGACCTGAAACTTCAAAGCCATGATTTGTGATTCCGTCAGCATACCAGGCTGCAATAGTTTTGGTTAAATTATCAAAAGAAATAACTTTGCCAACGTCTGTAATTGCAATAGTCTTTTGGGCAGTATCTCCTGAAACTAGAACGGATGAAGTTGGTGCAGTAGCGTTTGTTACTTTATATTCATAGAAATCACTATTAAGCTGTTTAATATCTACAGTTGCATCAGCAGTATTATCATTTCTAAATACATAAAGATATAATTTAGCAGAAGTAATTGTAGCATTTGCTGGTATTGATGAAAGATCAAAATGAAGTAAAGTTTTATGGGCAGCTGAGCCAACTTTACCAGTAAATAAATCAGAATCTTTACCAAAATTTAAGGTAGTTGAACCTACAGCAGCAGAAACAAAAGCATCTCTATTATCATAAATAATATTTGTTGTTGCCATTAAAATTCTCCTTTTTATAATTAGATTAATTGTTTAATATCTTTTGTACTTCTTTTCGGTATATTATATGCTGTATATTTAAAAAAGTTGAGCATGAATTCTAATATATTAATAATAGGAGAATTATATGAAACTTATACATTAACGATATACTATTATTAGAGTTAATTTGACCTTGTATAAAATTGTGAGGATTATATAAATAATGGGGGTATTGTTTATGACAGAAAAAGAAAGAATAATAAGTGGAAAACCATATAAAGCATTTGGAGAAGAACTATCCTATTTGCGCCAAACGTAAGCCTTTTAATAGCAGGTCACCCTATTCATTCATTTTGAAGCAAGGAATGCATTTCATTAACATAGGTGATAATGTAGTAATTGGATCTGGCGTTGTAACTAAAGATATAGCATCTAACTCCATATCTGCAGGTAATCCTTGTAAAATAATACGAGAAATTACGGATGAAGATAAAAAATATTATTTTAAAAAGTTAAAAATTAAATGATTAATTTAGATCTGTGGTATTATAATTTTTATTAACTAAGAGTTATAAACAAATTAATACAAGTTATGCACAATATATGTAAATTGGAAATATATTATTGTTAACAAAGGAGATTTTATAAATTATGAACAAAAATAAAAACACTCTATCTTTTCCTGATAAAACGAATATTTGGGATGAAGTAACAGATATTATTGTAATAGGAAGTGGGTTTTCTGGACTAACTGCAGCTATTGAAGCTCGTAATGCCTTTGCATCTGTTATTATAATAGAAAAAATGAGTGCAATTGGTGGAAATTCAATTATAAGTGATGGAGGCATTGCAGCTTCTGAAACTAAACTTCAGAAAAAATTCAATATAAAAGATTCTAAAGAAATGATGTATAGAGATATGCTTAAGGCTGGTGCTGGAATCAACTATCCTGAACTTGTACGCGTTGTGGTGGACAATGCAAATGAGACCTTTGAATGGTCACAGGATTATCTAGGTGTTGAATATCTGGATAGAGTTGATCAGTTCGGCGGGCACTGCGTGCCACGTTGTTATACTGCCAAGAATATTTCTGGTGCAACTATCATTAAAAAACTTAAAGAAAAGTTAGAAGATCTAGGCACGTCGGTTAGACTCAAAATGTGCTTTAAAAGTTTTGTTCAAGATTCAGAGGGAAAAGTATGTGGTGTTATTGTTAGGGAGAACTATGATTACAAAGACTCTAATGCTGGACGTGATATATATATAAAGGCAGAAAAAGGGGTGGTTCTTGCAGCCGGTGGGTTTTCTAGTGATATTGCTTTTAGAATGGCACAAGATCCAAGGCTTACAGAAAAAATCGATACTACAAACAAACCATTTGCAACTGCCCAGGCCCTTAAAGAAGCACTAAGAATAGGAGCTGCTTCCGTACAATTGTCTCATATTCAGCTTGGACCATGGGCTTCACCTGATGAAAAAGGCTATGGGGATGGGCCAGAATTTTCGGAGTATATATTATTTCAGTACGGCATTATTGTGGATCCTGTTACAGGGATTCGTTTTATAAACGAGCTTGAGGATCGTAAAACATTGTCAGATGAAATCCTTTCAATAGGGCATCCATGTGTAGGGATTGCAGATTCAAAAGCCGTTAGTGAATCTGGTTGGAGCATAGTAAAATGTCTTAAAAAAGGGGTTGTAAAAAAATTTGACACAATAAAAGACTTTGCAGCCTTTTATAATATTTCATATGAAAACCTTCAAGAGTCTCTTCAAGTTTTCAATAAGAGTTTTGAAGAAGGCATTGACAAATATTTTGGAAAACCCTTAATTGAAAAAGCTGAGCCAATAATGCATCCACCATTTTATGGAATTCGCTTATGGCCAAAAGTACATTATACCATGGGTGGTATAAGGATAAATATATGGGGGCAGGTAATAGATTTGGATGGTAAAGTCATAAAGGGTCTATATGCGGCTGGCGAGATTACTGGTGGAACGCATGGTGCTAGTCGCCTAGGAAGTTGTGCCATAACAGAATGTCTTGTATTTGGAAGAATAGCAGGGGGAAATGCAGCCAAAGAAGATTAATTAAAACTGACACCTGTTTTTCAACCAGTAGCAAATTAAATAACCAGCTATGCATAAAATAGTTATATACATACAAACCTGTGGCACATTAAAATGGCCTACAGGTTTTTTTATACTTATTTATAGAACATGTGTGAAGAAAGCAATATTTTAGAAGGTGTTGACGGAGTTAATTTAGTGCTAATGTTCAATAATAGGAAGGTTAGTAAAATCATATAGGTTACCAAAAGCAAATATAGAACATATATAGATATAGAGATAACAGAAAAACTTAAAAAAATAAAAATAGATATTCAGGGAGATGTTTATATATGAAAATTTCAATAGATGCTGGGCATAATTGCACACCAGATAGCGGGGCAATTGGAATCAAAAGGGAAGATGTTTTAACTAAAGAAGTTGTAGGGAAAATAATTAAAAAACTACAAAATACTAATACTAATATAATAGATTGCACACCTTATGGACAGGCATTTTCAAGTGTAGGAAAATCATTACAATATAGATGTAGTAAAGCAAATCAATCAAATTCAGATTTGCATTTATGCATTCATTTTAATTCAGGTGGTGGTGAAGGTGTAGAATGTTATGTTATATCTCAAACTGCTAAAAATCATGCTGCAAAAATTTGCAATGAAATAGCTTTACTTGGATATAAAAATAGAGGTGTAAAAGATGGATCACATTTATTTGTTGTAAAGAATACTAATATGCCTTGTGTTCTTGTAGAATGTGCTTTTGTAGATAGTACAAAAGATATGAGTAGGTACAATGCTGATTTAATAGCAAATGCAATAATCAAAGCAGTTGTGGGGATGTTAATTCCTGTAATACCAGTAAATGATGTAATATCGACTTTTCAAGCAGCGTGTAATTTATCAGGCATTACAGATGGAAATGGAAACAAGTTAGCTGTAGATGGGGTTAGAAATGATTTGACTAATGGCGCCATAGCTAAGGTTATTCTTAAAAAAGGTACAAGCAGCAATTTAGTTAAATGGTTACAAAATAGACTTATTACTTTAGGATTCCCCTGCGGTAGTGACAAAGCGGATGGTGTCTTTGGCGCTTTTACACTTGTTGCAGTTAAAAACTTTCAAGCAAAAAATAAAATTGGAGTTGATGGCATTGCTGGCCCTAATACTTTAAATAAACTATTAGGTTAGTGGTGTATGTGGTGTATTCAATCATTTATTTTTAATTTACCTCTTACTCCTTAGTATTATAAATAAGATAATCGTAATACTAAGGAGTGTAGTGTATGAACAGATGTTTTTATGTCATTAAGTGAAAAAGCTGTAGGAAGGTCGAATTTGTGAAGAATTTATTAAATCTTTTAAATTTACAGGATAAATCTAATAAATGGAGAATCTAATAAGTGTAGGTGAATTATATTCAAGATACTTGTAAAATAAGTTTGAGTAAAATTTATTAATATAATATAAGATTAAAGGAGTGTTTATTATGGGAATTGGTGATTGGTTAAGAGAACAGAAGGATAAAACACAAGCAGGAATTAAGCAATTTGCAAACAAAGATTTTATGGAAGCAACAGCTGCGGGTTGTGCACTTATTGCAAGTGCTGATGGAAATATAAGCTCGGACGAAAAACAAAAGATGGTAGGGTATATTAATCTTAATGATTCATTAAAGGTTTTTAAATTAAACGATGTACTAACAAGATTTAATCACTATGCAGATATGTTTGCATTTGATTATAATGTTGGAAAGGCAGAAGCCATGAAGGCAATTACTAAGATGAAAAGCAAACCAGATGCAGCAAAATCATTAATAGCAGTATGCTGCTCTATAGGTGCCGCAGATGGGACTTTTGACAAAGATGAAATTGCTTTGGTTAGAGAAATGTGCTCAAATCTTGGTGTGAATCCAGCAGATTTCAAACTTTAACGACATTTCAGCATCTCAGATGATGATTTAATAATAATAGATACATAAAAACCTGTAGGACAATAAATGTTCTACAGGTTTTTTTAATGTATTTGTGGGACATTTATAAAAAATGTTGGTAATATAGTGAAGTGAATGATAAAATATGGAGTAGAAATGTTAAAAATTTCATAAAACTGTAAGGATTTATAAATATAATTATTATACTAGGATTTCAAGTATATAATAAGATTATAGAATACTGAATTGGTGAAAGTTATATGAAATAAAACTAAGGAGGGAATTAAAATGGACAACTTGAAAAAAATAAAAGAAGATAGAGTACTATATCTAATGCTATTACTACCAATTATATATTTTATAATATTTCATTTAATACCCTTAGCTGGTATGTCACTTGCATTTCAAGATTATAGAATCATAGGCGATAATGTTTTTGTAGGATTAAAACATTTTAAAACACTATTCAGTTCTGATAGTTTTTTTCATGTACTTAAAAATACTATAATAATAAGTACTATGAAAATAGTATTTTTCTTTCCTATACCAATAATTTTCTCTTTACTTATAAGTGAAGTAAGATCATTGAAGTTTAGAAAATATGTACAATCAGTAGTATATTTACCACACTTTCTTTCCTGGGTGGTAATTACAGGTATATGGATTAAGCTATTATCGCCAACAAGCGGTGGAGTAAATAATATCATAAATATATTTAATATACCCTCTGTTGATTTTATGACAAGTAAAGGATATATACGATGGGTATTAGTTTTGTCAGAGACCTGGAGAAGTGCCGGATGGGATTCAATAATATATTTAGCAGCTATAATGAGAATAAGTCCTGCACTATATGAATCTGCAAGAATAGATGGTGCATCTAGGTTTGATGAGATGATACATATCACGATACCAGAACTTGTAAGCACCATAGTTACAGTATTTATTTTGAATTTAGGCTTTTTTATGAATGCGGGCTTTGACCAAGTATTTAACTTTATGAATGACTCGGTTATAAGTGTAATTGATATACTTGATACCTATGTTTATAGGGTTGGGTTAATAAATGGTCAATATGCTTACGCTACAGCAGCAAGTTTGTTTAAAGGGGTAATTGGGATTATATTGATCTTTACCACACACTTTTTAGCAAAAAAAATATCGGGGAAAGGTTTATGGTAGGGGGAAAAATGAAAAATAAAGAAAATTTAGTCCACTTTTTATTCTATATATTACTATTTATTGTTACTTTATCGATGCTTATACCAATTGTTAATTTACTAGCACTGTCTCTGACTGACCCTACAAGGGCAAAAGAAGTAACAGGGCTAACCATTATTCCTAAAGGATTTTCACTTGATAATTATAGAGTTTTATTTTCTAATCCTCAGATTATGAAAAGCCTTTTTAACTCTGTATTTGTAACTGTTATAGGAACTGTATTGAATTTAGGGTTAACAATAATGGCGGCTTATGCACTTACAAGACCAGGTCTTGTAGGAAAAAAATTCTTTATGATAATCTTAATAATTGTTATGGTATTTGAACCTGGATTAATTCCGGAATATTTACTAATTAAAAGCATAGGACTTTTAGATACTTATTCTTCGGTAATTTTATATAAGGCACTAAACGTATACTATTTAATTATACTTATGAGGTTTTTTGAAGAGGTGCCAGAAGCACTTATTGATGCAGCAAGGGTAGACGGCGCAGGACATTTAACTATTCTCTTTAAAATATTAATTCCCCTTTCAAAGTCTTCCATTGCGACTATTGGTTTATTTTATGGGGTTTTTCATTGGAATGAATATTTTAGAGCGTCAATATACTTAAATGATTCATCTAAATGGCCATTACAATTAGTGCTTAGGCAATTTGTGGTATTAAATGATACCACAGCAATGCTCGGTGCCAATAGTCTACTATCCTTTGATAAGGCCTCACAGCTAAGTTATCAGGCATTACAAGCAGGAACTATAATGATTGCAATGGTTCCTATACTTTTAATATATCCATTTATACTTAAAAATTACACAAAGGGAACAATGGAAGGAGGAATTAAAGAGTAGCAGTTTTATTAAAGAGTAGTTTTAAAAAAATAATTTTAGGGGTGATTTTATGAAAAAGTCAATAGCGTTAATTCTTGTGATTATAAGCACACTGAGTTTAGTGGCATGCAAACCAAAAACTACTGACAAGGTGGAAAAAAACAACTCAACTGAGCCAGTAGCAGTAAGAATGGTGATGAAAGATGTAAGTCCAAAAGATCCTATAAATCAAAAATATATAGGACTTATAGAAAAGGCTATGGCAGAGGAAGGAACAAAAGTTAAGATTGAACTTGTGGAAATGCCTTCAGGTAACTACGCCGAAAAGTTAAACTTAATGTTACTTGGTAAAGATATCCCAGATATTATATACTTTCAAGGGGGAGACCTCCAGATATCTGAGCAAGGATTACTCGAGGATTTAACATCATATATAGAAAAATCTAAGTATATTAAACCTAATTTAGAACCACAAAATAAAATGAGACTGGCAAATTATCCATATTTATTATGGATTAAACCTCTTTCATCAAAGGTTCCAGTAATGAGAAGTGATTGGTTTGATAAATTAAGTACATCAAAAAAACTTATGGAAGATCCTACTATAGATAATTATTATGCATTTTTAAAACAATTAAAAGAATCAAATTTAGGCGGAAAAGGATCACCAGCTTATGCATTAACAGCTGCTGGTAGTACTTTAGAAATTGATGAAATATTTGACCAAGCATTTGGAAATAAATCTACTTGGATAAAAGATGAAAATGGTAAGTATATATTTAATAAGGTTTCTAACAATGAAAAAGAAAAGTTGACTTTTTATAATAAACTTTATAAAGAAGGGATACTAGATTCAGAATACTTAACTAAAAAATGGGACACAAAGGAAAAGGCTTTTTATGATAATCAAGCTGCTGTAATAGTAGGAACAGCAGGAAAAGTAATAGATATTTATGAAGGTAAAGTCAGAAAGGCTAATGGGGGAGCGGCAGGACTTACAGTTTTACCAGCAGCAAAGGGAAAAGCACAAGGATATTTACCAATAGATGTTTCTAAAGAAAATAGAGGTATAGCTATTTCTTCCACATCTAAAAACAAAGAAATTTCTTTTAAGATTTTAGACTTTATGGCTAGTGAAAAAGGTCAAATGATAGATCGTTTAGGTTTTGAAGGTGAGCATTATACAATTAAAGATAATAAAATACAGTTAACTGAAAAATCACAGGAATGGTATGCGAAATTTTGGGAGCCTTCAAAAGTTGCTCTAGGAAAAGAACTTGCGAGCCCACTACTTGGAGCCGCAGGAACTAAATCACTAGAAGATGTTAATAAACTTTATACTGAGGATATTAATTTTATAATCCCAGAAGAATTATCTGTTAAGTGGGATTCTATAAATAACATTTATAAAGAATATTCAGCAGATATTATAACAGGAAAGCGTCCTATTAGTGATTTTGATAAATTCGTAGCGCAGTGGAATGAAAATGGTGGAAAAGATATAACTAAACATGCTAATGAAGTATTAAAGTAATAAAAGGCATGCATGACCTTTGAAGAGTATAAAGTAATTAGTGGATTTTCTCCTATGAGTAACATATAAATATAAAGAAGTATTTATTATTAAGGGGGTTATCATTGATTCCCAATAATTATTTAGAAAAGGTCTATGCAGGATTTTTAGGAATGAATATGGGCATAAGGCTGGGTGCACCTGTAGAGCCATCATTCTGGACTTATGAAAAAATCAAAGCAGTATATGGAAATATTACAGGCTATGTAAAGGACTATAAGAATTTTGCAGCAGATGATGATGTAAATGGACCTGTTTTCTTTTTAAGAGCCTTATATGATGATGCAAAAGATAGAGAGCTCGAAGCTGAAGATGTAGGAAGAGCTTGGCTTAATTATTCTAGAGAAGGAATAGGGATGTTTTGGTGGGGTGGATATGGAGTTAGTACCGAACATACAGTATATCTTAATCTGAAAAATGGATTTAAGGTACCCCTTTCTGGATCAGAAAGATTAAATGGTAAGATACTATCGCAGCAAATCGGGGGGCAAATATTTATAGATACCTGGGGACTTGTTTGGCCCGGCAATATAGAAAAGGCTGCAGAATATGCTGGGAAGGCAGCTAGCGTGTCTCATGATGGAAATGGTATATATGGTGCAAGATTTATTGCAACCTGTATTTCTAAAGCTTTTTCTACAGAAAATGTTATGGAAATAATTGAGGCTGGGCTATCTAAAATACCTGCTGACTCTGAGTATTCTAGAGTTACAAGAGATGTAATGGAGTTTTATAATCAGAAGCCACTAGATTTCGCACTTTGTCAAAAGCACCTTGAGGAAAATTGGGGATATGATAAATATTTAGGTGCTTGTCACATTATTCCTAATGCAGGAGTATGTATACTTTCGCTATTATATGGTGAAGGTGATTTAGCTAGGACCATAGAGATAGCTACTATGTGTGGTTGGGATACAGATTGTAATGCTGGAAATGTGGGAACTATTATGGGAGTGGCGCAAGGGATGAAGGGACTAAAGGATAATTATAGAAAGCCTATAAATGATTTTATAGCTACTTCTAGTATATCCGGATATTTAAATATACTTGATGTGCCCACCTATGCAAAGGAATTAGCACTTTTAGGATATAGACTAGCAAAAGAAGAGGCTCCAAAGAAATTAAAAGACTCAATTAAACTAGGAGAATTATATTTTGATTTTGAAGTTGCTGGCTCAACTCATGGATTTAGGCTTTCAGATAGCAACAAATTCTTATTAAAGCATAGCCATGAAATTGGGTATGAAAGTGAAGGCTCATTAGAGGTTATATTTGATAACATTGCATATGGTCAAAGTTCTAAGGTGTATTATAAGCCTTTTTATAGAAGAGCTGATTTTGATGATGAAAGATATAAACCTACTTTTACTCCTCAGGTATATCCAGGGCAAAAGGTTAGCATGAGCGTATACCTTAGCAAGTGGCAAGGTAGGGATATTGCAATTACACCTTATGTGAGAAATACCTTTACAAAAGAGGATATAAAGCTACCTATAGAAGTATTAAAAAATAACCTGTGGCAAAAGATAGAATTTATCGTACCAGACACTGATGGGTCAATGATAGATGAAGTAGGAATAATGGTAGAATCTTTTTCACCAGGAACGGACAGTGCTTTAGGAAGTATATTTATTGATGAATTTAAAGTAAAAGGGAAATCCAAGTATACTATTGATTTTGCCAAACAGTCTTTTGAGTTCCTATGCGTAACTCCCTTTGCTCACAATCATGGAGCTTGGGGTATAGAAGATGGGCATATGAGATGTATGAGTATAAGTCAGTGTGAGGCCTATACTGGAAATTATTATACTAAAGATATAAGTGTAAAAGCCACAGTAAGGCCTATAAATGGATTATCCCATAATATTGCATTTAGAGTTCAAGGAGCAGAAAGAGGATATCATGCGGGGCTTAATGGAGAAAACAAAGTATCACTTATTATAAATGACTTTGGGTTTATTCCACTAGTGACTGTAGACTATAAATGGGAATATAATATAGATTATGAATTTCAAGTTATAGTTAAAGAGGATAAAATATATTTTTATATAAACGGGGAAGAGTTAATTTGTCATGCTAACGATAAATTCAAGTATGGGATGTTTGGATTTAGTAGATTAGATGCAGGCAGAGTTTACTTTAAAGATATAGAGGTGGAGGAGTTATAAATTGAAATAATTTCATTATAAGGCTATGCAAACAGATTCTAATATGGTAAAATATTTCAAATGGTGAGTGTGTCTATATGTATCTAGCGGCACAGGGAATTTTTATCTTACACGTATAGCTATTTAAGCCTTGCGGAGTCACTTCTAAGTGATTTTCTGCGGGGCTTTTTTTATATTAAGTAAGATAGTGTTTACACTATTTAAAGAATAGGGGGTAGAAAAATGGATTTTTCTAAAAATATAAAAACTTACTATTTTTATTCAACCTTTGCAGAATTGTTAATATTAGGTCCTATATTAGTACTATTTTTAATTGCAAAGGGGCTATCATTTACTGAAATAATGTTACTTCAATCTGTTTCAGCCATTGCTGTAGTTTTATTTGAAGTGCCAACAGGAGCCGTGGCAGATAAGATTGGTAGGAAGGAGAGTATTCTTCTAGGAGCGGGGCTTTGGGCTATAAGTCTTGGATTTTATATAGTGGGAAATAGTTTTTCCATGTTTATATTAGCAGAAGTTATTTTTAGTTTAGGTGCAACTTTTAAATCTGGTGCAGACAATGCGCTAATATATGATTCTCTAAAAGTAATAGGAAGAGAAAAGGAATTTCAAAGCATAGAAGGAAAAGCCCGTTCTTTCGCACTTTATGCACAGGCGGTAGGTTCAATAATTGCTGGATTTGTGTATGAGGTTAATATAAATCTCCCATTTATAATTTCAGCAGTATTTATGTTAGTAACCATTATTATAACCCTAAGATTCAAAGAGCCTCCTATAGAAGGTAAGGTGGGGAAATACGGTATAAAATATATAGAGCAAATAAAAGAAAGTGGCAAGTTTATAATATCCCATGAGAAAATTAAAGCTGTAATAATTTTTACCATGATGTTTTTTATATTTTATAGAACAGCCTTTTTTTATTATCAACCCTACATGGAAGCAGTAAAAATACCAGTAAGATATTTTGGAATAATATTTTTCGTTTTTAATATAACCGCAGCCTTTGCTTCAAAGCGCAGTCACTGGATTATGGATAAAACTAAACCTAAAACCTTAACTTTTATGGCTCTTTTAATGATAATATCTTTTGTACTTATGGGCGTAGTAAAGGTATGGTTTGGTGTTTTTGCAATACTATTTCAACAGGTGGCAAGGGGAATATATAGGCCAGTTACTACTAAATATTTAAATAAACACATACCCTCTGACAAAAGGGCAACAGTGCTTTCCTTTCAAAGTTTAGCTTGTAATATGTCAGTAGCTATAGCCTTTCCATTAATGGGAGTATTGAAGGATCATGAAAACATATTTACAACTCATATGGTGCTTGGAATAGCTATGATTATATTAACAGTGCTTACTATGAAATATATGAAGACAAGGCTTGGGCTTAAGAATAATGTGGAGGCAGATATTGAAGCACAATAATATAAAAATAATATTGTGACATATTGGACAATGACTCATCTTAAATTAAAATAAGGGTAAGCTGAAGTTTAATTGCATGATCTATTATTGACAAAAGTAATTTGCGTATTGAGCAACGGGCATTGTATAAATAAATTATTTTTAAAATTCTATAAAAGTGAGCTGGCATCATCATTCATATGGTGTCAGCTTATTTTTATTTCTCGATTTTGGTCTTCCATAAAGTTCACATAATCTTTTGATATTACTACTACAATTTGTAGTTACAATAAAAACATAGAAATAATAAAAACAAATTATAGAGAAAAGGAGAATATTTATGGGGATCGAGGTTTTCAATAGACATGAAAGTAAGTTCTTAATAGATAGAGAAATTTATAAACAAATTGAAAATAAGCTTTTGAAATATATGGAGATGGATGAATATAATAAGGAGCATGGATTTTATACCATAAGTAATCTTTACTTTGACACAAGAGAAAATAATTTAATAAGGAATTCCTTATCTAAACCAGACTACAAAGAAAAACTCAGGCTTAGAGCCTATGGAGTTCCAAAGGCAGATGAAAAAGTGTATTTGGAGATTAAGAAAAAGGTCTGTGGCTTAGTGAATAAGAGAAGAACTAAATTAAAACTAGGAGAGGCCTATGATCTTGTAGCAACAGGAGAAAAACCTGCAATTAAGAGCTATATGAATAGACAAGTTTTAAATGAAATTGAGTATATTTTAAAAATCTATGACCTTGATCCAAAGCTTTACCTAGCTTATGACAGAAAAGCATTCTTTAGCAAAATAAATCGAGGTTTAAGAATAACCTTTGATTCCAATATAAGAACTAGAAGATACGATTTAAAACTTGAAAGTGGTGATTATGGAGAAAATTTAATAGATAATGATAAATGGGTTATGGAAATTAAAGCAGAGAACAATATTCCAATTTGGTTATCAAATTTGCTTTCTGAATTTAAGGTATATAAAACAAGCTTCTCTAAATATGGAAAAGAATATGAAAATTTATTATTAAATGATAGAAAATTATTATTAAATGATAGAAAATTTTTGCTAAATGACAGAAAATTAATAGGGGCTTAACGATTAGTAATTGTTAAGTACTAATAAGGAATGCAAGGGGGAAATGGACACATGCTTGACTCAATACTCAGATCAAACACAGTGGCTACAACAATATCATTAAACGACGCAATATTAACATTAATTGTATCTTTTATCTTAGGTGCACTAATAAGTTTCACTTATATGAAGACTTCTAATAAAGGAGGACATTCTCAGAACTTTGCGCTTACTTTGGTTATTATCCCTACAGTTGTTGCTATAATTGTATTTTTAGTAGGGAGTAATGTTGCTAGAGCATTTAGTCTAGCAGGCGCTTTATCCATAATTAGATTTAGAAGTGTCCCAGGAGATTCAAAAGATATATCTTATGTACTCTTTACAACCTCAGCAGGACTTGCTGTTGGAGTTGGACTATTTGGATATGGGATTTTATTTACTGTGTGTCTTTGCTTAATGATGTCTACACTTAAGTTAGTAAACTTTGGGGTTAATAAAACATCTCAAAACCTTCTTAAAATAACAATACCAGAAGACTTAGATTATGAAGGGGTTTTTGATGATTTATTTTTAGAATATACAATAGGTCATGAACTTATAAAGGTTAAAACCACTGATCTCGGTAGTCTTTTTCAACTGGTTTATACAGTAGTATTAAATAATAAAACTAGTCAAAAGGAGTTTATAGATAAGTTAAGATGTAGAAATGGTAATTTGAATATTACACTATCAATGTGTGCTGAATCAACTTTTACTGGCTATATGGATATCCATAATCACTTTTCCTATGTTTATATTTTCAATTTCTCTACTACTTGGTTTCTTATTAAGGTATTGGTAATAAGAGCTCCTAGATACC